>JAZUBO010000015.1:0-82746 GCA_045638585.1 Acutalibacteraceae bacterium | reverse complement strand
CGCGTAGAGAACCTTCCACCACCCGCAAAACTATATCGAAAGAATTACAAATAGGCACGCTTGAAAATGAATTCAATAAATAAAAAAATCCAAGGTGGTCCCCCTTCCTTCGAAGGAAGGTACACGCCTTGGATAATTTTTTATGTTATTAAGTTAGTTGCTCCCCGCGAAGCTTATATAATAGCGTCGCAGACCCTTAACTTCTTCACTATTCACTTTTCACTCTTCACTACGAGCGTAGCGAGTTTGCCGTCTGCCGACTTCATTTCGCATTTTATCTAACATTCCCACTCTCAACAGCAGATTTCTTTACTGCCTCCGCGATTTCAAAAGCTACGCTTCTGTCTAATGCGGAGGGGATTATGTTTTCTTCGTTAAGCTCGTTTTCGGGGATATGGTTTGCAAGGGCGTATGCCGCTGCAAGCTTCATTTCCTCTGTAATTGCAGTTGCACCGCAATCAAGAGCACCTCTGAAAATACCGGGGAAAACAAGCACGTTGTTTATCTGGTTGGGGAAATCTGAACGGCCTGTGCCAACAACTCTCGCCCCTGCATTTTTTGCTTTATCGGGCATAATTTCGGGTGTGGGGTTAGCCATAGCAAAAACAATTGCATCTTTATTCATTGTTTTTACCATTTCTTCCGAAAGAATATTCGGAGCAGAAACACCAACGAATACGTCGGCATTTTTAATTGCAAAGTCAAGACCGCCCGTAAGCTTTTCGGGGTTTGTAATCTTTGCAAGATTTTGTCTTTCTTCGCCTAAAAGCTCATCGTTTTCGTCTATGATGCCTCGTTTATCAACAAGCACCATATTTCGTGCCCCTGCGGCAATAAGCATTTTTGAAATTGCCGTACCTGCTGCACCTAAACCGTTTACAACAATTTTTACATCCTCAATTTTTTTGCCCACAACTCTTAATGCATTAAGCACACCTGCAAGAACAACAACTGCCGTGCCGTGCTGGTCATCGTGGAAAATCGGAATATCGCAGATTTCTTTTAGCTTTTTCTCAATTTCAAAGCATCTGGGGGCGGCAATATCCTCAAGATTTATTCCACCGAAGCTACCTGAAAGAAGATAAATAGTTCTCACTATTTCGTCAACGTCTTTTGACTTTATGCAAAGGGGAAAGGCATCAACGTCTGCAAATTTCTTGAATAATGCACATTTGCCTTCCATAACGGGCATACCCGCCTCAGGGCCGATATCACCAAGACCTAAAACTGCAGTACCGTCCGTAACAACTGCAACGAGATTGTTTCGTCTTGTTAATTCAAAGGATTTATTTACATCGTCTTTAATAACAAGGCAAGCCTCTGCAACACCGGGGGTGTATGCTAAAGACATATCCTCTCTTGTTTCAACGGGGCAACGGGCAATAACCTCAATTTTACCGTTCCATTCGTAATGCTTTTTTAAAGATTCTTCTTTAATATCCATAATTATTCCTGATTTGCCTGCATTTTGAGATATGCGTTTATGAATCCGTCAAGATCGCCATCCATAACTGCGTTGATGTTACCGTTTTCAAAGCTTGTTCTATGGTCTTTTGCAAGAGTGTAGGGCATAAATACGTATGAACGAATCTGGCTACCCCAAGCAATTTCCTTCTGAACACCCTTGATATCACTGATTTTATCAAGATGCTCACGTTCTTTGATTTCGATAAGCTTTGATTTAAGCATACGCATAGCAACCTCACGGTTCTGATGCTGGCTTCTTTCAACCTGACAAGAGCAAACGATACCTGTGGGGATATGAGTAAGACGAACAGCAGAAGATGTTTTGTTAACCTTCTGACCGCCTGCACCTGATGAACGGTAAACGTCCATTTTAATATCCTCGGGTGCGATTTCAACCTCAATGCTGTCATCAATTTCAGGCATAACCTCTAATGATGCGAATGAAGTGTGTCTTCTTCCTGATGCGTCAAAGGGAGATACACGAACAAGACGGTGAATACCGCTTTCGCTCTTCATATATCCGTAAGCGTTTTCACCCTCAATAAGAATAACTGCTGATTTAAGACCTGCTTCGTCACCATCAAGGTAGTCAAGAGTTGAAACCTTGAAGCCGTGACGCTCACCCCAACGGTTATACATACGGAAAAGCATCTGTGCCCAGTCCTGAGCCTCTGTTCCGCCTGCACCTGCGTGGAATGTAAGAATAGCATTGTTTTTATCGTATTCACCTGTAAGAAGAGTTGAAAGTGTCATTGCGTCAAGAGATGTAACGAAGCCGTCAACGCTTTCTCTGCATTCGTCGAAAAGGCTTTCATCCTCTTCTTCGTTTGCAAGCTCAATAAGAGTAAGTGTATCCTCAAAAACACCGTTAAGGTCAACGTAAGCCTGAATTTTATTCTTAAGACCTGCCATATGCTGAGTGATTTTCTGTGATTTCTGAATATCATCCCAGAAGCCGTCTTTTGCACTTTCTTCTTCAAGCTCTGCAACTTCCGCTTTCATTTTCTCAAGACCTAAAGCTTCTGCAAGGTCTTTAAGCTTATCCTCATAAGAGAGAAGCTCAAGTCGTAATTCTTCAAACTGAAGCATAAATATATTCCTTTCAATAGTGGATTTTCGTAGTTTGTTTGCAATTTGTTTTAGATATTAACACATAATAAACACCTAATTACATATTTTTACAAATAATTATTATATCCTAATATTGCCAATATGTAAAGAATAACTTTTAAAAATGTTAACCAATTTTTATGTCTTATATACAATATATGGTAAAACACTTGCATTTTTTAAAATTTCGTGATAATATGACCTATGTATGAAAAGGCATTGACGAAGACAGTAGCTCTTTTTGTTCGTTTTAGCGAGTCGGTGATGGTGTGAGACCGGTACGGAAAAAAGATGTCGAATATCACTTCTGAGCCGAGGGCTGAAAACAAGTAAGCTTCTCCGGTTGCTCCCCGTTATTTGAGCGGCGTATGATGGTACGTGTAATTATGGGTGGTTGCAAAGCGTGTCTTTGTCCTGTATTTACAGGGCAAAGGCTTTTATTTTTTGACTATAATTTGGAGGTAAAGTTATGTACGAACCTATTTCCCCCAACGTGAATTTTGTTGAACAGGAAAAGAAAATCGAAAAATTCTGGAGAGATGAAAAAATCTTCGAGAAGAGTATCGAAGAAAGAAAAGACGGTACACCTTACGTTTTCTATGATGGTCCCCCCACAGCAAACGGTAAGCCTCATATCGGTCACGTTCTTACTCGTGTTATTAAAGATATGATTCCCCGTTACCGTACAATGAAAGGCTGTATGGTACCCAGAAAAGCAGGTTGGGATACTCACGGTCTTCCCGTTGAGCTTGAGGTTGAAAAGCTTCTCGGCCTTGACGGTAAAGAGCAGATTGAAGAATATGGTCTTGAGCCCTTCATCGGTCATTGTAAAGAAAGTGTTTGGAAATACAAAGGAATGTGGGAGGATTTCTCATTTACTGTTGGTTTCTGGGCAGATATGGATAACCCCTATGTAACATATCATAATGAATTTATTGAGTCTGAATGGTGGGCATTAAAGCAGATTTATGAGAAAAATCTTCTTTACAAGGGCTTTAAAATCGTTCCTTATTGCCCCCGTTGCGGAACACCTCTTTCTTCTCACGAGGTTGCTCAGGGCTATAAGCTTGTTAAAGAGCGTTCAGCAGTTGTTCGTTTCAAGGTAGTTGGCGAAGATGCTTACTTCCTCGCTTGGACAACAACACCCTGGACTCTTCCCTCAAACGTAGCACTTTGCGTTAACCCTGATGACACTTATTGTAAGGTTAAAGCCGCAGACGGCTACACCTATTATATGGCAGAAGCTCTTCTCGATAAGGTTTTAGGTAAGCTTGCAACAGAAGATGCACCTGCGTATGAAATTCTTGAAAGCTACAAGGGTATTGACCTTGAGCATAAAGAATACGAGCCGCTCTTTGATTACGTTAAGCCCATCTGCGAAAAGCAGAATAAAAAGGCTTTCTTCATCACAGCAGACAGCTACGTTACAATGACAGACGGTACAGGTATCGTTCATATCGCTCCCGCATTCGGTGAGGATGACGCAAAGGTTGGCAGAAGATATGACCTTCCCTTCGTTCAGCTTGTTGACGGTAAGGGTGAAATGACAGAGCCTACACCCTACGTTGGTACATTCGTTAAAAAGGCAGACCCCCTTGTTCTTGTTGACCTTGAAAAAGCAGGGCTTCTTTTCGATGCTCCTAAATTTGAGCACGAATATCCTCATTGCTGGAGATGTAACACACCTCTTATTTACTATGCAAGAGAGTCTTGGTTTATCAAGATGACAGAGGTTAAAGACGACCTTATCAAAAATAACAACACAATTAACTGGATTCCCGAAAGCATCGGTAAGGGCCGTTTCGGTGACTGGCTCCAGAACGTTCAGGACTGGGGTATTTCACGTAACCGTTATTGGGGTACACCTCTTAATATCTGGGAATGTGAATGCGGTTGCCGTCATTCTATCGGCTCTATTGAAGAGCTTAAATCAATGAGCAACAACTGTCCCGATGAAATCGAGCTTCACAGACCCTTCATTGATGCAGTTACAATTAAATGTCCTGATTGTGGCAAGGAAATGCACCGTGTTCCCGAGGTTATTGACTGTTGGTTTGACTCTGGTGCTATGCCCTTTGCTCAGCATCACTATCCTTTCGAAAACAAAGAGCTTTTCGAAAGCCAGTTCCCTGCAGACTTTATTTCAGAAGCAGTTGACCAGACAAGAGGTTGGTTCTATTCTCTTCTTGCTATTTCAACTCTCATTTTCAATAAAGCACCTTATAAGAACGTTATCGTTCTCGGTCACGTTCAGGACGAAAACGGTCAGAAGATGAGTAAATCAAAGGGTAATGCAGTTGACCCGTTTGATGCTCTTCAGAGCTATGGCGCAGATGCTATCCGTTGGTATTTCTATACTAACTCTGCTCCTTGGCTTCCCAACCGTTTCCACGGTAAAGCAGTTGTTGAGGGTCAGAGAAAGTTTATGAGCACTCTTTGGAATACTTATGCTTTCTACGTTCTTTATGCAAATATCGATAACTTTGACCCCACAAAGTACAATCTTGAAGACTGCAAGCTTACCGTAATGGATAAATGGCTTCTTTCAAAGCTTAATTCAATGGTAAAAGCTGTTGACGATAACCTTGCAAATTACCGTATTCCCGAAGCAGCAAAGGCTCTTCAGGAATTCACAGACGAAATGAGTAACTGGTACGTTCGTCGCGGTAGAGAGCGTTATTGGGTACAGGGTATTACAGAAGATAAGGTTGCAGCATATATGACTCTTTATACTGCTCTTGTAACTACTGCAAAAACTGCAGCTCCTATGATTCCCTTTATGGCAGAGTCAATTTACAGAAACCTTGTTTGCAGCGTAGATAAATCTGCTCCCGAAAGTGTTCATCTTTGCTTCTACCCTGAGGTAAGAGAAGATCTTATCGACCTTGAGCTTGAAAAGAATATGGATGAGGTTGTTAATATCGTTGTTCTCGGTAGAGCTGCAAGAAACGGATCTAACATCAAAAACCGTCAGCCTCTTAACACAATGTACGTTCAGTGCGATAAAAAGGTTGAAGGCTATTTCATTGACATTATCCGCGATGAGCTTAACATCAAAAACGTTGATTTCGTTGAAGATGCAAGCAGCTTTGTTTCATACGTATTCAAGCCCCAGCTTAAAACAGTTGGTCCTAAATACGGTAAGCAGTTAGGTGAAATCAGAGAAGCACTTTCAAATCTCGAATCATCTGCAAAAGCAACTCTTGATGCAGAGGGCAAAATCGTTCTTTCTCTTTCAAGCGGTGAGGTTGAACTCTTAACAGAGGATATCCTCCTTGAAACAAAGCAGAAAGAGGGCGTGTTCACTGTTTCTGACAGAGGTGTTACTGTTGCTCTTGATACAGAGCTTACACCAGAGCTTATTGAAGAAGGCTTCGTAAAAGAACTTATCAGTAAGATTCAGACAATGAGAAAAGATTCTGATTTCAATGTTATGGACAGAATTAACGTTACTCTCACAGGCAACGATAAGATTCTTGAAATCGCAAAGAATAATCAGGAAACTATCGCAACTGTTGTTCTTGCAAATTCAATTGAAAACGGTGAAAAAGGCCAGCTTTCAAAGGAATGGGATATCAACGGTGAAACAGTAACAATCACAGTTGAAAGAGTGTAAAATAAAATTGCAAGTGGCAAATGGGAAGTGGCAAATTTAAAGATGCCAGATGCCAGTTACCAGATGCCAGAAAGCTTCGCAATAATTTAATATAACAATAACGGATAGTATATTCATACACTAATATACTATCCGTTATTTTTAATTTACTATCGGCACGTAGTGCCCCTTAATTTGCCATTTGCAATTTGCCATTTACTTGCCAAAGAAATTAGCAACCGTTACCCCTGTGTAATAGTGTGTAAGTATCTCTTTATACGTATACCCTTGACGTGCGAAATAGTCTGCACCGTATTGGCTCATACCTATACCGTGACCGTAGCCTAAAACGTTAAAGGTGACAGAGCTTTCAGTTAAAACAACTGTAAAAACGGGGCTTCGTAATGAAAAAATGCTTCTGATTTCTTCACCCGTATATGATTTCCCGTTGATTTGTGCTTTTAACACCGTACCTGATGGTGAGGCTTCTGTGATATTAACTGCGTTTGTAAGGTTTTCTATGTGAAAATCTGTTTCTTTGGTTTTCATTCTTGAAACAAATTCTTCCAACGAGAAAGAAACACTTGTGGCATATTGTGGGGAAAGGCAGTCACCCGGGCTTTCAACACTTTTAAGATAAGGTACGTTTTCACTCCATAAGTTTTCTGAATTTTCAGTTTTGCCACAGCTTATGGCAAAAAATGCGGCTACTATAAGCTGGTCGTTATAGTAAATTGCCTCGTTTTTCACTGCATTCACAACGTTTTTCAGCTTGCTTTCGTATTTATCGAAATCGTTGCCCCATTTTTCTCTTCGATGGGCTTCGTCTATGTATCCTTGGTGAATGGCGGTATTGTCACTTATATCCGCCTGATTAGTTTTTTCTGCATTGATTTTTAATCTTAAAGCATTTGTGTAACAGGTTACTGCCTGAGCCTTCAAGGCTTCTTCGTGATAGGCAAGGGGCATTTCAGCCGCAACACTTCCGCAGACGTATTCAAACATATCCATTTCAACGTTTTGATTTTGTGATGATAAAAATACGGTAATAGTGTCATTGCTTTGTTGTTGAGCTTCTGTGTTTACAGCATTTTCGGTTGCTTCTGAATTGTCAGAGCTTGTGCTTTCAACAGCTTTGGGAACGCTATCCTTTAATGCGGCAACGGGTAAAACAAGCATAATTACGGCAGAAGCAAGAATAAGTATTAAAAAACGTTTCATAAAATTTTCACCGATCCTTAATTTTTTCTTGGTAAAGTTGTTTATTGACAATATGTCTTATATGTTATAAAATAATATGAATTATTATTTTGGATTATGATTGGTATATTATTGTTAAGGAGTGAGATAGATGCCAACTTACATAGAGCCTATTAAAAGTAGTGATTTAACAACTCTTTGCGACGAGTTAAAAAAATATAGTGCTATACCACAAGAGTATTTCGACAGATTTGAAGTCAAAAGAGGCTTAAGAAACCGTGACGGCAGCGGTGTTATGGCAGGTCTTACAAAGGTTTGTTCCGTTGAGGGTTATTACATTGACGACGGTGAAAGAAAGCCTATTGAGGGTCACCTCAAATACAGAGGTATTGACGTTAACCATATCGTTGACGCTTGTGTTGCTGAAAACCGTTTCGGCTATGAAGAAACTGCTTGGCTTCTTCTTTTCGGTAGTCTTCCTACAAAAAATCAGTTGAAGTTATTTAATAAAGTGCTTTCAGAGTCAAGAGACCTTCCCGAAGATTTCATTGAAGATATGATTATGAAAGCACCGTCACCTAACGTTATGAATAAGCTTGAGCGTTCTGTTCTTTCTCTTTATTCATACGATAGTAACCCTGATGACTTGTCGATTGAAAACGTGCTTCGTCAGAGCATTCAGCTTATAGCACAGCTCCCTACAATTATGACGTACGCTTATCAGGTTAAGAGAAGATATTATCTTAAAGAAAGTATGCATCTTCACCCTGTAAAGAAAGGTCTTACAACAGCAGAAACCATTCTTTATAACACTCGTTCAAATATGGAATATACCGATGAAGAAGCAAAGCTTCTTGACCTTTGCCTTATTCTTCATGCCGAGCACGGCGGCGGTAACAACTCTGCATTTGCTACAAGAGTGCTTACCTCAAGCGGAACTGATACATATTCTGCTATTTCTGCAGGTATCGGCTCACTTAAAGGTCCTCGTCACGGTGGTGCAAACCTTAAGGTTGCAGAAATGCTTAACTATTTAAGAGCAGACGTTAAAGATATTACCGACGAAGGTCAGATTGCTGATTTCCTTAAGAAAATTATTAATAAAGAAGCAGGTGACAGAAGCGGTCTCGTTTACGGTATGGGCCACGCTGTTTACACTCTTTCAGACCCCAGACAGAAAATTCTTAAACGAGAAGCATTAAAAATAGCTGAGAAGAGAGGCTATGATGATGACTTTAAGGCTCTTGACCTTATTGAAAAGCTTACACCCGAAATTTTCGCAAGTGAAAAGCACAACAATAAAAAGATTTGTGCTAACGTTGACCTTTATTCCGGTCTTATTTACGAGATGTTAGGTATTCCCGTAGACCTTTACACGCCTCTTTTTGCAGTTGCCCGTGTTGCAGGTTGGTCTGCTCACCGAATTGAAGAGCTTATCACCGGTAACCGAGTAATAAGACCTGCTTACAAAAACGTGGCAGTTCCCAAGGAATATGCTCCTATTGAGGAAAGAATTTCAAATTTCAAACGTCAGACAGCATATATTCCTCTTGATGAAAGATAATTGAAAGGACTGTGAAAAATGAGTAAAATTAAAGGCTCTTCAAGTGCAATAAAAATGAAGTATCTTCTTATTGTTTTTGCTACTGCAGTTCTTGTTGCACTTCCTACACGAGTTTATCAGCTTTTAGCACTTATTGATACTGAAAACGGCTTCTATAAAGAAAGCGACGTTACAATTCCGATTCTTTACGGTATAGTAGCTGTGTTCACTATTGCGTTTCTTGTGTTAAGCTTTTTAAGTAAAGAGGTTCCCTCACCCAAGCTTCCTACAGGTAAAAACCCTGTTTTAGGTGTGACCTCGCTGGTTATGGTTGGCGGTCTTGCATGGGATATGGTAACAATTATCAAAAATACTGTTCCCGTAAACCAAGGTAACAGCCAGATATTTATAAGCCTTTTACGTTCAAATCTTGCTGAGCAGGGCGGAGCATTAACAATTTTAAGATTTGTTTTTGCATTCTTTGCAATTATATATTTCATTGTTTTTGCAATGAGCCATCTTAACGGAAAAGCTTCTTATAAAGAATTCAAGCTTCTTGCACTTTCTCCTTTGTGCTGGAGTATGACAATGCTTGTTGTAAGACTTATGCATGCAATAAGCTTTACAAAGGTTTCAGAGCTTCTTTTTGAAATCTTTATGTTTGTATTTATGATGCTTTTCTTCATAACCTTTGCTCGTATTTCTTCAGGCGTTTTCACCGAAGACAGTATGTGGGGTATTTACGGTTATGGCTTTGCTACTGCACTTTTTGCCGCTCTTGTTACAATTCCCAGAGTTGTTATGCTTGCAGTTGGTCTTAAAAACGTTGAGGGCAACGAATTCAGCATTACTCATTTTACAGCGCTTATCTTTATTCTTTCTTATGTTTTTGCTTCATTAGGTGTTGGCTTTAAAGACGGCATCAAAAACAGAAGAACTGTTAATGAAATCGTTCTTCCTGATGAAGAAATTACAACGGTTGAAGAAGTTGTAACAGAGGCTGTTGTTGAAGATGCTTCTGAAGAAAAAGAGGTTGCACCCGAGGTTGCCGCAACTGAAATGATTGACCGTCAGTTAGCAGAGCTTGAAAAAGAAGCTGCTGAAGAAGCTGGAATAGTTGAAGAGGTAGCCGAAGAAGCTATCGAGGAAAAGCCTGAGGTTATTGAAGAGATAGTTGAAGAAGCTATTGAAGAAGAGCCTGAGGTTATCGAAGAGGTAGCAAAAGAAACTATTGAAGAAGAGCCCGAGGTTATCGAAGAGGTAGCCGAAGAAGCTATTGAAGAAGAGCCCGAGGTTATCGAAGAAATAGTTGAAGAAGCTATCGAAAAAGAGCCTGAGGTTATCGAAGAGGTAGCCGAAGAAGCTATTGAGGAAGAGCCTGAGATTATCGAAGAGGTAGTCGAAGAGGCTATTGAAGAAGAGCCTGAGGTTATCGAAGAGGTAGCCGAAGAAGCTATCGAAGAAGAGCCTGAGGTTATCGAAGCGGTAGCTGAAGAAGCTATCGAGGAAGAGCCTGAGGTTGTCGAAGAAATAGTTGAAGAGACTATTGAAACAACAGATAAAAAAGAAAAGAAATCATTTGTTTCAGGCTTGTTTAAAAAATCAAAGGCTGAAGAGAAAAATGCTTCAGATAATGAGTTTGCTGCAATATCACTTGCAGAGCTTAAGAACAGAAAAAACGAAGAATAATCATTTAAAACTGTGCAGGAGATAAAAAATGTTTTTTAACAATATGATGACCGCCGCACAGCAGGTTGTTATTCTGTATCTGATAGTTGCGGTCGGCTTTATAGCCGACCGTTTGCACATTTTCGGTCAGGATACCGCAAAACGTTCAAACGATTTGTTGTTTTACGTAATAACACCTGTTGTTATGGTGCAGTCCTTTATAAATATGGAATTCAGCAAGGAAACTGCTAAATCCTTTGTTATTGCCTTTTTGTGTATGTTCGGTACTCTTACCGTAGGTATACTTCTTGCGTTACCCTTTTTCAACAAAAGCGGTAAAGACGGTGCTATTTATAAATATGCGGTGAGCTACGGCAATATGGGCTATATGGCTTTGCCTCTTTGTCAGGCAATGCTTGGTAGCGAGGGTGTTTTTTATTGCTCGGCAGGTGTTGTAGCCTTTAATATTCTTTCTTTTACCCACGGTATATGGCATATGACTAAGGGCGAGGGAGAGGGAAAAAATAAATTCAACCCCAAACTGCTTATATTAAATCCGGGTGTTATATCCGTTATGATAGGCTTACCCTTGTTTATCTTTGACGTTGAGTTACCCGGTATGATAAATTCAGCTATAACACACATTTCAAACCTTAATACACCTCTTGCTATGTTGTTTTTGGGTACTTATATTGCAAACACCGATATAAAGAGCATGTTTAAAGAGAAAAACATTTATCTCGTAATGTTGTTAAAGCTTGTTGCGTTACCCTTGATAATGCTTTGTGTGTTCAAGCTTTGCGGTGTCGGTGGTGCAATTCTTACTGCTTGTCTTATTTCCGCATCTGTACCCAGTGCAAATAATACCGTAATGTTTTCTGCAAAATATGGTAAGGACACAGGCGTTGCTTCAAAGGTTGTTGCCTTTTGCTCGGTTGTTTCAGTTCTTACAATGCCCGTTATGATTGCTTTAAGTAAATAATGAAAATTAAAATACCATTCAGTGATTTTTTGCCTTGGGGTGTTTGCAGGTTTTCTGATATACAGAATAACCTTATTTCTTGCAGAGCGAAAGCCCGAATACCCGAAGAAGCGAAAAGTGTAATAGTTTATTTGTTTCCTTACTATCTTGGTGAGAAATCCTATAAAAATCTTAATATTTCAAAATATGCCGTTCCCGAGGATTATCATATAGTTTTAAGTGCATATCTTGGGAAAGCGGTAGTAGAATTAAAAGAGCAATACCCCGAAAATGATTTTCAGTATTTTTGCGATAATTCACCCGTTCCCGAGGTTGAAGCGGCAGTGCTTTCGGGTGTTGGTGTAAAAGGTGAAAACGAGCTTCTTATCAATGAAAAATACGGTAGCTTCTGCTTTATCGGTGAAATTGTAACTGATTTAGAAATTGCCCCAACCGTATCATCAAAAACTGAATGTCTTAAATGCGGTAAGTGTAAAAAAGCTTGTCCCGACAGTGCCTTGGGTGATAGCTTCGATAAAGAAAAATGTCTTTCCCATTTAACTCAGAAAAAAGGTGAGTTAGACGAAAAGACAATAAAGCTTATCCGCAAAAGCGGTTGTATCTGGGGGTGCGACAACTGTCAGAACATTTGCCCCATGAATGAAAATATTCAGGTTACACCTATAAAAGAGTTTCTACAAAGCGGGAAAAGTGAATATAATTTCGGTGACACTCTTGAAAACAGAGCGTATTCCTGGCGTGGAAGAGAAGTTATTGAAAGAAACTTGAAAATAATGTGTTGTAATGAGAAGAAAAATGAATTATAATAATATTGGTAATAAATGAAAATAAGGTAGGGGATAGTTTTATGAAACTTATTGTTGGTATTGTAAACAGCGAGGATTCAAATGACCTTCTTTCTGAAATCACAAAAGCATCTTTTCAGGCAACAAAGCTTTCAACATCAGGCGGTTTCCTTAAAATGGGTAACGTAACCGTTCTTGTTGGTGTTGAAGATGAACAGGTTGACCAGGTTGTTGAAATTTTCAGAAATTGCTGTTCTCGCAGAACACAGATGATTTCTGCAACGTCACACACCTTCTTGGGTGATGGCTTCGTTACAGCTGCACCCGTTGAGGTTACAATCGGCGGAGCTACTCTTTTTGTTCTCGACGTTGATAAGCTTATTAAATTATGATTTACGAAAAAAAGTTTCCCGAAAGCACTTTAAAAACTCTTGATAGTTTTTTTGCTGACGGAAGAACCCCCCACGCAATTTTAATTGACGGTGGCGGTGAAAAAGACAGAATAGAGCTTGCTTTACTTGCTGCAAGAATGATGGTTTGTGAAAACAAAGACAGAGTGCCTTGCGGTGAGTGTGAGCATTGTCGAAAAGCAAGTGAAAACATTCACCCCGATATTATAAAAATAACAAAGCCTGACGATAAAAAGTTTTTCGTTAAAGCTGATATTAAAAAAATGGTAGCCGAAGCTTACCTTACACCAAACGAGGCAAGCGTTAAGGTATACGTTATCAGTGAAATGCAGTTAATGAATGAAGAGTGTCAGAATCTTCTTCTTAAAATTTTAGAAGAACCACCCTCATATACTGCTTTCATTCTTACCTCAGTTACGTCAAACGCAGTAATCGGTACTGTTTTATCACGTGTTATAAGGCTAAGATTAGGTGAAATCGTTCAGGCTGAATGTTCTGAAAAAGCCAAAGACGTTATAAAAAAGCTTTCACAAGCAGTTATAACACCTTATGAATACGACAGAATTGAAGCTACTGCACCGTTAGACGGTAATAAAGCACTTACAGTTGAGGTGCTTAATGCTTTTTGCGATGTTTTAAGAGATTCTATATCCTTAAAAAACGGTGGAAAGGCTTTGTTTAAAGAGTTTTTTGAGGAAAGCAGATTAATGTCTGAAAGACTCTCCTTAAAAAAGCTTCTTGATATGTATAAATTCATAGATGAAATGATAAAATCCCTTGAAAACAACCCCAATTACACCTTGCTTTGCACAGTTCTTTGTGCGGGTATTTGAGTGGAAAACTATCCTGATTTTAAATAAACATACGAATATACGGAGAATTGAAATATATGGCAGAAGTTGTAGGTATTCGCTTTAAAGAAAACGGCAAAATTTATTATTTTGACCCTGATTCAAAAGCGTTTTCAAAAGGCGAACAGGTTATAGTTGAAACCGTAAGAGGTATTGAGTGTGGTATGGTGGCAACCCCTAATCACAAAATAAATGAAAATGAAATCGTTCACCCTCTTAAAAAGGTTATAAGAAAAGCAAGTAATGAAGATATAAAAACAGTTGAGCAGAACAGAAAAAAAGAAGCAGATGCTTTTGATTTCTGTGTGAAAAAGGTTGAACAGCTCGGTCTTGATATGAGCCTTGTTGAAGTTGAATGTGCTTTCGACGGCAGTAAAATGCTGTTCTATTTTACTGCTGATGACAGAGTTGATTTCAGAGAGCTTGTAAAAATTCTTGCTTCTAATTACAGAACAAGAATAGAAATGCGCCAGATTGGTGTAAGAGATGTTTCAAAGATGCTTGGCGGTTTAGGTATTTGCGGCAGACCCTTCTGTTGCTCACAGTTCCTTGATGATTTCCACCCCGTTTCAATAAAAATGGCAAAGGAGCAAGGCCTTTCTCTTAACCCCACTAAAATCAGCGGTACTTGTGGCAGACTTCTTTGCTGCCTTAAATATGAGCAGGAAAGCTATGAATATCTTGCAAAAATCACACCTCGTGTAGGCTCTGTTGTTGATACAAGAGAGGGTAGAGGCACTGTTGTTGAAAACAGTCTTCTTACAGGTATGCTTAAGGTTCAGCTTGACAGAAGACCCGAAGCAATACCCGCAGAATTTAATCGTAGCGAGGTAAGAATAGTTAAAGGTGCAAGACCTGCTAGGGTTGAAGAAACAGATATTGAAGAATAAAAATTTATTTTAGTATTGATTTTCATAAAATATGTGATACAATAGCGTTACAAAACAAAAAGCAAGGAGGTCAGAAAAATGGCATACAAAATTACTGATGATTGTATCTCTTGCGGCGCATGTGCAGCAGATTGTCCCGTTGAGGCTATCTCTGAAGGCGATGGCAAATACGTTATCGATGCAGATACTTGTATCGATTGCGGTGCTTGTGCAGATTCTTGCCCCGTAAGTGCTCCCGTTCAGGACTAATTTATAGTTTTTACAAGAGCAATACTTAATTAAAAAAAGCCTTGTGTTCGTTTGGAACACAAGGCTTTTTTTATGTTTTTAAATCTGATTAAAGTTATATGTAAAAAATAAGTAAATTTATTTAAAAGTATTTGTAATTCCGAGAATTTGTGATATAATGAAACGGATAATGGGATATTAGACGAAAGAGGTGCTTTTTATGTCAATGAAGAAGTTTTTAGATATTACTGATTTTTCAAGAGAAGGTCTTCGTGAAATTCTTAATCTTATGAGCTTTTTAAAAACAAATACAGGCACTTATTCTCAAGAGTTAAATAAAAAAGTTGTTGCAAACGCTTTCTATAAAGAAGATAAAAACACACAGGCAGCGTTTACCGCAGCGGCAGTCCGTATGGGTGGCAGTACAATGGATTTTTCAAAGTCATCAAACGGTACTCTTAAAGACGATATAACGGTTATGTCATCGGTTTCCGACGTTATAGTTTTATCTCATTCTAAAAAGGGTGCGGCTAGAGCAGCATCTCTTTATTCAAGCGTACCCGTTATAAATGCGGGTGACGGTGGCAGAGCATACCCCGTAAAAACACTTGCTGATTTTTCAACCGTATGGATTGAAAAAAATCACATTTCAAATATGAAGGTTGGTTTTTTAGGTGATTTTTCAAACAACGCACTTGTTAAAAACCTTCTTCAATGCCTCAGCCTTTATAACGGCAACGAGTTTTACTTTATTTCAGTAAACGGCTTACCTCTTCCCGATGAATTGATAAATATTTTAAAAAGAAGAGAAAAGAGCTATATTGTTTCTGATAACCTCTTTAACATAATCCCTGACCTTGATGTTTTATATATGACCGAGGTAACAAAGGAAAACTTTGAAAATGAAAAAGACTTTGAAAGCAGGAAGAATAATTTTATTTTGAATGAAAAAATGCTTCTTACTGCCAAAAAAGACCTTGTTATTCTTCACCATTTCCCAAGAGGAATTGAGCTAGATACGTCTGTTGATACAGATGAAAGAGCAAAATATATTTCCGCCCTTGACAGATACGTTGATGCTTGCAGCGCGAGTATTCTCAAAACCGTTACGGGTAGAGCGGGTAGAAATATAAAACCCGATTTTGAAGAGGCTACTCACGATGCTTTTTGCGGAAAGCCTGACTGTATAACCTCCAGTGAAAAATATCTTCCGCCTTTGTTTTATGAGCTTGCAGACGGAAAACTTTTTTGCAAATATTGCGGTCAAGAGTTGAAAACAGATGAATAAAAAAATACTTGTTATTGAAGGCTCAAACCGTCAAGGCAGTTTCACCAACGAAATCTGCCGTAGCTGTGTTGATGAGCTTAAAAATGCAGAAATTGAAATTTTTAATACTTATAAAACACCTTTTCATTTTTGCAACGGTTGCAACTACTGTGAGGAAAACGGAAAATGTGTTTATAGAGAGTTAGATGCTTTTTGGGAAAGCTTTGAAAATGCTGATTTAATAATTTTCACAAGCCCTGTTTATAACGGCGGTTTTTCATCACCTTTAAAAGCACTTATAGACAGATTTCAGTTTTACTACACAAGCTTCTATAAAAACGGTAAGGTTCAGCCTATTAAAAAACGGAGAAAAGCAATCCTTGTCGCAACTGCCGGCAGAAGCGGTATTGAAGCTCTCGGCTATATGGAAAAGCAGTTGAAATGCGCTTTTACTATTTTAAACACGGAGCTTGCAGGCTCGGTTTTATGTCCGTTTACCGATACCAACCCTGATATAGAAAAAGCAAAATCAGAATTAAAAAGCCTTTTAGAAAAGCTTTAATAAACTAATACTCTAAAGAGGAGTTTAAACAATGAATAAAAAAAGAAAGAAAATAATATCCGTTGTTGCGGTTGTTGTGCTTATAGCAATAGCTTTCGGAATAATAGGTACTGCTCTTACCATTGACGACGGAATGTTCAGTAATAATACACCGATGAAAATAACCCCTAACTCAGAGGTTGTTGGTAGCATTGAGGTAAGCGGTGATTATGAGTCATATATGTTTGAGGTAACTCAGAACGGTATTCTTACCGTGCGACTTGACCACGATAACTTGCTTGATTCTCTTAAATGCGGCTTCGTTGTAACTCTCTATAAAATTATCGACGGTGAAACAAGAGTATATAAAGAAATTACTTATTTCAAATCATTCTGGAGTGATGTTACATCAAGCTGGGGTGAAACGGGTGTAACCCCCGGTACTTATCTTATTGTTGTTGAGCCGGGTCTTGATATTCTTTATTCTGATTTTACTGTAGTAACTTTATTTACACCTACTGAAACCTACGAAAAAGAGCTTAACGATACAAAAGAATCTGCTACACCTCTTCAGATTGGCAGAGTTTATTACGGTTCAGGCTCACAGCGTATTGAAAATACAGACGCTGACTGGTTTACTTTTGAAGTAGATAAGGATTCTTGTGTTAACATTACCTTTGCTCACGAAGACCATAAAGTTCCTGCAACAGGCTGGACTATTAAGATTTATAACGAATTTGACCAGCTTATCAGCGACTTTACCTCAAAGTTAAGTGAAATGGTTGTAAAAACAGGTGCTTTAGGTTTAAGAAGAGGTAAATATTATATTCAGGTTGAAACACAAACTCCCGTTGTTGATACCTACAAAATTCAGGTTGGTGCGGATATTGCGGTGAATCACGAGTTTGAGCTTAACGATAACCCCGCAACTGCAACAGACTTACCTATGGACGTTGCCGTAAGTGGTTCTCTTGCTGATAAGGTGCTTGGTCTTGATAAAGACTATTATAAATTTACCGTTCCTGCAGATGGTGTTGTGAACTTTCAGTTTGCTCACAATCTTCTTGAGGGTGATAAAACAGGTTGGAACGTAAGAATCATCAAGCTTGAAGCAGACGGTACACAAACAGAAATGATAAAGAAATCATCAAAGTGGAACGATGAGGGTATTACAATCCCTAATATCGGTCTTCGTGCAGGTACTTACTATGCTTGCATAGACGGTGACTCTGTGTCATATAACAGCGAGTCTTATTCTTGTAAGTGGAGCTTCACAGAAAGAGACGACTACGAAAGAGAAGCAAATAATACCTTTGAATCCGCAAACGATATAATCTTCAATAAAGAATATCAGGGTGCAATTATTTCTAAAGATACCGAATATATCTTTGATGAAGACTATTACACATTCACTCTCACACAAGAAGCAAGTGTGGCACTTGAATTCAGTCATGCAAGAATTCTTGAAAGTCAGGAAGCTTGGTTGTTTGCAATTGTTGATGCTGACGGTAACGTGATTGCGGAGGAAGATTGTTACCTCTATGAAGGTCGTGACAATATAGATGCAATAACACTTCCCGCAGGCACTTACTACGTAAGAATCAAAGGCGGTCTTCAGGGTAGTGAGGATGTTTACACCATCAAGATGATTAAATGAACGGTGCGGTGAAAAGTAGTTGAAAAAAATTATATGCTTACTTCTGGCACTTTCTCTCGTTTTTACGGGAGGATGTGTCGGAGTAAGCGAGGATACTGAAAACAACGAAAAAATAATAATAGCTACTTCGTTTTATCCCATATATATTTTTACGTTAAATATTGTAGATGGGATAGATGCTTTTGAGGTAAGGTGTATGGCGGAGCAGAATATAGGCTGTCTTCACGATTACACTCTTACTTCTAAAGATGTAAGGCTTCTTAATGATGCAACAATTTTTGTTATTAACGGTGCAGGGATGGAAGCCTTCGTTGAAGACGCTTATAAAAACGTTGAAAGCTTATCTGTTATAGATTCTTCAACGGGCATTGAGCTTCTCTGCGATGAGACGGAGCATAGTGATGACAGTGATTCACATAAACACTCTCATCAGCACTCTCACGACCATTCTGTAAATTCTCATATCTGGCTTTCGGTTGAAAATGCGAAAAAACAGGTTGAGAACATAAAGGACGGTCTTTCAGAGCAGTTTCCCGAATACAGGTATTTGTTTTTTAAAAATTACGAGGCTTATATCGAAAGATTAAACGAGCTTGAGCAAATTCAGTCAGATTATTCTTCTGAAATAAACGGCAAAAAAGTTATAACCTTCCATAAAGCATATGATTATTTAGCGGCTGATTTAGGCTTCGAAATTGTAACCTGTGTTGAAAGCGATGAGGGTGGCGAGCCCTCAGCGAAAAAGCTTGCTGAATTAACTGAGCATATAAAGGAAGACAATATCTGTACATTGTTTACTGAGCCTCAGTATACAGGCTCTGCGGCAGATATTTTAAAAAATGAAACTGATATAAAAGTTTTCGTTCTCAACCCCGTTACAAGTGGTGAGGCTGACGTGAAAGCCTATGAGAACATTATGAAAGAAAATTACGATTTGATTTTAAAGGCGGTGAAGTAAAATGGCATCCGAAAACGGCTGCGGTCTTTGTAAAATAAAGGTTGATAAAATAAGCGTAAAAAAAGGGACCGACGTGTTACTTTCGGACGTTTCCTTTGAGCTTCATTGTGGTGAGCTTACTGCCTTGATAGGCGTTAACGGTGCCGGTAAAACTACACTCGTAAAATCTATATTAGGTGAAATAAAGCATCAGGGAACGGTTTCCTTTGAATCCCATAAAGGTGAGAAATTAAATAAAATAACTATCGGCTATGTTCCGCAGCACCTTGATTTTGACCGATCTGCCCCTATAAGCGTTGAGGATTTCCTTATGATAGGCAGAACCGGAAGTCCTGTTTGCTTTACAAAAGATAAAAAGATATCAAAAGACCTTGATGAAATATTAGAAACTGTCGGTTGTAAGGATTTGAAGAATAAGCGTTTAGGAGACCTTTCGGGCGGTGAGCTTCAAAGAGTTATGTTGGCAAACGCCTTGTATCCTATGCCGGAACTTCTTATTCTTGACGAGCCTGTTTCAGGTGTTGATGCGGCAGGCAGTGAAAAGTTCTATGAGGTTATATCAGATTTAAAACAGCATTGTCATATGGCAATAGCAATGGTTTCTCACGATTTAGGTATTGTGAGAGATTATGCGGATAACGTTGTTCTTATAAATAAATCTGTTCTTAAAAGCGGTAACGCTATCTCTGTTTTCTCTTCAGATGAATTCAGCGAAACCTTTTACAGCTTATCAAAGGGGGCAGAGGAATGAGTGTAATATACGATTTTGCACAGCTGTTACCTTTTGGTTGGTCAGACTATAAATTTATGGTCAATGCCTTTGTAGCAATTCTTCTTATTGCACCTCTTATGGGTATTCTCGGTACTATGGCTGTAAATAACAAAATGGCTTTCTTTTCAGATGCCTTGGGTCATAGTGCATTTACGGGTATCGCGTTAGGCGTGCTTTTAGGAATACATAATGAAACAATTTCTTTGATTGCCTTCGGTGTGTTTCTTGCCCTTGTTATAACGAGAGTGAAAAACAAAGGAAAGGCTTCTTCCGATACGGTAATAAGCGTGTTTTCTTCAACTGCGGTTGCAGTAGGCTTGCTTGTGCTTTCTTACGGTGGCGGTTTTTCAAAGTATAGCGCTTATCTTGTAGGTGATATTTTAAGCATATCAGCTATGGAGATTTTAGGTTTGTTTATAACTCTTGTGGCAGTTATTGTAATATGGGCATTTATTTACAACAAGCTTCTTATAATATCAATAAACAGAGAATTAGCCGCAAGCCGAGGTGTTAAAACAACACTTTATGAAAACATTTTTGTGATTGTTGTAGCGGTTGTTGTAATGCTTTCAATTAAGTGGGTAGGTATTCTTCTCATTAACTCTCTTCTTATTTTACCTGCCGCTTCTGCCAGAAATATTGCAAAAAATTCCCGTCAGTACCTTGCAGGCTCTGTGGCAATATCTGTAATAAGTGCCGTTTGCGGTTTGCTTATTTCTTTCTATGCAGATACTTCTGCAGGTGCTACCATAGTAACGATTTCTGCAATAGTATTTTTTGCAACATATTTATTCCGTAAAAAATAAAATAAAAAATTATTCCGAAAGGACTGTATATAAATGTTATTTTCTCAAGATATAGGTGTGGATTTAGGAACAGCCAATACTCTTGTATTCGTTAAAGGAAAGGGTATTGTAATAAGAGAGCCTTCTGTTGTTGCGGTTGACGAAAGAACTAACCCCAAAACAGTTGTTGCAGTTGGTGCAGATGCTAAAAAAATGATAGGCAGAACACCCGGCTCAATTACAGCGGTAAGACCTCTTAAGGATGGTGTTATTGCTGACTTTGATATGACCTCAGATATGCTCAAGGAATTTATCAAAAGAGCTATAAGCGGCTCACCATTTAACAGAGCAAGAGTTATGATTTGCATACCCTCAGGCGTTACCGAGGTTGAAAGAAGAGCCGTTCACGATGCTGCAAAAAGTGCGGGTGCAAGATACGTAAGCCTTATTGAAGAGCCTATGGCAGCGGCTATCGGTGCAGGACTTCCCGTTTTAGATGCAACAGGTAGTATGATTGTTGATATCGGTGGCGGTACAAGTGAGGTTGCAGTTATTTCTTTAGGTGATATTGTAACCTCAAAATCAGTAAGAGTTGCAGGTGACACCTTTGACGAAGCAATTATCTCTTACGTAAAAAGAACCTTTAATCTTCTTATCGGTGAAAGAAGTGCGGAGGATATTAAATTAAAGTTAGGCTCTGCATATCCTTACGAGGGTGAAGCCGCAATGGAAATCAAAGGCAGAAACCTTATTGACGGTCTTCCTAAATCAGTTGAGATTACAAGTGAGCAGGTGCGTGAAGCCCTTGCAGACCCCGTTGACCAGATTCTTGATTCTATAAGATATACTCTTGACAGAACTCCCCCCGAGCTTGCCGCAGATATTATCGAAAGAGGTATAACTCTTACAGGTGGCGGTGCGCTTCTCAGAGGTCTTGATAAGCTTATTTCTTCAGAAACTGGTATGCCCGTACACGTTGCCCAGAATCCTATTGACTGCGTTGTAAACGGGACAGGTATATGTCTTGAAAAAGACCTTTTAGGCTTTAAGAAGGGTTAAAAAATGAAAAGATTTTTACGAAGCTCTGTATTCAAAAATTTGATAGTAATATTGCTTGTTGTTACGGTGGGTGTTGTTGTTGCTTCTTTAAGCCATAACGCATCCTCACCCGTAACCACTGCAATAGGAACGGTATTTTCACCGTTGCAGAAATTGTCATCGTATATTGCGGATAACATTGATGGGGTTTCTGCCGCATTCCGTTCTTCCTCCGTTTACATAGAAGAAAACGAAGCGTTGAAAAAAGAACTTGAGGAATACAGAAAAAAGCTTGCAGATTATAACGAACTTAAGAATAAAGTTGATGCTTACGAAGAGTTTTACGGAATAAAGCAACAAAATCCCGATTACGAATTCAGCTACGGCTCTGTTATATCAAAGGATGCGGCAGATGCTTACGGCTCATTTGTGCTTGATATCGGCTCAAAAGACGGTGTTAAGGTGGATGACCCCGTTATCTACGGTGAATACGTTGTAGGTGTTGTTAAAAAAGTAAACTTTACAACCTGCGTTGTTTATTCTGTGCTTGACCCGAGAGTGAATATAGGTGCTTTTGAATCAGGTACAAGAGAATATGGCTACGTCTCAGGTGATGGAAAGCTCTATAATTCAGGGCTTTGTAAGCTTTCGGGTCTTGATTCATCAACCTCAATTGTCGGTGGCGGTATCGTTTGCACGTCAGGTGCAGGAGGAGTTTTCCCTAATGGTCTTATTATAGGTGAGGTGGAAGCCGTACATAGTGACGACGTTTCATCAGCCTTTTATGCAGAAATAAAGCCCTTTATAAATCCCGATGAAATTACAGATGTTTTTGTTATAACTTCATTTGAGGGTCAGGGCGAAGAAGATTTTTCAAATTAAATTATTTATGATAAAAGCAGGAAAGAGGTGATACCTTGCATTACGGAGATAATAAACCTAAATATATAAGATGGGCAATTTTTGCTTCGCTTCTTGTTGGCGCTTGTGTGCTTCAGAATTCATCAGGCGGTTTACTTGAGGTCTTCGGTGCAAGAGCTTTCCTCATAATTCCCGTTTGTGTGAGTGTGGCTATGTTTGAAAGAGAAGTCCCTTCGGCAATTTTAGGTGCTTTTGCGGGCGTTTTGTGGGATATTTCAAGCGGTGCAGACGGATATAATGCTTTGATTATTATGCTTTTATGTGCGGCTGTTTCGTTACTCATAAGCCACTTAATGAGAAATAATATTATTACCGCCCTTGTTTTAGGTGCAGGTGCAACAATTGTATATGAGCTTATATACATAATAAGAATAGCTTTTTCGGGCAACCCTATATACAGAATTTTAACCTTCTATTTACCATCGTTAATTTTAACTGTTGTATTTGTGCCCGTTTGTTACTACGTTATAAAAACGGTTTACTCTTCATTTAGAGTAACTGATTAGAGTGAGAAATATGTCTATTGAATTGCGAAAAAGAAGAAGAATATCGGGTACTGTTATAATTGCCGTCAGCTTTCTGTTTTTGCTTCTTGCAGTTGGCAAAAATCAGATTATAGACGGTGATGAATATAAAGCCGCTGCAGAAAGTCTTGCGGTTTCAAGCAGTACTGTTAAAGCATCAAGAGGTGAAATTCTTGATTGCAACGGAAGCCCTCTTGTTACAAACAGGCAGGGTAGTTCTGTCGTGTTTAAATATTCAGAATTTCCCGAGGCAGAGCATCAGGAAGACAGAAACGAGCTCATTTTTTCATTGATTAACCTTTTTGAAAAAAATGATATTCAGTGGATAGACAGGCTTCCTCTCGTTTATAAGAACAAAAAGCTTATAGTTGACGAAGAAAAAATGAAAGAATTCAAGTATATGGTTTCAGAAAGTATGCTTGAAATGGACAAGGGTGAAAAGTCAACCCCCGATGAATGTCTTGATGCCCTTATAAAAAGATATAAGCTTGAGGATTATTCAAGGCAAGATGCAAGAAAGATAGCTTCAGTTTGCTTTGGTATGAAATATCTTTCGTTTTCTATCGGCTCGCCTTATACCTTTGCTGAAGACGTACCCTCTGAAATCGTATCTGTGATTATGGAAAAAAGCAGTACCTACCCCGGTGTTGCTTCGGAAACAGTAAGCTACAGAGAATATAGCGACACAATAAGCTATTCTCATATTTTAGGTGTTGTCGGCTCGATAAGTGCTGAAGAATACGAGGCAGAAGCTAAAAAGCTTGAAGAAAAGTTAAGTGACGAAACTCTTACGGGTACTGAAATTAAAGTTCTTAAAAACAATGCCTATTCTCTTAATGATAAATACGGTAAAAGCGGAATAGAAGCTGCTATGGAGTCATATTTAAGAGGCACAAATGGTATAAAAACGACAACAACAGGCTCTGATGGTGTTGTTACAGAGGAGTATCTTTCAAAACCCGTTCAGGGTAATACTGTTGTTACTACCATTGACGGTGAACTCCAGAAAATAGCGACCGAGGCTCTTGCCGAAATGCTTGTAGATAACAAAAATTCAGAGCTTTTCGGTACAGCGGGTGCTATGGTTGTTCTGAATTGCAAAACAGGTGCAATTCTTGCTAACGTATCGTTACCCACTTACGACATTACAAAATATTTTACAGACTATGATAAGCTTGTTGCAGATACTCAAAGCCCTCTTTGGAACAGAGGTCTTCAGAGCGCTTACGCTCCCGGTTCAACAATGAAACCGGCAATTGCCCTTGCCGCACTTGAGGAAGGGGTAATTACAACTGATTCTGTCGAGTATTGTAATACCTATTTTACCTTGGAAGACCAGACCTTTAAATGTCTTTCATCTCACGGTTATCTTAACGTTACTACCGCACTTGAGAAATCTTGCAATATTTTCTTTTTTGAAATGGGTCAAAAGCTTGGTATTGATAAAATGAATAAATATTGCGGTCTTTTAGGTTTGGGTCAAAAAGCAGGTGTTGAGCTTCCCGAGGCAGAGGGCGTACTTGCAAGTATTGCCAATAAAGAGGCGGCAGGTCAGATTTGGAATCCCGGTGATACTGTTCAGGCGGCTATCGGTCAGTCTGACAACCTTTTCACACCCTTACAGCTTGCAAATTACTGTGCTACAATAGCAAATGGTGGTACAAGATATAAACCTTATATGATAAAATCAGTTCTTTCGGCAGATATGTCCGAAGTGATTTTTGAAACTGAGCCTGAGGTTATTAATACTCTTAACGTAAGCAAGAAAAATCTTGATATAGTAAGAGAGGGTATGAGAAACGTTGTTCTTAATACAGGCTGTAATAACTATTTTCAGAATTGTATTGTTGATGCGGCGGGTAAAACAGGTACTTCACAGGTTAAGAAAAGGCTTGAATCAGGTGAGGTTGTTACTTGTAACAACGGTTTCTTTATAACCTTTGCACCCTACGACGACCCTGAAATAGCAATTGCTATTGTTGCTGAAAACGGTCAGGCGGGTAGTAAAACTTCTCAGGCGGCAGTTCCTGTTTATAATTACTATTTCTCACAGAAAACGAGCTTTGACGAGGCAGGAACACCTGATACGTTTATTCCGTAAGATAGTAAATAATTTAAAAAGTCTAAATCAAGCAGGTGAAAAAATGAAGGTTATATCAGTGGTATCTGCAAAGGGCGGAGTAGGAAAATCTACCTTTTGTGTTGGTATGGGCAGATTATTGGCTCTCCACGATAAAAGAGTACTTCTTGTAGATATGGATATAGGTGTAAGAAGTCTTGATATACTTTTAGGAGTAGCAGAAAAGGTTGTATATAACTGGGGCGACCTGGTAAAAGGTAACTGTGATTTCAGAAAGGCCGTTACTCAAGTTGCAAATAATCTTTATCTTCTTGCCGCACCGATAGATTTTACAGAAGAATATTCTGAAGAAAAATTTAAAAAAGCTATCAGTGAATATTTAAGAGATTTCGACTATATTTTTCTTGATTCTCCTGCAGGTCTTGAAAGCGGCTTCAAGTTGTCTCTTTGTGCTTGTGACGGTTGTATTGTTATTTCAACACCCGACCCCATAAGCATCAGAGCTGCATCATACGCTTGCGAAAACGTAAGAAAAGCAGGCGTTGAGCAGGTAAGACTTGTTGTTAATAAATTCAATAAAAAGGTACATAAAAATATAAACGTTGATGACGTTATAGATGTTGTTGGCGCTCGTCTTTTGGGTATAATTCCCGAATCCTTTGAGCTTTACAATTCAGTGAACGGTGGCAAAATTCCTTACGACTGTAAAGGTAATATGGCACTTTTAAGAATATCAAAACGCCTTAACGGTGAGAATATTCCGTTCAGAGCTAAAAATTTATAATAGTTATTGACATTTGAATTTTAAGTTGTATAATGACAGTGCAGATAAGTTGTAGCTACGTTATTTGCCGAAAATAAAACAGGGGAGCTGACGGACGTCGGCTGAGAAAGAAAACATTCCTTTTCTGACCCTAATAACCTGATGCGGATAATGCCGTCGTAGGAAAAATACCTTTGAGTAGTATCTCTCTATGGCTGTGTTACCGCCGTAGGGAGATTTTTATTCGGAGGAATTTTTATGAACAATTTAACAAAAAAAGATAAAACAAGGCGTTTGGCTGAAAGTGCATTGATGATAGCTTTAGCAACAATTCTTGCAGAGCTTGCCGTTATCAAGTTTCCTTTTGGCGGAAGTGTAACTGTTTTCAGTCAGTTGCCTATAGTAGTGCTTTCATACCGTTACGGCGTGAAATGGGGCTTGGTAACAGGCTTTACTATGTCACTTCTTCAGATGATTTTCGGTGCTGCAAACTTTTCTTACGTCAGCGGAATAACCGCGTACCTTATACTTGCATTTGCCGATTATATAGTTGCATTTACGGCTTTAGGCTTGGGTGGTATATTTAAAAAGACAGTAGAAAAACAAGCGGTAGCTTTAGCCTGTGGTGGTGCACTTGTTACTCTCATAAGATACGCTTGTCATATTATAAGCGGTGTCACCATATGGAAGGAGTATGCAGGTGATATGAACGTTTGGGAATATTCTGTTACTTACAACGGTGGCTATATGATACCCGAATTTATAATAACTGTAATAGGTGCCGTTATTGTAGGCTCAATATTTGATTTTTCATCAAGAGAAATCAAGGTTTTGAAAAAGATGAAAGATAATGATGCCTTAAATGAATTAAAATAAGATAAAAAAGTAAAAAAATTGTAAACCTCCTTATGAGATTAGTAAAAATGTTTGAAATTTATCCGTTTTAGTGATAGAATTAGAACAACTAGTTTCAAAGGAGGTTTATCTTTGAAAGACGAAAAAGATTTGACAATTGAAAATGAGTTATCGGATTCAAACGAAAATACCAAAGAAGAGGCACTTGACGTTGCCGCTCTTTCTGAGGATAAATTGTCTGCAGCACTTGATAAAAGTGCCGCATACGGTGATACTGCTTTAAATGATGAGCTTGAAAAATTAGCACAGACTTTTAAAATCGAGCTTGAAAAAGCCCAGAGTATGTCTGAAGAAGAGTTAATAAAAAAAGGTATTATTGTTCCCGAATACGAAGACGAAGACGGTGTTATACCTGAAGATGAGCTTTGTGTGGTTTGCGGTGAAAAAAGAAGAGATAAATCACGCGGTGAAAATTATGAATACTGTAAAGACTGCCGCGAAGCAATGAAGCGTTATCCCTTCGGTGCTTTGAGTATAATCGCTTTAGTTGTAACTGTTTTTCTTGCGGTGTTGTCTGTGTATAGCTTCACTTTAGATTTTATTCCCTACAATACAGTTAAAGAGGCTAACGGATATTTACAAGAAGACAGGCTCGATTCTGCAATGGCTGCTTTTGACGGTGCTATTGCGGCTTTCGAGGAGGAAGAGATTACTGCAAAGTGGCTGTATCTTAAAACCTCAAAGATTTTATTTAACACAATGCCCGGTGGCGTTAATTCAATGACTGATATCGTTACAAGACTTGATAAAGCCTTATCGGAATCTGAATCAAAAATGCCAATTTACGGTGAATACGCTGACCTTCGAGAAGAAACACTCGTTCTTTACGCTACAATGCAAAGCTTTTATCAGGTTGTAGAAAATGAAGAATATGTTGATTTCGAAAATATGAGTGACGAGCTTTACGAGCAGGTGATGACCGAAATCGGCTCACTTATTAACAGTGAGGTTTCAATAGTTTCAAAAGACGGTGAAACAACCGAAATGCTTCCTGCAAACGAAGCAATGGTGCGTTTCTGTCAGTATATGTATGCTTATTCAGCAGGTAGGTACGACGATTCATATTTATATATGAAAAAGGTTTACGAAACAGAGGAAGCTTACTTGTGGCTTTATGCTTATGAATTGGGCATAGTTGAGCTTCAGAAAGGAAACTATGACGAAGCAGAATTCTATGCAGATGCTATGTTAAAGGTGAATACGGAAGCAAGTGATGCTTATTCTCTTAAATCATCAGTTGCCCGTGTTACAGGTGATATTGACAAAGCAATTGAATTTGCAGACAAGGGTCTTTCTTATGACTCTTCAAATTCAGAGCTTGTAAGAATGAAAGCAATTGCTTATGCCGCCAAGGGTGATTTCGAAGCTGCGAAAAAGGTTGCTGATGAGGCTATAGCTATGGGTAGCTACGGTATGCTTCATATGACAGCCGCTGTTATCGAAAACGAGCTTGGCAACGAAGATACGGTAAAAGCGTATCTTAAAGAGCTTGAAGAAAACGACCTTGAATTATCAGAAAAGCTTCAAAGCTATTTTGACGGAGAAATTACCGCCCAACAGTTATTTACGGAAGGAACAGGTGATGTAGAATGACAAATTTATACGTTGCAACACGTGTTCTTACCGCGTTAGGTACAGTGTTAAGAGCTTTTTGGGAACAGCTTGTCTGCAGAATTTGCGGAATACCGGCGGAAGACGTAAGAGCCTTTAAGGTGAACGAGCTTTGCGGTCACGTTGAGCACGAATTGACGGAAAATAAAAAGCAAACCTTTTTGATTTGCTTTTTGCCCTTTACTCTGAACTTTATTTTATTTGTGTGCTTCCTTTTAGGTGGTGCGTATAAGATAGTTTACGTAGGTGATTTTAAAACTCTTACAGGCTATTTGTTCTTCTGGTTAGGCATTTCCTTTGCAGCAAACTGTGTGCCGTCATTTGAAGATGTGTTATCTTTTAAAGATTTCTTTTATGGGAAAGACAGCAACGTTGTTTTAAAGGTTATTTTAGCACCGTTTTTTGCAATAATTTACGCCTTTTCATTCCTTGAAAGATATTCGCTTACATTTTTAGCGGCAATCGGTTTTGCAATAGCATTTCCGTATATTTTCAGTTATCTTTTCCCTGTGATAATAACGATTTCACAGATGCTTTCTTGATTTTAAAGACCCCTAAGCAAATTTTGCTTAGGGGTCTTTTTTAATTCATAATATCACAAGTTAAAACAATTTCATCATTGTCGGTGAAGTATGCAATGATTCCGTTGCGGTGCTCCGTTGAAAAAACAGGCGCTTTTGCAACCATTGTTAAATTCCATTTAACGTTAGGATAAATTTTACCAATTTTATTAGTGCAAATTGCGATTTCGGGTTTTGTAGCTCTTAAAAAGTCTGCCGATGATGACCCGAAATAACCGTGATGACCGATTTTCAAAAGGTCAACGTCACCTATATCATCACCGTAGATTTCTTCAAGACCCGAATCACTTGTAAAGTCTGCACCGAGGAATGCAGTTTTATTGCCTTTTTTTACAATAACGCCAACACTGCTAGCATTTTCACCCTTACCTTTTACTTCTTCGGGGTTAACAGTGTTTATAAATCTTAAAGTGAAATCACCGAAGGTGAATTCCTCATTGGGTAAATCACTTGTAACGGGTATATCTCTTTTCTCAAGAACTGACAAAATCTTTTCATAGGTCTGTTTGTTACCCCAGCCGAATGCTTCAAGCTCGGTTGCGGTTTCAACGTCAAACTTTTTGAGAAAAACTTTCTCGGCAGTAATGGTTGTGTCGCTGAAAATCGCTTCGAAATTACCTATATGGTCATAGTGAATATGAGTACCTAAAGCAAATTCAAAATTAACTTTACCGTTTTCGTCTGCGGCTACCGATTTTAAATAATCAATAACCTCTTTTTCATAACCCTTGTATTCTGTTTTTCTTCTCGGGTTATTGTTTCCCTCACCCGAGTCGATAAGTGCAAACTTTCCGTTACTTTCAAGAAGCATACAGTCGGAATTGGCGGTGTTGAGAAAATGGATTTTATCGTCACCGTTTTTGTTGTCAAAGCTCTCTTTCTCAATTGATATTGAGTTTACGTAGCTGTTACCGATAGCTACAACAACAATGTCAAGGATAAAAACCGAAAGCATAACGGAGGTTACAACCCACGTGGCAATAACTCTTGCTAATTTCTTTTTATCTTTAATCATTTTTTGTGCCTCCCTAAAACAAGAGCGCACAACAAACAAAAAATGATTGCGGTGAAAAGCTCGGTTGTTACGAAGATTACTACGGAAATTACCGTTATCAATAAAGCAATGATAGAGTTTTCTTTAAATGCAGCGGCAACCTTTTTATAAGGAACGCTTTGCCAAGCGGACACTATGAGAAGAGCACCGGCACAGTGCATAGGAATTCTTGAAAGAACACCTGGCAAGAAAACGATAACCGCAGCTGTTGAAATAATCGCGGTGATTAAAGAAACGTAGGTGAAAGAGTGTACGGGGAAAGACCTTACGGGCAAGCCCGAAACAAAGGTGCTACCGCAGTTTGCAAGAAAATGTACGTTTTCGGCTTCTTTGTTTTTAAGAGAGTAAAGATATACGAGAACGCCGAAAATTACAGATGCTTTTATCGTAGTAGCAATATCGCTCGAGGTTATGGGGCTTAATGAAAAATCGTATGCTAAATCAGAAAAAGCAAGGGGCTTGAACGACTCGATTTCATTTATAGTCGTTAATTCTTTTACAGGGTTTAGGAATAAATTCATTACAAGCGGAATAAGAAGAGTCATAAATTCCGCGGGTAAACTTTTATTAAGCTTTTTAAATTTAAAGGGATAGGTTATCATGGCAAAAAGAGTAACCGTACCGTAAAGCAAGCCTCTGAAATCGGGGTGAAAGCCGAGAGAACGGTAAGATTTAAGCATGTCAAAAGCTGTAGCACCCGAAGCGCCTATACCGAAATAATTGTTTGTAAGAAGAATTGTTACAACTAACGCTATACCGATACCGCCGCCTGCATAAACGTAAGAGGGGATAGCCTTGTTTTTGAGAAGCTTGCTTAAAAGTATTGCAATAAGCGTTCCCAAAACAGCTACAACGGGGAGAAGATTTTTTGCACCCGATGATACCATATATAATATAGGCAATAAGAGAAAAGAGTCGGGGCTGAAAACGGTTTTCTTTGTTTCTACCGAAAGAAAGAAACAGATTATAGCGCAAAATAATACGTGCCACAAATCAAAACCGAGAACACCGCAAATGCAAAGAGAGTAAGCGCCTGTAAGCATAGCAGCGGTAAGACCCGAGAAAATCTCTTTTGTAATTTTGTTTTCGAATAATTTAAACTTCATAATAACTCCAAAAAACATAATGTTTTCATATTCTACAATAAATAAAAGAAATAAACAATACCGAAAAGCAAAATTATTATATACAGTTTTATATAAATGTGTTGACATTCGGTGTGAAGTTATTTATAATAGTGTGGATTACAAGTGTAATTCAATAAGGAATGGAGATGGCTTTATGTCAAATATGAAAAAAATCATCATTGCAGTTGCAGCCCTTACAATAGCAATTTCAATTATCACAGCTAATAACTTATCTTCAGTTATGCTTATTATGGCTTCAAGACAGGGCAATGCTCAGGTTCAGGCTAACGATACTGTTGTTCAGGATAATGGCGGTCAGAGCACAAACACAAACGTAAATGTAACTCCCAATAATACAACTCCTACAGCTGCTCCCTCAAACAATACTTCAACAACAGCAGCTCCCTCAGGTAACACAGGTACAACAGCTGCTCCCTCAGGCAACAAGCAGGATGCTCCCGCAGCATCAGGTAATGCTTCAAGCTGGTCAAAGGCAGAAACTATTGAGTATTTCAATAAAGCCGTTAATGGTGTTAAGTCAGGCGCAAAAACAGTTAACCAGAAAGAAGTTACAAACTACCTTGCAGGTGCTACAACAATCTCAAGCGGCATCTCTTCTATCTACAATATGCTTGGTGGCGACGAATGGTTAGACGGTATGCTTAAAGATAATAGCCAGGGTGCTGCTTCATACGAAGGTGCAGATATTACTGCGAAATTCCCCGTTGAAGGTCAGACATGGTCAAGTAAGCTTACAGAGGCAGACGTTTCTTCTGCAACTTGCACAGAGGCTAATGGCGTTTATACAATTGAAATTACAACTATTGCTGACGCAAAGAGCGATAACGTTAAAGTCGGTGAAGGTCACGCACCAAAAGCTTTCAACGTTATTCTTCCCGGTGTTGTTAACGATAATATTCCCGGTATTGCAAAGAAAATGGTTGGTACAGCTGCTATGGATTACCCCGCATCAACAGTTAAAGTAACAGTTGACGTTGCAACAGGCCACGTTCTTACTGCAGAATATGACCTTAAATGGACTATCAACTTTGACGATATGGGTATCATTCTTCCCTTCGGTTCAAAATCAGTTTACGATATTGTTTGGTAAGCTTCTTGAATTAAAAACGTTTATTTAAAAGCAACGTCATTCGTGACGTTGCTTTTTGATACTATTTAATAGATATCAGAAGGTGGTGATTTGTTGGCGGACATTATTTCTGAAAATGGTGTTTACAGCTTTTTGACTTCGGATATAAAAAATAAATGTAATATAACCGTGCTTTCGAAAACAGAATCAACAAATCTGCTTCTTAAAAGTATGGCTTTAAACGGTACCCGAGAGGGTAGTGTGGTTGTAGCCGGTGAGCAGACCGCAGGTATAGGCAGAATGGGAAGAAGCTTTTATTCCCCGGGTAACACAGGAATATATATGAGTATCCTTCTTAAGCCCGGGATAAGCCCCGAAAAATCTGTTTTTATCACAACCGCAGCTGCAGTTGCAGTTTGTAAGGCGTTAGAAAAAAACGGTGTTGATAACACGGGAATTAAATGGGTAAACGATATTTATATTGATGGTAAGAAAATTTGCGGTATTCTTACCCAAGGCAATATTGACTCTCAAAGCAATAAGCTTAATTTTGCTATTGTCGGTATAGGTATAAACGTATACAGTCCCGAAAATGATTTCCCTGATGAAATAAAAAATATTGCAGGTGCAGTTTTTAAAGAAAAGAAAGAAAATCTTAGAAATAAGATAGTAGCTGACATTCTTTCTTGCTTTTATGAAATATATAACGATTTAACCGATACTACTTACGTAGATGAATATGTAAAAAGAAGCATTATTATCGGTAAAAGGGTTGACGTTTTCACCGCTTCTCAAGTGAAATCGGCAATGGTAACAGGTATCGATAACGAGTGCAGGCTTCAAGTTAAATACGACGACGGAACGGAATCGGTTCTGGATTCGGGTGAGGTTTCTCTTAAAATATTATAAATATTATTCAATATGTACAAGAATTCGCGTTCTAAATCGTCAAAGAAACAATTGATTTTTTTCTTTATGCTATTGCAATTATCGAAAAAGTATGCTAAAATCAATTCGTATATATGGTAGTATAATGCTATCGGTATCTATTGCTAGGAGGAATATTATGAAAGCAACAAAGAAAATCCTTTGCATCGCTTTAGCTTTAGTGGTTGCAGGTCTTGCTTTAATGATGCCTATTTCAGCTTCATCTGCAGACCTTCCCGTTATTGTTGTTGATGGTATTGGTACAACTCCCTTGTATCAGAATATCGGCACTCCCGAAGAAAAGCTTGTTTTTGACGATGCTACAATCGAAGCTTTAATTACAGATGGTGTTAAGGCTTTTGTTAAAGGCGCTAACTCAGACGCAGATTATGACAAATTTGCAGATGAATTTATGCCCGTAGTTAACAAGTATATCGAGCCTATCGCATATAATCTTGACGGTACACCTAAGGATGCTACTGTAGGCTTCTATCAGTACGACTTGCCTTTAGCAGCATACACAGAGGAAGAGCAGACTGCTTTATTCCCCGAGTTTACTCGTATCGTTGCTAAAAAGTACGGTGTAGATAATACATATAATTTCAGCTATGACTGGCGTGCAGACCCTGTTGACAATGCATTCGCATTAAATGAATACATTGAATCAGTTAAAGCAACAACAGGTGCTGAAAGAGTTAATGTTGTATCAATGAGCTTAGGTACAACAGTTGTTCTTGCTTACCTCAATTTCTTTGGTGGCTCTTCTATCAACAACTGTGTATTTGCATCAGGTGCATGGCAGGGTACAAGTATCGTTGGTAACCTTCTTACCAAAAATCTTTGCTTAGACGCATTTACTCTTGAAAACTATCTCGTTCAGATGGGTAGAGATAGCTTTACAACACACGTATTTGCTTTCGCAATTTCATATTTAGCAACAGATGAAGGTCTTACAGAGGAATACATCGGTGACCTTAACGATGCTCTTCTCAATCTTATGCCTCGTTTGTTCTCCGATACATTTGTTCCTAATGTAGCAGGTATGCCCGGTCTTTGGGCTCTTTGTCCCCAGGAAGACTATGATGCAGGTAAAGCATCTGTTTATTCAGATGTTGCTATCGATCCCACTCTTGAAGCAATAATAGATACTTATCACGATATTCAGAACGAAGACAATGCAAAACGCATTATTGAAGATGCAATGGCTGAAGGTATGAGATTCAGCATCGTTGCAGGCTACAACAGCCAGATAGTTCCTATCAGCGACGAGTTTGAACAGAGTGACTCTGTTATCGATACAGTGTATATGAGCGGTGGCGCTACATGTGCTCAGTACCTTAAGGCATTTGATGACTGGGGTAATATTTACAGCCAGGAAATCAGAGATGGTCACAACCACGTTTCATGGGATTATAAGGTTGATGCTTCAACATGTATGTTCCCCGAGCAGACATGGCTTATCAAAAACCTTACTCATGGCTACGCTATAGAAAATGGTACAGTAGATATTCTTATCTGGCTCCTTACAGCTGATGCTCAGCCCACAGTTCATACAGATAAAGAAAACTATCCTCAGTTCATTCTTTACAACACATACAGAAGAAAGCTTACACCTATTAATACACAGGGTATTATCGGTGACATCGACCAGAGCGGTGCAGTAAGAGCTGAAGACGCAATAATCGCTCTTCAGATTGCATCAGGTCAGGTAGCTGCTACAGATACTCAGATTGCATTAGGTGATATCGATGAGGATGGCAGCATCTCAATTGAAGATGCAAGAGAAATTCTCTACATGGCAGCAGGTATTTATTAATATCTAAGGTTTAAACCGAGTGTCCGAAAAGGGCACTCGGTGTTTTTTATTTTTTCATTTTTAATTTGCAATATAAAAAAGTGTATGATATACTGAATATATTAAGTGCTACAGAAAAGAGTTGTTTAGAATGTCTGCAAAAATGGGTAAAAAAGAAAATGCTTTACAAGCAGTAAAATTTGCTTGTTTTTCTGCTTCTGCGGGTATTATTCAAGTTGTAACATTTACGTTGTTAAACGAATTGTTGCCTGCAACCGATAGCACAAACGCAGTTGCCCAATGGTTTTTTAATTCAGAATATGGCGGAAGCTACCTTGTAGCGTTAACCTTATCTGTTTTGTGGAATTTCACCTTTAACCGTAAATTCACCTTTAAGTCTGCTGCCAATATCCCCGTTGCAATGCTTAAAATTTTCGGCTTCTATTGTGTGTTTACACCCGTTTCAACCATTCTCGGTGAAATGGTGGCGCAACGCTTTACCGCAGACTTTGTTGAGTATATAATCCTCGCGGTAACAATGGCAACAAATATGATTTCTGAATTTTTATATTGCAGATTTTTCGTATACAGAAACAGCATGAACACTCTTAATGCAACTAACGATAAGGAAAAGGAAAGCTCAAATGTCTGATAACAAGAAAAACGCAACCAGAATATGCCCCGTTTCCAGAAAATGTGGCGGTTGTCAGCTTATGAATATGACTTATGAAGAACAGCTTGCTTTTAAGCAGTCTAAAGTTATAAAGCTTTTAGGTAGCTTTCATAGAGTCAATAAAATAATAGGTATGAACAACCCTTTTCACTACAGAAATAAGGTTCAGGCGGCTTTCGGAAGAACAAGAAGTGGTGAAATAATTTCAGGTGTTTATCAGTCAAGCACTCATAACATTGTAAAAACAGATAAATGCCTTATTGAAGATGATAAAGCTGATGAAATAATTCTTACAATAAGAAAGCTTGTTAAAAGCTTTAAGCTGACTGTGTTTGATGAAAGAAATCAAAGAGGCTTTCTTCGTCACGTTCTTGTAAAGCACGGCTTCAGTACAGGTGAAATAATGGTTGTTCTTGTAACCGGTACAAGCAATTTCCCGTCTAAAAATAATTTTATAAACGAGCTGTTAAAGCTTCACCCCGAAATAACAACAATTATTCAGAACGTGAACAATAAATACACAAGTATGGTTTTGGGTGATAAAGAAACCGTGCTTTACGGCAAAGGCTATATTGAAGATATTCTTTGCGGTTGCACCTTCAGAATTTCACCGAAATCTTTTTATCAGATTAACCCTATACAAACAGAAATTCTTTATAATAAAGCTATAGAATTTGCAGAGCTTAACGGCAAAGAACGAGTTATAGATGCTTATTGCGGTATAGGTACAATCGGTATCGTTGCTTCTAAAAAAGCAGGGGAGGTAATCGGTTGCGAGTTAAACCCCGATGCCGTAAGAGATGCAAGGGTTAATGCAAAAATCAACAATATAAAAAACATACAGTTTATATGTGCTGATGCAGGGGAGTTTATGTTGAGCCTTAAAGAGCAGGGTGAAAAGTGTGACGTGCTTTTTATGGACCCGCCAAGAGCAGGCAGCGATAAAAAATTCCTTTCAAGTGCTGTTGCACTTATGCCTGAAAAAATAGTTTATATTTCCTGCAACCCCGAAACCCAACAACGCGACCTTACCTATATTACAAGAAATGGCTATAAGGTGAAAAAAATACAACCGGTTGATATGTTTCCTTATACCAATCATGTGGAGTGCGTAGCGTTGCTTTGCAAAGTGTGATTTAATACGCTTTGCCGACCCAGACCCTATTAACTGAAAGGAGAATGTATATGGATGGTTTGCTTTATTGCACAATGAATCTTTTCTGCGTGTTGATATTGATAATGATATACAACAGCATAAGAAAAAGCTCGGACCAGCGTACTTCACAGCATATGTTTGCCTGGTTTATACTCGCATCTATCATTCTCTGCCTTAGTGATTTTGTATGGGGTATAATCGACTTTTCAACCTTTTGGGATTTTTCGCACGAAATATCTTTTGGCGTTAACGCAATATATTATATATTCACTTGTGTTACGTCGTATATGTGGTTCTTGTTTTCCGAAAACGAGCAAGGCTCAAAGGTTGTTAAAACAAAATACGGACTTGTTCTGTCTTTGCTCCCGTTGGTTATATATATTATCCTCGTTGCCGGCTCATATAAACACGGTTGGCTCTTTTATGTAGACGGTGAGGGCAAATATCAGCGTGGCGAATTTTACTTTGTGAAAATTGCTATTGCCTGTATGTATATTTTTGTAACGTCGTTTAAAGCTACAGGTAAAGCTTTTATGAAAAAGAATTATCTTAATAAAGAAAAGTATATTGCCTTGGCTTCTTTCGTTGCTTTCCCGTCAGTAGCTGTTGTTTTACAGGTGCTTTTCGTAGGCTCTCCTATGATAAGTGCGGGTGTGGCTTTCGCGGCTGTTCAGGTTTATATATTCTCAAGAGAACAGTTGATTTCAGTAGACCCGTTAACAAAGCTTAATAACAGAAACGTTTTAATGCAATACCTTGACGGTAAAATGAAATCAAAAAGTGAAGGTAAAGATTTATATGTCTTTATAATGGACCTTGACTATTTCAAGAAAATCAACGACAACTTCGGTCACGTTGAGGGCGATGAAGCTATTGTTATAGTGGCCGACGTTTTGAGAACTGTTGTAAGAAAAACTAATTTCTTTGTTTGCAGATACGGTGGAGATGAGTTTATTGCTGTTTGTGAAACTGATAAAGGTTTTAATCCCGAAGAATTTGGTGACGAAATTAATAGCTTACTTTCTGAGGAAGCATTAAGAAAAGATAAAGAGTATAATTTGCATTTAAGTATTGGTTATGCTAAGTATAATGACATAATTGAAACAATACCTGAATTTATTGATGTAGCCGATGAACATTTATATAAAATAAAAAATCAACGTTCAAAATTAAAAGAACATGTAACAGAATAACGAATTTTCTCTGAATTTTTACAATAAATATTAAAAAAGATATTGACTGTAAAAACAGATGGTAATAAAATTTATCTGTTGTTTTTAAGTGAATTTTACAATGGAGTGATACTGATGATAAAAATAGGTCTATACGGCTACGGTAATATTGCAAAGGGTGTTGAATGTGCCGTAAAACAAAATGACGATATGCAGGTTACCTGTGTTTTTTCAAGACGTGACCCGTCAACAGTTAAAACAATTTCAGGTGCAACAGTTTATAAAACTGACGATATTTTAAACCACAAGGATGAAATAGACGTTCTTATTATGTGTGGCGGTAGTGCTACAGATTTACCCGAGCAAACACCTGCTATGGCAAAGCATTTCAACGTTGTTGACAGCTTTGATACTCATAAAAATATCCCCGTTCATTTTGAAAATGTTGATAAAGCATCAAAAGAAGGCGGCAAAATCGGTATCATATCTGTTGGTTGGGACCCCGGTATGTTTTCTCTTAACCGTCTTTACGGAAGCTGTATTTTAAAAGACGGTGCAGATTATACCTTCTGGGGCAAGGGCGTTAGTCAGGGTCATAGCGATGCTATAAGAAGAATCGACGGAGTTTTAGATGCAAGACAGTATACAATTCCCGTTGAGGAAGCTCTTGATGCAGTAAGAACAGGTTCACAGCCTCTGCTTACAACCCGTCAGAAGCATACAAGAGAGTGCTTTGTTGTTGCCGAAGACGGTGCAGACTTAAAGAGAATTGAAAACGAAATAGTTACAATGAAAAACTATTTTGACGAATACGATACAACCGTTCATTTTATTTCACAAGAAGAGCTTGACCGCGACCATAAGGGTATTCCTCACGGTGGCTTTGTAATCAGAACGGGCAAAACAGGTGTAAACCTTGAAAATAATCACGTTATTGAGTATAGCCTTAAGCTTGACTCTAACCCCGAGTTCACATCAAGTGTTATAGTGGCATTTGCAAGAGCAGCTTACAGACTTAATAAAGAGGGCGCAAGCGGTTGTAAAACTGTTTTTGATATTCCTCCCGCATATCTTTCAGATAAAAGCGGTGAAGAATTAAGAAAAATGATGCTTTAAAATATAGCTGTTACACTAAGGGGTGTAACAGCTATATTAAAATAACGGAGGCTTTTAAATGGCAGATTTATATAACTCTATTCCTATATCATCAGTAAAAAACACTGCATTGTCGCTTGTGGGTTTGCCCACTTCACCCGAAAGCGAAGGTGAAAATAAAATTCTTGTGGAATTGCTAAAGAAAAAATTAGGTAACGAAAAATGCGACAGAGCCGTTTTTTACAACCCCGATGCAGTAGCGTTGTGGCTTTATCAGAAATATACTGAAAAGTTTACACAAGCTATTCTTTGCTCTGATGTAGCTTTACCAATGCTTTCATTTATGCCTAGCGTAACTCCCGTTTGCTTTGCTTCAATGTATAGCGGTGTTTCACCTGATGTTCATGGAATAAAGAGATATGAAAAGCCTGTGCTTACAGTAGAAACTATATTTGACTGCTTTATAAAAGCAGGTAAAAAAGCGGCAATTGTTTCTACCTCAAAAGACAGTATTTCAATGATTTTCCTCGAAAGAGAAATGGATTATTTTATCTATGACACTATTGAAGAGGTGAATAATAAAACACTTTCTCTTATCGAAGAAGATAAGTATGATTTAATTGTAATTTATAACGGAAATTACGATAGCACAATGCATAAATTCGGTCCTGAAGCTCCTGAAAGCTTTAAGGCTTTAGAGGATAATATAAATTTCTATTGTAAGATGGTAAGTGAAATTAAAGACAAGTGGAAAAAGCATAACGTTTTCTATGGGTTTATGACCGACCACGGCTGTCACGAAATAGACGGTGAATGTGGCTCTCATGGTTTAGATATGGAAGAGGATATGAATGTTATTCACTTTTACGGTATAAAAGAAAAAGACGAGTAAAATGAGTTTTAAAAAGTTTAAGGAATATGCTGTAAGTTTTCTTTTTACTCAAAGATGCAAATACTGTGGCAGGGTTATTGACATAAGAAAAGAAGCCTGTGAATTATGTGAAAACAGTATCCGAGAAATAAAGGGTGCAGTTTGCTTTAAATGCGGTAAAGAGAAAAAGAAATGCGACTGTCACGGGCAAATTTTGTTTTACGAAAAGCTTTGCGCACCTTATTATTACAGCGGTGCAATAAAAACTTTAATATGGAGATTTAAGTTCAGGAATAAAACTGATATCGCAGACTTTTTAGCAGAGCAAATGGCAAAATGTGTTCTTACAAGATACGAGGGCTACGATTTTGATTTTGTTACATATGTGCCAACTACTAAAAAGGGTATTAAAATAAGGGGATATAACCAAGCGGAGCTTCTGGCGAAGAGGCTTTCAGAAATAATAGATATCCCTTGCGAAGAAATTCTCGTTAAAAACCACGAAACCACACCTCAACACACCTTGCCCGAAATGAAAAGAACAGGTAATATTTTAGGAGTTTTCGACGTGGCTGAAAATAAAGATATTGAGTTTAAACGAATTCTTCTCTGCGACGACGTTAAAACAACGGGTGCAACTCTTAACGAATGCGCAAAAACCCTTTTAATTGGTGGTGCGGCAGAGGTGTTTTGCGTTACAGCTGCAATAACAGAAAAAGAACAAAAAGAAACACAAGACCTTTCACTAAATTAGTGAGGGGTCTTGCTTTTTTTATGTGTATAATTAATTATTGATTTTTGGATTATCGGTGCGACAGAGAAGATAATCAATGCTGACGTTGTAAAAATCATCAAAACCAATACTTTTTCTTGGCATAATAAACAAACAAAGCTCGCATTTTTTGTGCAAGTCTACAAAGTGTTAAAAAAGTGCAAAAAAAAGTGAGGTTTTTTCATGTTTTTGTCATTATATATATGTAGGCGGAATATGCAAAAGAAAAGTATTAGGTGTAAGTGCCTATAAATAAGTTGCTTTTTTCGTTGGATTTGGTATAATTAACTAAAAAGAAAAATGGAGGTCAGAATTATGAAAAAAACGTTAGGTCTGATTTTATCATTGATGTTGGTGCTTACGATTTTTGTAGGTGCATCTGTTACAGCGTCAGCCGAAGCAGGAAACGGATTGAATTTTGCTTTGAATGAAGATGGTGTTTCTTATTCAGTAATCGGTTGCAATGCAGACGTAATTGGAACTGATGCCGTTATCCCGTCAAGCTTTAACGACTTGCCTGTAACAAGTATCAGTAATTCAGCTTTTTATAATGCTGATAAATTAACTACAATCACCATACCTGATACTGTAATAAGTATAGGTAACACTGCTTTTTACGGTTGTATTAATCTTTCAGCAGTTACGCTTCCCGATAGCGTTACAAGTATAGGAACATATGCTTTCTACGGTTGCAACAATTTAACAATCACCGCAAGATGCAATTCTTGCGTAGTTGAATATGCAAAAGCTGAAGCTGTAACCCTTAATTTACAACATGAGTTTAAAGAAGAGGGGACAGTAACAGTAGAGCCTACATACGTAACAGAAGGTACAATGGCTTATGGATGTTCAGTTTGCGGCACTGAAAGATATGAAGCTATTCCGAAGATTATCCCCGAAACAATTGAGTTTATAGACGGTGACTGGGTATGCTTCAGGGGAGAAACTGTGCTTACCGATTACACAGGTCTTGCAGAGTATGACGGAAGCTATTTCTATTTAGAAAACGGTACACTTAATTGGGACTATTCAGGACTTGCTTGTTATTGCGGTAATTGGTTTTACGTGACAAACGGTTGCCTGGACTGGAATTATACAGGGCTTACAAACTATAATGACACCTGGTTCTATGTTGAGAACGGTTGTCTTGGTTGGGGTATAACAACCCTTACTTATGCTTTTGATACGTGGTTTTATATTGAAAATGGTACAATCAATTGGTATAGTGACACTTTAGTTTATTACGGTGATTCCTGGTTCTATGCTAAAAACGGTGTAGTTGCCTGGGATTACACAGGTCTTGTCTATTTCAATGATAGTTGGTTCTACATATCCGGTGGTGTTCTTGATTGGAATTTTACGGGCATTGTGAACCATAACGACACTTGGTATTACGTTGAAAACGGTTGTCTTAACCCGAACAAAGAGACTCTTGTTTATTCATTTGACACTTGGTTCTACGTTGAAAACGGTACGGTCAACTGGAACAGCGACACGTTAGTTTATTACGGTGATTCTTGGTTCTATGCTAAAAATGGCGTAGTTGCCTGGGATTATACAGGTCTTAAATATTTCAACGATGCTTGGTATTACATAGTTGGCGGTGTTCTTGACTGGAGCTTTACAGGTATTGTAAATCATAACGATACGTGGTATTACGTTGAAAACGGCTGCATCAATTGGAATAGAGCGACTCTTGTTCCCGCATTTGACAGCTGGTTCTACGTTGAAAACGGTACGGTTAACTGGTACGGCAACACAGTAGTTTATTATAACGGTGGTTGGTATTACGTAAACGGTGGCTGTATAGATTGGAACTACAGCGGTATATGGTATGAATACGGCGTTCTTTACTACGTTCAGAACGGTGTTGTAACCTATATCCAAAAGCCCGAATCTAAAGCTGAAATTTTAGCGTTTTATCAGAATGCAACAAGAAACATTGCAGTAAATGGTAATGCAGGATATAGCTATAAAGAGTGGTGGTATTTCAATAGCTTGAAATCTTCCAACAGTATTATTAATAATAACGAATCCTTTAAAGATATGTTTGAAGATATGAGTGTATCAGAGGAGGATGCAGAAGAATATTATTTCTCAAAAGGTACTCAAGAAGCAAATATATTTATGCCTTTAGGTAACTGTTCACCCGATAGCGTGAAGTCTGCCACAATCAAGGAAAAAGGCGGAAACTATATCATAACAATTGTTATGAAAGATCAGGTGAATCCTCAAAAGACAGATACAGATGGTGTTAATGTAATGTCCAACAGTATTATGTATGCTGATGATATGGAATCAGAGTTTAGTCAGAGTATGGGCTCATATATGAAGAATTTAAACGTTGATTGCAGATATGAAGGCTATACCATTGTTGCAGAGGTTACAAAAAATGGTGAATTAGTAAGCATTAACCATAGCTATATGGTTTATACAGAAGTTACAGGTATAGCACTTTCTGAAAAAATGGATTTCACTTTTGGTATGGAGGTTTGCGAAGAATTTTCAGATTTTGCATACTGATAAAAGCTCAATTAAAAGGAGAATAAAATTATGAAAAAAAGAACAAGCATCTTGTTGACGTTAATGCTTGTGCTTGCAATATTTGTAGGTGCATCTGTTACCGCGTCAGCAGAAACAGGAGACGGATTGAAATTCGCTTTGAATGAAGATGGTGTTTCGTATTCTGTTACGGGATATGAAGAAGGTTTAGCAGGAGCTGTTACAATACCAGAAACTTACAACGGTTTGCCTGTAACAAAAATTGCTCGTGCAGCTTTTGCAAGATGTGTAAATCTTACAGAAATATACATCCCTGAATCAGTAACAACAATAGGCAATATGGCGTTTAACGAATGCATTAACCTAAAAGTTGTTGATTTGCCTGCCAATATGACTGAAATAGGTGGCATGGCTTTTTATGGCTGTGGGATACAATCTATTGAACTTCCTAATGGTCTCAAAAAATTGGGGGATAATACATTTAAATATTGTGGTTTATTAAAAAATATTGTAATACCTGAAGGTGTTACAGAGTTGGGTTGGGAATGTTTTATGCATTGTGCAAACTTACAATCAGTTTCTCTGCCCTCAAGTTTAAAAAATCTTGGTAATTGGACTTTTTCGTATTGTGAAAGTCTTGAAACAATAAATATTCCTGAAGGCGTTGAGGCAATAGGTTATTGCACTTTTCAAGTGTGTCCTGCCCTGAAGTCAATAGTATTGCCTAAAAGCGTAACTGTGATAAATGATAATGCTTTTAATCAATGTAATTCTCTTACCAATGTGTTTTATTCAGGTTCTCAAGCAGAGTGGGGTAATATTGAAATATCTCCTTACTATAACGATGCTTTATTAAATGCAACAGTTTATTTCAACTGTAGTGTTTCTGTGGGGGCAAAACCCGATCTTAAAGTTCTCAATGACCAGTGGGTTTATGCAATTGATGACATAATACTTACTAATTACACAGGTCTTGTAAATTATAATGGTGCATTCTTTTATGTAGAAAACGGTATTCTTAATTGGAATTACACAGGTCTTGCTTCCTATTACGGTGAGTGGTTCTATGTAACAAAAGGTGTTCTTGATTGGAACTATACAGGTCTCACAAATTACAATGGTACTTGGTTCTACGTTGAAAACGGTTATCTTGATTTTAACAAAACTACTCTTGCTTGTGCATGGGATACTTGGTTCTATATTGAAAATGGTCAGATAAATTGGAATTATACAGGCCTTGCAGGGTATAACGGAACATTCTTCCATATAGAAAACGGTATTTTGAATTGGGATTACACCGGTATTTCTTGTTACTATGGCAATTGGTTTTACGTAACAAACGGTGTTATTGATTGGAGCTATACAGGTCTTGCAAATTACTATGACACTTGGTTCTATATTGAAAACGGCTATCTTGATTTCAACAAAACAACTCTTGCTTGCGCTTGGGATACTTGGTTCTATATTGAAAATGGTCAGATAAATTGGAATTATACAGGACTTGTAGCGTATAACGGAACATTCTACCATATAGAAAACGGTATTTTGAATTGGGATTACACCGGTCTTTCTTGTTACTATGGTAATTGGTTTTACGTAACAAACGGTGTTATTGATTGGAGCTATACAGGAATTACAGATTTCTATGGCACATGGTTCTACGTTGAAAATGGCTATCTTGATTTTAACAAAACCACTCTTGCTTGTGCTTGGGATACTTGGTTCTATATTGAAAATGGTCAGATAAATTGGAATTACAATGGTGTGGTTGAACAAAACGGTCAGACGTATAACGTTGTAAACGGTGTTGCGACACTTGTTGAAGCCGCATAAGTGCTTGTAAAAACAATATTTAAACAAAAATCGGCAGAGATGCTCTGCCGATTTTTATTTTAAATTATTGGATTTTTGGTTCAATTCTCTTTCAAAAAATGCGCTAACGCAGAATAGCGTTTTGCTTTTTTATCGTTATAGGTCATAGCTTCAATTTGATGTGCAGAGCCTATGGTTATAAGCATATCCTTTGCTCTGGTTACCGCAGTATACAAAAGGTTTCTGTATGCAAGATTCGGTACAATGTTTATTGTGGATATTATAACCGCTTTGAATTCGCTGCCCTGACTTTTATGGACGGTAATAGCGTAAGCGAGCTCTAATTCGCTTAAAAATTCACCGGGGATAACTGCTTCTCTGCCGTCAAAATCTATGGTAACAACGTTTGACTTGGGGTCAACCTTTTTTAATATTCCAATATCACCATTGAAAATTCCCGTGCCTTTTTCCTCTTTGCTTTCCCATTCGATATTGTAATTATTCTTAACCTGCATAATTTTGTCGCCCGTTCTGAAAATCTGACCTGCAACGGTTAATTCATTCTTGTTTTCATCGGGTGGGTTAAGGGCTGCTTGAAGCAATCTATTAAGGTTAATTGTTCCCGTTTCACCCTTTCTTGATGGGCAAATTACCTGAATATCTGAAAGTGGGTCCCAACCGTAAGCGGTAGGTAAACGGTTTTTGCAAAGCTCAACAACCGTCTGTGCCGATAAAAACGGGTTAGGTCTTTCCATATGAAAGAAATCCTTGCCGTCATTTTTAAGGTCGGGCATTTCGCCTACAACTATTTTATGAGCGTTTGTGATTATTTTGCTTTCAAGAGCCTGCCTGAAAACCTGAGTAAGCTTTACAACGGGTAGCATCTCGGAAATTATCAGATCCTGAAGCACGTTACCCGAGCCAACAGGGGGTAGCTGGTCGCTGTCACCAACAAGAATGAGCCTGCACCCCATAGGAAGTGCTTCTAAAAGATTTGCAAAAAGGTGAATGTCTATCATTGAAAGCTCATCAAGAATAAGTGCATCGCAATCAAGAGGGTTTTGAGCATTCCTTCTGAAATATGGCTTATCGTCTTCGTCCCACTCTACCTCTAAAAGACGGTGAATGGTTTTTGCTTCCATTCCCGTAACCTCGCTCATTCGTTTAGCGGCTCTGCCCGTCGGTGCGGCAAGTGAAATTTCAAGACCTTGGAATTTAAAAATATTGATAATACCCTTTATGGTAGTAGTTTTACCTGTACCCGGACCACCTGTCAAAACTAAAAGACCTTTTTTAGCGGCTGTTGCAATAGCAAGTCTTTGTTGCTCTTCGTATTTTATGTTGTTAGCTCTTTCAATATCGTCTATCCAGTCTGCAAGACGGGGTGCAGCTGGTGGGGGATAATTTGCAACAACTGTTATTCTGCTTGCGATTTTCTTTTCTGCAAGGAAAGAGGTAGGTAAAAATACAAATTCTTTGCCGTCAAGCTCCGCAACCTTTAAATGCTGTGCAGAGATTATGGAGTCAAGAGCAATATCAACCTCGTCCTGAGTGATGTTAAGAAAATCTGCACAAGGCTTGAGAAGCTTTTCTCTCGGTATGCAGGTGTGACCCATAGCAGTTGAATTGTGGCGTACAACGTGAATTATGCCCTCTCTTATACGGTGGTCGGCTTGTGGCTTTTTAGGAAGCTTTTCTTCAATGCTTTCGGCTCTTTCAAATGAAAAGCCGATATTGAGTCCGCAAAGTCTGTAAGGGTTTTCTTCTACAAGCTTTACTGCGTCTATACCTAGCTTTTTAAAGACTTTAACACTTTCTGCAGGTGAAAAGCCGTATTTTTCAAGACCCAGCATAACAGACCTCATAGCAAACTGACGTTTGAAATCGATGCCGATAGCCTTTGCCTGCTCTTCAGAAATGCCTCTTAAGGCACTTAATCTTTCAGGGGCGTTTTCAAGAACATCGAGAGTATCTGCACCGAACCTTTCAACTATCATCATGGCTTTTTTCGGGCCTATTCCCTTAATAACCCCCGAGGAAAGATATTTGAAAATTTGTTCGGTTGTTTCGGGCATACAGCGAGAAAAGGCAGTTACCTTAAACTGCCTGCCGAATGATTGATGAATTGTAAAGTTACCCGTAAGGGACAGCGTTTCACCGGCACAAACACCGGGCATAACACCGACAGCGGTAATTAAATCGTCGTCTGATGAAATGTCAAGCACCGTCCAACCGTTAGTGTCGTTCTGAAAGGTTATTTCTTCAACAACACCCGTTAAATGCTCTTCTTGAATGTTCATTTTTAGCTCCTGTAATTTTGTGAGTATATTTTATCACAAATCTATGATAAATGCGAGAATTTTTAGAATATATTTTTTATTTTAATTGAAAAGCTTTGCCTCGTATGGTAATATACAATTAATATTTTCCGTAACGGAGGAATGTGAAATGAAATACTTAATCAATAAGACAAACCATTGCACCTTCGAAATAATGGAAGAGGGAAGACTTGCTCCCAGAGCATACGCTATTCCTCATTCTAAAAAAGAAGATGCAAAAAATGCTTGCTATAAAACAGAGCGTTTCAACAGTGACGTTGTAACAGTTCTTTCAGGCGAGTGGGATTTTAAATATTATAAAAAGAAATCAAAGCTTCCCGATGCTATTGATACAAAAAAGGTTAAGTTTGATAAGGTGACAGTTCCGTCTACATGGCAGAGAACAGGCTACGAAGAGCCTCAGTATATTAACTGTCCTTACAGCTTTGACCCCAGAGCATTAGGTCTTCCTTATCAGCAGGGTGTAAAGCCTCCTTATCTTCCTGAGGATTTTTCCTGCGGTGTTTATCGTAAATTTATAAATATCGATGATCTTAACAAGAATTACGTTATTACCTTTCTCGGTATTGCTTCTTGTGTTGATTTATACGTAAACGGTGAATTTGTAGGTTACGGTGAAGCTGCTCACAACTCTTATGAATTCGACATTACAAAATATCTTAAAGATGGCGAAAACGAAATCGTTGCCGTTGTTTTCAAATGGTGCACAGGCTCATATCTTGAGGCACAGGATATGTTCAGAGAATGTGGTATCTTCCGCGACGTTCTTCTTTATTCATATGAGAAAACTTACATAAACGATTTTCAGGCTATTGCAAAGAAAAACGGTAAGAAATACAACCTTGATATTGAAACCGAAATCAAGGGTGGTCTTAAAGATGTTAAATTAACCGCAACCTTATGCGATGGTGAAGCAGTTGTTGCTTCAGAAACTGTTGACGGTGCAAAAAAGCTTTCTTTCTCACTTAAAAACCTTAAGGTTGAAGAGTGGAGTGCAGAAATACCCCGACTTTACGAGTTGTATCTCACTCTTTCAAAGGGTGACAACGAGGTAATGACAATACGTCAGTATATCGGCTTCAAGCATATTGAAATTAAAGATGCAGTTTTCTATTTCAACGATAAAAAGGTTAAATTAAAAGGTGTTAACCACCACGATACCCACGAAACCAAGGGCTATGCAGAAGATTTCCTTGCTCTTGAAAAAGACGTTAAATTGATGAAAGAATTTAACGTAAACTGTGTTCGTACCTCTCACTATCCTCCCGACCCCTTCTTCCTTGAGCTTTGCGACCATTACGGTCTTTACGTTGTTGACGAGGCAGATATTGAAACTCACGGTATCTGGGATTTAGGTTGTGACGGTGAAACCATAAGCCACGATTTAAAATGGGCTCCTCGATATATGGACAGAGTTAAGAGAATGTATTTCCGCGACCGTACTCACGGCTCAATTATTATGTGGAGCTTGGGTAACGAGTCCTGGGGCTACAAGTGCCACGACAAGTGCTACAAAATGCTTAAGAGCTTTGGCACAGATATTCCCGTTCACTACGAGGGTGTTTGCAGAACAAAGAGATACCATTACGACGTTTTCTCTGAAATGTATACTCATCAGGATGATATGAAGAAAATCCAGAGAAGAAAACGCGGTAAACAGTATACAGAAGTTCCCTTCTATCTTTGCGAATATTGTCATGCAATGGGCGTAGGCCCCGGTGCACTTGAAGAATATATGCAGATTTTCTTCTCCGACGACATCTTTATGGGTGGTTGTATCTGGGAATGGGCAGACCATTCAGTTCTTCACGATGGTAACGATAAATATAAATATCAATACACCTATGGTGGTGACCACGGTGAGCTTCTTCATGACGGTTGCTTCTGTGTTGACGGTCTTTTCTACCCCGACCGCACACCCCACACAGGCGCTTTTGAAATGAAAAACTGCTACAGACCCTTAAGAGTTCGTAGCCTTTCAGGAAACAAGCTTACAGTTGTAAATACAAACCGCTTCCTTTCTTCAAAGGGTATTGAAATTTATTGGGAATATCAGGAAAACGGTGTTACTCTTAAATGCGGTAGCTTTTTAACTGATATTGCACCCGAAAAGGATGCAACCTATAAGCTCGATTTACCGAAGGTTGATTACGGTAAAAACACTTTCCTTAATCTTACTTATCTTAACGGTGATTTCGAAATTGCAACAGAGCAGCTTATTCTCTCTGAAGCACCTTTCGAGCAGCCCGTATTAACAACAGGCAAGATTTCAGTAACTTCTGAAAATGAGATTCTTACAGTTAAATATGAAAACGGTGCAATTGAATTCTCCGAGGAAACAGGCGAAATGCTTTCTTACAAAGCAAACGGTGTTTCCGTTCTTAATAAAGCACCTGTTCAGCATAAGGGCTTCCTTATAAATATTGCAAGAGCTCACGTTGATAATGACCGTTGGAATCTTGATGAATGGGAAAAACACGGTCTTAACGACGTTAAGGTTGTGCTTGAAGATTTCAGTGCAGAGGTTAAGGGCGGTATCGCTTCGGTTAGTCAGTACGTAAGCATTTACGGTAAAGAAGATATTTTATTCAATGCAAATATCCTTTATATCATCGGTGCAAACGGTGTTATTGATATTGAGGTTGCTATGGCTCCCGAAGAGGACAGCAAAGAGCATTTCTATGACATTCCTCGTTTAGGTCTTACCTTTGAGGCTGATAAGAAATTCAATGAAATTGAATATTTCGGCAGAGGCGGAATGGAAAATTATAACGATTTCAATGCTCATGCACCTATTGGCCTTTATAAATCATTCGTTGAAGATGAGCACGAAGCATACATTCGTCCTCAGGACAACTCAAACCATTCAGACGTATCTTTCCTTGTGCTTAAAAACGGCAAGGGTGAAGAAATTCACATTTACTCTGACAAGAAATTTAATTTCAACGTTCATAACTATACTCAGGACCTTCTCGTTAAAGCAGACCACAGAGAAGACGTTTACGACCAGGGTACAACCTTCGTTACTATCGACGGTCATTCAAGAGGTACAGGTACAGGTAGCTGTGGTCCTGCAACTCTTCCCGAGTATTGTATAGACGCTTCAAAAGAGCTTACATTCAATTTCATTATTGCACCTAAAAAGGTAGAGGACTAATTATGGCAAACGACGTTGTTAAATACGTAAAAATCGATAATGCTCATAAATATTTTAAAGATATTATTAATGTAAGACGTGACGTTTTTTGTAACGAAGAGGGCGAAAAGCCCTCTTTCGTTAAAGATACCCGTGATGAAAAAGGTATTCACGTTGTATGTGTAATCAAAGATATTGTTGTAGGCTGCGGTAGCTTATACGACAACGGTAACGGTGAGCTTGAGCTTTCAAAAATTGCCGTTAAAAAGGATTACAGAGGATTTGAAATCGGCAGTAAGATTTTAAAAGAATTAAAGCTTTCTGCTAAAGAGCTTAAAGCTAAAAGCATTGTTGCTGAAAGCAAAACAGACTATATTGATTTCTTTCATAAAAACGGAATTCCTTACGAAAATGTTTCTTATGAAAGAGATGGTAAGCGATATATTAAATATAATCTTAATCTTGTTTTTGACGATGCTCAGTGGGTTGAATTCGGTGACGAAACTGAGGCAGTTATCGTCCGTTGCGATTTTAATGTAAATAAAAAAATCCCCGCAGAGCTTTTCGTTACGGGGCTTGGCTATTGTAATGTTTACGTTAATGGGAAGCCTGCTACCGATAAAGTTCTTTCACCCGCTTGGACTAACTTTGAAAAGCTTGATACCGCAAGTATGGCGTACCCGATTTTCAACAAAATGACACAGAGAATTCTTTACGAAAGAATTGACGTGACAAAGCTTTTGAAAAAAGGTGAAAATACTATAGTTTTCCATATCGGTGGCGGTTGGTATGCTCAACACGAATGTCCTAATGAATGGGTAAAGCCTTACGGTGACGGTAAGCTTAAGCTTTGCTTCAAGGTTTTACAGGGTGAAGAGATTATTGCAAAAAGTGATGATAATCTTAAATACACAAAATCATTCGTTAAAAGAGCAAGCGTTTATTACGGTGAAGACCAGGATGCAACACTTGGTTTCTACGATTTTTCAGATGTTTCTTATTCAACGGAAAGCTGGAACAAGGTAAAGGTTGTAGAAGCACCTGTTTCAGTTCTTAACGAGGCGGATTTCACACCCGACAGAATTGTAAGAAGGTTAAAGCCTGAATGTATATTCAAAAAAGGCGACTATGCAATTTATGACGTTGGTGAAAATGTATCGGGTTACCCCGTTGTTGAGTTTATCGACGATGCTTATATCAGTGAGCCCTGCACAATTCGTTATGCAGAAGAATTAAACGATGACGGAAGCCTTGCTTTCCATTCTGCAGGCGGTGAATTCCGTATGCAGAAGGATACGTTCATTCACGATGATATCTGCAAGGAATATCACCCGCAGTTCACCTGGCACGGTGCAAGATATTTTGATGTTTTAGGCAGAGTAAACGTTAAAGAATACAGAGTTGTTCATACAGATATTAAGCCTATTGTAAAATTCAAGTCATCAAATAAAACATTACAATGGATTTTTGATGCTTATATAAGAACGCAAAATTCAAATATTCACGGTTGTATTCCATCGGATTGCCCTCACAGAGAAAGATTAGGTTATACCGGTGACGGTCAGTTGACCGCAAACGTTGTTATGACCTGCTTTGATGCTGAGAGTATGTACCGCAAGTGGATAAGAGATATTGCCGACTGTCAGGATATATTTAACGGTCACGTTCAGCATACTGCACCCTTCTACGGTGGCGGTGGCGGCCCAGGTGGTTGGGGCGGTGCAATGGTTATTGTACCTTACGCTTTCTATAAGCATTATGGTGATAAGGCATTGTTGGAGAAATATTATCCCAATATGCTTAACTACCTTGACTATATGGAAAGTCATAGCGAAAAAGGTTTAGTTGTAAGAGAAGAGGTTGCAGGCTGGTGCCTTGGTGACTGGTGCTCACCCAAAGACAGAAACCTTATCCCCGAGCCTTTTGTTAATACTTATTTCTATCTTAAAGCTATAAAAATGACCATTGAAATTGCCGATGTTATCGGCAAGCCTAACAAAGAGTTGAAAGCCCGTTACGAAAGAGTGAAAAAGGCTTTTGTTGATAAATATTACGACAAAAAGACCTGCACCTTCTATAAATCTACCGAAGCCTGTGATGCATACGGCTTTGACCTTGGTTTAGGTAACGAAAAAACTCTTGAAGCCATTGTAAAAAAATACGAAAAATTAGGTGAATTTGACACAGGTATTTTCGGCACAGATATTCTCATAAGAACTCTTTGCGAAAACGGTCATAAGGATTTAGCCTACCGTCTTCTCACAAGTGAGAAAGAAAACACCTTCTATAATATGAAAAAGCAGGGTGCTACAACTCTTTGGGAAAACTGGGACGGCGCTTATTCTCACAGCCACCCCATGTTTGGTGCAGTGGTAGAGTATCTTGTAAAATACTTTAACGAAATTTAAAGGCTGTTGATTTTTGTACATTTCATTAAATTACAATTTGCCATTTAAAAACCCGCGAGTTCAATACTCGCGGGTTTTTGTCATATCTTCGCAATGCCCATAGCATCAAGAATTGATGAAACAAGAATAAGGATAATACAAACGGGAGCAATGTATTTGATTAAAACAACAAACATCTTTTTGCGTTTGAATTGACCGCTTGATTCGATTTCATCAGTAAGTGTTTTAGGCTTGATGAAATAGCCAACGAATATACAAGTAAGGAATGCAACAATCGGCATAAGCACGCTATTACTGATAAAGTCGAAGAAATCAAGGAATGAGAAATTCATAATTGTAATGTCGCTTAAAACACCGAAACCGAGTGAAGAGGGGAGTCCCAATGCAACACAGAATAAGAATACAATAATACAAGTAAGCTTTCTGCTCCAACCGAATTTATCCATAAAGATAGAAACAACTGTTTCCATAAGAGAAATTGAAGACGTGAGTGCGGCAAAAAGAACGAGTAAGAAGAATACCGTTCCAACTATAGAGCCACCCGTCATACTCTCAAATACTTTAGGAAGTGTAATAAACATAAGACCGGGGCCTTTGCCGAGAGCAGTTTCATCACCGCCTGAAAAAGCGAAAACAGCTGGAACAATCATAAGACCTGCAAAGAAAGCGATACCTGTATCGAAAAGCTCGATTTGCTTAGCGGCACTTTCAACGTTAACATCTTTTTTCATATATGAGCCGTAAGTAATCATAATACCCATTGCAAGTGACATTGAGTAGAAAAGCTGACCCATAGCAGCAAGAACTGTGGTTGCAGAGAATTTACTGAAATCGGGAGTTATATAATAAAGAACACCCTCAAATGCGCCGGGCATACACATTGAATAAATTGCGATGAACACAGTTAAAACAACGAGCACGGGCATCATTATTTTGCTTACCTTTTCAATACCCTTTTCAACACCGAAAAGAACAATGAGAGCAGTAAGACCCATAAATAACATAAACCAACCGATAGGCTCTGTAGGTTGAGCAATAAAGTTTTCAAAATAACCGTCGGTTGCGGCATTTGTCATATTGCCTGAAACGAAAACGCCAAGATACTTAATGATCCAACCACCGATAACCGAGTAGTAAGGTAAAATTATCATCGGAACTATTGAAGCAAGTATACCGATAAATGAAAAACGCTTGTCCAGCTTTTTGTAAGCACCGATAGCGCTTACGCCTGTTTTTCGTCCTATTGCAATTTCGGCGCACATAAGAGCAAAGCCGAAGGTTACTGCAAGAGCGAGATAAACAAGTAAAAATATACCGCCACCATATTTAGCGGCAAGATAAGGGAAACGCCAGATGTTACCTAAACCAACTGCAGAGCCTGCGGTTGCGAGAACAAAACCCAGCTTTCCCGAAAAACTACTTCTTTTTTCAGCCATTCCTAAAACCTCTTTTAGTGTTATTTAATAAAGTTTAAATATTATTACATATTTAGAAGAAAAAAACAAGAGAAATATAAATGTATTTTTAAAAATAATATTGAATATTTATACAGTTTATGATATTATTCAATGTATAATTTTGTATTGGCGGTATTTTCGTCGAAAAGGAGATATGGTATGACAACAAATATAATTATAATCCTTGTAACCATTTTAGTGTATTTGGGTGGAATGGTTGCGATAGGAGCAAAGTTCTCTAAAAAGAATAAAGATACATCTGACTTCTATCTCGGTGGCAGAAAGTTAGGTCCGTTTGTTACTGCTATGAGTGCGGAAGCATCTGATATGAGTAGCTGGCTTCTTATGGGTCTTCCTGGTGTTGCTCTTATTGCCGGTCTTGCAGAAGCATCTTGGACTGCTATCGGTCTTGCGGTAGGTACATATATTAACTGGCTTATTGTTGCTAAAAGAATCCGTATCTATTCAAGCAAAATAGATGCGGTTACGTTACCTGAATTTTTCTCGAAACGTTTCGGTGACAATGCAGGTGTTCTTAAGCTTATTGCGGCGCTTGTTATCATTGTTTTCTTCATTCCCTATACAGCATCAGGCTTCTCTGCCTGCGGTAAGCTTTTTGAATCAATTTTCGGGATTCCTTATTTAACAGCTATGGTTGTAAGCGGTATCGTTATTGTTTTATATACTGCTTTAGGAGGCTTCCTTGCTGCTTCAACTACAGATTTTATCCAGTCAATCGTTATGACAATTTCTCTTATCACCGTTCTTGGCTTCGGTATCAACTATGCAGGCGGTTGGGAGCAGGTTTGTCAGAATGCAGAGAGTCTCGCGGGTTATCTTAACTTTACAGTTACCCACGGTGCAGGTAGCGTTTCAGAGGCTATTGCCGGTACTGCAGGAACAAAGCCTTATGGTGCACTTACAATTGCTTCAACTCTTGCTTGGGGCTTAGGTTATTTTGGTATGCCTCATATTCTTCTCAGATTTATGGCTATTGAAAAGGTTGAAAAAATCAAGCTTGCAAGAAGAGTTGCATCTATCTGGGTTGTTATCTCAATGGCAGTTGCAATTGTTATCGGTATTGTTGGATACGGTGTTGTTAAGAGTGGTGTAGTTGCAGATCTTCAGGATAGTGAAAGAATTATCATTGAAATTGCAAAGGTAATAAGCGGTGAGGCTTGGATTCTCGCAATTGTTGCAGGTATTATTCTTTCAGGTATTCTTGCTTCAATTATGTCAACTGCTGACTCACAGCTTCTTGCAGCATCTTCAAGCGTTTCAGAAGATATTTCAAAAGCTCTTAAAATTAAAATCAGCGATAAAAAGAAAATGCTCGTTGCAAGAGTTTCTGTTATCATTATCGCTATTATTGCTATGTTTATTGCGAAAAATCCCGATAGTAAGGTTTTCGAAATCGTTTCATTTGCTTGGGCAGGCTTCGGTGCTACTTTCGGCCCCGTTGTTCTTTGCGCACTCTTCTTCAAGAGAACAAACAAATGGGGTGCTCTTGCAGGTATGGTAAGCGGTGCTGTTATGGTATTCCTTTGGAAATTCGTTATCAGTGGCATTGGCGGGGCTTTCGCAATTTATGAGCTTCTTCCTGCGTTTGTAATTTCGTTAGTTTTAACTATCGTTGTTTCACTTGTAACTCCCGCACCTTCAAAAGAAATCGCTAATATTTTTGATGAAGTAAAAGCAGGTAAAGAGGACTAATAAAACCAAATCGGTGTATTCGTTTGAATGCACCGATTTTATTAAAATTTCAGGTGATATTATGATGAAGTTAAAAGAAAATGATATCGTTCTTTTTCACGGTGACTCTATAACCGACGGTAACAGAGGAAGAAATTCTGACCTCAACCACGTTCACGGTCACGGCTATCAGTATATTTTAGCATCAGAAATGTATGCAGATAACCTTAATAAAAATATTGATATTCTCAACCGAGGAACAAGCGGTGACAGAGTAGCAGACCTTTTTGGAAGATGGAAAGAGGACTGCCTTAATTTGAAGCCTACGGTTTTAAGTATTCTTATTGGTGTAAACGATATTGTTTTAGAGTGGGATGGCGGTAAAGGCTCTGACCCTGAAAGATATGAAAAAATATACCGATTACTGCTTGACGAGGTTTTAGAGCAAAATCCCGATACCTTTATCGTTATTATGGAGCCCTTCTTTGGCGAAAAGAAAGAGCCTGAACTTAATGAGTTTTTTAAAGCCCGTATAGGCAGTTATTCTGAAAAAGCAAAGAAAATCGCTGAAGATTATAATGCAGTTTTCGTGCCTCTTCAGGATATGTTTGACGATTATGCCAAAAAGACCAATGTTTACGATATTTTGTGGGATGGCGTTCACCCTACAACCTGTGGTCATCAGCTTATAGCTCGCCGTTGGAAAGAAATTGTTGAGCCTGAATTAAACAAAAGATAAATAAAAACAAGTAAAAATAAGTAAAAACCGTTGCTGTAATGAACTTTAAGGCAACGTTTTTTTGATTTGTTTTGTTAGTTTATTTTTTTATTATATTTTTCAAAATATCAGGTCTTCTTGTGGTGATATTATCAGGTGACAGTAGCAAAACCTTGTACATCGCTTTTTCGTCGTTTACTGTCCATACTGACACTTGTAAGCCACTTTCTTTAAACGCAGCTACAAGCTTTTTTGTAACGTTTCTGTAGTTGCAGTTTATACCTACAGCACCGCAGTCTTTAACGGTTTTTACAAGATTTTTTATGTATTCATCTGTTTGATTACCTCTTTTTTCTATGCTGTGGTTAAGGTAATAATCTATGTTTGGGCAAGCTTTTTTTACTGCTTCAACGTCTTTTAAGAAAATACCCGTAAAGAATATCCTGTCTTGGAGATTATACTTTTCTGCACAGCTGACAACCTTTTCCAAAGAGCCGTAGCTTTTAAGGTCAACGTTAGCCTTAAAGTTGGGGTATTCACTTACTTTTTCAAAGGCTTGTTCTAAAGTGAATTCATTTCCTTTTGGTTTGTCGTGAGAAAGAACAGGCTCATCGTCTTTTGTAAAATACAAGTCAAATTCAACAATATCCACACCGTTATTTGCACCTGCTTCAATAGCTTCAAGAGAGTTGTCAGCAGTGCCGATACAACCTGTATGAGCTGTAATTGTAAAATTTTCAGGCAAAGAAAAAATCTGTTTTTTAAGCTTCGACAATTTATTTTTCTTTGAAACAGATATGAGTAAAATTGTAAGAATAGTAGTAACAATAATTGCAATAATAATTGAGATAATCAATTCTTTCATAACAACAGTCCTTTCGGGGATTTATGTTTGCTACAATGAAAATATATCACTTTTTTTTATTGCTTTCAATGGTTTCTTTTGTTTATATGTAGTGAACAAAAAAATGTTTAAAATAATAAGTTTATTTTAATAGTAAATACATTGACCGAATAGGGTTTATAGTAGTATAATATTGTCGATATATGAAAAGGAGTAATGTAAAATGCTTCATAATTACAGTCAGTGGTACGGTTTTGAGGACGGTACATGGAAAAGAGAGATAAACGTAAGAAGCTTTATCAAGCATAACTACACACCTTACGATGATGACGAAAGCTTCCTTGTGGGTCCTACAGAAAATACACTTAAATTATGGGAACAGGTGCTTGAGCTTTCAAAGCAAGAGCGTGATGCCGGTGGTGTTCTTGATATGGACACTAAGGTTATCTCAACGATAACATCTCACGGCCCCGGTTATCTTAATAAAGATATCGAAAAAATCGTAGGCTTTCAGACAGACAAGCCCTTTAAAAGAGCTCTTATGCCCTACGGTGGTATCCGTATGGCTGAAAAAGCTTGTAAGGATAATGGTTATGAGCTTGACCCTGAGGTAAAAGAGTTTTTCTCAGTTCACAGAAAAACTCACAATGCAGGTGTTTTCGACGCATATACACCTGAAATGAGAGCTTGTCGTTCAAGTCATATTATTACAGGTCTTCCCGATGCTTACGGCAGAGGAAGAATTATCGGTGACTACAGAAGAGTTGCCCTTTACGGTGTTGACAGACTTATCGAAGATAAGCTTGAGCAGAGAGAAACAACCCGTTCAGCAATGTATTCTCACGTTATTCAGGAACGCGAAGAGCTTTCAGAGCAGATAAGAGCCCTTGAAGACCTTAAGAAGATGGCATTAAGCTATGGCTTTGACATTTCAGAGCCTGCAAAAGATACAAAAGAAGCAATTCAGTGGCTTTATTTCGGTTACCTTGCTGCTGTTAAAGAGCAAAACGGTGCCGCAATGTCTTTAGGTAGAACATCTACTTTCCTTGACATATATTCAGAGCGTGACATCAAGAACGGCGTTTATACAGAAGAAGAAATTCAGGAAATGGTAGACCATTTTATAATGAAGCTTCGTCTTATTAAATTTGCCCGTACACCTGAATACAATGCTCTTTTCTCAGGTGATCCCCAATGGGTTACAGAGTCAATAGGCGGTGTTGCTATTGACGGTCGTCATATGGTTACAAAGATGTCTTACAGATATCTTCACACTCTTGAGAATTTAGGTGCAGCTCCCGAGCCTAACCTTACTGTTTTATGGTCAGTAAGGCTTCCCGAAAACTTCAAGAGATATTGTGCAAAAACCTCTATTGAAACATCATCTGTTCAGTATGAAAATGATGACCTTATGAGATTCCACCACGGTGATGACTATGCAATTGCTTGTTGTGTTTCATCTATGGTAGTCGGTAAAGAGATGCAGTTCTTCGGTGCAAGAGCTAACCTGGCAAAATGTCTTCTTTATGCTATCAACGGTGGTGTTGACGAAATTTCAGGTAAGCAGATTGCTCCTGAATACAGACCTATCACAAGTGAATACCTTGACTATGACGAGGTAATGAATAAATACGATGCTATGATGGAATGGCTTGCAGGTGTTTACGTAAATACACTTAACATCATCCACTATATGCACGATAAATATTGCTACGAAAAGCTTCAGATGGCTCTTCACGATAAAAAAGTTACCCGTTGGTTTGCAACAGGTATTGCAGGTCTTTCAGTAGTTGCTGACTCTCTTTCTGCAATCAAATATGCAAAGGTTAAGGCAATCCGTAACGAAGCAGGTATTGTTGTTGATTATGAGGTTGAGGGTGATTTCCCCAAATACGGTAACGATGACGACAGAGTTGATAAAATCGCGTATGACATTGTTCACAGATTTATGACTCATATCAAGAAAAACCATACCTACAGAGACGGTATTCCCACAACCTCAATTCTTACAATTACTTCAAACGTAGTTTATGGTAAAAACACAGGTGCAACACCTGACGGCCGTAAAAAAGGTGAGCCTTTTGCACCCGGTGCTAACCCTATGCACCGCAGAGATACAAAGGGTGCAGTTGCTTCACTTGCTTCAGTTGCAAAGCTTCCCTTCCGTGATGCTCAGGACGGTATTTCAAATACCTTCTCAATTATCCCTGATGCTTTAGGTAAGGATATACAGATTTTTGCAGGTGACATCGAAATTGATTTCGATTGTTCAAACGGTGCTTGTGGCACACCCACACTTTTCGAGGGGCTTGACGCAGAATAATCACATTTTGATAAGATAAAAAGGAGGATTTAAAATGGCTGCAACAGACAACCAGATAGATAACCTTGTTTCTCTTCTTGACGGTTATGTTCAAAAGGGCGGGCATCATCTTAACGTAAACGTTTTCTCAAAAGAAACCTTGCTTGATGCTCAGGCTCATCCTGAAAAATATCCTCAGCTTACAGTAAGAGTAAGCGGCTATGCCGTTAACTTTATTAAGCTTACAAAGGAACAGCAGGACGAAGTTATTTCAAGAACATTCCACGATAAAATTTAATGATAGGCTATATTCATTCAAAGGAAAGCTTCGGTACGGTAGACGGCCCCGGTATAAGATACGTTTTGTTTATGCAGGGTTGCCCTATGAGATGCCTTTACTGTCATAATCCTGATACATGGAAGATAGGTGAGGGCACTGCCGTAACGGTAGATGAAGTTATAAATGAATTTATAAAAAACCGTTCATTTTACTCAAAAGGCGGCATCACCGTAACGGGTGGGGAGCCTTTACTTCAGATAGATTTCCTCACCGAGCTTTTCAAAAAAGCAAAAGAAAAAAATATCCATACTTGTATTGATACCTCAGGTGTTACTTTTAATAAAGAGAATACCGAGCATCTTTCCAGGCTTGATGAATTGTTGAAATACACAGACCTTATAATGCTTGATATCAAGCATATAAACTCTGAAAATCATAAGGCTTTGACGGGTTGGGATAACGTAAATATTCTTTCTTTTGCCAAATATATTGATAGTAAAAATATTGATATCTGGATACGCCACGTTGTTGTAACGGGGTATACGGATTCTCACGATGACCTTTTTAATTTAGGTAAATTTATTGGTCAGCTGAAGAATCTTAAAGCCCTTGACGTTTTACCATATCACACAATGGGCGTAAACAAATACAAAGAATTAAATATACCTTACAAATTAGAAGGTGTAAAAGCCGTAACCAAAGAAGATGCTAAAAAAGCACGTCAGGTTATTTTAGAGGGTATAAGATCAGTAAGATAAAACTTAAAGAAGCAAAGCATTATGAAAAATAATGTTTTGCTTCTTTTTATTGCATATAAAAATCTTTTTTGCTATACTGAAAATCAACAAGTCAATTCAAGAAACAAGTGAGGGATTTATATGGAAAGAATATCATATAAAAACATAAAAATCGGTGACGGCTTCTGGAAAATCAAGCAAGATATGATAAAAGACGTTACCCTTGATTCTGTTTATAACAGATTTAAAGAAACACACCGTTTTGATGCTCTTGACTGTAATTGGAAAGAGGGTGACCCCGATTGTCCTCACGTTTTCTGGGACTCGGATATTGCAAAATGGCTTGAGGGTCTTGCATATATTCTTTCTCACCACGAAAATGAGAGATTAGAAAAAATTGCAGACGAGTCTATAGCAAAAATCGAGAAAAACAGAGATGAAAACGGATATTATAACAGTCATTTCCTTGTAACAGGTGAGAAATTTACTATTCGTAATGAGCACGAGCTTTATTGTGCAGGTCACCTTATGGAAGCGGCAGTGGCATATTATGAAGCAACGGGCAAAAAGCTTTTTCTTGATATAATGTGTACGTATGCAGATTATATTGAAAAGGTTTTCGTTAAAGAAAAATCAGCAAAGTTTGTAACCCCCGGTCACCCCGAAATTGAGCTTGCACTTGTAAGAATGTACGAGGTAACGGGTGAAAAAAGATATCTTGAATTATCAAAATTCTTTATTGATAACCACGGTGATAACGACGTTGACGGTCTTGTGTATAACGGTTGCAGGATTACCTATAATCAGGATGAATGTGCAATAAGAGACCGCGAAACTGCCGAGGGTCATTGTGTAAGAGCATTATATCTTTTCTCTGCTATGGCTGATATAGCTTATTACTATAACGATAAGGAGCTTTTTAATGCGGCTGAAAGATGCTTCGAGAATATTGTAAATAAGCGTATGTATATTACAGGTGCTACGGGAAGCACTTGTCACGGTGAGTCTTTCACTATAGATTACGATTTACCTAACAGAGATGCTTATGCAGAAACCTGTGCTTCTATTGCTCTTTGTATGTTTGCAAACAGAATGATAAAATTAAACCCCGACAGCAAATATGCAGATGCAGTAGAAAGAGCATTATATAACGGTGTTTTAGCGGGTATTTCAATGGACGGTAAAAGCTTTTTCTATGAAAACCCCCTTGTTATTGACCCGGATTTCAATAACGTGAATATTTGTACAGAAGGCGGTAAGAGATTTCCCATTACCCAGCGTAAAGAGGTTTTTGACTGCTCTTGCTGTCCGCCTAACGTTATTCGTCTTATTGCCGACGTTGGTGATTATATGTATTCATATAACGACGATACGGTTTTTGTTCATCAGTATATAAATTCCGATACCGTACAAGGTGATATAAAAATCAAACAGGAAACAAAGTATCCCTCAGATGGTAACGTTAAAATTACAGCCCAAGCAAACAGTAAAAAGCAGATTGCTTTCAGAGTGCCTTATTGGTGTAAGAATTTCACAGTGAATAAAGCATATAAGCTTGAAAAAGGCTATGCTTACGTTGATATATCGGGTGAAGAAGAGATTATAATTTCTTTCGATATGACACCTAAATTCATAAAAGCCAATAAGCGTGTTCACGATAATGCAGGTAGGGTTGCACTTATGAGAGGTCCGGTTGTTTATTGCCTTGAGGGTAAGGATAACGGAAAAGACCTTGAAAGCATAAGAGTGGATATAAATTCTGAATTCAAATTAAGTGATAATGAATTTATTTTACCCTCACTTGAAACAACAGGCTACCAGGAAAAAGAAAGCGATATGCTTTACTTTGATGCAACTGATGAATATGATAAAGTACCGTTAAAATTTATTCCTTATTACGCATATGCTAACAGGGGAGAAACAGAGCTTATAGTATGGCTTCTTAAAAAATAAAAAACAAATCAGCAACGACTATAAAATTTAGTGGTTGCTGATTTGTTTTGTCATAGAGTGAATGTAGTAAAACAGAGTTTTTTATATGTATGAAAGGTATAGGAAAAAAGGAAATTATTGGTTATTTTGGTTAAGTTTTTGCTGTATTTTTGTGCATATGAATTCATTGACTTGTACACTAAGTTATATTATAATACAATGGTAATGTTGTGTACTATGCGCTAATTTACCCTTGTGTAAAAAAAGCTGAGTCCGACAATCAGAAAGGTAGGTCAAAATATGGCTTTTTCTCTTCATGGGGTTGTTGTTCCCCACAGAAAAAATACTGCAGCATTTCCTGCCGTAAGAATGCCTGTTCCAAAGACAGTTTCCATTCCTATGGCTATGCATATAGGTAAACCTGCAAAGCCTGTTGTTAAAGTGGGTGACCACGTTGACGTGGGTACTCTTATTGCAGAGCAGGACGGTTTTGTTTCTTCACCGATATATGCAAGTATTTCAGGTACTGTAACTAAAATTAACGATATGCTTATTTCTACAGGTGCATTTGTACCTGCTGTTGTTATAGAGTCTGACGGTGCAAACACAAAGGCAGACGTAACACCGCCCGTAATCAATTCTAAAGAAGACTTTATCGAGGCTATCAAAAAGAGTGGTCTTGTTGGTCTTGGCGGTGCAGGCTTCCCCACATACGTTAAGTTTAATACAGATAAACCTATTGAGCATTTTATCATAAACGGTACAGAATGTGAGCCTTATATCACAAGCGATACCCGTACTATGATTGACGATGCTGACGATATTGCCGAAGCAATTGAAATCGTTGACAAATATTTTAACGTAGGTCAGTTCATTATCGGTATTGAAAAGAATAAAAAAGAAGCTATCGAAAAAATGAAGGCTATTGCTGCTAAAAACAGCAAGGTTGTTGTAAAGGTGCTTCCCTCAAGATACCCTCAGGGCGGTGAGAAGGTTCTTATTTTTAACACAACCAAAAAGACAGTTAAAGCCGGTATGCTTCCAATTGATGTTGGTTGTATCGTTTGTAACTGTACAACAATGGCATTTATCACCAAATATCTTAAAACAGGTATGCCTCTTGTTGAAAAAACAATTACCGTTGATGGTGCTTGCGTAAAAGAACCGAAAAACGTTATAGTTCCTGTTGGTACTGCTCTTAAGGACGTTTTTGAATTCTGCGGTGGCTTTAAAGAAGAGCCTCAGAAGGTTCTTTATGGTGGCCCTATGATGGGTATTTCCGTTCCCAATACAGATGTTCCTGTTCTTAAACAGACAAATGCTATTCTTGCATTAAATAAAAAAGAGGTTTCCGCACCAAAAGAAACTGCTTGTATAAGATGCGGAACTTGTCTTAATACTTGCCCGTTGGGTATTAACCCTCAGGCAATCGCAAGAGCTTACGATTTAAGAGATATGGAAAAGCTTAGAAAAGCAGGCATTGAGGTTTGTATGGAATGTGGTTGCTGTGCATATAACTGTCCGGCAAGCAGACCTCTTGTGCAAATCAATAAAATGGCAAAGGTTGCTTACAGAGAGTATAAAATGGAGAAAGAAAAGGAGGCAAATAAATAATGGATAATAATTTACTTCATATTTCTGTGTCTCCTCATATTCACGGAAGAAAAACAACAAGAGCATTTATGATTGACGTTGTACTTGCTCTTTTACCCGCAACTATTGCAGGTTGCGTAATATTTGGCTTGAGAGCTCTTCTCGTTGTAGCAGTTGCTATTGCTTCTTGCGTAGCTTCTGAAGCAGTTTTCAATCTTATAACAAAAAGAAAACAGACTATTGACGATTTCAGTGCAATAGTAACAGGCTTGCTTCTTGCGTTGAATCTTCCTGCAAACATTCCTGTATGGCAGGTTATAGTTGCTTCAGTTTTTGCGATTATCGTTGTGAAATGTGTTTTTGGCGGTCTTGGTTGTAACATTGTAAACCCTGCAATTACTGCAAGAGTGTTTATGCTTGTAGCCTTCGGCTCAATGACAACTCAGGCTTTCCCGAAAAATCTTGATGCACAAGCAGGTGCAACACCTCTTGTTGAATTAGCAAACGGCACAACTCCCGACCTTATGAATTTATTCTTAGGTAACGTAGGTGGTGCAATAGGTGAAACCTGTTCGTTAGCTCTTCTTATCGGTGCCGTTTACTTAATGATTAAAAAGGTTATTTCATGGCATATTCCGATAAGCTATATTGCAACAGTGTTCGTAATTTCTCTTATTGTAGAAGGCTTTGACGTTATGAAGGCTCTTGCTTGGGTGCTTTCAGGCGGTCTTATTATCGGTGCTTTCTTTATGGCTACCGATTACGTAACCTCACCCACAACTCCTAAGGGTAGCATTATCTTTGGTATCGGTGCAGGCGTTATTACAGCTCTTATTCGTTTCTGGGGAAATTATCCCGAGGGTGTTTCATTTGCAATTCTTATTATGAACATTCTCAACCCCTATATTGATGCTTTAACAGGCCGTAAGGTTTTCGGAGGGGATAAGAAATGAAAAATTATATTAAAAGCGTAGGTGCTTTAACCGTAATTTGTGGTGTAGTTGCAATTTTACTTGCTTTAACTAACTCAATCACAGCACCGATTATTGAAAAAAATGCTTCTGCTGCAGCAAACGAAGCTTTGCTTATAGTTTTGCCTGACGGTGAAGAGTTTACGTCAGTTGATTTATCAGCATACGAGCTTCCTGCAACCGTAACTGAAGCATTTACAGAGAAAAACGGTGGCGTTGTAGTTAAGCTTACAACAACAGGTTACGGCTCCGATATGGTAATTATGGTCGGTATCGATGGTAGCGGTACAGTTACCGGTGCAACCTGCCTTTCAAGTAACGAAACCTTGGGTTACGAAAAAACATACGGTGAAAGTGTAGTTGGCGCAACAGCTACTACCATTGACGGTGTTGATACCGTTGCAGGCGCTACAATGACAACCGGTGCATACAAAGGTGTAGTTAAAGATGCACTTAACGCAGCAATTAATATTGGTGGTGGCTCTGCTGATATAAGAACAGAGGAAGAAGTTCTTGCTGATAATCTTAATGCTGCATTACCTGACGGTGCAGGCGAATTTGAAAGCATGTTTGTAGCTGAAGCTATTGATGAAAGCATTGTAGAGGTTTATAAGGCAGTAAACGGTAAAGGCTACGTATTCGTAGTTGAAAAAGCTTCCACAGATACAGATGAAGAAGCTGAATCTGTTTTCGTAGGCACAGATGCAGAGGGCAACGTTATTACAGACGTTGATGAAGCTGTTAAAGCTTCTGTAGCAAATAGTGCAGCCGCTATTATTGCTTCTGAAATTACAGAGCTTGATATTTCCGGCTACGAAATGCCTAAACAGGTTGAAAAAGCATATAAAACCGCAAGCGGTAACTATGTGTTTGACCTTAAAGCAGCAGGCTTCGGTATAAACGGTGACAAATATTACAGTCCTTCAGGTGAGTATATTAAAATCAAAATTTCTGTTACTGCAGACGGTCAGATTATTAGCTGTAAGACTATGTATCAGAAAGAAACAGAGAACATCGGTTCTGCTTGTGCGGATGCTGAATTCTATTCACAGTTTAACGGTAAAACAGAAGCTGATTATGGTGATATTGATGCTATAAGCGGTGCAACAATTACCACCAACGGATACAAAACCGCAGTTTCAAAGGTATTTGAAGCAATTAAGATATTGAAAGGAGAAGCCTGATTATGAAAAAAGACGGTAATTTATCAGTTATGTTAAAGGGCTTGCTCCGTGAAAACCCCGTTTTCGTTCTTATTCTCGGTACTTGCCCCACACTTGCAACTACAACAACAGTTATAGGTGCTATCGGTATGGGTCTTGCCGCGGCAGCAGTTCTTATTTGTTCAAATGCAGTTATATCTCTTCTTCGTAAATTCATTCCCGATACAGTACGAATTCCTTGCTACATTGTTATTATTGCAGGCTTTGTTACAATCGTAAGAATGTTTATGCAGGCATATCTTCCCGATATGTATGAGCTTTTAGGTGTTTACCTCGACCTTATTACAGTTAACTGTATCATTCTTGGCAGAGCCGAGATGTTTGCAGGTAAAAATACAGTAGGCAAATCTGTTCTCGACGGTATCGGTATGGGTCTTGGCTTTACGTTAGCTCTTGTTGCTATGGCAACTGTTCGTGAGGTGCTTGGTGCAGGTGCTTTTGCAGGAATTGAAATTCCCTTTATGGTTGACCATACAATTGACATTTTCATCAAAGCTCCCGGTGGCTTGATGGTTTACGGTTTCCTTATTGCTGTTGTTAACGTTATTACAAAAGGCAAGGCAATAAAGAAAAAAGATTTCTCTTGTGCAGGATGTCCGTCTGCCGGTGTTTGCAACGGTGGTTGTGCATCAATAGCATCAGATAGTAAGGAGGGTGCATAATGGATACTTTTAAAGGTTTGGTTGTTATTCTTATGTCCTCCGTGCTTGTTAATAACTATGTTCTTAACAGGTTCTTAGGTATTTGTCCCTTCTTAGGTGTTTCTAAAAAGCTTAATCAGGCAGTTGGTATGGGTATTTCGGTTATATTCGTTATGCTTATGGCAACAGCAGTTACATGGCCCATTCAGATGTACGTGCTTAATACGTTAGGTTTAGGTTATGCACAGAACATTGTATTTATCCTTGTTATTGCTGCACTTGTTCAGTTTATTGAAATTGTTTTAAAGAAGTTTATCCCTTCTCTTCACAAGAGCTTAGGTGTTTATCTTCCTCTTATTACAACAAACTGTGCAGTTCTTGGTGTAACAATCAACAATATTTTAGATGGTTATAATTTTGTTGAATCAATGGTAAGCTCTTTAGGTTGCGGTCTTGGTTTCCTTCTTGCAATGGTTCTTTTCTCAGGTGTTCGTTCACTTATCGACGAAAGACTTGTTCCAAAGGCATTCAGAGGTCTTCCCGTAACGTTGATAGCAGCTTCATTTGTTTCACTTGCGTTCTTCGGCTTTGCCGGAATCGTTGACAATTTATTTGCTTAAGGAGGAGTAAGTTAATGGTAGCAGATATTTTAACGGCTCTTCTCGTTGTAGCAGTTATAGGTGTTGTAGCAGGTGTTCTTCTTGCAGTTGCATCTCACTTTTTTGCAGTTGAAGAAAATGAAACTGTAAAAAAAGTACGTGAAGCACTTCCCGGTGCAAACTGCGGTGCTTGTGGTTATGCAGGTTGCGACAGCTATGCCGAAGCAGTAGCAAACGGCAAGGCTGAACCTAATCTTTGTATTCCCGGCTCAACGGCAGTTGCTCAACAGCTTTCTGAAATTCTTGGTGTTTCAGTTGAAACAGAAGAGCCTAAGGTAGCATTCGTTACTTGTAACGGTAACTGTGATGCTACAAGCAATAAAGCTATATATGACGGTCTTGACGGCTGTAATTCATCAAAAATGCTTTATGGCGGTCCTGCAACATGCGTTTTCGGTTGTATTGGTTGCGGTGACTGTGCAGAAGCTTGTCCCGTTGATGCAATTTGTGTTTACGGTACACTTGCCCACATTGATCCGCGTGTATGTATCGGATGCGGTAAATGTGCAAAAACTTGTGCAAAGGGTATTATTAAAATGATTCCCAGAAGCGCAAAAACCGTTGTTATGTGTAGCAACAGCGAAAAAGGCGCAGTTGCAAGAAAAAATTGCAAAAACGCGTGTATCGGTTGTAAAAAATGTCAGCTTAATTGCCCTGAAAAAGCAATTAAAGTTGAGAATAATTTTGCAGTAGTTGACCAGGATAAATGTAACGGTTGCGGACTTTGCGTAGAAAATTGTCCCACCAAATGTATTAAAACAGTTGATTTCCCCAACGGACGTATCGGTTAATTATGAAGAAAAACGAAAATCGAAGTAAAAAGAAAATACGCAACGATTTTATCCTTGCCGCCGTTATTTTAGTAATAGCGGTGGCAGGGCTTTTGATTATGAATTTCACCAAAACGCAAGGTGATTTTGTAGTTGTTAAAATAGACGGTGCTGAAAAATATAGATACCAATTAAGTGAAAATGCAGCTTTAGATATAGTGACGGGGGAAGACGGTGAAAATATTAATACTCTCGTTATAAAAGACGGTGAAGCTTTTATGACGGAGGCGAATTGCCCCGATGGAATTTGTGTAGCACATAAACCTATAAAAAATACGGGTGAAAGCATCGTCTGTTTGCCTCATAAAATAGTCGTTGAAGTTCAGTCAGAAGATAACGTTGACGGATTAGATGCAGTAGCATAAATAAGCTGAATTATAAAGATAAAAGAAAGAGGTGTGGTTATGAGAGAAAAAACAAAGAAAATTGCTTTTTTAGGCGTAATCACATCTGTTGCTTTGATTTTAGCTTACGTTGAAGCAATTTTACCGCCTATATATGCGGCGGTGCCCGGAATAAAGGTTGGTCTTCCTAATATAGTTATAATATTTATCCTTTACCGCTACGGTCTTAAAGAGGCGGCAATGGTTTCGGGCGTAAGGTTACTTATCGTAGCTCTTTTATTCGGTAACGTTATGACTCTTGCTTACAGCACTGCAGGTGCTGTTTTGAGCCTTCTTGTTATGACAATTCTTAAAAAAATTGATAGCTTTTCTACCGTTGGTGTAAGTATAGCAGGTGCAGTATCTCACAATTTAGGTCAGATAGCCGTTGCAATTTTTCTGCTTGAAAGCACTCAAATCGGTTATTATATGATAATTCTTGCAGTAACAGGTACGGTTGCGGGTATATTTATCGGTCTTGCAGGAAATGCTATTTTAAAAAGAGTGAATGTGAAAATATAATTTTTATTTTTCTTTTTTTGTATTGACATTTTGTTAATTTTTTGTCATAATGCACAAGGTTAGGAAAAAATAACCATTATTAAAAATAAAAAACAAACACAAAAAAGGAGCAAATTATCATGAAAAAGATTATCAGTTTACTTCTTGTTGTATTTATGGTTGTTTCATTCGCTGCTTGCGGTACAAAACCCTCAACAGAAGAAAACAACGGTGGTGAAGTTGCGGCAACATTGAAGTTCGGTATTGGCATTGTTGCAAGCTATGGTGATGCTAAAGATGCTGATGGCGACACAAATGGTGAATGTAATGCAGAAACAACTGCAGTAGCAGTTCTTATGGACGATGCAGGTAAATTCGTTGATATCGCTATCGACACAGTTGACGCAAAAGCTGCTTGGACATCAGAAGGTGTAGCAGAGGCTGCAGAAGAAGTTAAAACAAAGTACGAATTAGGTAAAGAATACAATATGGCAGCTGCTATCAATTATGGTCCTCAGAATGACCGTAATGGTGATGGTAAGGTTCTTGAGTGGTTCGAGCAGATTGATGCTTTCGTAGCAACTGCAAAGGGCAAAACTCTTGATGAGGTTAAAGCTTTCGTTGGTGAAGACACTTACACAACCGGTGACCTTGCAACAGCAGGTTGCACAATCAGCGTTGGTAGCATTATGGCTGCTCTTGAAGAAGCAGTTAAAAATGCAGCAGCTTCCGAAGCTACAGCTGAAGATACAGTTAAGGTTGCTTTCGCAACATCAGTTGAAAACAAAGACGTAACTGACGAAAACGATGGTTCAGTTGAATTTGAAGAAACAATTGTTGCAGCTGTAACAGATAAAGACGGTAAGGTTGTAGTTGCTAAAACAGACTGCGTTCAGGTTGCATTCTCTTTTGATGCTAAAGGTGTTTCAACAACTGATGTAGAAGCAGAAATCAAAACAAAGCTTGACCTTGGTGCAGACTACGGTATGGCAGCAGCTATCAACTATGGTCCTCAGAACGACCCCAATGGTGATGGTAAGGTTCTTGAGTGGAACGAGCAGGCAGCAGCATTTGATGCAGCTTTAGTTGGTAAAACTGCTTCTGAATTTGCTTCACTTGCAGATGCAGATGGCAGAGGTACAGGTGACCTTGCAACAGCAGGTTGCACAATCGGTATTTCTGATATGATTAAAGCAGCAGACAAAGCAGCAAAATAATTTAAAACGTTAGTTTTTAAGGTGTCGGTTTACCGACACCTTTTTTCTTTTATGTAATTGAATTTCCAAAGCATTTATTGTATACTCTAATATATGAAATCTAACAGTAAAGGTGGTGTTAAAATGAAAAAAACAATTGCAGTTATATTGGCAATGATAACTGTTGTAATGCAGGTTTTTTGTTTGTCTTCTTGCCACAGTAAAATTACAAAAACTAAATATAATGCAAATTATTTTGATTATTTTGACACAGTTACTGTTATAACAGGCTATACCGAAACAAAGGAAGAGTTTGACGGTATCTGCACGGAAATTGAAACCCTGTTAAAAGAGTACCATCAATTGTTTACTATATATAACCGTTATGATGGGGTTAATAATCTTGTTACTATAAATGACGTGAAAGACGGTAAGCATAACGTTGTGACGGTTGACAAGAAAATTATAGATATGCTTTTATTTGCGAAGGATATGTATAATAAAACAGACGGTAACGTCAATATCGCTATGGGTAGTGTGCTTAAAATATGGCACGTTTACAGAAATGACGGTCTTGATGAGCCTTGGAATGCCCAGCTTCCTAAAAAAGAAAAGCTTGAGGAAGCCGCAAAGCATACGGATATAAATAATCTTATTATAGATGAAGACAATAAAACCGCGTTTATCTCGGACCCGAAAATGTTTCTTGACGTTGGTGCTATTGCAAAGGGTTATGCAGTTGAAAAAGTGGCACAATACCTTGAAGAAAAAGGTATAACCTCCTTCATCATCAACGTAGGCGGTAATGTGCGTACAGTTGGTCTTAACGGTGAAAATGAGCCCTTTAAAGTGGGTATTGAAAACCCTGATACAGAGAATAAAGAAAAGCCTTATATCGAATATTTAAAATTAGAAAGCAAGGCAGTTGTGACAAGCGGTTGTTATCAAAGATTTTATACCGTAAATGGTGTGAATTATCATCATATAATTGACCCTGAAACGCTTATGCCCGGTGAGAATTTTATGTCGGTTTCTGTTATTGCCGATGATTCGGGCTTAGGTGATGCTTTCTCAACTGCTTTATTCTTAATGGATATTGACGAGGGTAAAAAGCTTGTTGAAGAAACTGACGGCGTTGAAGCAATGTGGGTGTTACCTGATGGCAAAATAGTTTATTCAGATGGCTTTGAGGGCTATACTTTTGAATACGAAGCTAAATAGATAACTTGAATTTTAAAAGAGGTATTTTTATGAAGTTAAGAGCACCAAGCGTACCGCTTATTACAGTTGACCCATATTTTTCAGTGTGGTCAAAAACTACAACACTTAACACAGAAAAGCCTGTTCATTGGACGGGTAAAGATAATAGTATTTTAGGCACAATTACCGTTGACGGTAAAAAGTACAGCTTTTTAGGTTATCACAGAGATATTCATAAATTAACACAGGTTTCTCTTGAAATAACCGCACTTTCAACTACTGCTGTATTTGAGAATGAGGAAATAGTTTTAACTACAAAATATACTACACCCGTGCTTTTAAATGATTACGAATTGCTTACCCGTCCTGTATCATATCTTGAATTATCATATGCTTCGAAAGACGGTAAAAAGCATAATGTAGAGGTTAAAGTGCAAGCGTCTGAAGAGCTTTGCGTAAATACCCCTGATGGTGTAGAGGTAGAAATCGAAGAGGTTTCTATTGATAAAGATATCCTCGGTATGAAAATTGGTAACAAGGTGCAAAAGCCTCTTAACAGAAGCGGTGATGATGTCCGTATAGATTGGGGCTATTTCTATCTTGCTGCAAAGGGTAAAAATATAAAAACTGATACAGCAAGATTTGACGGTCTTGAGAACGTTATTGTTTCTACCGAAATAGATGAAAACAAAAAGCAGATGTTTTACTTTGCTTATGACGATATTAAGAGCATAGAATACTTTGGTAAGCACCTTAACTCTTATTGGAATAAAGACGGTAAAACAATTCTCGAGGCTATTCGCGAAGCATCAGAGGATTACGAAGACGTAATGCTTCGTTGTGCAGAATTTTCTGAAAAGCTTTTCAGTGACGCCGTTGAAGCAGGCGGTGAGAATTATGCCGAGCTTCTTTCACTTGCATACAGGCAGGTTATAGCCGCTCATAAGCTTGTTTTAGATGAAAATGGTGAAATACTTTATATTTCTAAAGAGTGCTTTTCAAATGGCTGTGCGGCAACTGTAGACGTATCTTATCCGTCTATACCTATGTTTCTTTTGTATAACCCCGAGCTTGTTAAGGGTATGATGAGACCTGTTTACCGTTATGCAAAAAGTAAGGCATGGATATTTGATTTTGCACCTCACGACGTAGGCTGTTATCCGCTTGTAAATGGTCAGGTTTACGGTGAGAATGCTTTAAGATACCAGATGCCTGTTGAAGAATGCGGTAACATGCTTATTATGGAAACAAACGTTGCTCTTGCAACCGGTGATGCCTCCTTTGCAAAAGAGCATCTTGCAATTCTTGAAAAATGGTGTGATTATCTTATCCGTTACGGTGCCGACCCTGCCGACCAGCTTTGCACAGATGACTTTGCAGGTCACCTTGCTCATAACTGTAATCTTTCCTTGAAAGCGGTAATGGGCTTAAGAGGTATGGCAATAATTATGAAAATGCTCGGTAAAACAAAGAAAGCCGCTTTCTATAAGAGAGAAGCAAAGAAAATGGCTGATAATTGGATGGCTACCGCAATAAACAGTGACGGCTCTTCAAAGCTTGCTTTTGACCAACCCGATACGTATTCAATGAAATATAATATGGTTTGGGATAAGGTTTGGGGCACAAGGCTTTTCACACAAAAGTTTATGGATAATGAAATAAAGCATAACTTTAAGCATTTTAATAAATACGGTATGCCCCTTGATAGCAGAGCAGATTATACAAAATCTGATTGGCTTGTGTGGACCGCTTCAATGGCTTCAAAGAAAAGCACATTTAAAGAATACATAAAGCCTCTTTGGGTAGCTTATAACGAATCTTCAAGCAGAGTACCGTTAACGGACTGGTACGATACAATAAGCGGAAAGGTAGTAGGTTTCCAGCATAGAACAGTTCAAGGCGGATTGTTTATGAAGATTTTAATGGATAAAAGTAAAAAATAAACAAAAAAACTGAGAGATGATTTGAAAATCATCTCTCAGTTAATTTTTCAAGCAATTATTTTCTTTCTTTTATAACCTTAGCAGGTGCACCTACTGCAACTGAATAAGGGGGAATAGGCTTAACAACTACCGAGCCTGCACCGATGACAGAGCCTTCACCAATATTACCTGAATACATAACGGCAGCTCTCATACCGATATAAACGTCTCTGCCGATAGTAACCTTTTCACAATGACCGCCCTGACTGTAAATAATGTTGTTGGGGTCGTCAAAAATGTGTGAATAGGGGGTGAGAGTAATATTCTGGGCAAGAAGACAGTCATCACCGATTTCAAGACCTCTATGACCGAAAAGCGTTGTGCCTGTGCCGATATAAACACCTTTACCGATTTGAATGTAACCCTCTTCGCGTCTTTCTGTGTCAAGGTAAACTCTGTGCTGAAGTCTTACACCGTCTGAAAGAGTAATGCCTTTTTCACCGCGTGCAATAAGAGTGCAACCGTCACCAATTGAAACGTTGTCACCAACAGTAATAAACTGAGGGTTAATTATATTTACGCCTTTACCGATAGTAACGTTTTCACCCATAGATTTAAACTGTGTTTTGTAGTATTCAACACGTAATTTTGCCGCGTATTCAGAGTCATCATTCATAAAGACAGTTTTATAAAAGCTTTCTCTGCTTTCATCGTCCATATTTTTAAATGCATTTTCAAAAAAGTTTTCCATAATGTCACCTGCGTTAATTTATTTTTTATTTTTATATTTTATTTTGGGCTGTGTTACATCAATCCCATTCTGTTCCTGTTACGGTATCCATATCAATACCTTTTGTTTCGTTTGTCTTTTTAACGAGTAAAATAAGACCTGCAATAAAGCCGGGAACTAAAAGAGCAAAACCGATAGTGCCCATAAAATTATTGCCGAGAATTGTAACTGTAGGAAGGCTTATTACATAAGAAAGAGCAATACCGATAGCAACAACTATATACTCTGCCGACATACATGAAGAACGAAGGTTTGTAGGTGAGGATTCACCAACCATCATAATAATAACGTCGTTTACAGAATAGAAGCTACCTATACAAGCACCGCAAAGGAAACCAACAATGTACGGCTCCCAACCGAATTTTGCACCAAACCAGAAGCCTATGAAAGATATAAGGCAATTAGCGGCAGTAACGATAGCGGCAGTTTTTCTGCCCTTTGAGTCTGAAATAAAGCCCATAATAACCTGTGCACAAGAGCAACCGACGGGGAAAAGGAAAAGTGCGGTTGTAACGGGTCCTATACTTACTGCGTTCATAACATCTTCAGTAAATTTACCGTGAAGGCTTTCTGCATAACCGTAAGACATAATTACCTGATAGTTTATAGAAGCAATAAAGCCTAAATTAAGGAAGGTTGCGGTGATATAGAGCCAACGAAGCTGTTTGTGCTTCATTGCAAATTTTAAAGCGGGGATAAGACCGCCTTGAGCATTACCTGTTGATTTGCTCTTTTCTTCTGCTTTTCTTTCTTCATCTGTCATTTTAAGGTGACGAAGTCTTGAATCTATGAAAGCATCAGTTTCTCTCGCACAAAGAAGAGCTATAAGGCTCGTAATAATACCGACTATCGCAGGGATAAGATAAATATTACGCCACTGAGAAGCCTCTTCCATAAGAAGTCTTCTGAGAACGGGCACAAGCATAACGCCCATATTGGCAACGAATTTTATTGCCGAATAAATTCTTGCACGGTGCTTTGACGGGGAAGACTCCATTATGTAAACAACGTGCATATCGTGAGGAATAAAGAACTGAACTAGACAAGCACCTGCAAAATAAAGTGCAACATTATTTGACAGGAATATTACAAGCATTGCAAAGCTCATACCAAAGGTGTTTATGATAAGAAATTTCTTTCTGCCGAAGCGGTCAGCAAATGGTCTGTATAAAAGTCCTATTGCCTGAAACGGAACAACAAGAATAGAAAGAATTTCAAGAGCACCAACAGAGCTGTCACCGAATTTTGCAAAAAGGTCGTTTGCAATTTCAGTTTTCATTAACGTACCGATTTGGGAAGCGATTTCATCGGTAGCATAAATAAGAGTTATAATAAGAACTAAATAAGCGAAATAGTAATTTCTTTTAGGACGAGTTTTTTCTCGTTCCCATTTAGCAATTTCTTTTTGCCTTCTAAGCTCTTTTTTCTGTATTTGCTCAGGTGTAAGAGCTTTATTTTTCACAAAATCACCTCTCAAAAAGTGTTTTCTTCAGAATAATATTATTGTATCACAAGAAAATACTAAAAACAACAAATATATTACTGTTTTATATCTTTTCAAGCATAATAGTTTATGGTATAATAACAGTGTCAAATGACGACAATTAAATGGAGGAAAAGAAAAATGAAAAAAAGAATTTTATTTGCTTTATTAGCAGTAGTAATGGTTGTTGCTCTTGCGGCTTGTGGCGGCAACACAGAAAAAGAAAATGAAAATAAAATCACAATCGAATCTCCCGCAGCACTTATCAACAGCGTATGGTCAACTTTCGCAGAAGAAGAAAAATTCCCTGTTATGGGTGGCGACTTCGAAAATATGGTTGATGGCGAAGCAGGTGCAATAAGTATTGCAGATGCTGAAGCAGTTAATGCTACTCTTCATATTGATGAAACAGGTCTTTCATACGTTAGCGAAGCAGCTGCTTTAACTCATGCTATGAATGCTAACACATTTACAGCGGCATCTTATAAGCTCAACGATGCAGCTGATGCGCAGGCTCTTGTTGATTCTCTTAAAGCAAGCATTACAAGCACACAGTGGATGTGCGGCTTCCCCGATACTCTTATTATCTACACAGTAGCTGATGAATACGTTGTAGCAGCTTTCGGTAACGCAGAAGCTATCGAAAACTTCAAAACAAAGCTTGCAACAGTTTACGGTGAAAACGCAACACTCAGTGTTGAAGAATCACTTGCAGTAGTAGAAGATATTCCTGCAGAAGATATTATGGACCAGCCTGCAGCAATGGATGGCGATATGGCAATTGATGCAACACCTGCGGTATAAAATCTTACACGTTAAAAATTAAAAGTAATCACAAGCAGAAAGAGGTAAAAAAATGCTTTTTTCAAGTATTCCGTTTTTATACTATTTTCTGCCGGTTGTACTGATACTTTATTTTATAGTCCCCAAAAAGCTTAAAAACTCGGTGCTTTTAATAACAAGCCTTGTTTTTTACGGTTGGGGCGAACCTAAATATATAATTTTAATGATAGCCTCAATCTTAATCGGTTATATTTCCGGTCTCTTGATTGAGGCTTTTTCACAGAAAACTGCAAAAATAATCCTAGGTTTAAGTGTAGCTATAAATCTTGGCTTTTTAGGTTATTTTAAATATGCCGATTTCTTTATTGATAACTTTAATTCGGTAACAGGTCTTTCTGTGCCTCTTCTTAAAATTGCACTTCCTATCGGTATCAGCTTTTACACCTTTCAGATACTCAGCTATACGGTTGATGTTTACAGAAAGGACGTTCCGGCGCAAAAAAATTTAATAAATCTTGCAGCCTATATAACTATGTTCCCCCAGCTTATTGCGGGACCTATAGTAAGATATTCTCATATTGCAAAAGAGCTTGAAAACCGAAATATAAACGTTGAGAATTTCGCAAAGGGTATAAGAAGATTTATATTAGGTCTTGGCAAGAAAATTCTCATAGCAAATACCTTAGGTGAGCTTTGCGATATTTTCAAGCAGTCCGACGATAAATCGGTACTCTTTTATTGGCTTTATGCAGTAGCCTTTATGCTTCATGTGTATTTTGACTTTTCGGGTTATTCAGATATGGCGATAGGTCTTGGCAGAATTTTTGGCTTCAATTTCTGGGAAAACTTCAATTATCCCTTTATTTCAAAAAGCGCTACAGAATTCTGGCGTAGATGGCATATGTCTTTAGGCACTTGGTTTAGAGATTACGTTTATATCCCAATGGGCGGTAACAGAGTTTCAAAGCCCAAATGGTTTTTCAATATTTTTGTTGTATGGTTTTTAACAGGCTTCTGGCACGGTGCTGCGTGGACCTTTATTGTCTGGGGTATTTACTTTGCAATATTCTTAATATTAGAAAAACTCATCTACTTAAAATATTTAGAAAAAACCAAAATATTAAGCCGAATATATATGGTTGTTGTAATAGGTATAAGTTTTGTAATCTTCAATGCTACAAATATGAAAGAGGCTATCAGCTATATCGGTGGAATGTTTGGTGCAGGGGAAGTACCTTTTGTATCAAATGAATTTTTCTATTACCTTAAAAGCTTTGGTGTAACTCTTGTTATAGGTCTTGTAGGTTGTACACCCATTGTTAAGAAAACGGTTGAAGCTATTAAGAAAAATTCAGTAGGCTCAAAGGTTGTTGCCGTTTTAGAGCCGGTAACTCTTGTTGCCCTTTTAGTTGTTATGACGGCTTACCTTGTTGACGGCTCGTTTAATCCGTTCTTGTATTTTAGATTTTAAGGGGGAACTGCTAGTTATGAAAAAGAAATATATTATAACAACAGTAGTCACGGCAGTATTCCTTTTAGCTCTTTCTTTATCAGCTTGGTTGAAGCCTGCTGATAAATTTTCATTAGCTGAAAGAAGAAGCTTAAAACAATTCCCTGAGATTAGCTTCAATACAATTGTTTCCGGCAGATTTATGAAGGATTTTGAGGAATATACCCTTGACCAATTTCCTTTAAGAGATGAATTCAGAAAAATCAAGGCGTTTGTTGCTTTGAATTTTTTCGGTGCAAAAGAAAATAACGGAATTTATGTAAATGACGGTTACGTAAGCAAAACCGAATACCCGTTGAATGAAGAGTCTGTTATAAAAGCAGGGGATAAGTTTGAATACGTTTATAATAAATATTTGAAAGATACCGAAACGAAAAATTATCTCGCGGTTATTCCTGATAAAAACTTCTTTTTGGCAGAAGAAAGCGGAATGCTTTTGTTAGATTATGAAAAGATGTTTTCAATTATTAAAGAAAACACACCTTTCTTAAACTATATTGATATAACGAAAGAGTTAAAAAAAGAAGATTTTTATAAAACCGATACTCATTGGAAGCAAGAAAATCTTATTCCTGTTGCCGAGAAAATAGGTGAGGGTATGGGTACAGAAATTGATGCGGAATATATTGAAAAAACACTTAATAAAGAGTTTTACGGTGTTTATTACGGTCAGTCTGCTTTACCCCTTGAGAGCGAAACAATAAAATATCTTACAAATGATACCTTAGAAAATTGTGTTGTTTACGACTATCAGAACGCCAAAGAAGTTTCTGTTTACGATTTAGAAAAGGGTATGGGTAAAGACCCTTACGAGCTTTTCTTATCAGGTCCACTTTCACTTATAACAATAGAAAATAAAGAGGCTCAAACTGATAAAGAGCTTATTATTTTCAGAGATTCCTTTGGTAGCTCAATAGCTCCGCTTTTGGTTGATGGTTACAGTAAAATCACTCTTGTTGATATAAGATATATCCATCCGAATTTGCTTGAAAAATATATTGACTTTAGTTCCCAAGACGTATTATTTTTATATAGCACGTCAGTTCTCAATAATAGTGAAACTATAAAATAAAAAATCGGTCTGCAATTGATTTTGAATTCGCAGACCGTAATTTTTTATTTAAAACTCATCGTAAAACACGGTTTCCTCAATAGGTCTTGTGTTAAAGTGCATATCAATAGGCTTTGCATCGTCGGCAGGGTAGCCCATAACAAGCAAAGCAACTGCTTCGTAGTTTTCGGGAATATTAAAGCTTTCTTTCATTTTAAAGGGGTCAAAGTGCATTACCCAGGTTGAGCCTACACCCAATTCAAATGCACGGAGCATTAAATGAGTTGTAACAATTGAGGCATCAATAATACCGCACTGTTTGCCGTCATATTTTCGTGTCCAGCACTCATCCTTGCTGTAGCATATAAGCATAGCAGTAGGGCAGTTGAAATGACATTTTGTACATTCTTGCAATTTTTTAATGCTTTCATCTGTATTTATAACGAGGATTTTCTGAGGTTGAAAATTACAACCGGTAGGGGCAACGTGACCTGCTTTTAAAATTTCTTCTATAACGTTTTGAGGTAAATGCTCGTTTTTAAAGCTTCTCACTGAATATCTGTTTTTTGCTAATTCTAAAAAATCCATTATTGCACCGCCTGATGATAAAATCTTTATGTATTTATATTACCACAAAAATTTGCCAATAACAACAAAAAATAACGCCCTGAGGCGTTTGAAATGGCAAATTGAAAGTGGCAAGTGGCAAATTTCGGAACTGCGTTGGCATTATATAAGCTTCGCTGAAAGAAAAATGAAAATATGCGAAGCCTATCCCTCTTTTTTTCTTACAAAAAGGAGGGGGGACCACCCTTGGATTAAGTTGTGTTATTTGTTAGTGTATTTCGTGATATTGGATTGTTCCTATAATAGTTTTAATCGGGGTGGTGGGTGGTACTCGTAAACAAACTCTTACTATAAAATATATCGGCAAAGTAGGAAACGCACCTCTGATAAGCAAAAAGCATAAAAAATAACCCCTGACTACCCATCTTTCGATGCCCGCAGTCAAGGGTTATCTGGATTCAATTTTAGTATCTAACATCATTTTAACCTCTCTTTCGTCAGATTTTTCTTTTTCCGTACGGTTTCTTCAAAGACCCAATCTTTCGAAACGATTTTTTGTATACAGCTTTCAGTATACCATTTTACGCGAAAAGCTTTTTAGCATTTCGACAACATCTATATAAACTCCCGTAAGTGAGAAACACTTTTGTTTCGAAAAATCCCCTCTTCAGAAAAGAAACTGTTTTAAAGCTTTTGTGAATTCACTTTATATGTTACATATACATCGGGTTCTACCTTCTTTTGATTTTAAGGATTCAGCTTTCGCTTTTGCCTTTGCTTACGCTTGCTTTCTGCTTTTTATTGGCTTTTGCTTACATGAACATTGGACTCACCCTTTCAGATTTCTATTTACTTACCTGCACATTGGATTCACCCTCTCTCTTTTTTCATCTACATAATAACATAAAAAAACACCTGTTTCAATATGTAATCTTGTATAAAGTTACCCTAAAAGGTTTATTTAAAAAGTAGAAACTAGTGAAAAAGCACAAAAACTTTCTACAATTATATTGACATTTAGTATTGACGTATGCTACTATAAATATGTTGGGTGCTGAGAGGCACCTGTTTTTTTGTGCTTTCTTTAATTTTAGTGAGGAGTTAGGAGTGAGGAGTGTCGGAACTGCGTTGACTACGAGCGTAGTGAGTCTGACGACTATTTTTTACATTTGTTCATTGACTATGTAAATTTATTTTGTTATACTATTGTCAAATTTTAGAAAGAGGTGTGCTTTATGGCAAAAAGCGTACAGGATATCATTAATCTTATCAAAGAAAATGATATCAAAATGGTTGACTTTAAAATGGTTGATATTAATGGTCAATACCGCCACGTTACTATTCCTGCAGGAAACTTTTCTGAAGATACAATGAAAAGCGGTATAGGCTTTGATGCTTCAAACTACGGCTATGCCGTTGTTGAAAAGAGCGATATGGTTTTTATCCCCGATCCCGATACCGCTGTTATTGACCCCTTCTGTTCTATTCCTACATTATCAATGACAGGTAATGCTATGATTATTGATAATCCCCAGAACAGACCCTTGGCTCAGTACCCCAGAAATATCGTTCTTGCGGCAGAAAAATATATGGCAGATTGTGGCGTTGCTGATACAATGCTCATTCTTCCCGAATTTGAATTTTATCTTTTCGACCAGGTGGGTTGGAACGTAAGTGCTGATAACGTTAGCGCATCAGTTGATGCTAAGCAGTCATACTGGAACAGCGCTGTTGCTGATGATGGTGTTATCGTTCCCAAGCAGAAAAACTATCACATCGCAAAGCCCTTCGACGTTACTTATGAGTGCCGTAGCGAAATGTGTATGCATATGGCAGATGCAGGTATCGAAATCAACTACCATCACCCCGAGGTTGCTGCTTCAGGTCAGTTCGAAATCGAGCCTCAGCTTGGCAAAATGTCTACAATGGCTGACGCTACAATGTGGATTAAATACATTATCCGTAACACAGCTCTTAAATACGGCAAAACTGCTACATTTATGCCCAAGCCCATTTACGGTGAAGCAGGTAGCGGTATGCACGTTCATATGCTTCTTCTTAAGGATGGTAAGCCTGTTTTCTCTGATGATAACGGTTATGCAAACCTTAGTGAAACAGCTCACTACTTTATGGGTGGTCTTCTTAAGCACATCAGCTCACTTTGTGCTCTTACAAACCCCAGCACAAACTCTTTCAAACGTTTAATTCCCGGCTTTGAAGCACCCGTTACAGTTGGTTACGCAACTTCAAACCGTAGTGCAGTTATCCGTATTCCTGCTTACGCTAAAGCACCCGAGAAACGTCGTTTCGAGCTTCGTAATCCTGATGCTACCTGCAACCCCTATTTTTGCTTTGCAGCTATTCTTATGGCAGGTCTTGACGGTGTTAAGAATAAAATTGATCCTCATGC
>JAZUBO010000014.1:0-160043 GCA_045638585.1 Acutalibacteraceae bacterium | reverse complement strand
GGTCAAAGTTCATAGACTGCATTTTGATGTTCTGCTCTTTGAGCTTGTTAGCCTGATTCAATATACGCTTAGTGTGAATTTGTGTTAAATTAGTGATTTGCATTTTCAGCTCGCGTATTTTTATGATGTTATCAAGCCTGTGAACAGTTAAATCGTAATCAAAGGGCATTGGTAAAACATCATAAGCAAAAGCAGAATAACCCGCTTTTTCAAAATCATACATTGCATCAAAGCAGGTAAAAAGAATAGGAATGTTAACAAACACACCATCTTCAAAAAGCTTTGAAATCATCCAGATAGCATCATTCTTTTCTGAAAAAACATCCAGAACAAACAACGCGTTATTGCCTGAATAAATGTCAATGTCAGACCATGAGTCCATAGAATAAGAACAAACAGTTAACTCATAGTTCATTTTAATTAAACTGATAAGCTGGGATAAATCATCTTTTCTATCTGTAAAAAGAATTACCGAGTTGTTTTTCAAAAAACCACCCCAAACACGCGTAATTAAACACAATAAATATACCACTATATATAATAAAAGTCAACAAAACCGCAACTCTGTAACTTTATTGTAATTTATTCTTAACAAAAAATAAAAACAGCCACAAAAAGTGACTGTTTCTATATATGGCGGAGATGAAGAGATTTGAAGGGCTTTGCCCTTCACACTCGCTTTGCTCGTTTACCCAATTATGTTCGGCTTCGCCGAGGGAGTTCAAATCTCTTTTTCAAATCCCACAAAAAAATAAAACGACTTAACTCGTTAAAGTTAAATCGTTTTACTGGCGGAGATGAAGAGATTTGAACTCTTGCGCCGTTGTTCACGACCTACCGCATTTCGAGTGCGGACCCTTCAGCCTCTTGGGTACATCTCCGAGTCTTAAATTTGCTTAGTTATTCTATCAAAATAGATAGTTGATGTCAAGAAGTTTTATTGTTGGTTTTAGCATAATATTAATTCTTAAATCTTTATTAAATTTGTTTCATTTATATTACAATATAATTACAGTATAGGCAGTAAAGTTGACATTAATTGCGATATTATGGTAAAATTACAATGTTTTATTACGCAATTTTGAGGTGAGAGTATTGAAGAGCAATTCAGTTATTTTATTTACTAATAACAGAGATAATAATGCTGAACTTATAAAGATGCTTTCTGTTCATTCTAATCTTAGTGTTTGCTCATATTCATCTGAATCATGGGCAGACGTAGATTTTTATTCAAACAAGAACGTTGCATTTATACTTGATGAAATACCTCGTGAAAAAGATGCTATCTGGATTATTTCAAAGCTTTCTGAGGATGGTTTGTTTTCAGAAGTTCCTGTGCTTTTCACAAGCTTTGATGCCATGTATACTTTTGAAACATTAGGTTTTACATCTTTTGCGTTTGATATTCTTCCTGTTCCGTTTAATTATGAAACAGCTTTGAGAAGATTGGATAATATTTCTGAAATCCGTCAGTTAAAATTGCAGATTCATAATCTTACACAAATTCATACAAAGCGTATTCTTAATCAGGCAAATAAGCTTAAAGAACAAAATGTAAAAATGCAAGCTATGAACTATGACCTTGTTGAGCTTCTTGTTGCCGCTATTGAAAGTCGCGATATGGGCTCGGGTCAGCATATTAAGCGTATCCGTTATTTTACTAAAGCTCTGACTAATGCTGTTATGGAGATGTGTCCGGAATACGGTATTACTCAAGAACAGGCTGAGTTTATTTATTATGCTTCTTCTGTTCATGATGTTGGTAAAATTGCCATCCCTGATGCTATTATGCTTAAGCCTGCCCGTTTAACTCCTGATGAGTTTGAGGTTATGAAAACCCATACCACAAAGGGAGCAGAGCTTCTCGGTATGTTAGACGGTATCAGCGAATCAAATATGTATTTCAAATACTGTCAGGATATTTGTCTTTATCATCACGAGAGGTGGGATGGTAAAGGGTATCCTTGTGGCTTAAAAGGTGATGAAACGCCAATTTCTGCCCAGATTGTTTCTATTGCGGACTGTTACGATGCTCTTACAAGTCACCGTTCATATAAGAAAGCTTTATCGCACGATGATGCTGTTGACTTGATATTTAACGGTGCTTGCGGTGCTTTTTCACCTAAGCTTCTTGAGTGCTTTTCTTCTGCATTATCTGAGTTTGCGAAGATTGAAAATGAGTTGAAGAGCAAAGAGTCTGATTTAGATGAATTAATTAAACAGCAATGCTATTCGTTAAATTCAGTCGAAAGCACGGCTACGACTTCAAAACCGTCTCTTAGCATTGATGAATGTGAAAAAAGTATTATAGATGCTTACGATATTGTTTTTGAAGCTGACATTGCTTCAGACTACTTTGTTGTTAAAAGTGGTGTTTGGGATCGCATATTTTCCTACTCTCCTAAAAATTTCTCTGAATTCGTTTCGCATTGTTATAAAATGTGTCACCCTTCGGATGCAGCCAGGTTTGCTTCCAAGGTAAATCTTGATGCATTTTCACAGCTTGCTCTTGTGGGTAGAAATAAAACTCGTGTTGAATTCCGTGTTGTTAAAGATAACGTTGAATATCTTGCTGTGGGTTTTATCGTATTTATTGTGGATGAAAATAAAAACATTTTAAAACTTGATGGAGCTTTTAATATTTATAATGATGATGAAGTTTTAAGTGATATTAAAAGGGGCTTCGGTGTTACCGATGCTTTGACGGGGTTACTTGTTCCAAAACAATTTGAAAAGGATGTTGACGACTTTTTAACTTCAAATCCTACTTCGAATAACATTATGATTCATATCGATATTGACGATATGAGCATTTGTAACAGTTTGTTTGGTTATGAATACGGTAATGCCTTGATTAAAGAGTTTGCTTCAAAGCTTCGTAACATAAATAAAGAAAAAATAATTTGTAAAGCCGCATCTGATAAATTTTTAGTATTCGTTAAAAATATTCAAACACACGCAGAAATGGTTTTGCTAATTGAAAACATACATTCTATGTTAAGAAAGCCGTATCATACCTCTAATGAAAGCGGTTTCTTTACAGCTACTTTAGGTGTCTCAAGATTCCCTAATGACGGTAAGTCCTTTAAAAATCTTTCAATTGCTGCTGAGTATGCAAGTAAGGCTGCAAAGGTTAACGGTAAAGGTGAATACGCCTTCTATAATAACGGAATGAATCACCTTGCAACCTATTCAATGGAATACACTGATTCTGAATCACATAATAGCTATGAGCCTAAATTTGCCCCGATTATCAGTGCATATACAGGTGAACTTGTATGTTATGACTATATTCCGTTTTCAATGTTTGATGACGATATTGCTGTTACAACTGAAGTTTATTACGAGCTTAATAAATCGACGGCAACAAGAAAAAATCTCAGTATTTTATCAATCAAAACTCTTATTCATATGCTCGTAAATTTAAAAAAGAGTGGCAAGCTTGTGCCACCCGTTTCGGTTTATACTATGTTTTTACCTGATGATTTACCAAGCGTTATTCAAGAGTTTGAAAGCATATGTGAAGAGAATGATTGCTCAGGCTTGGATGTATGCATTATTTTGCCCCAAGATTTCCTTGAGGATATTTCAGTAAGGAAATTGCAGACATTCTCTGACCTCGTTAAAAAACTTGGTTTTTCACTCGGTTTGTATCTTATAGGTACAAGATATATTCATAATAACTGCTATATTGAAGATGTTTTTGACAGATTTGTTGTTACCTCTGAATATATTGAAAATACAATTTCAAAAGGTGCAAATGAGCAAAATCTCAAGTATGCTGCCGACACGCTCAATAATCTTGAGCATTATGTTTCGAATATTACTATTCCTACAAGAGTATCTGATTTTCAGATTGATATGATGAAAGATGCCGGCTCAAAAGATTTCTCTTGTGCAGAGAAGCCGGTTTTCGGTATTAATTCTTTGCTTGTTGATTATGCGTTAAGAACAAGAAAAGTTAAAACAACTAAGAAAGTTGTGAATACAGGCGCATTTGAGCTCGATACCAAACAGTTTTATGTTGATATGAGTAAGTCTAATTGCACTTTTGTCACATATGATATGCAAAGAGACCGCGTTTATTTTGCTCAGAATGCAAGCGCTGTTTTTGGTTTTAATATTGCTTCAACCATTAATCGTGGTGAAACTCTTACTATGAATCGATTTATTCATCCTGAAGATAAAGATATGGTTTATAGTAAAATTTCTAAAGCAAGTGTTTCTTTGACTGTATCAGACTTTAAAGCGCGATTTTTAGGCAGTATTGATGGTAGTGTATATAATGAATTTTTTGTTACTGTTGTTTCTGTAACAGATGAGAATGGTATACCTACAAGATTACAAATGTCACTTTTCAGACTTTCATAACGATTTTTTGATTTCTTCGAGAATCTTTTTTTCAATTCTTGAAACATACGACCTTGATATGTTTAATCTATCAGCAATTTCTCTTTGCGTGAGAGGCTTGTTGCCATTAAGACCGTAACGTTTCACAATTATTTCTTTCTCACGTGGGTTTTTGATATTGTTGATGATTTTACTTAATTTCACTAATTTGTTTTTTGTGTCGATATCATCAACAATTGTATCATCTATGTAGATTATATCCATTAATGTCAGAGGGTTTCCCTCGCTATCAGTATCAATAGGTTCGCTGAATGATATTTCTTGTGCAAGTTTTTTATTGTTTCTGAAATACATAAGAATTTCATTTTCAATACACCTTGCGCAATAGGTTGCAAGCTTTGTTCCTTTTTCGGATTTATAGCTGTTTATCCCTTTTATCAAGCCTATTGTACCAATAGATATAAGGTCGTCTTGCTCATCAGTAGCTGTGTAATATTTTTTACTGATGTGTGCAACTAGCCTTAAATTATGCTCAATTAATTTTTTTCGTGCAGCATCGTCACCGTTTTCCGCTTTTTCTATTAGCTCTTTCTCGACTTTTTTAGAAAGCGGTTTAGGGAACGACTCTGCATCAGTAACGTGAAGCAAAAGGCAAAGCATATTGCTTATTATGTAGAAAATATTCATTTTAACACCTCGTTAAAATATATTCATTCTGTTTTGCTTTTTGCAAGTCCTGTTTAAATGTGAGGTATTATGAAAAAGATTGAACAATACAGAACAACTATACGAATAGTTTCTGTAACAATTTTTAACTTAATAGCAACTGCTATATATTTCTTGGTTTGGGATGCAGTTTATAATCCCGATTTTGAACATCCTTATTTAGGTCGCGGAAGATTTTTTATAGCACTTGCATATTTCGGAATACTCTTTTTTATCACCGTCGTTTTAGGCTCTTACAGAATTGATGAGCTCAGGCGAGGGGAGGTAGTATTCTATCAGGTTATTGCATTGTTTTTCGTCAATACTATTGCATACATTCAAATTTGCCTTGTTGAAACTGTTTTGTCAAATATAATCGGCATTGTATTCATCCTCTTGTTACAGCTGTTAGAATTACTTATCTGGCTTAAGTTATCTTATACAATTGTAACGAAGCTTAACCCTGCAGAAAAGCTTCTGATTATTTACGGTAGCCATCTTGCCACGGAAATAGTTCAGAATATGAGCCGTATGGAAGAGCGCTACGTTATTGCCGAATCAGCAAGTGTTGATGAGGGTTACGATATATTAGTTGAAAAAATTGATAAATATGATAGCGTAATTATCTGTGATGTTCCCGCCAGATTAAGAAACGATATTTTAAAATATTGTTATCAGCAGAATAAAACAATTTATACAGTTCCGAAAATTTCCGATGTTATTATTCGCGGTGCGAAAGAGATTACTTATTTCGATACGCCTATCATCAAATCATCCTCGATGGGTCTTACCGTTGAGCAAAGAGTTGTTAAACGCATATTTGATGTTGTTCTTTCTCTTCTTGCTCTTATTGCATTATCACCTGTATTTTTTATAGTTGCTCTTGCAATTAAGCTTTACGATGGTGGTCCTGTTTTCTACAAACAGCGTCGTTGTACTCGTGACCTTGAAATGTTCGATATTCTCAAATTCAGGAGTATGGTTGTCGATGCGGAAAAGAATGGTCCTCAACCTGCTGTTGATAATGATTCCCGTATTACACCGGTCGGTAAAGTTATAAGAGCCTTGAGAATTGATGAATTACCGCAGATTATCAATATTCTCATCGGTCAGATGTCTATTGTCGGTCCTCGCCCCGAAAGAATTGAACACGTTGAAAAATATTCCGAACAAATCCCTGAATTTGTCTGCAGATATAAGGTTAAAGGCGGCCTTACGGGCTACGCACAGGTTTACGGTAAATATAACACAAATGCTTACAATAAATTAAAAATGGATTTAATCTATATTCAAAATTATTCGTTAGCATTAGATTTGAAGCTTATTCTTATGACTGTAAGAATTCTTTTCAAGAAGGAAAGCACTGAAGGCTTTTCAAAAACAGAAAGAAAGTGAATTATTTGAATTTATTTTATATGATTCTTGCCGGCGGTGTCGGCTCAAGAATGAATTCTCCCGAGTTACCTAAGCAGTTTTTAAAGGTTGGTAACGAGCCTATTTTAATTAAGACCGTTAGAAACTTTACCGATTTTGGTAGCTTCAGAGCAGGGGTTATTTGTTGTCCGGTTGATTGGGTTGAGTATACAAAAGCCTTGCTCTTTGAATATGGTTTTTCACAAAACGAAATTTACGTTGTTCCAGGTGGTAAAAACAGAAATTCCTCTGTTCAGAATGGTTGCAAGTTCTTAATTGATAAATATAACGTAAGTGATAATGATATTGTTTTAACTCACGATGCAGTAAGACCTTTTATAAACTCAACTATTATTAAAGATAATATCTCTGCTGCAAAAGAATATGGTGCGGCGAATACTGTAATGCCAGTTTATGATTCTGTTATAAGAACGGCAACAGGTGACTTTTTAACAGAGCATTTACCCCGTAAAGAGCTTTACAGGGTGCAAACACCTCAGACATTCCATTTAAAAGAGCTTGAAAACGTAATTAATTCATTATCTGATTATGAGCTTGAAATGTATACAGACGTTGCTTCTGTGTTCAGTGACAGAGGCTTCAGAGTTAAGCTTGTAGAGGGTAGTGATAACAATATTAAATTAACTACACCTTTTGATATGGCAGTTGCTCAGACGATTATTTCAAACTTACCGTAAAAATTAACCGGTGTAATCCTCAATGATTTTTTGTAATTCTTTTTCGTCAGTAATATTTATACCTTGATAGATTTTATTTGAATCTGTTTTTGGTAAGCTGTCTGTGTATATTTCAAAGATTTCCAACGGTAACTCTTTGCCATATTTAAATATTGCAATTCTGCCTTTATAATCTTTAACGGTGTATTGATAGCTATAACTTTCAGTTATTTCTTTAGTTGTAGCCGAGGTTGCCTTAATTTTATTAAGATTGTATATTATGGATATTGTGCAAAGAATAGTTATTAAAGATATTATTAAAATGTGCTTTTTCATATTTATTTAACCTTTTTTATTTTTATTGTTGGTAAAATATAAATGTTTATTCCAAAAAAATATTAAAAAAAGACTAAACATTTTTATAAATATATGTTAAAATACTATATCATTGATTTTCCAATGGTTGAAAAGGAGGTTTTCCTTTATGAATGATAAACGCAAGAATGTTCCAAAACGTTCTGTAAGGAAAAACACAAAATCAACAAAACAAAATAAGAAGCCCAGAAAATTAAGCAATTTAGCAGCTGTTCTTATTTCATTATTTGCAATTTGCTTGATTTGTGGTACTGTCGCTTGTGTCTACGTTTTAAAGTTTGCTGATGATTATGTCAACGGTGAAAAGAAAATTGACCTTGAAGAGTATAAAGCAAACCAGGCTCAGACAAGTATTATTTATGGTTATGATGAAAATAAAGAGCTTGTTGAGCTGTTAAGACTTCACGGTGCTGAAAATCGTGTGTGGATTGACTACGAAGATATCCCGCAGGATATGATTGACGCGTTCAGAGACCTTGAAGACAAACGTTTTGAAGAGCACCAGGGTGTTGACTGGACACGTACTGTTTTAGGTGTTGTTAAGTCAGGCTTTAAAGAGGGTGGCTCAACAATTACTCAGCAGTTGATTAAAAACCTTACAAAGCAAAACGGCAGAACTGTTTCTCGTAAGTTCTATGAGATTTTGAATGCTCTTAACGTTGAAAGGTTTTATCATAAGAAAACGATTATGGAGTTCTATCTTAATACCGTTTACCTCGGCAACGGTTGTTACGGTATCAGAACTGCTGCTGAAAAATATTTCGGTAAAGACGTTGAAAATTTAAATGCAGCAGAGTGTGCAGTTATTGCCTCTATTACTAAAGCACCTGCCGATTATGACCCTTTAACTAATCTTGAAGATAATATTCCAAGACAGCAATACACTCTCGGTTGTATGCTTGAGCAGGGTAGTATCACTCAAAAAGAATATGATAAGGCCATGGATTTTGAGTTGATTTTCACCAATAGTGAAAACTATAAGGGTAGCCAGGTTACAAAAGACGAAGAGGGAGAAAAAGAATATACTGAGGAAGATATCAAGTTTACGGATAAAACAGAGTCAGATAAGTCATCCTACTACGTTGAATACGTAATTGACACTGTTATCAAAGACTTGCAGGAAGAGTACGATTTAACCTACAACGAAGCATGGAAAAAGGTTTTCTTTGGCGGTTTAAGAATCTATACTGCAATTGACCTTGACGCACAGAAAAAGCTTGAAGAGGTTTACGTTAACAGAGTGACCTTCCCCGACGAAGAGAATACAAAAGAAAATCCTGCCGTACAATCTGCTATGACTATTATGGATTATAGTGGTAGAGTTGTTGCTATGGTTGGCGGTGCAGGTCCTAAAGAAACATTCCGTGGTCTTAACCGTGCAACTGATTCACCCCGTCAGCCCGGTTCATCTATAAAACCGCTTTCGGTTTATGCGCCTGCTATTGAAAATAACGTTGCAACCTGGTCAACTAAAGTTCAGAACTACGGTATCAAGCTTGGTTCTTCTCGTTGGCCTGTAAACTATGGCGGTTCTCACGGTAATGCCAGTGATTTCGTAACAGTTCAGTATGCGTTAGCGCAGTCACTAAATACAGTTCCCGCACAGTTAATGAGAAAAATCGGTCTTGGTACTGCTTTTGACTTTATGGTTGAAGACCTTAGATTTACAACATTCGTTACAGATGAAGATGACCCTGATTATGATGGTAACTTCTCGTCAATGTGCGTTGGTGGTACTAGTGAGGGTGTTACAACTCTTGAAATGACTGCTGCATTCGCAATATTCGGTAACAACGGTTATTATTTTGAGCCATATTGTTATACAAAGGTTACTAATAACGATGGTAGTGAAACTCTTCTTAAATCAGGCAACAGCAAGGGCGACCAGGTTGTTAGTGAAAGCACAGCAGGTGTTATGCGTCAGCTTTTAAGAACAGTTGTTAATGCAGGTACTGCAGGTGGTTATGGTGTTAAAAACTTCCAGACTTTTGCAAAAACCGGTACTACAACTGATGATAAAGACCGTTGGTTTGTTGGTGGCACACCTTATTACGTTGCTGCTGTTTGGTACGGTTATGACGAACCCAGACCTATAAAAAACACATCTGGTAACCCGGCAGGTAAGATATTCAGAGAGGTTATGAATGCTCTACATGAAGATCTTGAAGATATGTCTTTCCCGACTGCAAGTGGTGTTGTTTATCGTGAATATTGCAAAATTTCCGGTGATATAGCTTCTGAAACCTGTTCTGAAACCGGTGCAGGATATTATAAGAGCTCTAATATCCCTGCAAGGTGTAACAACTGTGCTATGATTCACGCTATCGGTTCAGAAATACCCGATGAGGTTACTGCACCGTCAGCAACCACTACAGAGCCTGTCAGTGAAACAGAATCATCAACTGTCGTTGAAAGTAGCGACATTCCCGCTACAACTCCTAGCGAGTCAACAACAGCTACACCGCCTGATACGCAACCGGTTGAAACAACTAAACCTGTTGATACAACGTTGCCGCCTGAATCGGCTGCGGTTACACCACAAAACGATAATTCCGAAGAATAATAAATAATGGCTGGTAGTTTTCTATCAGCCATTTTTTGAGGTAAATATATGGTTATAATTTCTGTTGACTACGGTGATAAAAGAACTGGTATTGCTGCATGCGATAAGCTCGAAATGTTAGCATCACCCGTTTGCGTTATCACCGAGTGGAATCAAGAAAATTTAGCGAAAAAAATCATAGAAATTGCTATTGAAAAAAAGGCAGAGCAAATAGTTGTAGGTCTTCCAAAAAATATGGATGGCTCAATGGGTTTTCGTTCTGATGCTTGTAAGTCTTTAGGCTCTTTAATTCAGGGCTTGACCGAAATTCCCGTTGTATATTGGGATGAGCGCCTTACAACCGTTTCAGCTCATAGAATCTTGAGTGAAAACAACGTTCGCGGTAAAAAGAGAAAGAATGTTGTCGATGCTGTTGCTGCTGATATAATTTTACAGGATTATATTGATTCGAGAAAGAATAGATAATATAATACATAAAAGTAATTACTTAATAGGGAGAGTTGTTGTGATTAAAGAATATAACGACCGTGATGACGGAAATACTTTGATTGATTCTTCTTTATATACACCCGATTACATTTTAGATAAAGCTCTCGATATTGGTGAGAGTATACTTAAATGTGGCGGTGAAGCCCATAGAATTGAAGATACTGTTGTTCGTATATGCTCTGCTTACGGTGCGGAGAAAACCGACGTATTTGCGTTACCATCACTGATTATAGCGGGCATAAGAATGTCTGACGGTAGAACGGCATCACACGTACGACGTGTTTATAAAACAACAAATAATATGTATAAGCTTGATGAAATGAATGCTATTTCACGTGACGTTTGCAGCGGTAAGATTACTCTTGAAGATATTGACGATAGACTAAAAAAAATATCAACATCCGTACCTTATTCTAAAGTGCTTTCTGTTATTGGTGGTATGGTAGCGGCAGGTGGCTTTGCAGTTTTCTTCGGTGGCAATTTCTATGATGCTATTGCCGCAGCTATTGCAGGATTTTTCGTCTCTTTAATGAATATACCAAAGCTTAACCTGGTGAATAAAATGCTTTATACAATTGCACAGGCTTTTGTCGGGGCAATTTGCGGTCTTATTCTCGTCCATTTTGGCGTCGGTAGTAATATCGATATGATAATGATAGGAACAATAATGCTTATGATACCCGGTCTCGCCTTTGGTAATGCCGTCAGAGACCTTTTGTTCGGTGATACTGTTTCGGGTATTATGCAGCTCGTTCAAGCCGCTTTAACGGCTGTTATGATTGCTTTCGGCTATATTGTTGCAATTCTTTTCTTTGGAGGTGTAATAAAATGACACCTGTTATAATCAAAATTATTGCCGGCACTATTGCCACTCTTGCTTTTGCTATTTTATTTAAAGTTAAAGCCAAGCTTTTACCGTATGCAACATTTGGTGGTTTTATTGCTTGTATTATTTACTTTGTTTTAACTGATGCAGTAGATGGTGCATTTATACCGAATGTTGTAGCTGCCTTTATTGTTGCTTTACTTTCAGAAGTTTTCGCAAGAGTGAAAAAAGCACCCTCAACCGTATTTTTATTCCCCGGTTGTATTGCTCTTGTGCCCGGTGGAACACTTTATTACACAATGAATAGCTTGCTTTCCAAAAACTACAGTGAAGCTTTTCATTACTTTTTAACCACGCTTACTGTAGGTATCGCTATCGGTGGTGGAATTATTGCCGCTTCTCTCGTAATTTACTTAACAACTAAAGCTTATAATAAATTTAAAAAATAAAGTAAAAAACTCGCTCTGTCGTATGAACGGAGCGAGTTTTTTTGTATGTATTTTATTTCTGAAGCTTTTTGATAATTGCCTTGCAATCTTCGATATCCATAATTTTTGGAACGGGGTAGAGGGGGTTGCCTTCCATTAAAGCACGTTCTGCGATTAACTGAATATCTTCGTCTTTAATTTGCTCAAATTTATCAGGAATGCCCATTTTTGTGTTAAGGTCTCTGATAGCGGCAATAAAGTTTTTAGCCTTTTCTCTTTCGCCCTGAGCCTGACCTGAAACGCCTGCAACGTCTGCAAGAATAGCAAGACGAGAGTAAGCAGATTCACCGAAATAATCAAGAACGTAGGGGAGAATAACAGCATTTGCAAGACCGTGAGGAATGTTATACATACCGCCAAGGTTGTGAGCGATAGCGTGAACGTAACCAACGTAAGCACGAGTGAAAGCAAGACCTGCATGGTAAGAAGCTACAAGCATATTTTCACGAGCTTTAATGTTCTTACCGTCGTTGTATGCGTTTTCAATGTTTTCAAAAACAAGCTTTGTTGCAATTAAAGCATCGTCTTCTGTCTGCTTTGTGTTGCTCTTGCCGATGAATGCTTCAACAGCGTGTGTGAGTGCGTCCATACCTGTTGTTGAAGTGATGTGAGGCGGAAGACCAACTGTAAGCTCGGGGTCAAGAACAGCGTATTTAGGACGAAGAACAGGGTCCATAATAGAATTCTTTTCGTGTGTATCGGGGTTAGAGATAACAGCCGCGATAGTGCATTCAGAGCCTGTACCTGCAGTTGTAGGAACAGCAAAGAAAGGAGGAAGCTTCTTTAAGATTTTAAGAACGCCTCTCATATCGGGTGCGCTCTGGTTAGGCTTAACAACTCTTGCGCCTGTAACCTTTGCACAGTCCATAGGTGAGCCGCCGCCGAATGCGATAATACCCTCACAGTTGTTGTCCTTATACATTTTAAGAGCGTCTTCAACGTTGTAAATTGTGGGGTTGGGCTGAACGCTGTCAAATACGCAGTATTTAACACCCGCCTTTTCAAGACCCTCAAATAATGAATCTAAAAGGTGGAGTCCCATAAGACCTTTATCTGTTACAACGAGAACGTTGTTAACACCCTGAGATTTAACAAGCTCGGGTAACTGTTTGATAGCTCCCGCACCTTTTAAAAGCTTAGGGGGAGTCCAGTCGAGAAAGTTAACTGAAAACTTCATTACTTTCTGGTATGTTCTGTAATAAATGTGTTTTGCATTCATATTAAATTCCTCCGTAACGGATTATTTTAAAATTGTATCTTTAATATCCTTTAAAAGCTCTTCAAATGCTTTTGCTTGGTTTACAATGGTTTCTCTCATTCTTGGGGAAGCATTAAATAAGCGTTTCTTTGTTTTAGCTTTTCCTGATGATACGTCACTAACAAGGAAATCGTATTTCTCTTTTAATGCATTGATTTTGTTTTCAATCTCTTCTTTAACCGTTATATCCTCATCAACATTACTGTCAAAGCCTAAAGCGGTAGAAACCAGATCTGAAACCATACGAAGCTCGTCAGTAATTGATTTAAGCTTTAATGAAAATTTTCTGATTCCTAAAGCGTTTATAACGGTGTCAAGCAAGTCTAATGCAAAAACTGTAAGGAAAATATAGGTGAGAATGTGTCTTGAGGTTTCCGAAACCTGACCAACAAGGTAAATATCAATAATTGGATGAAGTACGAAAACGAAAAGACAAGAGCAAGTACCCCAATAAAGCGTGTGTGTAAGACAAATTCTGCCTTGAATATTAAACTTCTTGTCTGAATAGTCCCACCAACGAGCGTTAAAAAGCTTTTCCATAATAAGACTCGTCATAAATTCAACTGCATCGCAGAGAATCATACCAGCAACAAATATGACTGCCTCATTAATGTAAAGATTTTCCGTTAAACTTCTTAATGGTACTAAAGCAATAAGAATAACTAAAGCACCTGTACCGTAGATAGGGCAGATAGGACCCCTCATAAAGCCTCTGTTCACCCATTTTTTAGGGCGAAGAGAACAGTAACACGATTCAAAAAACCAACCAATAAAGCTGTAGAAGAAGAAATAAAAAATATAATCTAATATACTCATTCTTCACCGCCAATCCCGGTCAGACGATGAAACTTTTCTCTGTATTTCGGTGACATCGAATATATCATTTCTATTGTTGCACAGTATTTATCCATAGAAGTAACAACATAGCTTTCAAGATATTTCGGTGGTACAACCGTAAGAGGCCACATATGCTTCTTTATAATGTCAACCTCTTTTTTATTTAAAGTTCCACAAAGATAAAATGCATTTTTTAGTGCAGTTTTAGGATGTCTGTAGCCGTGTAGCTTATGGCTTACGTCGTCTTCACGCCAGTCGTAATAAAATAAATCGTGCATTGTCGCAGCCCTTGCGGTGCTAACGTAATCAAGCTTTAGTTTACGGGAAATCAAAAAGCTTAAGTAAGCTACGCTTCTTATATGCTGTAAACGGTTTATTTTAAAATGCTGTTCAAATTGGCTTAACTGTTGCAATTGGGGAGTGTTATAAATATCACCTGCGTATTTTAAAAAGCAGTCCCAATCGGCTGTATCCATTCTATATGAAGACAAATAAGCCTTATATAATTTGCTCATATAATCACCAAAAAAATTATACCATTAATTTCCGATATAATTCTCAATTTAAAAAAGTTTTAATAATTATTTTACTAATTTGTGGAAAACCTTTTTACCTTTTTTGATGATTACATAACCTTTTTCAAAATCTGAAAGGGGAATGATGTAATTGGGGTCAGTAACCTTAACATCATCAACACTTACGCCGCCCTGCTGAATAAGACGTCTTGCTTCACCTCTTGAGGGTACAAGACCTGCCTTGCTCATAGCATCAATAACGTTGATACCGTCAGCAGTTAAATCACCATCTTCAAGGTTTGTTGAGGGCATGTTTTCAGAGTTTCCAGCACCTGCGAAGATAGATTTTGCAGCTTCTTGAGCCTTGTTTGCTTCTTCTTCGCCGTGAACAAGAGCTGTAAGCTCGTAAGCAAGAATCTCTTTAGCCTTGTTAAGCTGACTACCTTCCCATGAATCCATTTCGTCAATCTGCTCAAGGGGAAGGAATGTAAGCATTCTGATACATTTAAGAACGTCACCGTCTGCAACGTTTCTCCAGTACTGATAGAATTCATAGGGTGAAGTTTTGTTAGCGTCAAGCCATACCGCATTACCTGCAGTTTTACCCATCTTTTTACCCTGTGAGTCAGTAAGAAGAGTGATGGTCATAGCGTGTGCATCTTTACCTAATTTACGTCTTATAAGCTCAGTACCGCCAAGCATATTACTCCACTGGTCGTCGCCACCGAACTGCATATTGCAGCCGTAGTTTTTGAAGAGATAGTAGAAGTCGTAGCTCTGCATAATCATATAGTTGAATTCAAGGAAGCTGAGACCCTTTTCCATTCTCTGCTTGTAGCATTCTGCACGAAGCATATTGTTAACTGAGAAGCAAGCGCCAACCTCACGAAGAAGCTCAACGTAGTTAAGGTTAAGAAGCCATTCAGCATTGTTAACCATCTGAGCCTTGCCTTCACCGAATTCAATAAATCGTTCCATCTGACGTTTAAAGCATTCTGCATTATGGTCAATGTCTTCTTTAGTAAGCATTTTTCTCATATCAGTTCTACCTGAGGGGTCACCAATCATAGTTGTACCGCCACCGATAAGAGCGATAGGCTTGTTGCCTGCCATCTGAAGACGTTTCATAAGTGTAAGCGCCATAAAGTGACCTGCAGTAAGGCTATCTGCAGTACAGTCGAAGCCGATATAGAAATTAGCTTTACCGCTATTAATCATTTCACGAATTTCGCTTTCGTTTGTTACCTGAGCGATAAGCCCACGGGCAACTAATTCTTCATAAATTCCCATTATAAAAAACTCCTAAATGTAATTTTTTTCATATTTATAAAATTATATTATAAATGAAAAAGAAAGTCAATAAAAACGGCTCTTTTATAATGTAATACAAAAGAATAATTTGCTATTTAGTTGACAAATCCTTAAAAAGTGATATTATATATAAGAACGAAACTTCAGGGCGGGGTGTAATTCCCCACCGGCAGTATAGTCTGCGAGCCTTTATGGTTGATTGGGTGAAATTCCCAAACCGACGGTATAGTCCGGATGAGAGAAGATTTCTGTAATAAATTTTATTTATTTGAAACCTTTTATTATTCGCCCTGAGTCTTTCGGGGCGAATATTTTTTTGAAAGGTGATTTTATGAAAAAATCAAGTTACACAAGCAAACAAAAGCTTCAAAGACTCACAACTGCCGCAGTTTTAACTGCACTTTCATTGGTGTTAATGGTAACAATCCGTTTTCCGTTGTTTACACCGTTTTATGAAATGGAATTTGCAGATTTACCTCTTTTAATCTGCTCTGCAGTTTTAGGTCCTGTTTATGCTCTTGTTTCACTTCTTGTTGTTTGCGTTATTCAGACTCTTACAGTTAGTGCTTCAAGCGGAATTATCGGATTCTTTATGCACTTTTTATCATCAGGTCTTCTTATTTTAACTCTTTACTTTTTAAGAAAAGCTATTAAGGGTGTTAAAGGCGTTATTATTTCAGGTATCTGCGGTGCAATCGTTGTTGTGCTTGTTATGATTCCTATGAACATTTGGTTAACATCTGAATTTATGCAGCTTCCTTTTAACGAATTTATTTCAGGTTATCTCGGTGTTTGTATAGCCTTTAATCTTGTAAAAGCAGGGTCAAATATAATTCTTTTCAGTCTTCTTTCACCAACTATAAAGAAACAATACAACAAACTTTTCAAAATAAAAGAATAATAGCAAATCAATAACATATAATCATACAAACGAAAGTGAAATTATAAATTGTAGCACTACTGTTTTCTCGAAAACTATTGACAAATCAGGGTAAACTTAATACAATTTATAAGTTAATATAATTCGTTTGTATTTTTATTTAACGAGGTTTTATTATGATTTTTGAAAAAGTAAAAGAGATGCTTAGCGAGTGTTTCGAGATTGACGAATCTGAAATTACTTTATCTACTTCTTTTTCTCGTGATTTAGGTTTCGATGAAATTGATATGGCAGATATGGTTATGGACGTAGAAGATACTTTTGAAATCGAACTTCCCGACGAAGATTTAGAAAAAATCAAAACTGTCGGTGATTTAGTTAAGTTCATTGAAGAAAATAATTAATATAAAGAGGAAGAAAAATGGCAGAACAGAAAAAAATGGTTGAAGCAATAACTTCTATGGAGGTTGATTTTGCTCAATGGTACACAGACGTTGTTAAAAAGGCGGACCTTGTTGACTATTCAAGCGTTAAAGGTTGTATGATTATTCGTCCTTATGGCTATGCTATCTGGGAGAATATTCAGAGAATTCTTGACACAAGATTTAAAGAGCTTGGTCACGAAAACGTATATATGCCTATGTTTATCCCCGAAAGCCTTTTACAGAAAGAGAAAGATCACGTTGAAGGCTTTGCTCCCGAGGTTGCCTGGGTTACTCACGGTGGTAGTGATAAACTAGAAGAGCGTCTTTGCGTTCGTCCTACTTCAGAAACTCTTTTCTGTGAGCATTATGCAAAGGTTGTTCAGTCTCATAGAGATTTACCTAAGCTTTATAACCAGTGGTGTAGCGTTGTAAGATGGGAGAAAACAACCCGTCCCTTCCTCAGAACAAGAGAGTTCTTATGGCAGGAGGGTCATACCGTTCACGCTACAGCTGAAGAGGCAATTATCGAAACAGAGCAGATGCTCAATGTATATGCAGATTTCTGCGAAAAATCTCTCTGTATGCCCGTTGTTAAGGGTAAAAAGACTGAGAGCGATAAATTTGCAGGTGCAGTTGCTACATACGCTATTGAAGCACTTATGCACGACGGTAAAGCTTTACAGGCAGCAACTTCTCACTATTTCGGTGACGGCTTTGCAAAAGCTTTCAATATGACTTATCAGGATAAAGAAAATAAGCTTTCTTATGTTCATCAGACCTCTTGGGGTTCAACTACAAGACTTATTGGTGCTATCATTATGTCACACGGTGACAACAACGGTCTTGTTCTTCCGCCCGATGTTGCACCTATTCAGGTTGTTATCGTTCCTATCGCACAGCATAAAGAGGGCGTTCTCGATAAGGCATATGAGCTTCGTGACCGTCTTTCAAAGCAGTTCAGAGTTAAGGTTGACTCAAGCGATAACTCTGCAGGTTGGAAATTTGCTGAATACGAGATGAAGGGCGTTCCGATTCGTCTTGAAATCGGTCCTAAGGATATTGAGAATAATCAGTGTGTTCTTGTAAGACGTGACAACAGAGAAAAAGTATTTGTTTCTCTTGATAACCTTGAAGATGGTCTTACAACAACCTTAAACGCATACGCAGAGGCTATTTACAACAAAGCCCTTGAAAACGTTAAAAACCGTTCTTATGATTGTACATCTATCGATGAAATCAACGAAAAGCTTGCCGCAAACGGTGACGGCTTCGTTAAAGCAATGTGGTGCGGTGAAGAGGAATGTGAAGACAAGGTTAAAGAGCTTACAGGTGTAGGTTCTCGTTGTATTCCTTTCGAGCAAGAAAACCTTTCAGAAACTTGTGTTTGTTGCGGTAAACCTGCAAAGCATATGGTTTATTGGGGTAAAGCTTATTAATTATATAAAAAGCTCTCTCGACATAAAAAGTCGAGAGAGTTTTTTTATTTGATATTAATTAATAATTAAAGTTAAATTGCTCATAGGATAAGAGCAGCAAGGGTGAATTATACCGAAGCTTGAGTCAGCCAATCTTCTTGAATCAACGTCTTTAGGTATAAAAACGTTACCGCTTGTAAGCTTTGAACGGCAGAATCCACATTCACCCGAACGACAAAGAGACTCTACTGAAATTCCCTCACGCTCAAGAGCAACAAGTAAGGTTTCTTCCGATGAACAAGGTATTTTACCTAAAGCTTCACCATCTTTAATTACCTTACATAAAAACGTTTTACCAATTGCATCTTTCGGGAAATCGGGGAGTGATGCAGGATTTTTAATTTGTCCGCTTAAACCGTAACGGATGAATTTCTGTTCAAGCTTTAATTCTGCTATCTGCGGTGTAACTCTGTTGTAAAGTGGGGTAGAGCCGTTAACAAAAACGCTGTATCTTGTAGAGGATACGTATTTTTCAATTAGAGTTTTTGTTATAAAGCCTCTTTCGCATTTATCAGCTCTTTCGTCACTTAAAACGTAAATTACTCTGAATTTATTGCTTTGTTCTGCAAGCTCGTTTAAACGGTCCATCATTATAGCTTCATTTTTCTTTCTTGCAGAATAAAAGAGTGTTAAATCAATATCTAAAGTACCGTCGCAAATAGCTTCAGCCATAGATAAAAAACCGGAAATACCACATTCATCGGTTAAACCGACAATGTTTTTTGAATCTCTTAAAGCTTGATAATATAAATTACCGAAAGGAGCAGTTGCTTTAACCTTTGTACCTTTAACCCAATTATTGTGAATATATGTTGAAGCAAAGCCATTACTGTCTTTTTTTACCATAATAACGTATTCATCATCTAATGACCGTAAAGGCGAAGAGCATATTGTATAAGGTCTTGTAACAACTGCGTGACCGATTTCAAGGGTAACACTTATAAATTGCCCCGGACGAAAATACGCTAGCTTTGCAGTACCTAATGAAGCATCAGGGCCGAGAATATATGCTTTAGTGTCTCTTGAAACGTCAATAACGCTTTTTACAACAAGATATTGAACAGACGGATGTAAAAAGTTAGCGGTTGAATTTACCGCAAAGTTAGCATTAATAGGTGAATTTGGTGCTTCATCAATTACACCTTTTCTTAAAGAGGGGATATTTATAAAGCTTTTAATATCCTTGAAGGTGGAGTTTACCACAACTTTATTTTTCATCTGATAAATCCCCCTTGCCTTCTGTTGTCATATCGTTAAGAGATGCAAAAGCAACGTTTCTGCCTGAAGCTATAGCGGAACTCATACCTGAAAGCTGAACGTCCCAACCACCGCAGAAGCGCAGACCATTTGTGTCGCAGTCGGTAGCCTCTGTCATAACTCTTGGGATAATACCGTCCCAGTCGTCGCCGTAATAACCGTAAACCGTGCCTTGAGGTGTTGCGGTGTATCTTGCGAAGGTAACGGGTGTTGCAACCTCTAACTCTTCAATAGAGTTGTGAATTATAATACCTGTAGCACTTTCATAATTAGCAATCAAACGAGCTGCAAGCATATCTTTTTCTTTGAAATATTGGTCTGCCTCAACGTTTGCCCAACAGTTATCTGTGTAAAGAGTTGTAAGGCAAAGAATGGTTGTGCCGTTGGGTGAACAGTCGGGATTGGCTATATTTAAACAAACTGCCGCAAGAGCATTGTTTGTATCTATCGATTTCATTAAGTTGTACTGCTTTTCAGTATCAACAGTATCGGTAATAAAAACAGAATAGTCTTTTATACCTAATTCTTCAGCACTTCTGTTAAGACCAAGGTAAACACAAGCACCTCTTGCACCGAAGGTACGAGCATTAGTTCTTTTAACAGCTCTTTCGGGTAAATCCTTTGATTTAATCATCTTACCAAAGGCTGTTGTGGGTGAGCAGTTGCAAATAATGTGGTCGCTCATTATTTTTTCACCATTTTTCAAAATAACACCTTTAGCTCGTCCGTCTTTGAAAATTATACGGGAAACGTGAGAATTATAGCGTATTTCACCACCATTATCCTCAACAACACCTGCAAGAGCCATACTCATAGCGTGGCTACGTAATTTAGGTACAACAGAGCCATATTTAACATATGAATAAACCATTGAAATATAATGGATAAAGCTTAACCTTGAGCAGTCAACACCAAGATACATCCAATAAGCGTTGAGTATATCCTGTGCCGCTTGAGGAATTTTAAGAGCATCAAAAACCTCGTTAACAGAGTAGGGGGCAGTTCTTATAAAATTACCGTGCTCTTTTAATACTTTTCTTAATGCTTTTAAAGTGATTTTACTGTCAAATTCAGAAAAATACTGTGTGGAAGCTTCAATTTCTTGTGCCAATTTAAACAGACGGGTAACGGATGGCTTACTACCGGGTACGTAGCTTTCTAAAGCATTGATGAATTCGTCAACACCAATAGGCATTTTAACGTCAATTGTTGAGTCGAAATTTCTCTTTGATATTAAACGGTAGCAGTCGGGTATCTGTGCCCATTTAATTTTGTCACTGATACCAAGGTAATCAAAAATTTTACGTGTGTCACCAAGCCCTGCGGTATCAGAATATCCGCAAAGCTGATGTAAAGAAACGTCAAATTCAAATCTGCCCCTGACGAAGCTTGAAGCAAAGCCACCGGGGGCATTGTGACGTTCTAATATTAAAGCTTTTTTACCTTCTTTAGCGACGCAAGCTGCGGCAGTAAGACCGCCGCAACCTGCACCGATAACTATAACATCATAGTTTTTATCTGACATTTTTATTTAATCTCCGAAAGTTTTACGGGTCTGCCTTCGTTTGCTGATTTTTCAGCAGCAAGAGCAATCTTAACAGACTGAAGACCTGCGTGAATACCAACAGGTGTCTCCTTGTCATTTATGCAGCAATCAACAAATTGTCTTACTTCTTCTGAGAATGAACCCATATATCTCTCAAGGAAGAAATAGAGAGGCTTTTCGCCTGTAACACCGTTAGCATCAGAAATAACAGCAGTTGAAAGTGTATCGTTTGTAGTTGCAACCATACCCTTTGAGCCAAAAAGCTCAGCTCTCTGGTCGTAGCCGTACATTGCCTGACGAGAGTTGTCAATAACTGCAAGAGCACCATTTTCCATTTTCATTGAAATGATAGCTGTATCGAAGTCACCATATTCACGTATACCGGGATTGATGAGAGCATCTGCGTAAACATAAAGCTCTTCAACATCACTGTTAGTAAGGAAGCAAGCCATATCAAAATCATGAATTGTCATATCAAGGAAGATGCTAGCTGCACAGTAGCCAACAGGTGGTGCCTGAGGATCGCGAGATGTGATTTTAAGAATCTGTGCATCACCAATTTTGCCTTCGTCATAAGCTTTTCTGACTGCAGCAAAGTTGTGGTCAAAACGACGATTAAAGCCAACCTGGAATTTAACTTCAGGGTGAGCCTTAAGAGCATCAGCTATTTCAAGAATTTTATCAACTGTGTTTGCAAGAGGTTTTTCACAGAAAACGTGTTTACCTGCATTTATTGCTTCAATTGAAATTGGAGCGTGTGTATCAGTTGAAGAGCACACAAGAACAGCATCAATTGTTTCATCTTCAATTATCTTCTTGTAATCTGTGTAGATTTTTTCAACACCGAAGCCCTCACAGAATGCTTTTGTTTCGTCATTCATAAAGGGATCTGCAATAGCAGTAACTGTTGCATTTTTTACGTGATAAGAAATTGATTCAAGGTGAACCTTACCGATTCGGCCTGCACCGATAATACCAATATTAAGCATATCTATTTTTCCTTTCAAAATTAAAATTATTAAATCAGATAGTTCCGTCCCATGTTGAAACTTCTGTTTTCTTAAGCTCTTCTTCGTCAAACCAACGTGTTGTTACACATTTGCTTTCTGTAAAGAATCTGTAAGCATCTTTACCGAGACAGTGAAGGTCACCGAAGAATGAATCCTTATGTCCCGCAAAGGGGAAGAAGCCAATCGGAACGGGGATACCAACGTTAACACCAACCATGCCACCATCTGTGTGACGAGTAAATTCACGTGCATAGTGACCATTCTGTGTAAAGATAACAGAGCCGTTTGCATAGGGGTTAGCGTTCATAACCTTAAGACCTTCGTTAAAATCTTTAACTCGTTTAACGCAAAGAACAGGTCCGAAAACTTCATCTCTACCGATTGTCATTTCGTCTGTAACGTTATCAAAGATTGTAGGACCTACGAAATAACCACCCTTAAGCTCATTGGGAAGCTCGGGATTTCTACCGTCAAGAACAAGTGTTGCACCTTCCTTAACGCCTTTTTCAATATCTGCTATAACCTCGTCATAGTGTTTCTTATATGTAATCGGTCCAAGCTTTGATGTTTTATCAACAGAAGCACCAAGCTTAATCTGTGAAGCTTGTTTCTTAAGCTCTGCAACAAATTTATCAGCGATTGATTCCTGAACAACACAAGCTGAAAGAGCCATACATCTCTGACCTGCGCAACCGTAAGCAGAGTTGATGATGCCTGCAACTGTACGTTCAATGGGAGCATCTTCAAGAACAAGAGCGTGGTTTTTAGCCTGACAAAGTGCCTGCACACGTTTGCCTGCTTTAGCAGCTCTTTCGTAAACAATTTTACCAACGGGTGTTGAGCCAACGAAAGTGATACCCTTGATATCGGGATGGTCAAGAAGCGTGTTAATTTCGTTTCTTGAGCAGGTGATAACGTTAACAACGCCGTCAGGCATACCTGCTTCCTTGTAAAGCTCTGCAATTCTTAACGCAGTACGGGGAGTGAAAGAGGCAGCTTTTAGAACGATTGTGTTACCACAAGCTACGCAGGTAGGTGTCATCCAACCAAAAGGAATCATAGCAGGGAAGTTAACGGGAACAATACCTGCGAATACGCCCATAGGCTCGCGATATTTAACTGTATCAAAGCCTGATGAAGCATCCATCATGCTTTCGCCCATCATGAGTGAGGGAACTTGAGTTGCAAGCTCTGTACCTTCTTTGGCTTTGAGAACGTCACCCTCAGCTTCGCTCCATACCTTACCGTTTTCTTCTGCAACTATTCTTGTAAGCTCTTCCATATGCTCAATAAGAAGATTTCTTACGTTATAAAGAATCTGAGCTCTCTTAACTGCAGGAGTTGCTCTCCAAGCGGGGTAAGCAGCTTTTGCAGCTTCAACTGCTTCGAGAACCTCTTCGTTTGTACAGCAGGGGGCATAACCGGTGATTTCACCTGTGCTGGGGTTATGAAGGTCGTACCATACATCAGTTTTTGATTCAACGAATTTACCATTACAAAAATATTTAAGTTTTTCTACTGACATTATATTTTCACCTTTCTGTAAAAGTGGTCTTATTTTTAACTATTATAAGCCTGCTTTTTCGGCAATATATTTTCTAGCTTTTACTGCATATTCAAAGGGATTAGCAATTGCAGGGTCTTGCTCTGCTTCAACAAGAACGTAACCTTCGTAATTGTTTTCTGCAAGTACTTGGAAAATAGGCTCGAAATCAATTACACCGTCACCGGGAACTGTAAATGTACCTTTTCTGACACCCTGAAGGAAGCTTTCGCCTTTAGCCTTAACATCAGCAATAACGTCGGGGCGGATATCTTTAAGGTGAACGTGTTTAATGCGGTTAACGTATTTCTTAAGAATGTACATATAATCCTCACCGCAATATGCAAGGTGACCTGAGTCGAAAAGAAGATTGAAAAGCTCGGGGTCTGTGTTTTCCATAAGTCTGTCGATTTCAGCAGCTGTCTGAACAACTGTGCCCATGTGATGATGGAAAGTAAGAGTGATACCCATATCCTTTGCAACCTTACCAAGCTTGTTAACGCCTGTGCAAAGAAGCTCCCATTCTTCGTCGTTCATAACATATTTATCGTCAAAAATTGAAAGGTCTGTACCCTGAATTGAATGACCCTGCTCTGAAATACCAACAACCTTTGCACCCATTTCCTTGAGGAAGGTGATGTGCTTGATGAATTCTTTTTCAGTTTCTTCATAAGGCTTTGTTGTTAAGAATGTTGAAAACCAAGCATTGCAAATCTGCATACCGCGAAGGTCAAGAGCTTTTTTAAGTACCTTTGTATCTTTAGGGTATTTGTTGCCAACTTCACAACCTGTAAAGCCTGCAAGTGCCATTTCAGAAATGCACTGCTCAAATGTGTTTTCTGCTCCAAGGTCCGGCATATCGTCATTTGTCCATGCGATAGGAGCAATACCGAGTTTAACTTTGTTTTTGTCAAGCATTAGAACTTCCTCGCTTTACTAAGATTTTCTTTTTTATTTTCGTATGCAGCTTTAACTGCATCTTTTTCTGATGTTGAAGCAATACCAACGTGCCACCAAGCACCGTAACCGTCTGTCATTGACTTGGGTAATACTTTAATGTCAATTAAAGTTGATACTGTTTGCTTTTTACTGTCTTTAAGAGCGGCTTCAAGCTCTTCAAGAGTTCTTGCTGTGTATGTCTTTGCACCGTATGCTGCTGCATTCATAGCAAAGTCAATAGGCATAAGCTCACCTAAAAGGTTGCCGTTTTCGTCACGCTTGCGGAACTCTGTTGCAAGGTTGCCGATACCGTTTGACATCTGAAGATTGTTGATACAACCGAAGCCTGCGTTATCAAATAAAAGAACGTTGATTTTCTTGTTTTCCTGAATTGCAGTAACAAGCTCACTGTGAAGCATTAAGTAGCTACCGTCACCGCAGAAAGCATAAACCTCTTTATCAGGCTCTGCCATCTTTGAGCCGAGAGCACCTGCAATTTCATAACCCATACAAGAATAACCGTATTCCATATTATATGAGTTAGGAGCATCTGTAGTCCACATTCTCTGCATACAACCGGGGAGAGAGCCTGCAGCAGCAACTGCAATAGCATCTTCATCAATTACACTTCTGATTAAAGCAAGTGCAGAAGTCTGTGTAATTACGCCACCGATTTTATCAACGAATTCAGGAATTGTATCCTCATATCTTGCTTTGATAATTGGCTCAAAATCGTCTGAGTATAAATATTCTGAAAGCTTAGTCATTTCTTTTGACCAGGCAGCTTTTGCATCAGCAATTTCAGTTGAGTATGCTGTTTTATAATCCTCAATCATTTCGTCAAGCTTTTCAATACCAAGCTTTGCATCGCAAACAGCCTTTATAGCGCTGAGCTTGTAAGCATCAAATCTATCGGTATTGATAGTTGCAAATTTTGCATCAGCTTTGAATAATGATTTTGAAGCTGTTGTAAAGTCAGAAAAACGTGTACCAATACCAATAACAAGGTCTGCATCTTTAGCGATTAAGTTAGCTGAAAGATTACCTGTAACACCAACACCGCCTAAATTAAGCTTGTGTGATGAAAGAACTGCAGATTTACCGTTCTGTGTTTCAGCAAAGGGGATATTGTGCTTTTCGCAGAATGCTTCAAGAGTTCTGCCTGCTTCTGAATATCTTACACCACCACCTGCAATAACAAGTGGCTTTTTGGAATTAAGTAACGCAACTGCAATATCATAAATTTCATCTTTTACAGGGGCAATTCTTGTGATTTTATGTACTCTTTTTTCAAAGAAATAATCGGGGTAATCGTAGCTTTCACCTTCAACGTCCTGACAAAGAGCAATACAAACAGCACCTGTGTTTGCAGTATCTGTTAAAACTCTCATAGCGTTTGTCATTGCTGACATAAGCTGTTCGGGTCTTACAATTCTGTCCCAGTATCTGCAAACAGGCTTATAAGCATCGTTTGTGGTAACACTTAATGAATAGGGTTGTTCAAACTGCTGTAAAACGGGGTCGGGCTGACGGCAAGCAAAGGTATCTGCAGGGAATAAAAGTAAAGGCACGTTATTAACTGTTGCTGTTGCCGCAGCTGTTATCATATTAGCAGCACCGGGGCCGATAGATGATGAACAAGCAATAATTTTTCTTCTATTGTTTTGTTTAGCAAAGCTAGCGGCAACGTGTGCCATACCTTGCTCGTTTTTACCCTGATAAACTTTAAGTCCACCGGGGTTTTCGTCAAGCGCTTGGCCGAGACCGCAAACAATTCCGTGACCAAAAACGGTGAAAATACCGTCAACGAATTTTGTTTCTTTTCCGTCAAAAGAAACGTACTGGTTATCAAGGAATTTTACAAGAGCCTGGCCCATTGTCATAATTGCCATTTATATCACTCCTTAGAGTATTTTACTAATTTATTTTGTTAACCATTGATGTTCGTCTGAAACAAACCTTGTAGTTTTAAACCAAGGATCGTTATCTATATGACGAATCATCCATATATAACACATTTCGTAGCCTGGGGCTACAACCTGCTGATGGTCCTTGCCGTCAGGAATAAATACCGCACTGCCTTGAACGCTTTTGAAAACGTCGTCACCAACAAAAGCAGCACCAAAGCCTTGAGGCTTATCAAACTGATAATAGTAAACCTCAGGTTGAGGGTGATGGTGCGGGGGATAACTTGACCATCTGCCCGGTTGGTTGTAAACCTCACCTAAAACCATATTTGAATAGGGGGCATTGTCGTAATCAAAAACAGTAGAAACTATTCTGTAGCCTGTGCCTTCCCATTGGTTTTTACCGAAATGCTGATATAAAATCATATCGGGTGTATAGAAAACAGGTGTAAAAATTATATCGTTATCTGTTTGCTGAATGAGAATTTCACTTTCTTCGTTCGCCTTGATTGAGACTTCTGTGCATTTTGGTACGTGTAAACAGTAAGCTGCTTTAACAAAAGGTGTTTCTCTTGTCATAGACTTTGTTTCACCGTTCCAGGAAATTTCAATGTCACCCTGAAGAATCAAGAAAGCAGTTTCACATTCTTCATTATAAAGAGTGAAAACTTCATCGGCACTAAACTTTTTAACCCTGATATTCATATTCATATCAGCGTGTTTACCACCAATTTCACATAAAACTCTTTCATTGTTTTCGTTGTAATCAATTTTTTCAAAAAACATTATATCACCATCTCAAACTTTATCGTCTGTAAGCTCACCGCTTAAATGAATCGGTATCGCTTCACCTAAATAGGTAGGCTCGGGCTTGAAAATGCACCATACAAAATCCTTGCATCTTGCAAGTGCCTCTCTAGAGTTGTTGTAAGTTCTTACGAATATATCGTAATTATATTGACCATCAGCAGCTATACCATAAGCATCAAGACCTAATTTACGAGCATTGTAAACAGCTCTGTAAAGATGATACTTCTGTGTAACAATAATCACTTTCTTAACACCGAAAACGTCTCTTGCGCGGTACATTGATTCATAAGTCGAAAAGCCTGCGTGGTCCATAAAAACAGTATCTGCTTCAACACCGCTTTCAACAGCGAAATCTTTCATTACGTTTACTTCGTCATATTCTTCTCTGCCGTGGTCACCGCTCATAAGTATTCTGTCGGTACAACCGCTGTTGTAAACCTCAATACCTCTGTTGAGGCGTTCTTCAAGCATATGAGAAGGGGAATCGCCCCAGACTCCTGCACCTAATACAAGTACACAGTCAAAATTATCAAGTGCTGCTTCATCGACTGTAATTATATACTTGTTTGAAAATTCAAACATATAAGCGTTAATGAGTATCGGTATTTGTATAAGTAAAAAGCATATAATAAGGACTGCCGATAGTATTCTTTTAAATTTATCAGTCATAATGAAATCAGCCTCTCGCTATCATTTCGCCGTATTCTTCTTTTTCTTTCTTTATAAACTCTTTAACAGCTTCAACAGTAGGCATATCCTGTGAGCAAGCGTGGCTTGCAACAAGCATAGCCGCAGAAGCAGAGCCAAATTCAAGGGCATCAATAATTTCCCAACCCTCAAAAAGACCGTAAAGGAATGCAGAAGCATAACCGTCACCGCCACCGAAAGATTTTAAGAGCTTAACGGGGAAGGGTTTGATGTTGTAGCTTTCACCGTCATTTGTGTATGCGGTTGAGCCTTCTTTACCGTGCTTGATGATAACAATTTTAGCACCTTGCTTGTGCCAGTATGAAGCACTTGTTTTATCAGTACCATCAAGACCGATAAGCTTTTCAGTTAAATCGAATTCTTCTCTTGAGCCGAGAATAACATCAGCATATTTTGCAACTGTTGAATAGTAAATTGCAATTTCATCTGAATTTTTCCAGTTGTATGCACGATAGTCTATATCGAAAATTACGGGGATATTATTCTTTTTTGCAAGAATTGTTGCCTTAAGAGCAGCTTCTCTTGAGGGACTTTCGCAAAGGGCTGTACCTGATATAAGAAGTGCTTTTGTTTTCTTTATGTAATCCTCATCAATATCTTCAACAGAAAGCTTTAAGTCTGCCGCATCGTTTCTGTACATAAGAATTGAACTTTCAGTTTCAGAAAGAATTTCAGTGAAAGTAAGACCGATTTTTTCACCGTTTGTGCAACGGGTGATATGAGAGCAGTCAATGCCCTCGTTTTTGAAAAAGTTTTCAACGAACGTTCCTAACTCATCGTCGGAAACCTTTGCAAAGAAACCGCATTTTTTGCCAAGTCTTGAAAGTCCAACCGCAATATTTGCAGGTGAGCCACCTAAGTACTTTTTAAAGGTTGTGCTTTGAGAAAGAGGACAATAGTAATCAGTAGGATTAAAGTCAACTGCAACACGACCTAAAAGGATTAAATCAAATTCTTTTGTATTGTCAAATTCAATATATTTCATAATAAACACCCCTGCTTATATAGTTTCCATATTAAATATTTTAATGTGCTTTTTAACATTCTCGTAAACTGCATCCTGCATAGCCTGAGATAACTTAAAGTAATTTGCGTTATCAAGTGCAACAATATGTTTTGCAGCGTTTGTAACTGCATCAAAGCTTGCAGTCGCAATATTTGTTTTTCTTATACCGTTTCTGATGCACTCTTGGAAATCCTCAGGTGTAATGCCTGTACCACCGTGAAGAACAAGAGGTGTTTTACAAGCTGAGTGAATAGCTTTGAGAACATCAAATCTTAATTTAGGTGCAACGGGGTAATTACCGTGAGCATTACCAATAGCCACCGCTAAGGCATCGATATTTGTTTCGAGGCAAAATCTGATAGCTGAAAGGGGGTCAGTACACTGAATTTCGTGTCCGTTACCGCCACCCTCGTTACCACCTACAACACCTAACTCTGCCTCAACAGAGGCGCCGTATTCAGAAGCAAGCTCAACAACCTCTTGAGTTAACTTAATGTTTTCTTCAATAGGAAGAAGTGAGCCGTCAAGCATAACGGAAGAAAAACCAAGGTCAAGCGCTTGCTCAACAGTTTCGTAATTCAAACCGTGGTCAAGATGAACGCAAATATCAACCTCGCTGTTTTCTGCGGCTGCAACCATCATTGGTCCGATGATATCTAAGGGTGAGGTAGGAAGCCTCACTTCAGCGATTTGGAGAATAATAGGGGTGTTAAGCTCCTCGGCAGCTCTTACAGCACCTAAAATCATTTCCATATTACCAACCGAAAAAGCACCAACTGATATTTTTTTCTCGTTGGCTCTGTCTAACAATTCTTTTAAAGTAACAATAGCCATATTTTTACCTCAAAGTTACAAAATTCTATTCTAAATTTTACAACAAAAAAAACAAGAAATCAATATAATGTAATAAAATATTAAAATTAATTGGATTCATAACAATAAAACTTTGTTTTTCTAATTCAGAAAAATTCGTTTTATTACATAAAAACACAGAGAACCGTTCAAAAACGTGAACGGTTCTCTGTGTTTGCGTAAAGTTATTGGCGTATTAACTTTAAACTAATATTATCACTCTTTACCTCTAAAATCAAGTAAAAATTTGTTGTTAAATTGCACAAATATAAGTAGGTAAAATTATGCAACTGTATCTTTTTGTCGTCATTGAATTTTATTTTTCTATATGATAAAATTTACATAGTAAAAGTATGGGGATTTTGTTAGGAGCTCATAGTGATGTATATAGTTTTTTTGACCATAGGTCTTATTATTACAATTATTTTTACAGTAAAAAGAACTCATAAAAGTTCGCCAAAGCTATTAATGTTAAAAGCATTATCCAGTGCATTTTTTATTTTCACTGCTATTGCAGCTTTCACATTCAATGAAAACGTGCCTGTTTTAGTTGGTGTACCAGCTGTTATCGGTGCTGTTTTTGGTCTTCTTGGTGATATTTCTTTAGATTTAAAATACATTTACCCTCAAGACCACGATGTCTATTTAAAAGGTGGTTTTACCTCCTTTTCAATAGGACATTTATGCTACATTATTTCAATGTTCTTTAGCTATAATCTTTCTTTCGGTAACTATGCTTATGCCGTTTTTGCCTTGCTCCTTCTTTTGATATATACACCTATTTCACAAAAGCTTAAGTTTATGAAGCTCGATTATAATAAGTTTTTGTTTATCACTATGCTTTACGGTGCGATTATAGGTTTTACAGATGGATTAAGCTTCAGTATTATATTCACAGAGGGTGCGACTGCTCACACTGTTCTTCACAGTGCAGGTATGACCTTGTTCCTTTTATCTGATGCAGTGCTTTCCGGTCTTTATTTTGGTAAAGAAGAAAAACAGCGAAACAGCAGAGCTATGATTATTTTGAATCATATTTTCTACTATTCAGCACAATATTTACTTGCGATTTCTTTAGCGTTCTACAGAGGTTAAAATGGTTACAGAAAAATTATACTATCTTGATGCTTATATAAATAATTTTAGTGCAGTTGTCCTTTCCTGTGACAGCTGCACTGATGGTTTTTTTGTCACACTTGATAAAACTGCTTTTTTTCCCGAGGGTGGCGGTCAAAAGGCTGATAACGGCTATATCGGACAGGCTTTTGTTAAAGACGTTCAAGAGAAAGATGGGCAGATTTTGCATTATGTTGACAAAGAATTAACCGTTGGCAAAGAATACAATTGCAATATCGATTGGGATAAGCGGTTTTCACGAATGCAAAATCACAGTGGTGAGCATATTGTTTCGGGTATAGTTAACTCCCAATATGGTTTTGATAACGTTGGTTTTCATATGGATGAAGACTACGTTACTATTGATTTTAACGGTGAATTAACAAGAGAACAGCTTGATGAAATTGAGGATAAAGTTAATTTCGCAATTTATAAAAACTATGAAATTAAATGTTGGTTTCCCGATGAAAACGAGCTTTGTGAATTAGATTACAGAAGTAAGTTGGAATTAACTGAAAACGTTCGTCTTGTCAGCATCGAAAATACTGATTTATGCGCTTGTTGTGCACCTCACGTTAAGAGAACGGGTGAGGTAGGAATAGTCAAAATCCTTGATTTTATGCGTCATAGAGGCGGTATAAGGTTAGTTATGAAGGCAGGCTTTAAAGCCCTTTCAGATTATCGCGAAAAATATAAAAGTGTTTATGATATTTCTAATCTTCTTTCAGCAAAGCAACCTGAAATTTTCAATGCTGTGGAGAGAGTTTATAACGAAATTGATGATGTAAACAGACAGTTTTATAATTTTAAAAAAATGGTTGCAGAAAACGATAAAAATAACCTTATTATCTGCGGTGATGTTTCTTATTTTATATCGTCTTTTTACGATATTGATATGATGAGAAGCCTTGTGAATTACGGTATGGAAAAATCTGTACTTTCCATTGCCTTTTCGGGTGATGATGAGAACGGCTATTCCTATATCGCAGGTAGCAATTCTCTTGATATGAAAGCCGTTGCAAAGGCTTTGAATTCAAGCCTTAATGGTAGAGGTGGCGGTAGAGATACCATGATTCAAGGTAAGGCTTCTGCAAATATAAACGACATAAAAATGTTTATTGAAAATTGTGAATGGAGATGAGCTTGTGAGTATTATTACAAATCATATAAAGTTTATCGATTTTACTAATGCATTAATTTATCCTTCTGCAGATAATTGTGAATTAGCTTTGTTTGAAAATACGGATAAATCAAAATTTGAAGAAATATGCGATAATTTTACCGAAAATGGTTTTAGTTTGTTGAACGAAAACAATATTTCCGAAAATTTCTTTAAATTCTTTATCAATGATGAGATATTTACAAGTGTTGGTTACTTTTCTGATAACAATTCAATACGAATTGTTGTTGACGAAAAAAGAGAATTACCTGATTTTTCACCTTGCAAGGCCTTGAATTCTGTTTCCGAAACTACACTTTGGCAGTTTGAGGTTGACCACAGACTTATCGACTGCGGTATGTGTTATATTATAAGAACTTGTACGGGTGCTTTTTTCGTTATAGATAGCGCTCATACATATTCTATTAATGACTGTGAAAGAATTCACGATTTTCTTAGAGAAAGAACGCCCGAGGATGAAAAAATTCGTATAGCTGGTTGGTTTATTTCTCATGGTCACGAAGACCACACCGCGCAATTTATGAATTATCTGAAATTCTTTATGAACGATACGATAATTGATAAAATTTATTTTAACTTTATAAGTATGGACCACCGCGACGGAAGTGAATGGATGCAGTCTCACAGAGGGTACAACAATATGATGTATAATCTTCTTGAAAAGCACCCTGAAATTCCGTGGGTAAGGCTTCATACAGGTGAAACTTTTTATGTTGACAACCTTAAATTTGACGTTTTATGCTCTCATGAAGACGTTTTTCCTGCTGATAACAGCAATTATAATGACTCTTCCGTTGTTCTTATGATGACTGCCGAAAACACAAAGGTGCTTTTCCCGGGTGATGCAGGTCACGAAGAAAGCTATATCCTTGAAGCAAGATATCCGGAATATCTTAAATCTGATATTGTTCAACAGGCACACCACGGTCATTTTGGCACAACTGAAAATTTCTATAAATTAGTTAATGCGAGTGTTGCACTTTTTCCCGTAACACAGATAAAATTTGATGAAGAACTTTACCATTACAGAGCAAACGAGGTTTCACTTGAAATTGCTGATGAATACTATATCGCTTCAAATGGTACGGTTGAAATTCCATTACCTTACGTTAAAGGTAATATTAAAGTTTATCCCGACGAAACCTTCGAAAGCTTTAGCGGTGTTTATAACCTTTGGTCTTATGAGTATTCAAAGGAATATAAAGAAAAACTTTATAATGAGTATTTAGCAAGAGGTGGAAAGCCTCTCGATGAATACAAAAACGGCTTTTAATTATGATATTTGAGTATAAAATTATACGTTCAAACAGAAAAACTGTTTCAATTCAGGTGGATTCAGACTGTAATATTACCGTAAGAGCGCCTTACAGAGTTTCTGAAAAAGAAATTGAAAATTTTGTCTTGGATAAAAAAGAATGGCTTGAAAAGGCTGTTTTAAAGCAGATGAATCGCAGTAAAAATAAAAGAGAGTATACTGACGATGACGTTAAGCTTTTACGAAAAATGGCTAAAGAGGTTTTACCCGAAAAGGTTCAATATTATTCAAAAATTATGGGGGTTGCACCTAATAGCATTAAAATAAATTCTGCTAAAAAACGGTATGGCTCTTGCTCGGGAGAAAACAATATAAATTTCTCACTTTACCTTATGGATAAGGATGAAAAATTCATTGATTATGTTGTTGTTCACGAGTTAGCTCATATAAGACATCATAACCACAGTAAAGAGTTCTATAATTTTATAGAAAGCGTTATGCCTGATTATAAAGAAAGAAAAAAACTTGGTTAAACGTATTAACCAACAGAAAAGGAGAATAGGGGAATGGATACTTCTTTTGTTTCTAAAGCATTAACTGGATTCATTAAATTACGCGGCAAATCTTCTTTAAAATCAAAGCCTGCTACCAAATTAAGCGGCACTTTTGTCGATTTTGCAGAAAGTAAAGATAAAGATACATACACCGTTGGTTTTGGCAAAAAAATCATATTACCCGATGATATTGAAAAGAAGAAATACTATATAGCAGGTTACGGTGAAAATAATCCTGCTAAAGGCGTTATTGACCCTCAATACGCCCATGCTGTATGGCTTGATGATAATTCAGGCAGAGGTGGCATTTTGTTTATTTCTCTTGATATTGTAGGTCTTTTGAACAAAGACGTTAGTAAAATACGAGAAATGTTATCAGATTTCAGTAAAGAAACCGGTTGCCGTAGTATAAACGTTTTCTCAACCCATAACCATGCGGGTATTGATACTATGGGTATATGGGGTCCTTTACCGTTTTCAGGTAAAGATGAAAAGTTTATGAAAGAGCTTTTTGACGCTGTTCTTTTCAGTGCTTATGATGCTTTCACGAACAGAAAAAACGGTAAGCTTTACCTTGGTACAATTGAAGTTCCTGATATGCAGGAAGATATCAGAACTCCTATTGCTTATTCAAAAACGTTAACCCGTTTTAAGTTTGTTCCTGACGATAATTCGGACGAAATCTGGATGCTTAATTTTGCCTCTCATTCAGAGTCCTTGCAGGGCTGTAACCACCTTGTAAGTGCCGATTTCCCTTGCTATTTAAGAGAAAAAATCAAGAAAACAACAGGTGCAGATGTTCTTTACGGTGTAGGTGCTATCGGTGGTATGATAAGTATGGATATCCCTGAAGAAAAGAGCTTAAGAAAAGAGTTTCGTTTGATAGAATCTACTCGCGACATTGGTTATAAATTAGCCGATTATGCTATGAAAATTTCAAATGACGTAAAACTTGAGGCTAATATAAATTATGCAAGAAAAGAGTTTTATGCTGACGTTGAAAACCCCGTTTTAACTATTGCCTGTGACGTTGGTTTGCTTTATGCAGATAAGTTTGCAAGAAAAGAATCGCCAAATTATTGGTGCTTAAAATCTGAAATTACTTATTTTGAAATTGGTGGCAAGAAAATATTACTTTTACCTTGTGAATTATTTCCTGAGCTTGCTTTTGGTGGTGCTTTAAGTGCCGAAGAATCAGGCACAGGTAAAGGACCTGAAGCTAATCCGGAATTACTCTGTAATATCGTTGGTGATAAAGAAATCTTGATTTTTGGTCTTGCTAACGATGAGTTGGGCTACGTTTTACCGCCTAATGACTTCGTTTTAAGTGAAAAAATGCCTTATCTTGATGATGGCAGAGACCACCATGGCCGTCGTCATTACGAAGAAACAAATTCAATGGGTCCAAACACCGCAAAAGCTATTGCAGATACCGTTCAACAAATTATAGATGCTGTTAAAGCACAATTCTGATAATTACAAAAGGTTTACCGACTTGATAATCGGTAAACCTTTATTTTTATATAATTCATTTGTATTTTTCACATTCAGCAACTGCTAATCTGTCACAGCGTTCATTTTCGGGATGCTCGTTGTGACCCTTTACCCAGTTAAAAGTTACGTTATGAATTTCAAGCAAAGATAGTAATTCGCCCCATAAATCAGGGTTTAATGCAGGCTTTTTATCGGGCTTACGCCAACCGTTTTCTTTCCATTTGTAAACCCAGCCTTTTGTAACTGAGTCAAAAACATATTTCGAGTCGGTTGTAATGGTAACGTCACAGGGGAATTTGAGAGCCTTTAAAGCTGCTATAACACCGGTTAATTCCATTCTGTTGTTAGTGGTATCCTTTTCGCCACCGCTCATTTCTTTTTCTTTGCCGTTATATCTTAAAATTGCACCCCAACCACCAGGACCGGGGTTTCCGCTACACGCACCATCGGTAAATATTTCAACTTTTTTCATAAATCAATGTCCTTTATATGTTGTTGAAAGTATATTATCATAAAAATTTAAGAAATTAAAGGTTTAATTTTAATTAAATACGTAATGTAATGTTAAAATTCGTTATTCAGGCAATAATCAAATAGAGGTGTTTTGATGATTGAGTTTGTGATATCAGAAAATTATGGTATAAATGAGATTAAAAATTTAGGTTTTACTTCTTTTGAAAACTTAAATGTTTTTGATAAAAAACTGCTTTATTATCAAGATTTGTGTCTTGAATGTGGTGACGAGGTTAAAAAATATAAAATTAAAAATGATGATATTTTTACTGTTAAGAAAATTATTGAAGCATCAGATGATGAATATTCAGTCTTTTTCTTTGAAAACTGTTTTTTTGATTTTTCTCTTCATGATATTTTAAAAATTAAAGATGATTTTAGTACAGGAAGTTGTTATTTAAACAGTAATGATAACCTGGTTTTTGCTATTGTACGTAACTCAAAATTAAAAGAATTATTTTTAAAAGACTTTTCTTTTTCTTCCGTCGAAAGCATTTTAAAAGCATATTGTATCGAGAAAAAAACAGATTTCTATTATAAATTTTTAGATACTTACAGTTCATATAAAGAGCTTTTATTCGATATTTTAAATGATAATACTAACGTGCTTTTACCAAGCCTTGCTAAAGGTGTTTTCACGGACGGAAAGCTACCTGAGGGTGACTACACAATAATACCGCCCGTTTATATTTCGGATGAATCACAAATTGAAAAAGGCAGTGTTATAGGCCCATCAAGTATTATTTTGAAAAATACGCTTGTAGCAGGTGATAGTATGATTATAAAAAGTGTTTTATGTGAAAATACTTTCATTTCAAATGAATGTGTTATTGAAAACTCTATCTGCGGTAAAAATAGCTCTGTAAAAAGGGGAGGAGCGGCTTTAAACGGTTGTGTTTTAGGTAAAGATTCGGTTATCGGTAACGATATGTATATTGAAAATAATGCAGTGATTTTACCTGAAACATATATTTTTAACCCTGACAACAAGGTTAATTTCAATATTGATTTTGATATAAATAGCGCTTGCTTCAACTCTTTGGACGTAGTTACAGCTTGTAGGTTAGGTGTTGCTTTAGGAAAGGTGTTTGGTAGTCCTTCAATTTGTGTGGGGAATGATGAGAACTTACGTTCATCTACAATTAAAATGGCTTTTTTATCAGGTTTATGCTCTGTAGGTTGCGACTGTTACGACGTTGGCTCATCATTTTTAAGCAAACTGTTTTATACGTCATATTTTTGTAAGCTGCAATGTAGTTGCTACTTTACTTGCAGCGAAGACGGTGTGAGTTTAAAAATATTTAACGGTGTTTTTAAGGAGATTAATAGTAGTGATTTTTATAATTTAGTACACTGTTTTAAAAATTTAAAACAAAAGGATACTAATATTGAAAACATTAAAAAAATCAAGCAAATTAAAGGCATAGGAAAGCTTTATGTAAGAGACTTAAAAAACGTCTTACCCGATAAAATATCAAGAAAATATGATATTAAATGCAATAATTTATCCATAAAAAAGATTATTGAAAATATCTTTAAGCTAAAAGATTTTGAGTGCAAAAAAACTGACTATATTTCCTTTTTCATCAATGATTTCGGCACGGAATTAAGCTGTTTTCTAGATAAAAAAACATATAATCACACTGATTTAATATCAGTAATGGAAAGTATTTGCGATGACTTATATTGTGATTCTTATATTTCAAAACTGTGTAAAAATGATGCAATTGTTTTGCTTTTCAGAATAATTTCATTCTTTGAAGAAAATATATTGAATGTATCAAAGTTCAAAGAAAATCTCGAAAAATTAATTGTTGTTGATAAAGAGTTTTTTTACACAAATCATACGGGTAAATTAATATCCAAGCTTATTTATAATGATTTTTCCGAATATAAAAACGGGAAAATTTATATAATAAATAATGATGAAAAAATTTCATTCAAAATCAATCCATCAAATAAAAGCTTAAGGTTACTTGTTAAGTCTTATAACTCAGAGGCCTCCCGTGAAATTTTAAACGAAATAGGCGCTATTTTAGGGGATATTAATAATCTGTAAATTGGTTGCTTTTTACTTGACATTATATATAAATAATAGTAAAATAATAAAACTATAATAGATTAATATGCCGTCATTTAAGCTGACGGTGTTACATATAGAAAAAACTCATATTCAGGAGTATGTTATGGCTAAAGAAAATAAGAAGAATAATCAGCAGAATTCTGATAGCTTAAAACAGCAGAAGAAAACACAACCTGCTAAAAAGACAGATAAAAAACAGACTAAAAACAGCCAGAAATCATCTGCTAAATCAAATCAGAAAACTAAAACAAAAAACAGTAAAACTGTGGCTCAGAAAAATACTCAGTCAGCTAACAAAAATAATAGAAAAACAACTGATACCAAATCAGTTGTAACAGAGAAAACAATGAAACAATCGAAGAAACACGGTAAGTATTCTAAAATTGTTCCACCTGAAAGAATGGAGCCCATTAAAATTTCTTTCCTCGGTGGTATTAACGAGGTTGGCAAAAATATGACTTGCTATGAATATGGCAAATCAATGCTTGTTGTTGACTGTGGTCTTGCTTTCCCCGAATCTGACCAGCTTGGTGTTGATTTCGTTATTCCCGATTTCACTTTCGTTGAAAGAAATCAAGACAGAATTAAGGGTGTTATCATTACCCACGGTCACGAAGACCATATCGGTGCTTTATGTTACCTTTTAAAGAAAATCAATATTCCCGTATATGCAACACTTCTTACTGCGGGTCTTATCCGAGGTAAATTAAGTGAGCATAAGCTTGACCACGAGGTTAATATTCATATCGTAAAAGCAGGGGATACTGTTTCTCTCGGTGATTTCGACGTTGAATTTATCCACGTTAATCATTCAATTCCCGGTGCAGTTGCTTTAGCTATTAAATGCAGCTCAGGTACAATCGTTCAAACCGGTGACTTTAAAATAGATACAAGCCCCATTGACGGTGAAATTATTGACTTATCCCGTTTTGCTGAATTAGGTAACGAGGGGGTTATATGCCTTCTTTCTGACTCTACTAATGCAGAACAACCGGGTTATAGTCAGAGCGAAAGCAAGGTTGGTGAGACTTTTAAAAATCTGTTTAATCAAGCGGGTGACAGAAGAATTATAATTGCAACCTTTGCTTCTAATATCCATCGTGTACAGCAAATTATTGATATTGCAGCCAATACAGGCAGAAAGGTCGCCCTTTCAGGCAGAAGCCTTGAAAACGTTGTTTCAATAGCTTCTGAGCTTGGCTACGTCAATATTCCCGATGGTACTTTAATCAGTATTGATGAAATAAAGAAGTATTCTGATGACAGACTTGTTATTATAACAACAGGTAGTCAGGGCGAGCCTATGTCAGCTCTTTCAAGAATGGCACAGGGTGGACATAGAAAGGTTTCTGTCGGATATAATGACTGTGTAATTATATCAGCAAGACCGATTCCCGGTAATGAAAAAACGGTTTACAGAGTAATTAACGACCTTTTGAAATTAGGTGCTAACGTTATTTATGAAAGAATGTATGACGTTCACGTTTCGGGTCACGCTTGTCAGGAAGAGCTTAAATTGATGCTTTCTCTCGTCAAACCTAAATACTTTATTCCTGTTCACGGTGAACAAAAGCATTTACGTTATCACGCAAAGCTTGCTGAAGGCGTAGGGATTGATAAGAACAATATTCTTATTGCCGATAATGGATATGAAATATCTGTTAGTGACAGAAACATTTCTGTCTCGGGCACCGTTGCTAGCGGTAAGGTTTACGTTGACGGGTATGGCGTTGGTGACGTTGGTGCGAGGGTTATGAAGGAACGTCTTCATTTGGGTCAAGACGGCATAATTATCGTTACCGCAACTATAGATGGCGCTTCCGGTGAGCTTTTAAGTGGCCCTGAGGTTGTTTCAAAAGGCTTTGTATACGTTAAAGAGGCAGAGTTTTTAATGAATGAAGCAGTAAGAGTTTCTATGAGAGTTATTGATAGCTTCCCGCCTTACAGCTTCGATATAAATGCTATGAACGTTAAAATCAGAGACGAGGTTTCTCGTTTGATGTATGAAAAAACAAAACGTAGTCCTATGATTTTACCGATTTTAATGGAAGTTTAATTTCTTTTGTAAAGGAGGAGTATAGTGAAAGCGGTTGCTCTTTTTTACCAAAATCCTGCAGGCTTCTTTGCCGCAGTTTTATTGCTTGTTTTCTCAATTATCGGTTTTATATTCAATGCCGAAATGGGTTTCGTCTTTTTAGGTGCTTTCCTTTTGATTCTTTTAATAGATATTCTTTATGCAGCACTTTCTTTAAAAGCAACAAGAAAATACGTAGCACAAGTTAATAAATCGTTGGCAGGTAAAAAGGTTTCTGCAGTTGATACTTTTCCTTTGCCTTGTGTTATTTGTGATACCCACGGTAATTTTGTGTGGTATAATGCAAACTTTTCCGAAAATATAATCGGTAACGGCACTAAAACGTTAAGAATCAGTGATTTTATTCACGATTATAAATATTCAAAATATTCAGAAGAGTCGTTTGCTTCAGCTGAATATGATGATAAAAGATACTCTGTTTTTATCACAAAGATTAAAAGTGCATCCAACCCTATGCTTTGCTTTTATTTCTTTGATGATACATATTACAAAGAAACAGAAGATGAATATAAGTTATCCCGTCCGTTTGTGATGCATATTATTGTTGATAACATTGAACAGCTTTCCCGTCAATTACCTGATAGTAAATTTGCTCTTGTAACAAGCGGAATCGAATCAAGAATTGAAAAATGGTTAAAAAATGAAAACGTAATAACAAAAATTACAGGAAACGGTAACTTTCTTGTTATTGGTGAGAAACGTTGCCTTGACAGGCTATGCGCGGACAAGTTTTCGGTTTTAACTGAAATACGAAATTATAAGCAGGGTACAACAACCGTAAATGCAACTCTCTCAATCGGTGTTGGTACGGGTGAAAATTTCAAGGATTGTGAAATCTGGGCTAGGAAAGCTCTTGATATGTCACTCGGTAGAGGCGGTGACCAAGCCGCTGTTTATACCGAAAACGGCTATATGTACTATGGCGGTGTTTCTAATAGAGCAAATGATAACTCACGAGTTTCACCGAGGCAGACGGCCGCTAATATTGCTACCCTTGTAAAGAAATACGACAAGGTTTTGATTGTAGGTCATAAATATTCTGATTATGATGCCATCGGCTCTGCAATGGGCTTACAGTTCTTTTCAGAGGCAAACGGTATTCCTGCATTTGTTGTGTGTGACGAAGCAACAACGTTGTCGGGTGCATTAATAAGACTTGCCCGTAGCGAAGGCTTTGAGGAATTTGTCGGTATTGATAAAGCTCTCGAGATTTGTGATGATAAAACACTTTTATTCGTTGTTGACTCTCATCGTAAAGCTTTACTTGAATGTCCCGAGCTTTATGAAAATGCAGGTGCTAAAGTTGTTGTAGACCACCACAGAAGAGCTGACGATTATATTGATAATTCAGATTTGTTCTATCATTCACCGTCTTCTTCGTCTTCTTGTGAAATGGTTGCCGAGCTTATTGAATATTCAACAATGCAGGATAAAGTTCCCGCAATAATTTCAACTGCTCTTCTTTCGGGTATTGTGCTTGATACAAAGGATTACGTATTGAGAACTTCCCAAAGAACTTTCTCTGCAGCCGCTTTCTTAAGAGAGAATAATGCAGACACTATCGCAGTTAAAAAGTTATTTGCAACCAACTCTGAAATGATAGCTCTTAAAAATGAGATTATTAGCTCTGCTGTTACTTTTGGCGACTGTATCATTTCAAAAACAGACAAAGTTGATGGTAATTTAAGAGTTATCACTGCTAAAGCGGCAGATGAAATGCTTAATATAACAGGCGTTAAGGCATCTTTTGTTCTTTCCTATATCGGCAAAGACTCTGTGCAGATATCTGCAAGGTCTTTAGGCGAAGAAAACGTTCAGCTTATAATGGAGTTGCTGGGTGGCGGTGGTCACAGCACAATGGCTGCAACTCAGCTTAAAGATATTGATTTAGACGGTGCATATCATAAACTGATAAGCGCTATAGAAAAATATTTTTCATCAAAATAAATTTCCGGAGGTATACAAATGGAAGTAATTTTAAAAGCCGACGTTAAAGGTCTCGGCAAAAAAACAGAAAAGGTTACTGTTTCAGACGGTTACGCAAGAAACTTTTTATTTCCCCGTGGTCTTGCTGCAGAAGCAAATGCACAGCTTATTTCAGAAATGAAAAACAAACAGTCTTCAGAACAGTTTAAGGCTGCTGAAGAGTTAAAGGCTGCACAGGCAAACGGTGAAAAAATAAAAGATAAGACGATCGTTATGAAAGCAAAGGGCGGCACAAACGGCAGACTTTTCGGTTCTGTTACCGCTAAAGAGATTGCAACACTCGTTTCAAAGCAGTTTGCTATTTCAGTTGACAAGAGAAAAATCACAGTTGATGACATCAAAGCCTTTGGCACATATACTGCTGAAGTAAAGCTTCATCCAAAGGTTACTGTTCCTTTCAAAGTTCAGGTAGTCGAAGAATAAATCTCTTGTCTATTTTAAAATTTAAAGGATTTTAAGTTATGGCTAAAAATGAAAACGTCTCATTAGACAGTATCACAATGCCTTACAGCCTTGAAACAGAACAAGCTGTAATCGGCTCAATTTTAATTAATCCTGAGTGCGTTACAACGGTGCTTTCAAACGTTAAGCCGGATTATTTCTATATTCCACAGCATCGTGAAATAATGGAAGCTGTTATGATTCTTGATACTTTAGGCTCAAGAATTGATGCTCTTACTATTCTAGATAAATTAAATAGCTCGGGTAATTCAGACGCTGAAGTTAATAAAAATTATCTTTTTCAGATAGCACAGTCAGTTCCGTCTGCCGCAAACGTTGAGAACTATTGCAAAATTGTAAGAGAAAAATACTTTTTGCGTTCTCTTATTACAATTTCAAGAGAAACAATTGATTCTGCTATTGAGGGCGGTGCAGATGCAGATAAGCTTTTAGACTCTGCCGAGCAAAAGATTTACGATATAAGAAAGGGTAAGTCAACAGGCTCATTACAACGTCTTATAGACGTTATTTCAGCAGAGGTTTACCCCAATCTTGTTAAGATTTCCTCTGAAAATGCAGAGGAATTTAAAGGTATTCCTACAGGCTTCTCAAAGCTTGATGAAATAACCTCGGGTCTTAACCGTTCTGACTTGATTCTTATTGGTGCCCGTCCTGCTATGGGTAAAACAAGCTTTGCTTTAAATATCGGCAGAAACGTTGGTATGACTGGTAAGAAAGTTGTTTTCTTCTCTCTTGAAATGTCAAACGAACAGCTTGCAGCCCGTGTTTTATCAACAGAAGCACGAGTTGAAAGTAATAAATTGCGTTCCGGTGAAATTTCTGCGGATGAATGGATGCGACTTGCAGAAGCTACCGACAGATTAACAAAGTGTAATCTTTATTTCGACGATACCTCAACAATTACTGTTCCTGAAATCAAATCTAAAATCAAAAGAGCAAAAGACGTCGATTGTATTATTATCGACTACCTTGGTCTTATGGAATCAGCTAATAAAAAGAAAGAGAACAGAGTGCAAGAGGTTACTGAAATCACAAGAAGCTTGAAAATGCTTGCAAAGGATTTAAAAATCCCCGTTGTTGTTTGTTGTCAGTTATCCCGTGGACCTGAAAAGAACGGTAAGGCTTCTAACAGGCCAATGCTTTCCGACCTTCGTGACTCAGGTTCAATTGAGCAGGACGCTGATATTGTTATGATGCTTTATCGTGAGGGTTATTATAAAAGCAGCGCACAGAATCCCGATGAAATCGATTTAACTCAGGCAGACGTTGACGTTGCTAAAAACAGACATGGTCCGACTGAAAGAATTAAGCTTCATTGGGATGCACAGTATACACTTTTCTCAACCTTGGAGTACAGAGATGAGTAATTTCACAGAAGCTGTTTCATCTAAATTTCTTAAAACCATTGATTCTCATTCAATGATTTGCGGTGTTGATAACGTTGTAGTCGGTTTTTCCGGTGGTGCTGATTCAGTTTGTCTTCTTCATCTTTTACATAAATTTCAAAGCAAGTTTTCCTATAACCTTGTTGCTGTTCACGTTAATCATGGCATTAGAGGTGATGAAGCTAAAAGAGATGCTAACTTTGCTGAAAGCTTTTGCAAAGAAAGCAACATTCCTTTTAAGCTTATTGAAATTGATTGTGTAAAATTATCAGAGGAAACTAAAGATTCTCTTGAAGAAGCGGGGAGAAAAGCACGATATGATGCGTTTAATAACCTTTGCAAACCGTGTTCTAAAATTGCTACAGCTCATAATCAGAACGACAATGCTGAAACCTTGATTTTTAATTTATCAAGAGGTATATCGATTAAAGGTGCTAGTGGTATTCCGTATGTAAGAGATAATATCATAAGACCGTTACTTGATTGTAGCAGAGAAGAGATTGAGGGCTATTGTAGCGAAAACAACTTATCTTTCGTTACTGACAGCACAAATCTTTCTGATGACTATACCCGTAACAAAATAAGGCATAATATATTGCCTGTTATGAATGAATTAAATTCGGATTATCTTAATAAAGTTACTCAATTCTGCAATGATTGTAGCGATTTAAACGATTTTCTGGAAGGCTTCTCTCAAGAAAAACTTGAAAAAGCCACTATAAAAGAAAATTGTTATGATGCGAAGTACATTTATTCGTTAAATAAAGCCGTTGCAACACGAGTTTTAGTTCTGTCATTCAGTAAATATTCTTCTATAGCTCTCGATAGATTTCAAATTTTATCATTATATAATCTTCTATCTGTTGGCGGAAGATTTCAGATAAAAGGAGAGATTTTTGCTGAAGTCAAACAGGGGAGATTGCGATATTTTTCATTGAGTGATGCAAGTGAGCCTCAAGAAAGTTTAATTGTTTCTTTACCTTTTGATGTTCAATTTTGTCAGTTTGATATAAAAGCAGAATACGTTGAAAATTCAAAGAAAATTAACCATTTGTTTTTAGATAATTTAATGGATTGTGATAAACTTGAGGGCAATTTAATTTTAAGAACCCGTTTAAGCGGTGATAAAATCACATTAAGAAAACGAAATGTTACAAAAACCTTAAAAAAACTATTTTGTGAGGAAAACGTACCGATAGAAATACGTGACAACATTCCTATTTTGTGTGATGATAAAGGTATTGTTTGGGTTTATGGTTTTGGCGTGGATAAACGTTTGGAAGTAACAGTAAATTCTAATAATATTGTTTCTGTAAGAGGTAAATATAATGATAGGTATTGATATGAAAAACGACATTAAAAACGTTATTTTATCACAGGAAGAGCTTTCAGATATTGTTTCTTCACTTGGTAAGAAAATAACTGAAGATTATAAAGGAAAGGATTTAATGCTTGTCAGCATTTTAAAAGGCTCAATTCTTTTTATGGCTGATTTAATGAGAGCTATTGATATTCCTTGTACTATTGATTTTATGGCTGTTTCAAGCTATGGCTCTGGTACTAAAACTTCCGGTGTTGTTAAGATTATAAAAGACCTTGATTCATCAATTGAAGGCAAAGACCTTTTAATTGTTGAGGATATTCTTGATAGCGGAAGAACGCTTAGCTATATTAAAGAGATACTTTTAGCACGTAATCCTAAAAGCATTAAAATTTGTACTCTTTTCGATAAACCTGAAAGAAGAGAAGCAGATATTTACGCTGATTATGTCGGTAGCAAAGTACCAAACGAATTTATCGTTGGTTACGGTCTTGATTATGATGAACATTATAGAAATCTTCCTTATATCGGTGCTTTAAAAGAATCGGTTTATAGTGATTGATTTTAATATATTTTAAAATTATTGAAAGAGGTGAGCTGTTATAAAAAACGGCGACAAATTAAAGGCAATTTTGCCTTACTTAATTATTCCGCTTATTGTTGTGTTACTAGTTTCTTTTTCAACAAGTGATGCTGCAAAAAAGAGTAAGCTTGATTACTATCAGGTTATTGAATTATTTGATAAAGGTGAAGTTACAGAGTATGAATTAAATATTGGCTCAGGTAACCTTACTTTTAAGCTTAAAGACGGCACTTCAGGTAAGTATTCAGTACCTAACGTTAGTCTTTTTGTAGATGATATTCACGAAGCAGTTGTTGAATATAACCGTGCTAACCCCAAAACGCCTATTAAATACAATTACGTTTCAGGTAATTCATATAACATCTGGATTCAGCTTTTACCCGGAATTCTTTGTGTTGTTATTGTAATTGGCGGCGGTTACTTCTTTATGAAGAAGATGAACAACTCAATTTCAAGTGAGAATAATCGTGCTATGGGCTTTGGTAAAGCTCGTGTTAAATTGGGCAAAGACGAAAAGAGAAAAACAACCTTTAAAGAGGTTGCAGGTGCAGACGAAGAAAAAGAAGAGCTTCAAGAAATTGTTGAGTTTCTTCGTGATCCTCGTAAGTTTACCGAGCTTGGTGCGAGAATTCCTAAAGGTGTTCTTCTTGTTGGCCCTCCCGGTACAGGTAAAACTCTTCTTGCAAGAGCTGTTGCAGGTGAAGCAGACGTACCTTTCTTCTCCATTTCCGGTTCAGACTTCGTTGAAATGTACGTTGGTGTTGGTGCTTCCCGAGTTCGCGACCTTTTTGACCAGGCTAAAAAGAGTGCGCCCTCAATTATCTTTATTGATGAAATTGATGCCGTAGGCCGTCATAGAGGTGCAGGTATGGGTGGCGGTCACGATGAGCGTGAACAGACACTTAACCAGTTACTCGTTGAGATGGACGGTTTCGGTAATAACGAAGGTATTATCATTATTGCCGCAACTAACAGACCTGATATTCTTGACCCTGCGCTTTTAAGACCCGGTCGATTTGACAGACAGGTTACTGTTGGCAGACCTGACTTAAAGGGTAGAGAAGAGATTTTAAAGGTACACGCTAAAAACAAACCTCTTGCACCTGACGTAGATTTGAAAACCGTTGCACACGGTACTATCGGTTTTGTTGGTGCAGACCTTGAAAACCTTATGAATGAAGCTGCTCTTCTTGCAGCGAAACGTAATAAAAAGGCTATCACAATGAAAGAAATTGATGAAGCTACTATTAAGGTTGAAGTTGGTGCAGAAAAGAAATCAAGAAAATACACTGAAAAAGATAAAAAGATTACAGCTTTCCACGAGGCAGGTCATGCTGTTTCTGCTTTCTATCTTGAAAATTGTGAGCCTGTTTACGAGGTTTCTATTATTCCCAGAGGTATGGCCGGCGGTTACACTTTATACCGTCAGGATGAAGATTCAAGTCACCTTTTAAGGTCAGCTATGATTGATAGAATCGTTTCCGCTATGGGTGGTAGAGTTGCTGAACAGATAACCTTCAATGATATCTCCACAGGTGCATCACAGGATATTGCACATTCAACTGAAATTGCTCGTTCAATGGTTACTAAATACGGTATGAGCAACGAGCTTGGCCCGGTTCTTTACGGCAAAGATAATAACGAAGTCTTTCTCGGTATGGATTATTCACATACACAGAACTATTCTGAAACGTACGCAACACTTATTGATAATGAAGTTAAGCGTATTCTCAGTGAGTGCTATGCAAAATGCGAAGAGCTTCTTACCGTTCACAATGACAAGCTTGTTCTTATTGCAGAAACTCTTGTAAAACAAGAGAAAATCGACCGTGACCTTTTCCTTAAGCTTATGGACGAAAACTATGACCCTAATGCTGAAATTGAAGAAGTAGTTGAGGAAAAATCAAACGAAGCTCTAGAGGTTGTTGAAGAAGCAGCTCAAGAGGTTGTTAAGAATAATATAGATGTAGCAACTAATAGTGAAGAGAATCTTGAAGTTGTTACAGATGATAGTGATGTTGTTATCGAAGAAACAGAAGACAACATAAACGAAAACTAATATAAAAGAAAAACTGACAGACGAAAAATCTGTCAGTTTTTTATTATCTAAATCTATTATTCAAATAATTTATATATTTCAGAATAATTTTCAATATAGAATGTACAGAAGGATTTTACTGTTTCGGGGTCAGCTTTTTCAGAAACATCTCTAATTCCTAAAATCTTATAACCGGCTTTATTTGCAGTTTCGATAGCATAAAGAGCATCTTCAAATATGTAAGTGTTTTCTTTACCTGTGCCTAAATACTCAAGAGCTTTGTCGTAAATGATAGGGGAGTCTTTACCTGCGCCAACCGAGGTACACGTGAAGATTTCAGTAAAATATTCTCTAATACCATTTCTTTCCAATGCTCTTTCAACAAGATGCTTGTCTGTTGCGGTTGCAACGCACATTTTAACATTTCTTTGCTTTAAAAATTCCAAAAACTCTTTAATACCATCTTTTAAAAGCACTTCGTTGTAATAAAAACCCTCAACAAGCTTGTTAACTGCTTCAACAACCCCTAAAACAGTTTCTGTTGGGTCAATGTTTTTGATGTAATATTCTGCCGCTTGAGTCATACTCATTTTAACAAATTCATCTTCAATTCCCGGCTCGGGCTTAACACCTTTTTCTGCCAAAAATCTTAAGCCTATTTCACTCCAGATGTGCATAGAATCGAATACAGTACCATCCAAATCAAATATAGCACCTTTTATATCATTCATATTTTCAGTTTTTATCATCGTTAAATCCTCCAATATTGAAACTACCTGAGCTACAGTCCCAAATAATACATAATTTTCCTTTTTCGACGCTGATTAAAGCATCTTTACCTATAAATTTATTACTGACACCAAGAGGGAAATCAGCTGTTAAAACAGTGTCTGTAAGCTCATAAAACAGACCTTTTTCAGTAACACCGATAGAGCTATCAGATACAGAAAATACTGAAATATTTCCGTTACATTCGGAGGAAAAAATAATTGAACTGTTTTTTACAACGGTGAGCGCAGTTTTATTTTCCTGGTCGTAAAATATTGCTGTGCCGTTATTTTCTGCAATATAAGCTGCAGCTTGAATATTTGCAAAAGTATGGTCCAGTCTTCCACCGAGGCAACCGTATATTTCAAAAAAATTGCAACCCATATCCATAGCTTTTTTTATTGAAAGCATAGTGTCAGTATCATCTTTTATCTCCGGGTGCTGAATGATATTGTCACCGCTGGGAACATAACCAAGAGAATCGAAATCACCAATAATAAAATCGGGTATTATGCTCAGCTTTTCTAATGTTTTCAAGCCGCTATCTGCCGCAATAACAATATCGTTATCACGTTTATTAACTGATATGTTTTCGGTAGCTATATCCAACGCCCCGAAAATATAACACTTCTTCATAATCTACCTCTATTATAAAAGCCTTCCTAATTAAATTGTAGGAAGGCTTTCGAAATTAAAATATACCGTAAGTAATAAGTGACATAATTAAACCGGCTATAAATACTCCTAAGGCGACGATAGGAAAGCATTTTTTTATTCTTAAGTCAAGAAGTGCTGCAATAAGTGAGCCTGTCCAACCGCCTGTGCCGGGGAGGGGAATAGCAACAAAAAGAAGAAGACCCCATTCTTTGTATTTTTCAATAGTACCTTTTTTCTTTTCTGAACGTTCTTCCATCTTATCTACGATTTTAGCAAAGCAATTAAATTTTCTCATCCATGCAAAAATCTTTTTAATAAAAAGTAAAATAAAAGGAATGGGAATCATATTACCGATATAACAAATAATAAAAGCCTGTAAAAATGGTATTTCTAAAAGCCTTGCAGCAATCATACCACCTCGTAACTCAAGAATAGGACAAAGCGAAATTGCAAAAGCAACAAGTTGAGGGGGGATCGTGTTTTGTAAGAAATCAACTATAGAAGTTACAATTGTTTCAACCATAATTTACCTCGCTGATATAATTATTCGAAATTAAATAATCTCTTGCGTCATTAAGAATTGTTTTGTCATTTTCAAATTTAAGATGTTTATATGCGTTTTCATAAGTTAACCATATATAATCTTCAATTTCTTCAACCTGAATTTTTGTTTGTGTATCATTTGTGGTAGCAACAAAAATCTGAACGGTTTTCTGAATTTTATTTTGAATTGTATATTCAGATTTACATTTAAAGCCGGGATGTATATTAATTCTTAACCCGGTCTCTTCCAAAACCTCTCGTATAGCAGTTTCCTCAAGTGTTTCACCTTTTTCAACGTGACCTTTTGGGAAACTCCAATTTGAGCTTCTTCTGTTTCGAATTAAAAGATAACGTATTTCGTCATTAATTTTTCTGTAAACAACTGCACCACAAGACCTCTCGTAGTAACAATCAAGGACAAAAGGTCTGTTTTGAGTAAAAAACTCAATCAAAGCTTTGATTTCACAATCAATAAATTTTTTTGATTTTGGTGCTGCGATTAATTTCTGTTCACCGTTGTCTCTGAATTTGATCACGGCAATAACTCTGCCGTCAAAATGTCTTACAGGATTATCGATTCCAAGTATAAAAACACCGCTGACTGCAGGTGCTGGTTGGAATTTTCCGATAGGCTTACCGTGGTTAAGCTTGTAAACTGAATTAGAGGACAAAGGCGAACCAATAGGGTCTGTAATGCTTACCCTTATCAATTTACCTAACATGAAGTAACCTCACATAACATAGAAATCTATCATATATTATATGCCTTTTCATTTCTACTTTCAATATACAAAGTATTTATAATTGAGTATCACTTTTTTAGCATTTTCATCAAAAATTACTTATATTTACCAGTTATTATCATTTATTTACAAATAATAAAAAACCTGACCTTAAAAGTGAGGTCAGGTTAAATTCAAATTAAATGTTATTTAAGATTTTTGAAGAATTCACAAACCTCGGCAGCTTTGCCGCAAGTCATAGGACCTTCAGTACATTTATTAACAAAGCAGCTAGGACCGTAGAATTTGAAAACGGTTTCATCAGCTTTTCTTAACTGTGTAAGCATATCAATAGCAAAATCTCGGATTTCCCATTGTGCTCTGTTGCAAGAACGTAAACGCATGAATAAAAGAAGCTCACGTCCGTTAATTGTTGTTACTATATCAATAGCGTTACCGCTAAGCTGAACGTATGCAAGAAGCTCTTCACAAACTCCATTAGCTTTTAATTCATTATACAACTCGTTTGTTTTTGTGAAAGCAAGGCAATATCTTTCTTTAAGCTCAGGCTTTGCGCTGATAGTTTCGGGAAGAATATGTCTTGTTCTGTCTGTGAGAGTGAGCGAGGGGATACCGATGGACTGAATTCGGTGTCTTGCGAAGTGAGTAAGGCAAGATAATGAAACGTTATTTATTCTGAAAGTAAAGGTTGCAGCCTCTAAAGGTCTCTGACGTTTAGATTTGATAACCTTTTCGATGATTTTGGAACGTTCATTACTATCAGAAATAATATCTTCAATTTGCTTTGTAGGTAAGTTACAAGCTTCAATAAGTGCAGCTCTTGCAATAGCTTTTGAAGCATCGGGAGTGAAGCTGATTAACTCAACGGGAGCTTGATTTTTGATAAGCTCCTTATCTGCAACGTAAGAATATGTGGGAACGTCCTGAAGATTTGGTCTTCTTGCTTCAAAGTCGGTAAAAATACCGGGAGTCATTGCTTTTGCTTGCTCTAAAAGAGATTCACCCAATGTTTTAAGCTCGGGGAAGGTTGAACCTCTGCCGTAAATCATAGCATATAGCATATTGATTAATTCTCTTGCGTTAAGGGTGCAATAGAAATTACTGTATAAAGAATAGGGGAGAAGGAATCGCGCATCTTCTTTAGGAATACCCGCATCAATAAATGCCTGATATTCATTGTAAAGATAATCCATATGAGCTATGTATTTGTCATGAACAGATTTTGATTCAAAGTGAGGCACATAGTAGCCCAATTTTGCAAAATCAACGTATCTTCTTGATTTAACAGTAAATGATGCAAGCCTGAACTCAATAACAAACTGCTCAACAAGAACTGAAACGTTCTGGAAAGCAAGGTTAAATACAGTGTGTTCAACAGTAGAAGTATGACCTGAACGGGTAACCTTCGATATTAAATTTGCATTTTTCTCAGCATCCTTTGAAAGCTCCAATATTTCAAGGGCAGTACCGGGTTGGGTAGAAATTCTACCTGATGCGGCAGGAATTCTTTCACCGGTATCGGTCATTCCGATAATAATTGCTTTTGAATTTGTGTTTAATTCAGCGTTCATAAACTACCTCCAACTTTATTCCACATATTTCGTACATTATACCATTCAAGCTTAACAAATTCAAGTACAAATATTTTCACTAATTTTAATATAATTATTTTACAAATATGTTGATTTGTTCTTGAAAAATTGCACTATATATGGTATCATTAATTCAATTATGGGTGTATATTGCCTTTTTATCATTCAGGAGGGTTTTTTATGGCTATTATCAAGAAAGAAGCTTACTTTAATTCTTCAACCGGTGTGAACAAAATCCGCACACTTATCTGGTCTGACCCTGAGATTAAGCCTGTTGCTGTTTTCCAGATTGCACACGGTGTTTCAGAGCACATCGAAAGATATGATGACTTTGCAAGATTTCTTGCTTCTAAAGGTTATATCGTTTGCGGTAATGACCATATCGGTCACGGTAAGTCTGTAAACTCTCCCGAGGATTTAGGCTTTACGGCAGAAAAAGACGGTTACAGACGTTTTGTCGACGATATGCATATTTTATATTCTATCATCCATAAACGCTTCCCCGAGCTTCCTTACTTCCTTTTTGGTCACAGTATGGGCTCTCTGTGTGCAAGAGTATATGCAAGCACCTTTGCAACCGACCTTGCAGGTCTCATTATCTGCGGCACAGCACAAGTTCCGTCCGGTCTTGATTTCAGCATTGATGCTCTTGATAAGGTTGTTGAAAAATTCGGTGCTCGTACTGTTAATAAGGTTGCTGCAGGTATGCTCAACAAATTTTCTTCTCTCGGCATTTCCGACAGAGAAACAGATTTAGATTGGTTGAGCATCAATAAAGAGAATGTTCAGAAATATATTGAAGACCCGCTTTGCGGTAACGCGCTTTCCCTTGCCGGTATCCGTGATTTAGCAGCTATCGGTATTCTTGCTTGTGATAAGCTCTGGCCTGCAACAATTCCCGTTGATTTACCCATAATGATTATTTCAGGTGCTCTTGACCCCGTTGGTGGTAATGGCAAAGGTCCGATAGCTTGTTGTGATTCTCTCACAGAAAGCGGTCACAACCCCACGGTTATTATTTACCCCGGTTGCCGTCACGAGATACTTAACGAGGATTGCAAAGAAAAAGTATATATGGATATCCTCGGCTGGCTTAATTCTGTTCTTTTCTAATTTTTTATATCAGGTGAAAATTTTGCAAAACAAAAACATTTTTGTCTCTGAAAGTGAATTAGCAGTTCAAAGAGATTATATCGATAAGGTGCGTACGGTTTTATCTTCTCGTTTTAATGAAGCCTCACCAAAAGCTTTTGTTCATACCTATGGCTGTCAGGGCAATGTTTCCGATAGCGAACAGATTAAAGGTATGCTTGTTGAAATGGGTTATGAGCTTTGCGACGAAGCCGATAAAGCAGATCTTATTCTTTATAACACCTGTGCTATTCGTGAACATGCTGAAGATCGTGTTTTCGGTAATGTTGGTGCTTTGAAATCGCTCAAAAGAGAAAACCCTAATCTTATAATCGCTTTATGCGGCTGTATGATGCAGCAAAGGCATATTGCAGATAGAATTAAAAACAGTTATCCCTTTGTAAATCTTGTTTTCGGAACACACGTTTTATATAAATTACCCGAGTTTTTATCTAAAGTTCTCTGTACTAAAAAACGAGTTTTTTCTATTGATGAAAGCGACGGTGTAATTGCTGAGGGTATTACCCGTTCAAGAGATAGCGGTGAAAACGCTTGGCTTCCGATTATGTACGGTTGCAATAATTTCTGTTCATATTGCATCGTACCTCACGTAAGAGGAAGAGAGAGAAGCAGAGATCCCGAGCTTGTTTTAAATGAAGCAAGAGAGCTTATAAATGATGGCTATAAAACGATTACTCTTTTAGGTCAGAATGTTAACTCTTATGGTAAAAATTGCGACCACGGTGTCAATTTCGCGGAGCTTGTCAGACGAATTGATGCTATTGAGGGCGATTTTAAATTTGATTTTATGACGTCTCATCCTAGAGACTGTAGCTTTGAGCTGTTAGACGTTCTTTCTCAAAGCAAGCATTTCTGCGGTCATTTACATTTACCCGTTCAGTCAGGTAACAACAGAATTTTAAAAGAAATGAATCGCCATTATACAAGAGAGCATTATCTTGATTTAATCAAATATGCTCGTGAAAAACTGCCCCACGTTGATATCACAACCGATATTATAGTTGGCTTCCCCGGTGAAACCTATGAAGAATTTCTTGATACAGTTTCACTTGTAAAAGAAGTAAAATACGGCTCGATGTTTACCTTTATTTATTCCGCAAGAAAGGGTACACCTGCCGCAGAATTACCCGATCCCATATCAAAAAAAGAAAAAACTGCCTGGTTTATGGAGCTTTTAAGGGTACAAGAAGAAATTTCGGGTAAGAAATTTAATTAATCAGTTTATCAACAATTCAAAATTGTTGAATATAAATTTATTTTAAGGAGCAAACAAAAATGTCAGTAATCGAACTTACAAGACAGCTTGGTGCTGCTATTCAGCAGGACGAGCGCTACAAACAGTATGAAGAAGCAAGAAAGGTTAACGAAGCAGATGACGAGCTTAACAACCTTATCGGTAAAATCAACCTTCTTCAGTTAAACTATCAGAATGAAGCTTCAAAGGGCGAGGATGCAGATGCAGCTAAAATGGAAAGCTATGCAAAAGAATTTGAAGAGCTTTACCGTGAAATTATGCTTAACGGCAATATGGTTAAATTCGAAGCAGCAAAAACAGCTGTTGACGATATGATGAATGAAATTATGGGTATTCTTGCTTGTTGTGTAGACGGTCAGGACCCTGCAACTTGTGACCCTCATCAGGAGCATCACTGCGACGGCTCTTGCAGCAGCTGTGGCGGTTGTCACTAATCATTAAAACTAATTCTATTTGGTACTGAGGTAAAAAATGGCTAAGCTTTCTCCAATGATGGAACAATATTTCCAGATTAAAAAAGATTATTCAGATACTCTTTTATTCTTTCGTCTCGGTGACTTTTACGAGATGTTTTTTGATGATGCTAAAATTGCATCTAAAGAGCTTGAACTTGTTCTTACCGGTAGGGATTGCGGTCAGGAGGAGCGCGCACCTATGTGCGGCGTTCCTTTCCACAGTGCTGATTCTTATATAGCAAAGCTTGTTAGCCGTGGCTACAAGGTTGCTATTTGTGAGCAGGTAGAAGATCCTGCTACAGCAAAGGGTATTGTTAAACGTGACGTCGTGAGAATCGTTACACCCGGTACGGTTATCGAAAGCAATATGCTTGATGAAAGCAAAAACAACTACCTTGCTTCAATTTTCCTCAATGATAAAAATTGCGGTATCGCATTCGTAGATGTTTCAACAGGTGAGGTTCACCTCGATTCATTTACTGATGACGATTCCACTGCAAGAATTATCAATCAGCTTGGCTGCTACAGACCAAGTGAAATTATTATTAATAAATATGCCGCTTCTGTTAAATCTGTAATCAATTTCATTAAAGACAGGTTATCTGTTGATTATCAGCTTGTTAACGAGTCTGATTATAATGAAGAGGATTTAAAATCAGTTATTGCGGCTCATATACCTCAAAATGATGAAAAGCTCTCCGAGTTTTCAAAAAATCCTGCACTTCTTTATGCCTTTGGTGTTGCTTTAGTTTACTTAAAAGGTGTTCAGAAAAACGAGCTTGATAATATTAATGATGTTGATTTTTACAATGAAAATTCATATTTATCACTTGATATTTCTGCAAGAAGAAACCTTGAGTTAACTGAAACACAGCTTCGTCGCGAAAAGAAGGGTAGTCTTCTTTGGGTGCTTGACCATACTAAAACCGCTATGGGTAAACGTCTCATTCGCAGCTGGGTTGAGCAACCGTTAATTAACTATACTGCAATTTCACAAAGACAAAATGCAGTTGAAGAATTAACATCCGATACAATTCTTCTTGATTCTTTGATGAATTACCTTTCAGAAATGTTTGATATCGAAAGAATAATGACAAGAATTGTATATGGTACCGCAAATGCTAAAGAGTTAAGAACTCTCGGCAAAACTATTGAACAGCTTTCAAACATCAAATCTTCAATAAGCGGTGTTAAGTCGAAAATGCTTAATAACATTTATGATGATATTGATTTATTGGAGGATGTGCTTTCATTAATTGAAAACGCTATAACTGAAGACCCGCCTTTATCTGTAAGAGAGGGCGGAATGATTAAAAAAGGGTATAACAGTGAGCTTGATACTCTTCACGATATCGTTGAAAACGGTAAAGGTTTCTTAGCAGAGGTTGAACAAGCCGAGCAAGAAAAAACAGGTATCAAAAAGCTTAAAATCGGTTATAACAGAGTTTTTGGCTACTATATTGAAGTTACAAATTCTTTTAAAGACCTTGTGCCCGAACATTACATTCGAAAACAAACGCTGTCTAACTGCGAAAGATATATAACTCAAGAGCTTAAAGAGCTTGAATCTAAGGTTCTTGGTGCTCAAGAGAGAATTGTTCGTATTGAATACGAAATCTTTTCTCAAATTAGAAACAATATTGCAAATCAGCTTGAAAGAGTAAGAGTAACTGCGAGAGCAGTTGCAAGGCTTGATAGCCTTTGCTCACTTGCTTACGTTGCTGTTAATAATAACTACACAAGACCGACAGTTGATACGGGTGACGAAATTATCATCAAAGACGGCAGACATCCCGTTGTAGAGCTTATGTTAAAAGGCTCACCCTTTGTGCCTAACGACACCCATCTTGATTGCCGCGATAACAGAATTGCAATTATCACAGGTCCTAATATGGCCGGTAAATCTACCTTTATGCGTCAGGTTGCTATTATTACACTTATGGCACAAATTGGTAGCTTTGTTCCTGCTTCAAGTGCAAAAATCGGTATTGTTGACAGAATTTTCACCCGTGTTGGTGCGTCAGATGACCTTGCGGCAGGTCAATCAACCTTTATGCTTGAAATGACTGAGGTTGCCGATATTCTCAAATACGCAACAAACAAGAGTCTTATTGTGTTTGATGAAATAGGTAGAGGTACATCTACATACGATGGTATGAGTATTGCAAGAGCAGTTCTTGAATACACCGCAGATAAAAAGAAAATCGGTGCAAAAACATTATTTGCAACTCACTATCATGAGCTAACAGAGCTTGAAAACACCGTTGACGGTGTTAAAAACTACAATACTTCTGTTAAAAAACGCGGTGACGATATCACATTCCTTCGTCGCATTGTAAAAGGTGCGGCAGACGGTAGCTATGGTGTTGAGGTTGCTCTTCTTGCCGGCGTACCTAAACCAGTTGTTGAAAACGCAAAGAAAATATTAGCGACTCTTGAAAGTCAGGAGAAGGTTACTGTCGCAAGACCCGTTGAGAAAGCTGAAGATGAAGAAGATTCGTTACAGCTTTCATTTACAACCAGTGGTAAAGATACAATCATAGAAAAGCTTAAAAATATCGATGTAAACACACTTACACCCATTGAAGCTATGACAGTTTTATTCGAGCTTCAAAAGGGTGCAGAAGAGCTTTAATTTTTATTGTATATCAAATTTTAACGAAAGGAGGGTGTTTATGCCTCGTATTAACGTGTTACCTAAAAATATTGCAGACCTTATTGCTGCGGGTGAGGTTGTTGAACGCCCGTCCTCAGTTATTAAAGAATTTGTAGAAAATTCAATTGATGCAGGCTCTAAAAATATTACCGTTGAAATTCAGAATGGCGGTAAAACGTATATAAGAGTGACCGATAACGGTTGCGGTATTGACCGTGAAGACGTAAGAAAAGCCTTTATAAGTCACGCAACAAGTAAAATTAAAGATATTAACGATTTAGATGCTATTTCAACCCTCGGCTTTAGAGGTGAAGCTTTAGCTTCGGTTTGTGCCGTATCAAAGGTTGAAATGTTAACCAAAACCAATGACTCCGAGGTTGGTACAAGATACGTAATTGAAGGCGGAGAAGAAATTTTAATTGACGATGCTGGTTGCCCTGTTGGTACAACCCTTGTTGTAAGGGATTTGTTTTACAATATACCTGCACGATTGAAATTTTTAAAAAAAGACGTTCAGGAAGGCAATTATATAGCAAGTATTATTGAGAAAATTGCAGTTTCTAATCCGTACGTTTCATTTAAATTCATCCGTGACGGGAAGCTTCAATTCTCAACTCCAGGTGACGGCAACTTAAAATCTGCTATTTATGCCGTTTTCGGTAAAGAATTTACTGAAAATCTTTTACCCGTTGAAAATAATCAAAACGGTATAACTGTCAGCGGTTTTGTTACTAAACCCACAAGCTGCAGAAGCAGTCGTTCAATGCAGATTTTTTATGTGAACAACCGTTACGTAAAAAGTGTTGTCTTCTTAAGTGCTTTAGAAGCAGCTTATAAAAACTCAATTATGGTAGGTAAATACCCGGGTTGTGTTTTATTTATAAATTTACCCTTTGAAGCGGTTGACGTTAACGTTCATCCTGCTAAAACTGAGGTTCGTTTTTACGATGAAAAGAGAATCTTTGACTGTATATATAACGGCACTTTATCTGCAATAACAGAAGATAAATCACGTTTACAAGCAACCTTTTCTACTGCAAAGGCATTTATGAAGCCGGCAGAAAAGGCTGAGCAGTTAAAGCTTAACGATATTCCCGTTGAAGCACCCAAAAAGCCCGTTACAGAGGTTAAAACAGAGAAAACTTTTTACGTTAAAGAGTTTGGTAAAATTCCCGAAGCTGATGGTGTAACTCTTAATTCACCCTCAAAGGACGAGCCAAAACAGCTTGATTTCTTAAAAGATAGCTTTGAGAAGCCTGTAGTTACTAAAATCACCTTCAGTGATTCACAAAAGCAGGAAAGTATTACGGAAAATATTACAACAACTGTTACATCCAATAATTTCGAAGATAGAAAAGCGGTAAAAGATGTTGCTTTTGAAGATAAAGAAACTACTAATGTTAAGACTGATTTAGCTTCAAATATTTTAATTGAAACTGAAGAAAAAACTGAAATAGAATTTGTAACCAAAACAGTTGAGCCTTTAATTGAAGTGGAAGAAAATAACGTCGAGATTTCCGTTTCAAAAGCTCCTGAATTTAAATATATCGGTGAAGCGTTTAACACTTATCTTATTGCTGAGCTTGAAGGTAAGATGGTTTTGATTGATAAACACGCCGCTCACGAAAGAATTCTCTTTGAGAAATTCAAAAAAGAGGGTAGTGGCAATTCTCAGATAATGCTCCAACCGATTACCGTTAATTTATCTGCTGATGAGTACAATGCAGTTCTTGAAAATGCTGATTTACTTTACGATGCAGGCTATGATATTTCAGATTTCGGTGACCGTTGCGTTAAGGTTAATGCTTGTCCGCCCGAGCTTACAGATTCTAATTTATATGACGTTATCCTTGAAATAGCAGGTTATTTATCTAATAACGTAAAAACCATGCTTCCCGAGAAATTAGACTGGATATATCATTCAATGGCTTGCAGAGCTGCTGTAAAAGCAGGTAATTTCACCTCAAAATACGAAGCAGAAATGTTTGTAAAGCATCTTTTATCAAGGGACGATATACGTTATTGCCCTCACGGCAGACCCGTTATGATAGAAATGACTCAACGTGAACTTGAAAAGCAGTTCAAAAGGATTGTTTAAACTATGAAAAAGAAAGCAATAGTGATTGTAGGTGCAACCGCTTCAGGCAAAACAGGTTTAGGTGTTCATATTGCCCGTAAATTCAACGGTGAAGTTATTTCTGCAGACTCTATGCAAATTTACAAGGGGATGAGCATTGCAACTGCCAAACCTACAATTGAAGAGATGAACGGTGTACCGCATCATTTAATTGATTTTCTTCCCGTAACTGAAAAATACAGCGTTTCAGCTTATTGTGATGATGCAAAAACTGTTTTTGATGACATTGTAAACAGAGGAAAGCTACCTGTTATTGTTGGAGGTACAGGTCTTTATATAGACTCTTTTCTTTCAAATACTCAGTTTTTAGAAAATGCAGGCTCTGACGAAGTAAGAGAAAGACTAAAGAAAGAGTTTGAAATAAACGGTATAGATAAATTATATGAAGAATTATGCGAGGTTGATCCTGAAGCAGCTAAAAGCATTCATCCTAACAACACTGTAAGAGTATTGAGAGCATTAGAGGTTTACAGAGCGACCGGTAAAACCCTGACAGAACAAAATCAACTTTCTCATAACGTTGAAAGTGATATCGAGCCTTTATATATTGCTATCGGTTATCGTGACAGAGAAATACTTTATGACCGTATCAATAAAAGGGTAGACATAATGCTCGAAAACGGTCTCGTTGATGAAGCTAAAGAATTTTTCAAAATGAATCCATCAATTACAGCCTTTAAAGCAATTGGTTGTAAGGAGTTAAAGCCGTTTATTGATGGAGAAACAGATTTAGATATATGCGTTGATAATTTAAAACGCGAAACAAGACGTTATGCAAAAAGGCAGTTAACCTGGTTTAAAAGAAATGATAAAATTCACTGGTTATATGCCGATGACAAAGATAGAGATACTATCTATAACGAAGCAGAAGAATTAATAAAGGATTTTTTAGGTGGTGATTAAATGAAGAATTTAAAGTCAAAGCGTGTTATTTCCATTGTTTTGATATTCTCCGTTATTGCTTTTTTCTCTTCATATATCATTTACCAGATAGTCGCTTCTTCTAACGCAAAGTACGATACCGAATATGCTTTAAAAGAAACGGTTTATGAAACCATTGATACTCAATGCTTTGTTGTAAGAGATGAAAAATTTATAAATAATGATGCAACGGGTACTACTGTTTCATTTGTTACAGACGGTGAAAGGGTTGCAGCAGGTGATACTGTTTCTGTTGTTTTTGATTCGGTTGAAGATGCATCATCGTTTTTGAAGGTGCAGGAATTAAAGAAAGAAATAGAGCATTTTGAATACGTTGCAGGTCAAGCAAACGTTCAGACACTTAATATTGACTCTCTTACACGAAAAATTAATGGAGAGCTTTCAGATTACTTAAAATCTGTTGATAGCGGAGATTATAAAAAAGCTATTACAAAATCCGCATTATTCAGAGACTCCGTTATTGGTAAGCAAATCGCAACAGGAACTCATCTTGATTTCCAAGATAAGCTTGATAATTTAAAGAAAGAGTATGACTCTTTGCAGTCTGAAAAGTTCTCGTATACAGAGGTGAAAGCTGAAGAGGCGGGCTACTTTATAAGCGGTGCTGATGGTTACGAAACCATAATTAAATACGATGAAATCGATGATTTAAAAAACGAAGACGTTGAAAAAGCATTAAAATCTAAACCAACAGACGTTTCTTCATCAGTTGTTGGCAGAACTGTTGCTTCGTTTAATTGGTATATAGTTTGTCTTGTTGACACTGATAAAACCGTTGATTTATCAAAAAACAATGCCATTTATGTAAACTTCCCATCGGCAGGTATTGAAAAATTACCTGTTTCAATTTATAAAATCGGTAATAGAGATGCTGATAAAACCATGTTGATTCTTTCTTGTGATGAAATGAACGAGAATCTTTCTGAATTCAGAATTGAAGACGTTCAGATTATTACAGACGAATACACAGGCTTCAAAATTTCAAATTCCTCTATCAGAACGGTTGATGGTGAAAAAGGTGTTTATATAGTAAGAGGAAATCTTATGGGCTTCAGAAAGATTCACGTTCTTTATTCAACTGATACATTCTCAATAGTAGACAACCCTAAAGATTCCTCTGATTACATAAAGCTTTATGATAACGTTGTAACGGAAGGAGTTGATTTGTATGACAATAAACTCGTCTGACGATTCACGCTTCATTTCAATTAGTGAAAACATTAAGGTTATTAAGAACGAAATAAACGAAGCAGCAATAAAATCAGGCCGAAAGCCTGAAGACGTAAGGCTTATGGCTGTTACAAAAACAGTTAATCCGATTTATATCAATTACGCTATTGAAGAATGTGGAATTGATTTAATAGGTGAAAACAAGGTGCAAGAGTTTCTATCAAAACGCGATGAATTAAAGCTTCAGGGTGTTGAAAAGCACCTCATAGGGCATTTACAAACCAACAAGATTAGGAAAATTATCAACGAGGTTGATATGATTCAGTCTGTTGATAGCGTCCGTCTTGCAAAGGCTATATCCGATGCTGCTTCTAAAAACTCATCAAAAGTTGACGTGCTTTTAGAAATCAATATTGGTGATGAGGAAAGCAAAACCGGTTTTGATAAAGTTATTTTTAATGAATCACTCGCTGAAATTTCAGAATTACCTTTTTTAAACGTTAAAGGTCTGATGACCATACCGCCAATATGCGACGATATGTTGACTTTAGAAAAATACTTTGATGGTATGAATGAATATTTCAACGAAATTAAATGCAAAAATCTATTTGGTAATGACTTCAACATTCTTTCAATGGGAATGTCGGGTGATTATAAAGAAGCCGTTTTACACGGCTCAAGCTTAGTAAGAGTTGGCTCCTTGATTTTCGGAGCTCGTATATATAAATAACGGAGGTAAAAAGTTATGTCATTCATGGATTATTGGAAAAGATTTACAAACACAAACGACGAAGAGGATTATGATGAGGGTCAGTTTGATGCTCAGGAAGAGACTTTCGAAAGCCGTTCTTACTCAAATGTTTCTTCATATGAGGATTACGAAAAAGAAACTCCCAGAGCCACTCCTCGTGTAAGAAGAACTGCTAACGACCCCAGCAGAGTTGTTGACGTACGTACAACAGCAATGCTTCAGGTTGTGCTTGTTAAGCCTGATAAATTCGAAGACGCAAGAGGTATTGCAGATCATCTTAACGAAAAGAGAACTGTTGTTCTTAACCTTGAAGCTGCAAGCCGTGACGTTTCAAGAAGACTTATCGACTTACTTAACGGTGTTGCTTATGCAAACGGTGGTCAGTTAAAGAAGGTTTCTACTAATACTTATATCATCACACCTTACAACGTTAACGTTTCCGGTGACCTTTTAGATGAATTAGAAAGCACAGGCGTGTTCTTTTAATTGATTTAGATTAAAACTGAATTTTATTAAATCTGTAGATATGTTTAGAAATTTTTAGATATTTTTAATTTTCTAATCGTATTACGGATGGAAGTGGGGAATATATTATGATGACACCATCAGAGCTCAGAGAGTATGAATTTAAAGGTGCTGGCAGAAATGCTTATAAATCTGACGACGTTGATGAGTTTTTTGCAACGGTTGCAATTGCTTATGAAAAAATGTACCGTGAAAACGCAGAGCTTGTTAAACGCATCGGCTTATTAGCTGACAGACTTGAACAGTATAAGCAAGACGAATCTGAAATCAAGCAGGCTGTTTTAAGTGCACAGAAAGCTGCTGATATTATTGTTAAAGAAGCTGAAACATCAGTTGAGGATGCAAAATCAGAAGCAGATGCAATTCTTGCAGCTGCTAAAGGTGAAGCGGATATTATTAAATCTGATGCTGAAAAACAGGCTATAGCAGACTCCGACCTTCTTCTTTCAATTGCTCGCGACAAGGCAGAATCAATTCTCAATAAAGCAAAAGAAGAAGCACATGGTATTCTTATCAAAGCAAATGATTCTGCAAGCAATACCGTTGGTGCTGCAAACAGAACAATTACAAGCGAATCATTACATTATGATATGCTTAAGAAAGAGGTTTCTGAATTCAGAGCATCTATTCTTTCACAGTATAAAGCTCATATTGAAATGATTTCAAAACTTCCTGAGCTCGCAGTTGAAAAAGCTAATGAAATTGAAGAACAAAAGGCAGAAGAAAAGGCTTCTCTTGTAGTTGATGTTGCTGATGAAGAAGTTGCAGTTGAAGAGCTTCAGGTTGAAGCTTTTGAAATAGTTACCGAAGATATCGAATTCACTTCTTTTGAAGAAGATGAAGAGGATTTCGCAGGTGAAGACGTTGTAAAAACTACTCTTCCTTATGATTTCTTTGAAGAGAATTCATCTCTTGAATTTGTTGAAGACCCAGAGGGTGGAGAAACATCCGAAAAAGCAGAAGAGGAAAATACTTTTGAATCCGGTTTTTCAGTTGAAGCTGATGATTTCGATTTCTCAAATGAATTCGCAGAAGATGCAGACGATGCTATCGAAACTGAAGATGTTGCTGAAGAAGTAGTGGAAAATGAAGAAGCTTTTTCTGAAGAAGCGCCAGAAGAAGCTGTAGAAGAGGCCGCAGCTGAAGAAGAATATGAAGACATTCCGATTTCTAAAGGCTTTGCAGTTGATGCAGGTCAAATTGATTTCACAATGTTTGAAGAAGAGAGTGAAACTCCTTCATTGTTTGATTCAATCGAAAAAATTGATGAAAATAAATTTAGCGTAGCTTTTGATGAAGATGACGAAGACGATGATGAAGATGATAACGATACGAGTTCAAAATCAAAATTCGGCTTCTTCCGTAGAAAAAAATAATTTAAAGGTGTTAGTATGTCCGTGTTTTTAACGTTACTGATTTGCGCAGGACTTATCGGTGCAGACCAGTTATTCAAATTTCTTGTAATTGAATATTTAAAGCCTGTTGGTTTTGTAAACGTTATTGACGGTGTTTTGCGTTTCAGATACGTCGAAAATACGGGTGCTATTTTCGGGTCATTTGCTGCCCATACTGCTGTTTTAACCGTGTTTTCGGTTGTTTTGTTAGTTGCGACTGTTGTCTTTCTTGTTAAAAATAAGGACAAATCTAAAATAGTTAACGTTTGTCTTATTTTGATGATTTCGGGCGGTATCGGTAACATTATCGATAGAATACGTCTTAAATATGTTGTTGATTTTATAGAGCCTTTGTTTGTTGATTTTGCAGTATTTAATTTTGCAGATTGCCTTATAACAGTTGGTGCTTTTGCTTTGATTTTTTATCTTTTAGTTGATATCGTAAAGGATTCTAAAAAAGAAAAAGCCTCAAAGATAAGCACAACGGAGAATAACAATGGAACAGATTGAATTTATTATTGAAAGCGATATCGCCGGTGAAAGACTTGATAAAGCTGTTTCGTTGTTATGTGAAACCGTTTCAAGAAGCTCGGCTCAGCTTCTAATTGAAGACGGTAATATTCTCGTTAATGGTAATGTGGCAAACAAGAAAACAACCTTAAAAGCAGGGGACACCGTTACTATTAATTTACCTGAACCTAAAGAATTAGATGTTTCTCCCGAAAACATACCGTTAGATATCGTTTATGAGGATGAGCATCTGCTGGTTGTAAATAAACCTAAAGGAATGGTAGTTCACCCCGCAGCCGGCAATTACAACGGAACTCTTGTAAATGCTCTTTTATATCATTGCGGTGATTCACTTTCCGGTATAAATGGTGTTATTAGACCTGGTATTGTTCACAGAATTGATAAAGACACAAGTGGTCTTCTTATTGTTGCTAAAACCGATATTGCTCATAACGGTCTTGCAGAACAGATTAAAGAGCATAGCTTTAAAAGAGAATACAGAACCGTTGTCGTGGGCAATATTAAAGATGATACGGGTACAATTGATGCACCTATCGGAAGACACCCAAAAGACAGAAAAAAACAAGCTGTTACAGATAAAAATTCAAGAAACGCTATAACTCATTATGAGGTAATTGAGCGTTTTAACGGGTTCACTTTTTTACGTGTAATACTCGAAACAGGTCGCACTCACCAGATAAGAGTACATATGTCTTATAGAGGTAATCCCGTTGCAGGAGACACTGTTTACGGTAATCCTAAAAAGACTTATGGGTTAGAGGGTCAATGCCTTCATGCAGCCGTAATAGGCTTTATTCACCCTATTACAAAAGAATATCTTGAATTTCAATCAGATTTACCCGACTATTTTAAAGATTTCTTAAAAAGGATTTCATAATATGAGCTCTAATTATTCAAAATGGCTTCTCGTTTCTGATATAGACGGAACTTTAAACGATAAGTCGTTTAACTTGCCTGAAAACAACCGAAAAGAAATAAACCGTTACGTTGAAGCGGGTGGTAATTTCACATTGTGCTCGGGCAGAAACCTTGAGTCTCTTAATATTCATTATAATAAATTAGGAATTAAAACACCCGCTATTTTCCTTAATGGTGCAGGTATTTTTGATTATTCTAAAAACAGTCTTTTGTTTTATAACGTTATATCAACTCAAGGTGAAGAGATTTTACTAGATATTTTTAGTAGATATAAGCTTCTTAACCTTACGGTTTTTGCATATAATAAACTTTATCTTGCTACAAGAACTTGTATGTATGGCTTTGTTATTTCAAAGCTTGATAAACTTTCTCACGAGTTTTGTAATAAAATTTCCGATTTACCAAGGGGAAATTGGGGAAAAATTTCTTTTTTCAGCTTCCCGAGTACTTTAAAGAAAATTGAGAAAGAGCTAAAAAACGAACAGAATTCAGAGTTTTTTGACTGCTTTTTTACTTCACCCGTAACCCTTGAGGTAGTTAATAAAGGTGTTAACAAAGGAAATGCAGTTATAAAGCTTGCTGAGTATCTCGACATTGACAAGGAAAACACAGCTGCTGTCGGAGATTATTATAATGACGTTGATATGTTTAAGAGGGTAGCGCACCCCGTTTGTTGCGGTCAAGCTCCCGACGATATTAAAGATATCTGTGAACACGTTGTTTGCCATTGTAATGATGGTGCAGTTGCTGAGTTTATAAATTATATTGAAAAGAAATACATTAAATAACGGAGGAATTATAATGGATGCTATTTCTAAAAAAGAATTAGCTAAAGTTGCCTGCAATATCAGAATGGGTATTATTGAAGGTACTTTTAATGCTAAATCAGGTCATCCCGGTGGTTCTCTTTCTATCACAGAGATTTTGACTTATCTTTACTTTAAAGAAATGAATATAAACCCCGAAGAGCCTACTGCTTGTAACAGAGACAGACTTGTTCTTTCTAAAGGACACGCTGCTCCTGCTCTTTACTCTGCAATGGCTAACAGAGGTTATTTCCCTGTGGAAGAGCTTAAAACCTTAAGAAAGGTTGATTCAAGACTTCAGGGTCATCCCAGCATGAATTATCTTCCCGGTATTGATATCAGCTCAGGCTCACTTGGTCAAGGTATTTCTGCCGCTTGTGGTATGGCTTTAGGTTCTAAGCTTAAAGGAGATACGTTCAGAGTTTATACTATCCTTGGTGACGGTGAAATTGAAGAGGGTCAGGTATGGGAGGCAGCTATGTATGCCGCTGCTAAAAAGCTTGATAACCTTGTAGCTTTCGTTGATAACAACAACCTCCAGATTGACGGTACTGTTGAAGAGGTTAACTCTCCTTATCCTATTCCCGAAAAGTTTGCAGCATTCGGTTGGAACGTAATCGAAATCGATGGTCATAATTTCGATGAAATTGAAGCTGCTCTTGATAATGCTAAAAATACTAAAGGTAAGCCCACTGCTATTGTTGCTACCACAACTAAAGGTAAAGGTGTTTCCTTTATGGAAAATCAGGTTAACTGGCATGGTGCTGCACCTAACGCAGAACAGTATGAAATTGCTATGAACGAGCTTAAAGCTCTTCTTAATGAATTGGAGGGTTAATAATGGCAGACGTAATTAAAACCGCAACACGTGATGCTTATGGTAAAGCTCTCGTTGAATTAGGTGAAAAGAATCCTGATATCCTTGTTCTTGATGCTGACCTTGCTGCCGCAACAAAAACAGGTGCATTCAAAAAAGCCTTCCCCGAAAGATTCTTTGATACAGGTATTGCTGAAGGCAATATGATGGGCGTTGCAGCAGGTCTTGCAACAACCGGTTATACAGTTTTCGCAAGCTCATTTGCAATGTTTAGCGCCGGCAGAGCTTTCGAACAGGTCAGAAACACCATTGCATATCCTCATCTCAACGTTAAAATCGGTGCTACTCACGCAGGTATTTCTGTTGGTGAAGACGGTGCTAGTCACCAGTGTTGTGAAGATATCGCTCTTATGAGGTCAATTCCCGGTATGGTTATTATAAATCCTGCTGATGACATTGAAGCAAGAGCAGCTGTTTTCGCAGCAGCTGAACACGATGGTCCTGTTTATATGCGATTCGGCAGACTTGCAGTACCGAGAATCTTTGATGAAGATTATAAATTTGAAATCGGCAAAGCAGTTACTCTTAAAGAGGGTAGTGATGTAACAATTATTGCTACTGGGCTTATGGTTAATGAAGCTTTAATAGCAGCAGAAGAGCTTGCTAAAGAGGGGATTTCTGCAGAAGTTATCAATATGCATACTATCAAACCTCTTGATAAAGAAGCAATTATTAAATCTGCAAAGAAAACAGGTTGCATTGTAACTGCAGAAGAGCATAACGTTGTTGGCGGTATGGGTGACGCAGTTTGTGATGCAGTTTGCTCTGAATATCCCGTTCCTGTTATTAAAGTAGGTGTTGAAGATACCTTTGGTAAATCAGGTCCTGCTGTAGAGCTTCTCCATATCTTTGGTCTTGATGCTGATAATATCGTTAAAAAAGCAAAAATTGCTATCAAAAAGAAATAATTAATTCATTTTTTCACTAAAAGATAAACAAAATATTTATATTTTTATTGAAAATAACAAAATTGTATGTTATACTTAATAAGATATAAAAATATTTTTTTAGTGACAGGGAGATTGTTTTATGGCTAATTGTCCTAAATGCGGTTACAAGTTAAGATTAATCGACGTTAAGGCTGAATGCCCCAAATGTGGCGTTAACCTTATGTATTACAACCATCAGGAAAGGCTTCAGGAAGACGCCGACAAGGCAGAAGAAGAGCACGTAAGATTACAGCCGAAGATCGACAGAGTTAAATTCTCATTCATCGGTACAAAGCTTTCTATCGTTCGTCTTGTTATGTTATTAGTGCCTATCGGTATGCTTTTCTTACCTTTAGCTCACATAACAGTTAATATGCCTTTCAAAACAATAGATACAAACATTTCAATTCTTAACGTTGTTATGGACGTTATTATGGAAATGGATTTTGGTCTTGTTTTTGATATGATAGCAGGTTCAGAGTTAACTAGTGTTGCTTTTATTTTCTACTTGCTTTCAATGTTGTTTGTATTAGTCGCAGCTGTGTTTGCGATTCTCAATATTCCCTTTGACTCAGTATCTTGCTCACCAAAGGGCTTCAAGAGAAACATTACTCTTTCATCATGTGGTATTGCTTTCACAGTTTTAAGTATTATTTCTTTCTTTGTGTTTAACAGCCAGCTTACAAAGGCTTTTGGCGGTGTTTACTCAGGTAGCATCGGTATCGGCGCATTTTTAGTTATTCTTGCATTTATTGGTATCATCATTATCAATATTGCAATTAAGAAACAGAATGCTCCTATCAAATATAAAGACCTTTCAGAATGTATTGAAAGACTTGAAAAGCGTAAACAAGAGCTTGCTATAATCGAAGAAGAAGCAGAAAGAATTCTCGCAGAGAAAAAGAAAAACGCATAAAGAAAAAGCAGAGCAATCTTTGCTCTGCTTTTTTGTTGTTTGAAATAGAAGCAAAAAGGATTTTGATGCTCTCTATCAATATATCACACGGTGGTAACCATATATCACTACCTAGTAATAGCACTCGCCGTAAGCGAATATAACTAAGGCACTCTTCATTACGAAGAGTGCCTTAAATAATGCCCCGCAGTGCCGGTTGCGATAATAGTAACCTGCTCTTAGCAGGTGGGTGTCCTCTCCAACGCTTCACGCTCCCTTCGTCCGCCGAAGCGGGAGGTCTGCAATCCCCGTCGGAAGCCCGGACTCCCTTTTAATTGACATAGGGTTAGTATTAGTCGCAGTTGTCGCACACCGCAGGAAACCTATTAAAATTAATAGGAATTATTCTGCATCATCAAATTCAAATAAATCTTCAAGTCTTTCTTCAAAGATTTTACCGATTTCATCAAAGAGTTTGTCATCTTCGATAGGCGCAAGATAGGTTTCGCCATCATCTTCTTCAAAAACTGAAAGAATGATAAGCTCACCGTCATCATCAAGAATTTCTTCTGCATCCTGATAAACGGGGAGAAGAGCAACGAATCTGCCATCATCAGTTTCAATTCTGTCAAGCTCTTCAAAAGTGTGTTCTACACCGTTTTCATCTACAACAGAAATTAAATCGGGATTGTATTCGTTTTCATTATTAATTACATCTGACATTATTATCACCAATTTCCTTTATTAAATGTAGTTATTATATAGAATTTTATATTTAAGACGTAAGAAAGTCAACTGTAAATTATTCACAAATTGAAACTTCCCAAGTAAACTCTTTACTTTCACGTGCTTCTAATGCCATTATACCGCGTTTTTCTGAAAAGTCAGAAACCTTATGGTAACTGTCGTTAACACCCCACCAAGGCTCTAAACACACGTAAGGAGCATTAGGTTTTGCCCAAATACCGAGGAAAGGTGAATTAAAGTCAAATTTTACAACTCTATTGTGAGAATTGCTTTTTATTGAAATTGAATCAGAGTTGAATTTACTTAAAATCAAAGCATCATCAACAAATAAATCCTTTGTTAACTCAATCTTATTTCCATCCATAGCAACAGGAAACGTTTCGTCAATAAGAATTGATTCATGGTCTATTCTTTCGGTTTCAAGAGAGTTATCTTTATTAAATTCAAGATAATCACCGATTTCGCAGTTAAAACCGGGGTGAGCACCAAATGAATAATACATAACAGTATCGTTTTTATTAACAACCGTGTGTGTAACCTTCAAGCCGTTTTCAGTTAACTGAAACTTAACCTTTAATTCGAAGCTATAAGGATAGCTTTTTAAGGAAGCTTCATCGTCTGTTTGAACAAACGTAAGAGAATCTTCAGTTTTTTCAACTAATGTAAACGGTTTCTTCCTGACGATACCATGCTTCTCCATTGAATATTCTTTACCATCTAATGAATATTTATCATCAAGAAGTCTACCAATTATCGGAAAAAGAATAGGGGATTGACCATACCATATATCTGTGTTACCACACCATATGTATTCAATACCACTTTCTTTTGATTTAAGAGAAGAAAGCTCAGCACCCATCTCTTTTACAGCAAGTGTAAACTTACTGTTTTCTGCAGAATAAACCATAATTTAACCTACCTGTTTTAATTATTCAGCCTGATTTTCAGGTTTCTTTTTTGAAAGAACGATATTAACAATAATACCAAGAATAAGAGCGCAAGCGATTGAGGTAAGAGTAACCTTACTAATTGCAAGAGCCATACCACCGATACCTGCAATAAGAATTACAGATGCAGTGAAAAGGTTAGCGTTATCCTCAAGGTCAACCTTTTGAATCATCTTAAGACCGCTAACAGCAATAAAGCCATAAAGGGTGATACATACACCACCCATTACACAGCCGGGGATAGAGTCAAGGAAAGCAACGAAGGGTGAAACGAATGAAATAAGAACAGCCATAATAGCTGTGCAGGTTATTGTTGCAACAGAAGCATTTCTGGTAATAGCAACACAACCAACAGATTCACCATAAGTTGTATTAGGGCAACCACCAAATATAGCACCAACTGCTGAACCGACACCATCACCTAAAAGTGTTCTTGAAAGACCGGGATCTTTAAGAAGGTCTTTTTCAATAATAGAAGAAAGGTTTTTGTGGTCTGCGATATGCTCTGCGAATACAACAAATGCAACAGGAACATATGCAACAGCAACAGTAGCGATATAAGAGGGTTCAAGTTCTTTAATAGCAGGAATACCATTCAAAATTGTGAATTGAGGAACCTGGAAGAAGGTGTTAATTGTAACACCATCAGCAACAAGTGCCTCGAAGGGAGCAAGGTCAAGAGCAATAAGTGCATCGTTACCTGTTGCGATACCTATTGCTGTAAAAATACCTGCAACAGCATAACCAGCCAAAATACCAATAATAAAGGGGATAAGTTTAGCCATTTTCTTTCCGTATGTTGAACAAATAATCACAACAAACAATGTAACTAAAGCACAAATTAATGAAATCCAGATGTTCGTTGACATAATGAATGAACCGTTGTCATCCTGAGGACCGTAACTAAACACGTCTTTAATTGCAGCACCTGCAAGTGAAAGACCAATAATAGCAACTGTAGGTCCAATAACTACCGGAGGCATTAATTTATTGATCCAATCAACACCTGCGAATTTAACTATAATAGCAATAACTACATAAACAAGACCTGCAAAAATCGCACCAAGAACTATTCCAAGGAAGCCCATTGCGGAGCTTGCGGCACCTGCGAATGCAGCAAACATTGAACCAATAAAAGCAAAAGAAGAACCAAGGAACACAGGGCTTTTAAATTTTGTAAAAAGCTGATAAACAATTGTACCTACACCTGCACCGAAAAGCGCTGCAGAAGCGGTCATTCCATTCCCAACGATAGCAGGAACGGCAATTGTTGCTGCCATAATTGCAAGTAATTGCTGAATAGCGAAAATGATGAGCTGACTGAATTTTGGTTTGTCGTTTACATTATAAATTAGTTTCATAATGTTACCCCCACATTTTAAATTTTATTATTGCCTTACGGCTAATAACCTAAAAGCTGGTCGCGGTTGAACTCTGTGCTCAAAGCTGGTAAAGCTTAACAGAGGTTAAACCATCAGTTTCCGGTAAAAGCACAGCTATATGCTCTTGGGTAGAGGTAGGAACATTTTTACCTACAAAATCTGCCCTGAAAGGCAATTCTCTGTGACCACGGTCAACAAGAATTGCCAGCTGAATGCTTGACGGTCTGCCTTGATTAAATATAGCCTCAATAGCAGCCCTTACAGTTCGTCCGGAAAACAAAACGTCGTCAACAAGAATAATATCCTTACCGTTAATGTCAAAAGGTAAAAGGGAAGGGGAAACCTCAGGAAATTCATGTGCTTCCGTCAAATCGTCACGGTAGTGGTTGATATCGAGCTCACCAACCTGAAGATTTTTCCCTTCAATTTTATTTATCTTTTCGGCAATCATTTTTGCAAGAGGAACACCTCTTGTTTTAACACCAACAAGATAAACGTTATCTATACCTTTGTTTTTTTCGATTATTTCGTGAGAAATACGAATCAAAGAACGGTTTATAGCCGCCTCGTCCATAATTTCAGCTTTAAATTCCATAATCAAACCTCACAAGATGTAAACACCTGATTCAAGCTCAACAACCTCACGGTCATTTGCTTTTAAATATCTGTAAACAGGCTCGTCAAATGTTTTGTAATCAGCTACAGTAAAATCTTTTAAGCTAACTGTTCTGATTTTGCAAGACTCATAGTTACAAATATAAAGTTTATTGTCATATAAGCTTATAGAGATAGGGTTTAAGAATGCGGTTGATGAATCTCCACCGATTCGTAAAACAATTTTCTCTGAAGTAGGTGAGTATCTGATAATACAGTTGTTTTCAGGTACAACACACCATAAATATTTGCCGTCTGAAACAACACCGCTTATAGGACAACCCTTATACTGTAAATCACCCGTCCAATAAAGCTTACCTTTATCGTCGAATAGACCTATTTCACCACTAGCGTAAGCAATAGCAGTGTGCTTATTACCCATCTGACAAGCATCACAATAAATAAAGTCGCTTAATTGGTCTGCGATAGCTTCGTAGTTTTCGCCAAATTTATTTAGTAAATAAGCGCCACGTGTACTCGCAGTAGGTCTTTCAAGCTTTACATCATAAGTGAAAAAAGAAATTTTTGTTTTACCGCTTTTTAAAGTATCTTTTCTTGCAACAACAATGCCTTTCGAAAAAGATACGATATCAGCGATATCAATATCCATTATTTTCTTCATAAATCAACCCTCTGCCTCTTTATCATTAATCTGATAACAAAGCGTCATAAGAGAGTCGCCTAAATGAACGTTTTCAACAGCAATATTTTCATATCTGCGAACAAGGTCGTACTGTGTGAAATTCCAGAAGCCTTTAATACCCAAGCTAACAAGCTTGTCTGCATTTTCAGCCGCATATTCAGCAGGAATGCAGAGAATAGCAATATCGGGCTTCTCTTTCTTACAAAACTCTTCTAAATCATCAGAGTTTAAAACAGTAAGACCACCAACAGTAGTACCAACTACATCAGGGTTATTATCAAAAATACTGATAAGCTCAAAGCCTTTATTTTTAAAATTAAGGTGAGTAGCAATAGCGTGACCGAGATTACCCGCACCAATTAAAATAGCTTTTGAACGATTGTTGATACCGAGAATATTGCCGATTTCATTATATAACTGTTCAATGTTATAACCGTAACCCTGCTGACCGAAACCACCAAAGCAGTTAAAATCCTGTCTTATCTGTGAAGCTGTAAGACCCATTCTTACCGAAAGCTCTTTTGATGAGATTCTGACGATTCCCATATTTTTAAGCTCTTCAAGATATCTGTGGTAACGGGGGAGACGTTTAATAACAGGAACTGAAACCTGGTTATTTTCTTTCATAGTCTAACACCTAAATTAAAGAGTTTTAAGGGTATCCATTACGTAGTTACCGAATTCTTCACAAGTGCAACCTGTGTCACGACCTGTAATAACAAGCTTCTTTTCTTCAATCATACAGATATCAAGTGCTATTTCAAGCTTGTCTGCTTCAGCCTGATAGCCGATGTGTGAAAGAAGAAGTACAGCAGCTCTGAGCATTGAACAGGGGTCTGCATACTGACTTCTGCCTTCTTTAACCATACGAGGAGCAGAGCCATGAATAGCTTCAAACATAGCATACTGTTTACCAATGTTTGCACTACCTGCAGTACCAACACCACCCTGGAATTCAGCAGCCTCGTCTGTGATAATATCACCGTAAAGGTTGGGAAGAACAAATACCTTAAAGTCTGTTCTACGTTTTTTGTCAACAAGCTTTGCGGTTGTGATATCAATGTACCATTCGTCTGTGATAATTTCAGGATAATCCTTTGCAATTTCTTTACAAAGATTAAGGAATTTACCATCAGTTGTTTTGATGATATTTGCCTTTGTAATTATAGAAACTCTTTCTTTTTTGTTGTTACGAGCATATTCGTAAGCAAGCTTTGCAATACGCTCTGTACCTTCAGTAGTTGTTACAACAAAGTCAAATGCAAGCTCACCGTCAACATCTACACCCTTTGAGCCAACAGCATATGCACCCTCTGTGTTTTCACGGAAGAATGTCCAGTCAATGTTTTCTTCGGGAATTTTAACAGGACGAACATTAGCAAAAAGGTCAAGAGCCTTTCTCATAGCAACATTTGCACTTTCGATGTTGGGGAGACCGTCACCCTGCTGAGGTGTTGTTGTCGGACCTTTAAGAATAACGTCACAAGCTTTAAGCTCTTCCATAACGTCATCGGGGATAGCCTTCATAACCTTTGCTCTGTTTTCAATTGTAAGACCATCAATATACTTGAAAACAATTTTACCGCTATCAACGTCATCTTTGAGGATGAATTTAAGAACGTTAGCAGCTTCCTTTGTGATGATGGGGCCGATACCGTCACCACCACAAACACCGATAACGATTTTATCAAGTGATTTGAAATCTTTGAAATCTTTTGTTGCTTTGATTTTCTGGTTTCTTGCGTCCTGCTCAATTAAAAGCTGTTTAAATTTATTGAGGGCGTTTTCAATCTGAATTTCGTTCATTATTTGTTTTCCTCCTTGGTATAGTCAAGTAAGCCACCTGCAGTGAGAATATCAATCTGTCTCTCAGATACGTCGCAAATAAGCTTATATTCTTCATTCTTTGTAATATTCTTAAGAGTGATTTCTTTACCTGCTTTAAGCTCTGCTTTAATAGCGGGGAGAGAAAGCTCATCGTTAACTGAAATCTTATCGTAATCATCTGCGTTTACAAAGTTAAGGGGCAAAATACTTGCGTTAACAAGGTTAGCCTTGTGAATTCTTGCAAATGATTTTGTAATAACGGCTTTAACACCTAAATAAAGGGGAACAAGAGCAGCATGCTCTCTTGAAGAGCCCTGACCATAGTTGTTACCACCGATAATTATGCAAGAGCCTGCCTCTTTACAATGCTCAGCAAAGTTTTCGTCACACTGACGGAAGCAGAACTGTGAAAGGTGGGGGATATTTGAACGGTAGGGAAGAATCTTTGCACCTGCAGGCATAATGTGGTCAGTTGTAATATTGTCACCAACCTTAAGAACTGCTTTTGCATCAATAGAATCTGCAAGGGGAGTTGTCTTGGGGAAGGGCTTAATGTTAGGACCGTAGTAAACCTCAACTGCAGCTGCCTCTTCAGCTGTTTCTGCAGGCATTTCGATCATATTATCGTTGATGATAAATGTTTTAGGAAGTGTAACTGAAATATCATCTTTACATGTTGTGGGGTCTGTAAGAACACCTGTAATTGCAGAAATCGCAGCAGTTTCGGGACTTACAAGGTAAACCTTACCATCTGCAGTACCGCTTCTGCCTTCAAAGTTTCTGTTGAATGTACGAAGAGAAACACCTGAAGAGCAAGGGGACTGACCCATACCGATACAAGGGCCGCAAGCACTTTCAAGAATACGAGCACCAGCATCAATCATATCAGCAAGAGCACCGTTTAAAGCAAGCATATTTAAAACCTGCTTTGAGCCGGGAGCAATACCGAGTGATACACCGGGGTGAACTTTTTTACCCTTGAGGATTTTAGCAACCTTCATCATATCGAGAAGAGATGAGTTAGTACAAGAGCCAATAAGCACCTGATCAACCTTAATTGTACCGATTTCTTCAACTGATTTAACGTTATCAGGCATATGAGGCATAGCCGCAAGAGGTTTGAGTGTGCAAAGGTCGATATCGATAACCTTTGAATACTCTGCATCTTCATCAGGAAGAAGCTCAACCCAGTCTTTTTCACGGCTCTGCGCCTTCATAAATTCATAAGTGATTTCGTCAGAGGGGAATATAGAAGTTGTTGCACCTAATTCAGCACCCATATTTGTGATAGTTGCTCTTTCAGGAACAGTAAGAGTTTTAACACCTTCACCACCATACTCAATTACTCTGCCAACGCCACCTTTAACGCTGAGAATACGAAGAACCTCGAGAATAATATCCTTAGCAGCAACGTAGGGAGAGAGCTTACCTGTAAGATTAACCTTTACTACCTCCGGAACAGTTATGTAGTAAGCACCGCCACCCATAGCAACTGCAACGTCGAGACCGCCTGCACCCATAGCAAGCATACCTAAACCGCCACCTGTAGGAGTGTGGCTGTCAGAGCCAATAAGAGTTTTACCGGGGATACCGAAACGCTCTAAATGTACCTGATGGCAAATACCGTTGCCGGGGCGTGAATAACGCACACCGCGTTTTTTACAAACACTCTGAATAAACTTGTGGTCATCTGCGTTTTCAAAGCCTGTCTGTAATGTGTTATGGTCAATATATGCAACAGAAAGCTCTGTTTTCACCTTGTCGATATCCATAGCCTCAAGCTCAAGGTAAGCCATTGTACCTGTAGCGTCCTGAGTAAGAGTTTGGTCGATTCTTATACCAACCTCGTTACCAGGGGCATATTCGCCGTCAACAAGATGACTCTTAATAATTTTTTCGCATAAAGTGAGTCCCATTTTTCTTCCTCCAAAATTATAGTTATTCATTTTTTTAACAAACTTATTTTATAATTTTTAACAATCATTGTCAATGCTTTAACAAAATAAATATAAAATTATATTTAATAATATTATGTCGACAAATCTTGCACTTTTTTGTTCATTGTGCTATGATATATAGGTTAAAAGGAAATTTTCGGGTTAAACTGTTATTGGTGATTAAATTTGAATAATATAAACAAAACATTTTTCTCCTTTACAGCCCCCGATATCAACCATAACGAACCCAATATTGCATCAGAAGAACAGTATACTGTCCCGGAAGCTTCACAAGAGGATTTTAACGGTAATTTCAACGAACACGACGGTAGCGTTACCGTTTCTCACAAAGGTAAATACATTCATTGTATTACAATAATCGGTCAAATTGAGGGACATTACGTCTTACCACCGAACAATAAAACAACTAAATATGAGCATCTTATCCCTAGAATTGTTTCAGTAGAGGAAAACCCTGATATTTCAGGCCTTTTGCTTATCCTCAATACCGTTGGCGGTGATATTGAAGCCGGACTTGCTTTATCAGAGCTTATAGCCGGTATGAGTAAACCTACCGTTTCTCTTGTACTTGGCGGTAGTCATTCAATCGGTGTACCACTTGCGGTTTCAGCAAAGCGTTCTTTAATCGTGCCGACTGCTTCAATGACAATTCACCCTGTAAGAATGAACGGTCTTATTTTAGGGGTTGATCAAGCTCTAGTTTATCTTAAAAAAATGGAAGAACGTGTTATCGATTTTATCACACGTAATTCAGGTATTACCGCAAAACGATTCAAACAGCTTATGCTTAACAATAACGAGCTTGTAACTGATTTAGGCACGGTTTTAAGCGGAGAAGAAGCGGTGAAAGAGGGTTTAATTGACAGTATAGGTACTCTTAGCGATGCTCTCAATTTTATATCAGAACAAAACAGTGAAACTTAAACAATATAAATATATATTCCAAGGAGAGAATGTTGTAATGGCCCAGACTAAAAAAACAACAAACAAAAAAACTACAAAAAACACAAACAGCAAAAAGTCTAATAATTCTAAAGCTTTACCTCCGCTTTTTAGTTCAAACCATAAAACCACTTTTACAGTAGTGATGTTATTTATCTCCATTCTGATGTGTGCCGTTGTTTTTATTGATGGCGGTAGCGTATGGGGAAGTTTAAGAAATCTAATGTTTGGTTTATTCGGAATGTTTGGTTTTATCGTTCCTATCGCAACAACTGTTTTCTGTGTTGTTGCTCTTTTACATAAAGATTCAAGACGTTATAAATTCAGAGTGTTTGAGGGCTTTATTATATTCACTCTTATAGTTTCACTTTGTCACGTTGTTTCATCAGCTGAAGGTCTTAATTATGGAGAACAAATCAGCGAAGCCTACAATGTTTTCAAAAATTATGACGGTACCGGTATTCACTACGGCTTTGGCGTTTTCGGTGCTTTATTCGGTGGTCTGGCTCTTATGCTTACCGGTGGCACAAAGGTTGCTTCTGCAATTATCGTAATCCTTGCTTTAATTGCTTTAATCGGATTATTTGCAGGTCCTACAATAATAAAGCTGTACGCAAAGCTTAAAAAGCCTGCCGAGGCAGTTGGTGAATACGCAGGAGAAAAAATCAACGATATCAAAGCCACATATGAAGCAATGCACGATGATTCCAAAAAGAAACGTGCCGATACTGCTGAAAAAAGAAGAAAAGAAGCTCCACAGAAGCATACAATTGACCTTGACATTCCAATTGATGATGTGGTTGTAGAGGATAAAGGCGTTGACCCCATTCTCACAAATGATAGTGATTATATGGAATTCGAGACTATGAAAGATCATCTCTCAAAAGCTCAAAATGACGACGATGCAATTGTTCTCCTGGAAGATTATGATGATTCAATTGAGGTTGAGCCACAGTCAATTGATGATATTTTTAATATCAAAACACCTGCACAGACACAGCTTGATACAGTAATTGAGGATGTTGTTGCTTTAGATGATAACATTATAGAAATCGACGAAACAGAAGCTGAAGAAGACTATAATGATTCTGAAGATACCGAAACTGTTATTGAAGAAGAGTCGGAAATCCCTGAAAAAATTTATGAATTACCTCCGTTGGATTGTCTTGATTTACCTAAACATAACGGTAACGCTAACAGTGGTGAAGAATTAAGACGTAGAGGGGAAACAATTGTTAAAACTCTTCAGAGCTTCGGTGTTGGTACAAGAATCGTAGATATTTGCCAGAGTCCCTCTGTTACCCGTTTCGAGCTACAGCCTGACCCCGGTGTTAAAATCAGTAAAATCACAGCTCTTGCAGATGATATTGCGATGAATCTCGCATCTTCGGGTGTAAGAATAGAAGCACCTATACCTAATAAAAATGCAGTTGGTATTGAAGTACCCAATGCAGAAAAAGCGATGGTTACTTTACGCGAAATTCTCGAAAGTTCTTCATTCAAAAATAATAAATCAAAGCTCAATGTTGCTTTAGGTCGTGATATTCAAGGCGAAGCAACTTGTGCTGACCTTGCAAAAATGCCGCACTTACTCGTTGCGGGTACAACAGGCTCAGGTAAATCAGTTTGTCTTAATACAATGATAGTAAGCTTGCTTTATAACGCAAAACCCGACGAGGTTAAGCTTATTATGATTGACCCAAAAAAAGTTGAGTTTACTGTTTACAGAAATATTCCTCATCTTCTTGTTCCTGTTGTTGCTGATCCAAGAAAAGCCGCTGGTGCTCTTTCGTGGGCTGTTGCCGAAATGGATAAGAGATATGCACTCTTTGCAGAAAAAGGTGTAAGAAATCTTCAAGGCTACAACAACTATGCTTTATCTGAAAATCTTCCTAAAATGCCACAGATAGTAATTATCATAGACGAGCTTTCAGATTTAATGATGGCAGCTTCAAACGAGGTTGAAGATAGTATCTGCCGTCTTGCACAGAAAGCCCGTGCGGCAGGTATGCACCTTATTGTTGCAACACAAAGACCGTCCGTCGACGTTATTACAGGTCTTATTAAAGCTAATATTCCCAGCCGAATTGCTTTTGCGGTTAAATCACAGATTGACTCCCGTACTATTATCGATACTCAAGGTGCTGAAAAGCTTTTAGGTAACGGTGATATGCTTTACTGTCCCGTAGGACTTTCAAAACCCGTTCGTGTTCAAGGCTCTTACGTTTCCGATGATGAAATTGAACGTGTTATTGATTTCGTAACAAGTCAGGGCGAAGTTAAATACGATAGTGACGTTATGCAGGAAATCGAGCTTAAAGCTGCTCAGGATGGCAAGAAGAAATCAGCCGTTGTTGAAACCGATAATGTGGGGGGAGGGGACTACGAAGACGAAATGTTCCCCAAAGCAGTTGAGGTTGTTGTTGAAGCAGGTATGGCATCTACAACTCTTTTACAGCGTAAATTAAAATTAGGTTATGCCCGTGCTGCAAGAGTTATTGATGAACTTTCCGAAAAAGGCATTATTGGTCCTTATGAGGGTAACAAGCCGAGAAAAGTTCTTATCACTAAAGAACAGTGGTATCAGATGCAGGCTTTAGGAAACGCACCTACAGCTCCAAAACAGCTTTCTATTGATGACATTCCCGTACATAACAACGAGGAAGATTCTGTTTCTCAGACTTCTCAAGCTTCACAAGAGCACAATTATTTCGGTTCTGCTATCAATACAAACAATTATGATGTTGAGGAGTAATTTAAATGGATATCTTTGTTGAATATTTAGACGGTGATTTTGCTGTCTGCAGATTACCTGATAAAGCCAAAAATCTTATAAGGTTACCCCTCAGAGATTTACCTGAGGGTACAGACGCATTGAAGGTTATTTCAATGAGAGATAACGGCTCATTCGTTCTCAACGAATACGCAAGAGAAGAGCGAATGAAAAAAATCACAAATAGTTTAAGGTATAAAAAGTATTCCTTTGATTTACGATAAAAAACTTCAATATTTTGGGAAATAATTATAAAAAAGTATTGATTTTTTTGTAAAAGAGTGATATACTTTCTACGCTAAAAACTCACGCAGGGTAGATTAGAAACGTCGTGTGCATCTTCGATGTGGTGTTTTTAAGTCGAAACCTTGCGGCGGTTTAACAAAAAGGAGGACAAAATTATGTCAGTAGTTTCAATGAAACAATTACTCGAAGCAGGTGTTCACTTCGGACACCAGACAAGAAGATGGAACCCCAAAATGGCTCCCTACATCTTCACAGAAAGAAATGGTATTTATATCATTGACCTTCAGAAGACTGTAAAGAAGCTTGAAGAGGCTTACACCTTCATCAACCACATCGCTCAGGAAGGCGGCGAAGTACTTTTCGTAGGTACAAAGAAACAGGCTCAGGATTCTATCAAAGAAGAAGCTGAGCGTTGCGGAATGTCATACGTTAATGCTCGTTGGCTTGGCGGTATGCTTACAAACTTCAACACAATCACAAAGAGAATCAAGAGACTTGCTCAGCTTAATGCTATGGAAGCTGACGGTACTTTCGACCTTCTTCCCAAGAAAGAAGTTATCAAGCTCAACCTTGAAAGAGAAAAGCTTGAAAAATTCATGGGCGGTATCACAGAAATGAAGAAGATGCCCGCTGCTATGTTCATCGTAGACCCCAGAAAAGAAAGAATCGCAGTTCTTGAAGCAAAGAAGCTCGGTATTCCGATTGTTGCTATCGTTGATACAAACTGTGATCCCGATGAAATCGATTACGTAATCCCCGGTAACGATGACGCTATCCGTGCAGTAAAGCTTATTGCAGGTGCTATGGCTGACGCTATCATCGCAGGCCGTCAGGGTGAACAGACAGTTGTTAAAGACGAAGCAGCTGAAGAAGTTGCAGAAGAAGCAGCAGAATAATTAAATAATAATAAGGCGGAATCTTTTTCCGCCTTGATTATCTTTATAAAGGAGGAAACACCTATGGCATTTACAGCTCAGGATGTTAAAAACTTAAGAGAAAAAACAGGCGTTGGTATGATGGAGTGTAAAAAAGCACTTACAGAAGCTGACGGTGATATGGACAGAGCATTTGAAATTCTTCGTGAAAGAGGCCTTGCAGCTTCTGAGAAGAAAGCTAGCAGAATTGCTGCTGAAGGTGCTATCATCGCTTACACAGATGAAGATAGCAAAACAACAGTTCTTCTTGAAATCAACTCTGAAACAGACTTCGTAGGTAAAAACGATAAATTCCAGGAATTTGGTCTCAACGTTGCTAAAACAATCGCAGCTAACAAGCCCGCTTCTGTTGAAGCTCTTGCTGACCTTAAGCTCGTTGGTTCTGACAGAACAGTTACAGAAAACCTTAACGACCTTATCCTTGTTATCGGTGAAAACCTTAAAATCCGTCGTTTCGAAATCATCGAAGGTGATGTTGTAACTTACATCCACGGTGGCGGCGCAGTTGGTGTTGCTGTTAAATTCGAAACAAACCTTGCTGATAAAGCAGAATTCGTAGCAATGGGTAAAAATATCGCTATGCAGGTTGCTGCTATGCGTCCCGAATACCTTGGTAAAGACAGCATCTCTGATGACGAGCTTGCAAAAATGAAATCTATCACAATTGATAGCTCACTTAACAAGCCCGAATCTCTTCCCAAGCCCATTCTTTCAGCTCTTTTCGCAAAAGCTATTGATGAAAAGCTCTTCAGTGATGAAGACGTTGCTGCTTACGAAGAAAACCAGAAGAGCCCCTATCTCTTCAACTTCCTTTCAAAAGAAGCAGTTGCTACTCTTGCATCTCTTGCTATTGCAGGTAAAGAAGAGTACATTGGCAACAAAATCTTTGCAGGTGCTGTTGAAGGCCGTATCAAAAAGCAGATTAAAGAAATCTGCCTTCTTGAGCAGACATTCGTTCGTTCAGACCTCTTTGACGGTACAGTTGCAGGTTATGTTGCGCAGGTTGCAAAAAATAACGGTGCTGACGTTAAGGTTGTTAGCTTTGTTCGTCTTGAAAAAGGCGAAGGTCTCGAAAAAAGAGAAGATAATTTTGCTGACGAAGTTGCCAGCATGATGAAATAAGATTTCAATGAGGGCGGCTTTCAAACGAGAGCCGTCCATAATCTTTTGTATGAATAACAAATCTTTTTGGTATACTATATAAAGTGGTGATATAAATGGAAAGAAAAGTCGGTACTGTATCAAGAGGTATTCGTTGCCCCATCATCAGAGAAGGCGACAACCTTGTTGATATCGCAGTAAATAGTGTCCTTGAAGCTGCTGAAAGCGAAGGCTTTGAGCTTCGCGACAGAGACGTTATCGCACTTACAGAGTCAATAGTTGCACGTGCACAGGGTAACTATGCAAAAGTTGAAGACATTGCTGCAGACGTTAAAGCAAAGCTTGGCGGTGAAACAGTTGGTGTTATTTTCCCAATTCTTTCAAGAAACCGTTTTGCAATTTGCCTTAAAGGTATAGCTATGGGAGCAAAGAAGATTGTTCTTATGCTCAGCTACCCAAGTGACGAGGTTGGTAACTCACTTTTAACTTACGACCAGCTCGACGATGCAGGTATCAACCCTTATTCAGACGTTCTTTCTCTTGAAAAATACAGAGAGCTTTTCGGTGAAAACAAACACGAATTCACAGGCGTTGATTACGTTGCGTATTACAGCGAAATCATCAAATCTGCAGGTGCAGAAGTTGAAATAGTTTTCGCAAATCAGGCTAAAACTATTCTTGACTACACAGATTGCGTTCTTACTTGTGACATTCACACAAGACAGAGAACAAAGAGAATTCTTAAAGCTGCAGGTGCTAAGGTTGTTTGCGGTCTTGACGATATTCTTACCGCATCCGTAAATGGTAGCGGTTGCAACGAAGCTTACGGTCTTTTAGGCTCAAACAAATCTACCGAAGATACAATTAAGCTTTTCCCCAGAGAATGCAGAGGATTAGTTGATGATATTCAGGCTGAAATTCTTAAGAGAACAGGTAAGCATGTTGAAGTTATGATTTACGGTGACGGTGCATTTAAAGACCCGCAGGGTAAAATCTGGGAGCTTGCAGACCCCGTTGTTTCACCTGCACACACAGACGGTCTTATCGGTACACCTAACGAGCTTAAGCTTAAATACCTTGCAGACAACGATTTCAAGGGTCTTTCCGGTGCAGAGCTTAAAGAAGCTATTTCAAACAGCATTAGAGCAAAATCAGGTAGCCTTGTAGGTAATATGGCTTCTCAGGGTACAACACCCAGACAGCTTACTGACCTTATCGGTTCACTTTGCGACCTTACAAGCGGTTCTGGTGACAAGGGCACACCTATTATTCTTGTTCAGGGTTATTTCGATAACTACACAGACTAATAGATTTTAGCTAAACGGAGGTTATATTATGGAACTTGCAAAAAGACCTGAAAATATGGAAAGAATTACAACTAAAGAGCTTGCTGATAAATTTATTGAAGAGCAGGTTGCAGAAGTTAGAGCACAGGTAGGCGATAAAAAAGTTCTTCTCGCTCTTTCAGGCGGTGTTGATTCATCAGTTGTTGCAGCTCTTCTTATTAAGGCTATCGGCAAACAGCTAGTTTGTGTTCACGTTAACCACGGTCTTATGAGAAAGAACGAAAGTGAAAACGTTGTTGAGGTTTTTGGTAAAGAGCTTGATGCAAACCTTATTTATATTGATGCTACAGATAGATTTCTCGACCTTCTTGCAGGTGTTAGTGAGCCTGAAAAGAAGAGAAAAATTATCGGTGCAGAGTTTATAAACGTTTTTGCTGATGAAGCAAGAAAACTCGAAGGCATTGAATTCTTAGCACAGGGTACAATTTACCCCGATATCCTTGAGAGTATCAAACAGGCAGAGGGTAAACAGGCTGTTAAGTCACATCACAACGTTGGTGGTCTTCCCGAAGACCTTAATTTCCAGCTCGTTGAGCCTATCAAGCTTCTCTTTAAAGACGAAGTTCGTGTTGTAGGTGAAGCTCTCGGTCTTCCTCACGCTATGGTTTACCGTCAGCCGTTCCCCGGTCCCGGACTTGGTGTTCGTTGCCTTGGTGCTATTACAAGAGACAGACTCGAAGCTCTCAGAGAAGCTGATGCGATTCTTCGTGAAGAGTTTGATAACTGCGGTCTTAACGAAAAGGTTTGGCAATATTTTATTGCTGTTCCCGATATCAAGAGTGTTGGCGTTAAAGACGAAAGCCGTTACGAAGGTTGGCCCGCAATCATTCGTGCAGTTAACACAACTGACGCTATGAGCGCAACAATCGAAGAAATTCCTTACGCAGTTCTTCACAAAATCACAGATAGAATTACTCACGAAGTAGATGGCATTAACAGAGTTCTTTATGATCTCACACCCAAGCCCATCGGAACTATTGAATGGGAATAATCATATATGGTTTTGAAGTGGCTTAAAACAAAGGTTTTAAGCCACTTTTTTATAAAATATACGTTTTTTGACTACATTTTATATTCGTGACAAGGAGAAGGTATGTATAACAAGGTTTACGTTGAAATTACTAATATCTGCAATATGAACTGTTCTTTTTGTCACGGACATAAAAGAGAGCCAAGACAAATGAGTATAGAAGATTTTATTGTAATTCTTGAAAAACTCAAAGAACAGACAAAATATATTTACTATCATTTAATGGGTGAGCCGCTTACACACCCAAAGCTTCCTGAATTTATTAAATTAGCAGGGGAAAGCGGTTATAAATCAATTATCACAACTAACGGCACACTTTTGAAAAAACGCGGTGAAGAGCTTTTATCTGCAGGAATACATAAAATCAACATTTCTTTACACAGCTTTGAAAACGGTGATTACGATAGTCACGAAAAATACGTTTGTGAAATTGCAGATTTTGCTAAAAAAGCCGCTGATAAAGGTGTTATAGTTGTTTTTCGTCTTTGGAATAAAGGTGTAGACGGTGGAAACAACGATATTTCAGTTAAGCTTCTTAAAGAAAGCATAACGGGTGATTGGGTAGAAAATACCCGAGGAATGAAAATTCGAGACAAGATTTTTCTTGAATTGGGAGAACGCTTCACTTGGCCCGATAAGGATGCTGAAATTATTGGTAATAAATACTTCTGCTATGGTTTAAAAGACCAATTTGGTATCCTTTGTGATGGTATGGTTGTTCCTTGTTGTCTTGATAGTGACGGTGTTATTAACCTTGGAAACATTTTTACTGACGATATTAATATGATTTTAACTTCAAAAAGAGCCACTGACATTGTTGAAGGCTTTAAATGCGGTAAAGCATCCGAAGATTTATGTAAACGATGCGGTTATGCCCAAAGATTTGTGTGATTTTTTGTTTTTTTATAAGATGTTTGGAGGTGCAACAATTTGCTAAATATAACCTTTTCTGACTTTTTGAATACAGATTTCAAGCTATACGATGGTAACCCTGTTATTAAAAACCCTTTATCAAGCTTTGTTATAGCTGACCCAAGCGTTTTAACGCCTGATATTTCTCACGACAACAAATTCCATCTTTTTTGTCATACCTTTTTCGGTGTTTATCATTATGAATCCACTGACGGTATAAGCTTTAAAAAGTGTTCTAAAATCGTTTCTCGAGCTATGCGACCGAATATAAATTACATAGACGGAAAATACTATCTTTTTTACGAAAAAACAAGAAACGTTATAGCAAATTTATTTTCGTTAGTAGGTCTTAAATGGAAATCAGAGATATATTGCACAACTTCTAGTGATTTAAAGAATTGGTGTAAGCCTTACTCTGTAATTACTAAAACACGCGATTACGAAGAGGATAAGCGCGGTCAGGCTATTTCTAACCCGTTTTTAACCTTTATTGACGGGAAATACCGTTTGTATTACTCTTGCGGTCAGACTTTTATCAAGGACTGTGGTTTCTGCGAACCTACTCACATAAGCTTTGCAGAGAGTGATAGCATTGATAAAGGCTATATCTCTCGTGAAACGCCCATTATAAGCCCTGATAAGAGCCAGGAGTACCTTAATCTGTGCTCGGGGTGTCTTAAGGTGTATAAGCTTAAAGACTGCTATATAGGGCTTCAAAACGGCATATTTGAAAAGGATGGTAAAAGCCACTCGGCAATTATGCTTTTAAAATCAGAAGACGGTATAACCTTTGATTACGTTAAACAGTTTTTAATTCCGCAGGTTTGCGAAAACAATAAAAACAAAAATTGGATGAAGCAATACGTTTATGCCTGTTGTCTTACATATCACAACGGAACGCTTCGTTTGTATTTTAATGCTCGTAATATATCTGATAATATACGAGGCAGAGAAAGTATAGGAATTTTTGAAGGTAGGGTAAAGTGATATGATATATGAGTTAAAAAACTGCAGAGACGGTTCTGTAGCAGTTTATAAAACAACTGTTGATATAAGCGAAAAAGATGGTGTTTTAACCTTTAAGTTTTCGGCTGAACACACAGAGTTTTATTGCCCTCATCACGATTACAATGATATTCATTCCGAGGGTGATGCCTGTGAGGTTTTAATAGGCTCTGACCCAGAGAGAAGATTTTATTACGAAATTGAAATCAGTCCCGAAAATAAATTAATGTGTGCTTTAATGGAAAATAAAGGTGATGACGAAAACGGAGTCCCTATTTTAGAAATCAATTTTGTAAACGAATCATTTGTTGAAAGTAACGTAGTAAGAACAGAAAATTCTTATGAAGCAACTGTAAGCTTTCCCAAGGATAAAATCCTATCTGGTGACGGTGAAATCTATTTCAATGCTTACAGATTAGAGACCGATGGGGGAGAAATGGACAAGCATTTAATGGCTTTAAACCCTACAATGAAGCTAAAATTCCACAGACCCTCACACTTTTTGTGGCTTAATGACTATTTGAAATAAAAATGCTCCAAATAACCCTTAGATTAAGCTCTAACGGTATATTTGAAGCAAATCCTTGTGATTTATAAAACTTTATTGTTTTCTTCAATAACATCTCCCACGACCTTTTGAGCAACCTTAAAGGGCTTGTGGAAGGTGTTATTTTTTATTCTGACTTCTTTTAAATATTCAAGGTCAATTAAAAAGCAATCATTTTCAACGGGGTTTTTGAATTGGTTATTTTCAACTACTAGCTTACCGTGTACAAATTCCTTTGAATTTTCGTTCATAACCTTTGGTGAATATCTGATAACAGGGGAGCCATCATACATTTTTCTGTAATCGCAATTGTCAACAATATTATTTCTGAATACTATTTCCGTTGTATAACCTGACTCAAACCAAAAGTTGCAGTCATCTTCAATTAAAAGAGCAGGTCCCCAAACATCCTTGAAAACGTTATTCTCAATAATAACCTTACCTCTTGTTGTAGCAAGAACACCTCTTCCGCAGGTAAGACCGAAACAACAATTTTTAACAGTGAGATTAGGTGTCCAGGTTGCATTTTCAACAACATCTTTACCTAAAATCAAAGAATCAGGGAGAGGACGATCAAGATAAAGACGGATATCGGTATCATTTAACCTTTTGTAACCGAGTACCTTTGTTTTATCGTATGGAATAAGCGTATCCCAACGGATAAATTCAAGCTCATCACCCTTTTCAAAGGCTTGAAAGCCCCAGCTTTCATGGTGCATAAATCTAACAGTAATAGAATTTTTTCGTTTATTTTTTCTTACAACTCTTAAATGAGTTCCGTGAACATTGACAAAATCATCGTGAGCACCCAAGGCCTTGATATTATCAATTATCAAATCACCTTTGCAACCCGAAAACTGGAAGAAATCAGCAGTTGAAGCAGCTGTTCTGTTTTCAGCGGGGGTAAAATCGCAATCCTTATAGGATACATTTTCACAAAATTGTGAAACCATACCAAGACCGTGCATAAATTTAACTCTCAAATTTTCAAAATTAAGATTTTTACATCTGTTAAATAATGCACCTGTCTGGTCTCTTACAATGCTTCTCGTTTGAATTATAGAGTGTTCAGGTAAATAAACCGATTTATTTTTTAATTCGCACTCTAAAACATTGTTCCCCAAGTCTTTTATGTAAGAAAACTCCATATCATTTCGCGAAAAATCTCTCCAAAGGCTTGTGTTGGGGTCTAAAAGCTTGTAATGACGCTTATTCGCTATGTAACCGTGCTTCCAATATTTTTTTCCGTTTTCGCTCTTTTCACCGTGAAAAATGAGATTATTATTCTTTATTTCGTATAAACAATCGTTATTTATTTTAATTTTACATTTACCATCTTTGTTCTCAATAACCGTAAATTCACTCATAGTAGGGCAGTAGTAATCTACCACAAGATTTTTAACGGTTATATTCTCACAGTTATCAAACAAAAATGGTGTCATTTTACCGTGAATCATAAGAGTGGCACCGTTGCCGTCAATAGTTATATTCTTTTTATCTTTCAAGTAAATTGTAACATTTCTCTGCCCATTTCTGTTTTCATTTTTACGAGCGGTATTAGTGCAATAACATCCAGTTAAGCTATAAGAATCGTCTTGCCTTACGTGGTATATGTAATTTTCTTTAAAAGTAACTGTTTCACCGCTTTTAACATTATTGAAAACCAATGATAATTCGTTCACAAAATCACCTCATATTATATTGATTTTACTTTAAATATTAAAATATATCAATATAGTAAATAAAAATTTATAGCATATTGCTTTTATAAAAAAATAAGGTATAATTTAATTATTATGATAAAGTGAAGGGTTGATTTAATGAAGATTATCGCAACAGATTATGACGGCACTTTAAACCATAACGGCATTGACGAAAAGAAAAGAAACGCTATCTCTTTATGGCGCAAAAAAGGTAATCTTTTCGGCGTTGTAAGCGGTAGAGGAGTAAAATCTTTATTAGAAGTTATTGAAGATAAAGACTTTGAATACGACTTTCTCATTGCCAATAACGGTGCTGTAATATGCGATAAAGAGTTAAATATTCTTACCCAAACCAAGTGTGACGGTGACATTATAAAACCATTTATAATTGATTTATTCAGTTGGGGTTGTCCTTTTGCTAATGTTGATTCTGACGATGCTTATATGACGAAAGCAAGCGTTAATGAAGTTGAAAAAGGGGAGTATACTTTAGAAACACTTCCTGAGATTATATATTTTAATCAAATGAGCACAATGCTCGAAAACGATGAAGAAGCAGAAATCATAGTTAATAAAATTGATGAGAAATATAAAGATATTCTTACACCGCTTCAAAATGGCAGGTGCATTGATATTGTGCCTTTTGGTGTAAATAAAGCCTTCGGTATTTACGAGCTGCTTAAAGCTGTCGGCGGTAAATACGAAGACGTTATAACGGTCGGTGACAATATTAATGACACTCATATGATTAAAGAATTTCGTTCATACGCTATGGATAACGGTGTAGAAAAAATAAAGCACTTAGCCGATTACATAACATTGGGCATTACAGAGCTTATTGAAACAGAAATTCAATAATTGAATTTATCAATTAATACAACAGGTCTGCAACAGGCTCATTTTGCGCTCTGCATTTCGTATTGCGCACTTATGTTTGCCGTTGCAGACATTTAACTTTTAATTTTCAGATTTAATTTATAACTTGCGAGTTACACAAGCTTCTTTCCATACGCTGCACCGGTTGGAACAACCTGTAAAAGCTCAAAACCGTTTCTTTCGTAAAATCTTCTGGCACCTGTGTTGTCTTCACCAACAATAAGCATAACACCGTCAATACCGAGAGACTTAATATAATCGCAAAAAGCTACTATAAGCTTTGAGCCGATACCCTTTGACTGATACTCGGGTAAAATATCAATATGAAGGTGAGCAGGGTATTTATCTTTATAAATAGCGTGGTCAAACATTTCTGTAAGAGCTTCACCTAAATATTTACGGCCGGAAAGCTCTGAAACGCGTCTGATATATTCAGAAAAATCTTTCTGGTATTTATCATAATCTTTAGCGCCATAGCAGTAGCCGATAACCTTATCGTTTTCATCAACTGCAACAAAGCAACAGTCAGGCTCTTTTTCAAGGTAATACTTATTAAACATAACCTCAACGTATTCAATTAAATCATCGCAATATTTGCCAATCATATCGTGAATGCACACGTATTTTGTTGCTTCAAAATCATCTTTTCTGTATTTTCTTATAGTCATAGTTTTTCTCCCGTAAAAAGTTCTTTGATAATTATATCATAAATAATTGAAATGTCTATTTATTTTTTTGATAAGTTGTGATACAATTTTTATTCGAAAGGTGTGATAGTATGAAAACTATTAACAAGGGCGTTTATCCAACAATGATAACTCCTTTTACTGATGATAATAAAATTGATTACAATGGTGTAAAAGAGCTTCTGAAATGGTATGAAAGAAAAGGTGTTGACGGTATATTTGCTATCTGTCAGAGTAGTGAAATTTTCTTTTTGAGCTTTGAAGAACGCCTTGAGCTTATTAAGTTTATTATGGCAAATAAGCCCGAGGGAATGAGTATAGTTGCTTCAGGTCATACAAGCGACGATTTAGATGTTCAGATTGAAGAAGCAAAAGCATTTATCGAAACAGGCATTGATGCCTACGTTTTCATTTCAAACCGCTTTGCAAAAGCTGATGAAGATGACGACATTATGCTTAAGAATATGGAATATGTTGCTTCAAAGCTTCCCGATATTCCTTTAGGTGTTTACGAATGTCCTTATCCATATAAAAGAGAAATTTCACCCTATGTTTTAAAGAAAATGGTTGAAAGCGGCAGATATCTTTTTATTAAAGACACTTGCTGCAGCACCGTAAAATTAAGAGAAAAGCTTGACATCATCAACGGTAGCTCTGTTATGCTTTTCAATGCAAACGCTGCAACTCTTTCCGAAAGCATTAAAATGGGGGCACACGGTTATTCAGGTGTTATGGCAAACTTCCACCCTGAGCTTTACGTTGAGCTTTTAAAGGCTCACAAAGAGGGTGATATTGAAAAAGCTGAATTTCTCCAGAACGTTGTAGGCTTTTTCAGTGTTACAGAGTGTCAGTGCTATCCCGTTAACGCGAAATACTACGTTAGCCTTGATGGTGTAAATATCGGCATAAATACTCGCACCAGAAACCCTGCAGAGCTTATAGAAAGCAGAAAAATGGAAATCGAGCAGATGTATAAGTTCACGGAAGAGATAAAGAATAAGTACAGTATATAATAGAAAACTGCCAAGGATAATTTCCTTGGCAGTTAATTTTTTATATTTTCTCTCCCTGACAGTAAACCTCAATACCATCTGTATTTCCGTCCAGGTTATATGAAACCATTTTACCGTCTTTCCACTCAATATCTACAGTAATATTACCGATAGCCTTTAAGCCTGTAACCTTACCGTTTTTCCATGAAGACGGAAGGGCAGGTAAGAGGAAGATTTTACCCTCTCTTGACTGAAGAAGCATTTCAGCAATACCTGCTGTGCAACCGTAGTTACCGTCGATCTGGAACGGGGGATGAGCATCGAAAAGATTAGGATAAGTTCCGCCACCTCTGTATCTTACAGTTTTAACTGCGGGAACGGGTCTTAACTGAATATCAAGAAGCTTTAAAGCGTGGTCACCGTCCCAGAGTCTTGCCCACATATTGATTTTCCAACCAAGACTCCAGCCTGTGCCGTTGTCACCGCGAAGCTCAAGAGAACGAATACAAGCTTTAGCTAAATCAGGTGTTTCATCGGGGGTAATGATATTACCGGGATGTAAGCCGTAAAGATGAGATTTATGTCTATGCTGAGGCTCATGCTCTGTAAGCTCCTTATACCACTCAAGAAGCTCACCTCTAGAACCTATTTTAAAGGGAAGAAGACGCGGCATAACAGCCTTTGCATTTTCAATATCTTCGTCGTTATCACCTAAAATCTCTGCCGCCTTAATTGTGTTACCGAGCACTTCTTTAACAAGGGTCATAGTCATTGTAGTTGTTTCGCTGAGGCTCATTGCAACACCATCAATAAGGAATTCATTTTCAGGCGAGGTTGAGGGTGAAAGAATAAGGAAACCATCTTTATCCTCAACAAGTAAATCAAGAATAAACTGTGAGCACTTCTTAAGAATGGGATAGCCTGTTTCCTTAAGGAATTCAATGTCGTTTGTATATAAATAGTGGTTGTAAATATGCTGACAGAACCAAGCACCTGCCATATTCCAGAAGCCCCATTGAGCATCACCTGCAGCAGGGTCGCAATAACGCCAGATATCAACGTTATGGTGACAACAGAAGCCTCTTGCACCGTAAATTGTTTTCGCAGTATATTCACCCTTAACAGATAAGTCCTTTACAAGATGAATTAAAGGCTCGTTGAACTCAGCAAGGTTACACATAAGAACAGGCCAGTAGTTCATTTCTGTGTTGATATTTACTGTGTAGTTTGAGCTCCAGGGGGGAGCAACCTTATCATTCCAGATACCTTGAAGATTAGTAGCCTGTGAGCCCTCGCGAGAGCCTGAAATCACCAAATATCTGCCGAAATTAAACATAAGAGTGTAAAGTGCAATGTCTTCTGCGCCTTTATTATGTTTAATAAGACGTTTATCTGTAGGGATGTTACCCTTGTTATCTGTGCCTAAATCAAGTGTTACTCTGTTAAAGAATGATGAAAAATCTTTTTTATGAGCCTTATAAAGCTTGTCAAAGTCTTTTTTTGCAACAGCATTTACTCTGTCAAGGCAAGGCTTTTTAAACTCTTTGCCCTCAAGAACAGGGTGCTTATCGTAGCCGTTGAAGGAGTTTTCTGTGCAGAAAAATACGGTTGCATCAGTAGCATCTGTAACAACTATAGACTTTTCTTTATATTCAACCTTACCGTCTGTCACAACCTTAAGAGCGCATCTGAAATGTGTGCCCTGAAGAGCGGGGTCATCGGGGTATTGAGGTGCATCAAGACGGGCATATGTTTCCTGATTACAAGGTGAATCAGATGGAGCCATACCATCTAAAATGAGAACGTCATTTTCAACAAATGATTTACCTTTAAGCTGAGTAAATAAAGAAATTTCAAATGCAAGAGATCCTTTTTTACCTGATCTGAAATGGTCTATATATGCGTTTTCAGGAGCTGATACAAAAGATTTTCTTCTGTACCATACCGAGCCTCGTTTATATTCAACCTTATTAACGCCTGTTTCAAGGTCGAGTGTTCTTTCGTAATCCTTAAGAAAACCGTTTTTATTAAATTTATATTTAATATGGCAAAGAGGCATATACGCTTGAGAACAATGTGCAAGAACCTTATCCTCAATAACATCCTGCGCTTTTCTATATTCACCGTTAAGACAAATTTCACGAGCCTTAAGAAAAGCCTCGTTTGCACCCTCTTTAAGCTGAGAGGGACGGGGGAAGCCAGTCCAGAGTGAGTCAGAGTTCATAGCAACTGTTTCGTCGTCAGTTCTGCCGTAAACCATAGCACCTAAGAAACCGTTACCGAGAGGCATAGCCTGAAGCCAGCTTCTTGCAGCGGTTTTGTAAAATAAAACTTTTGAATCGTTAACCATAAAGACACCACCGTGTAAAATATTAGTTCTATTTTATATTAAAAAATATATAAAATCAATAGATTTAATTTATTATTATTGTTGTAATATTACTAAAAGTATGTTATATTATTTTTGTATTTCTCAAAATTTGGGGTGGGTATATGAAAACAGTCTTTGAAAAAATCGATATTAATAAAATCGACTTTGATTCTACCGTTAATTATATGGTAGAAAAGATCACAGAAATCTGTGAAAAAATCGGCCCTCGTGCGCCCGGTAGTAAAGAAGAGTTTGCGGCTCAGAAGTCAATGGCAGCTGACCTTGAAAAATGGTCAGATACCGTTGAAATCGAAGATTTTACTGTACACCGTCAGGCGTTTATGGGCTTTATTCCTTTTACTGTTGGTATGGCAATTCTTGCAACAATCTTCTTTTTTAATTATCCGCTTGTAAGCCTTATTCTTACAATTTTAGGTTTCATTCCGCTTATTCTCGAATTTTTAATGTATAAGCAGTTTTTAGACCCATTATTCTTCGGCCATCCCTCTCACAACGTTATTGCCACAAGAAAAGCAGCAGGGGAAACAAAGAAAAGAATTATCTTCGTTGGTCATTCCGACTCACAGTATGAGTGGATATTAAACTACAAATTAGGCGGTACGGGAATGAAATTATTCCTTATACCCGCTGTTGTAGGTCTTGTCATCTGCTCAATTGCAAGCCTTATTAAATTCATCATTATTGACATTAAAGCAGTCGAAAATGCAAGCGTTGACACTTTCTTCCTTGTAGTTGGCATTTTCCTTTGCATTTTCATCATTCCTTACATAGGCTTCCTTTTCTTCCAGAGCTACACAAAGAGCGTTCCCGGTGCTAACGATAACCTTTCAGGCTGTCTTGCTTCAATGTCTGTTTTAAAGCATCTTTCCGAGGCAGACGTTCGTTTTGAAAACACAGAGGTCAGAGTTATTCTTACCGGCTCCGAGGAAGCAGGCTTACGTGGTGCAAAGGCATATGCAAAGGCTCACGAAAAAGAGCTTAAAGAAATCGAAACAGTTGTTGTTGCTTGCGACACAATGAGAGACCTTGAATATATGTACGTTTACGACCGTGATTTAAGCGGTACTTTAAAGCACGATAAGCAAGCTAAAGAGCTTATGAGAAACGCGGGGCTTAACTGCGGTTACGACTTTAAATATTCTTCAATTTATCTTGGTGCTTGCGATGCTGCAGCGTTTACACAAAGAGGGATTAAAGCAACCGGCTTTGCTGCTATGGACCCCACACCACCCAGATACTATCACACTCGCCTTGACTCACCCGAGCTTCTAGTTCCCGAAGCACTCAAGGTTGGCTCACAGGTTATGCTTGAAGCAACATTCCTCTATGATGCAGAGGGTCTTAAATAATCTTGCTTATCGCTATGGCCGTTCAAAGCAGAACGGTCATAAGCACTTGGTTTAGGAGTTCTTTTAATGAATTATATTATAATGGACTTGGAATGGAATAACACCTACTGCAAAAAGAAAAAAGGTTTCATGAATGAAATCATTGAAATCGGTGCTGTAAAGCTTAACTCCGAGCTTAAAGTTATTGATACCTTTTCTGTATTTATCAAAGCGCAGTTAGGTAAAAAGCTTCACGCGAGAGTTAAAGAGCTTACAAACATCACCAATGATGATATCAGCACAGGTACACCTTTTTCTCAGGCAATGGCAAAATTCAGAAAATGGGTGGGCCACGAGGAGAATATTATTCTCACTTGGGGTGATACCGATATAAGAGTAATGATTGAAAACTTCCGTTATTTTAACGGTATTTCATTTATTCCGTTTTTAAGTAACTACGTAAATTTACAGAAATATACTCAAGCTTTTATGAATATTTCAAAGGCGGAGCAGATAGGTCTTGCGGCTGCAGCAGAAAAATTAGGCTTAAGCCCCGAAAGATACACTCTTCACAGAGCTCTTGACGATAGCCGTCTTACTGCTGATTTATTTAAAAGAATCTTCAACCGTCAGATGCTTGAATCATACACTCTTGTTTGTGACACGGGCTTTTACTCAAAAATCACATTTAAACCCAAGGCAATTGTTGATATCAACAGTCCTCTTATTGATAAATCAAAAATGAAATGTCTTTGTGACGTTTGCGGTGCTTCTTGCGAGAGAATATCCGAATGGCGTTTGACAAATCAGTCGTTCAGAGCAATTTTCTTATGTAAAAAATGTAAACGAAAAATTCGTTTCACTATCCGCTTTAAAGAGTATTACGACAGAATTGATATTAAATCATCATCTGTTCCCTTTATTGAAAAGAAAGAAATCAAAAATATCGTTGCCGTCGAAAGCTCAGGCAATACCGTGGAGGAAGAATAATGAGTTATCCTATAAAATTACAACCCGTATTTAAAGAAATTGTTTGGGGCGGTAACCGCCTTAAAAATGATTACGGGTTCAAATCAGACCTTAATAATATTGCAGAAGCATGGATGCTTTGCGCAAGAAATGACGGTGACAATACTGTTGTTAACGGTGAATACAGCGGTATGTCTTTTACTGAATTAGTAAAGAACAATCCTCAGCTTTTAGGCTCAAAGGGTGCTTCTTATGAAGAATTTCCGCTTTTAATCAAGTTCATTGATGCTAAAGCAGATTTATCTGTTCAGGTTCATCCCGACGATGAATATGCTAAAATTCACGAAAACAGCTACGGTAAAACAGAAGCTTGGTATATTCTAGATTGCGATGAGGGTGCTCAGCTTATTTACGGCTTCAATAAAAATCTTACTCGTGATGAGTTCAAAAAATCAATTGAGGATAACACATTCCTTGATTATGTTAATAAGGTAAACGTTAAAAAGGGTGACGTTTTCTTTATAAATGCCGGTACGCTTCACGCTATCGGTGGCGGTATTCTCTTAGCAGAGGTACAGCAGAATTGCAACACAACCTACCGAGTTTACGATTACGGCAGACTTGTTGACGGTAAACCCCGTGAGCTTCACGTTGAAAAGGCTCTTGACGTTACCGATACCGTTCCTCCCACTCGTTCAGGGGATGCAGATGGTGAAAAGGTTTCCGTAAACGGTGGCTTCTCACAAGAGCTTTGTTCTTGCGAATTCTTTAAAATGTCTACTCTTGAAATTGACGGAGAGCATACCTTCAACGTTGACGGTGAAAGCTTTGTTTCTCTTCTTGTAACAGACGGTAACGGCTCTGTTACTGTTAACGGTACAACTGTTGATGCCGCTTCAGGTGATAGTATTTTCGTTCCTGCAAATGCAGGTGAAACCGTTATAAGCGGTAAGTTAAATATTTTAGTCAGCACACTTTAATATAAGTGCTTTTGTTCTTAAATAAACTATAATCGGGTGAAGTTATGTCTGTTTTAACTGCACAAAATTTAACATTCGGTTTTCTTGACGGCGTCTTATTTAAAGACGCCGCTTTTAAGGTAGAAGAAACAGATAAGGTCGGTCTAATCGGTGCAAACGGTACGGGCAAAACTTCGCTTTTCAAATTAATTATCGGTGAATACTCTGCAACCGAGGGCGGTATCGTAAGAGGTAAAGATGTCCGTATCGGCTATATGGAGCAGTATCTTAATTGTGATGATAATCAGACTCTTTATGATGAAGCTCTTACCGTTTTTTCTGATGTTATAAGGCTTGAAAAAGAGCTTGAAGAGATAAACCAACGCTTACTTACCGAAAGTGATATTGCTCTTATCGAAAAGCAGGTTCGTCTTACAGAGGAAATTGAAAGACGTGACGGACTTGTTTACCAAAGTAAAACCCGTTCTGCTCTTTTAGGTTTAGGTTTTAAAGAGGAAGAGTTATCTGCAAAGGTTATGACCTTAAGCGGTGGTCAAAGGTCAAAATTATCTCTTTGTAAGCTTCTTTTATCAAACGCAAACCTTTTGCTTCTTGACGAGCCTACAAACAACCTTGACGTTGATGCAATAAACTGGCTTGAGGACTTTTTAATCAAATACAACAGAGCATTAATCGTAGTTTCTCACGATAGATATTTCCTTGATAAAATAACAACCTCAACTATGGAAATATCACATAAAAAGCTTATGAAAACAGACGGTAACTACTCAGTTTTTCAGAAGCTTAAGGCGGAAAGAGAGCTTTTTATTGAGCGTGAATACGAAAAGACCATGACCGAAATCAAGCGGATTGAGGGCATTATTGAGCAGCAAAAACGCTTTAACCAAGAGAGAAACTATATTACAATTGCAAGTAAGGAAAAGCAGATAGAACGACTTAAGGAAACCCTTGTTGTACCCGACAAGGCTCTCAAAAGCATACATTTCAGCTTCAAAACCGATTTACGTGCAGGCGATGAGGTTTTAACCGTTACCGGTCTTAAAAAGGCATTTATAAACAAATTACTTTTCAATAACTTTGATTTAAAAATCTTACGTGAAGAAAAGGTATTCTTATTAGGCCCTAACGGTTGCGGTAAATCTACCTTCCTCAAAATCTTAAATAAAGAAATTACTGCCGACGAGGGTATTATAAGATACGGCAACAACGTTAAAATCGGTTATTTTGACCAGAATATTGATAAGCTCAACACAAATAAAACCGTGCTTGACGAGGTCTGGGATATGTACCGCTATATGACGGAAACAGAGATTAGAAGCGCTTTAGCAATGTTTCTTTTCTGCGGTGAAGACGTATTTAAAAAGGTTGAAGCTCTTTCAGGTGGTGAAAGGGCGAAGCTTTCACTTTTAAAAATAATGCTTTCAAAGCCTAATTTTCTTATTCTAGACGAGCCTACAAACCATCTTGATATCGTTTCAAGAGAGGTTCTTGAAAACGCTCTTGCAGACTTTGATGGTACTCTTTTAGTTGTTTCTCACGACCGTTATTTTATAAACAAATTGGCTACAAGAACAGTTTATTTAACTAATGACGGCGCTGTTAATATTGAAGGTAATTACGACAGCTATCTTGCTTATAAAGAAAATGAAGCTCTTAAAGCTCAAACGGAAAAAGCTGTTCAAAAGCCTGTAGTGAATGATTACAAATTAAGAAAAGAAAAAGCAAGCAACGAAAGGAAAAGGCTTACGAGAATCAATAAAATCGAAGCTGAAATAGGGGAGACCGAAGAACAAATCTCTACCCTTGAAGACGATATTTCAACTCCCGAAATTTCCGGCAATTACGAAAAGCTTTTAGAATACACAGAAAAGCTTGACGCTTTAAGAAACGCTCTTGATTCTTTATATGAAGAATGGGAAGCCTTACAAACTGAACAAGAATAATTTTAAAATCATCTGCATATAAATTTGCAGGTGATTTTTTATGAATAAAAACAAAAAGGATTTCGTTGTTCGCACAATTTTATTTCAATCTTTGTTCTGTATTTTACTTTTTGGTTTACTGTTTTTATTAAAGCAAAGCAACAATAACTTTTTTAAAGCTATAGAGAAAGAATTTTCACAAAAATTAAGTGAAAACATATCTAAAAACGAAGCGGAAAGCGTTTTCAAATCTATAAGTGAAAAAATTATTTCTTCTGATAATAAAACTGAAAAGCAAAACGGCAATAACAAAACAACAAATAATAACCCCGAAAATATACTTGAAAATGAAACTGTATTCATACCATTTGACGAGCCGTCATTAAACGCAACAGTTGAAGCTACAGGCGGTAAGGATATCAGAATCTCATCTTTGGAAGAAATACCATCAAACGTTTCTCTTAACTCATATACCCTTACTGAAAAAATGGTAAACCCAGTAATCAACGGTAAAATCACGTCAAAATTCGGCACAAGAATTCACCCGATATCAAATGAATTAACCTTTCATGCCGGTATTGATATTGCAGCCGATAAAGGCACACCGATTTATGCCGCCTTTGACGGTAAGGTTATTACCGCCGATTACGACGAATGGAACGGTAATTTCATTAAAATCAAGCACGAAAACAATATAGTTACAGTTTATTGTCACTGTGACCGCCTGAACGTAAAAAAAGGTAACGTCATTAGAGCGGGTGAGGTCATCGGCTTCGTTGGCTCTACAGGCTCTTCTACAGGCCCTCATTTGCATTTTGAATTGCGTATAGATAACGTATCATTCAACCCACAAATCGCTTTAAATGAGGCAACAAATGCGTTTTAGGATAAAATCTACAAGCTTTAAAATCAGCTTTACGTTTTTTGCTGTAATTTTACTTGTAATCTGCTTTGATAATAAAAAAATTTTATTATCTTCATTAGTATTTTCACTGCTTCATGAGTTAGTTCACGTAGCTTTTATTTATCTTTACGGTGGGGGAATAGATGAATTTTCTTTAACTCTTTTCGGTGGAAATATCAAAAGAAAACAAAATTATAAATCAAGCAATATTAAAGAAGCAATTATCAGCTTAAGTGCACCTGCAACCAATCTTTTTGTAGGTGCTTTATTGCTTTTACATGGGTTTCAGACACCAGGTTATGTAAATCTTGTTTTAGGTATTTTTAACCTTTTACCTTTTTATGATTTTGATGGGGGAAGAGGGCTTTATTACGTGCTTTGTGACCGCCTTGACAATAAAATAATTATAAAAATTTTAAACGTCACCTCTGTTTTATCTGTTGCTTTTATTGCTACAGTCACAGTCACGTTATTTTTTAATCAGAAAACGGGCTTTTCATTATTATTTTTAAGCATTTATATGATTTTCTCGTTATTCAAAAATCTTTCGTCGGAAAATGTATAAAAATGTTTAAGATTTTGTAATAAATATTGAATTTATTTTGTTTTCCTATATAATTGTAATTGTATAAGTATGTATAATAATACATATTTAACATTCAGTTTTACAGGAGGCAAATATGGAGTATATTTTCAAATCCGAAAGCTCTTTAAAACGAATAGAAGCTATAAGAAAATTTTTGCTTGGTGATATCTGGTTAATCATTCTTGCAGTTGTAGCTTTTGTTTTTGCTTGTCTTAATTCACTTTATCCCAAAGAGGATTATCACATCTGGGGTACTGTTGTATTAGCCTATATGAGTGGCTTCAGCTTTCTTATGTCGGGTGATATATTCGCAATGCTCACACCGGGCTTATTTACCTATTTGATAGCAATAAGGTGTTATAACTCTTTATCAACCTTCTTAGGTATAATCTGGGTGTTTATTCCGCTTATTGCGATAGCGCTTTTCAATATCATTGTTTACCGCAAAAAGCTTGACCCTAAAGGCTCACAGTTCAAGCCTATGGTATTGGTTTCAATAGTTGTGCTTATTGGTGGTCTCGGGTTTATCTCCGCTGAAGATTATTTTGCCGGCAGTTCAATTTATCATATGCTCGGTATGGGCTTTGGTATGGTATTCTTTTACTGCTTCTTCAATGGCAGAATTCAGGTTAATGACAAATATTCCGTAATTGAAAGAATTACAAAGCTTATGGTTGTAATCGGTACGTTTGCTTCAATTATGGTTATTGCCCACTACCTTTTAAATATTGAAAAAATGATAGAGTGGGGCGGTATATTCTATATAAGATGGCGTAACAACGTTTGTACAATTCTTATGATAGCATTACCCTTTGCCTATTATTTTGCTCACAAAAAGCTCCCTGCAGTTATCTTACCATTCTTGTTCTATGGTGCAATGCTTGCAACAGGCTCAAGAGGCGGTATGATTTTCGGTACGGTTGAAATGGGCCTTTGCTTCCTCGCATACCTCATTTACGATAAAAAAAGACGTAAAGCTTATCTTGCTTTCTTGCTTTGCGTAATTATAGTTCTTATTATTTTCTCTGGTCCTGTAATAGATTTCCTTGAATATACGTTTGAGAGAGTTTTACAAGTGCTTGCCGACGTTTCAGGTGAAGATGGTGAAACAGAAACCCGTGTACGCCACTATGCAAGAGGTATTGAAGATTTCCTTAATCACCCCATAATCGGCACAGGCTTGGGCTACAACGGTAACAGAGATATCTTTAAAAATAAAGACGGTGCATTATGCTGGTACCATTGTGAGCCTATTCAGATTGCGGCAAGCTTCGGTATTGTTGGTATCATTGTTTTCTTGTATCAGTTTATAAAAAGAATAAAAGCAATATGGCAGAAAAAGACCTTATTCAGCTTAACCGTTTTCCTTTCATACATCGGTCTTGAGCTTATGTCTTTAGTAAACCCCGGTATTCTTTGCCCGATGCCGTATCTTCTTCTTATAACTCTTTTCCTTGTTATAATTGAGAAATGCCATAACAGTGATATAGAGCAAGAGCCTATACCGTTATTTGAAAAATTCAAAAAATTATCTAAAAAGAATTAATTACACGGAGACTTAAAATGTATAAAGAAAAAATCGAAAAAATATTACCGTTAGTTCAGAAGCCTGCCCGTTACACAGGCGGTGAACTTAACTCGGTTGTAAAAGATAAAGAAAAGGTTGATTTAAGGTTTGCTTTCTGCTTTCCCGATACTTACGAAATCGGTATGTCACACCTTGGAATGAAAATTCTTTATAGCCTTATAAACTCAAAAGAAAACTATTGGTGCGAAAGAGTTTTTGCTCCCGATACTGATATGGAAGAGGCTTTAAGGAAAAATAATATTCCTCTTTTTGCACTGGAAAGCAGAGACCCTTTAACGGATTTTGATGCCATTGGCTTCACTCTTCAATACGAGCTTTGCTACACAAACGTTTTAAATATGCTTAATCTCTCCAATATCCCTCTTCGCAGTAAGGATAGGGGAGATAGTCTTGATATGCCTGTTATAGTTGCAGGCGGCCCTTGTGTTTGTAATCCCGAGCCTTTAGCTGATTTTATAGATGTTTTCCAAATCGGCGAGGGTGAAGAAATGATGCTCGAATTCCTCGATTTGCTTAACGAATACAAAGCAAGCAATAAATCAAGAAAAGAGTTTCTTGTTGCGGCTTCAAAAATCGATGGTATTTACGTACCCTCTCTTTATAACGTTACTTATAATGAAGATGGTACTATTAAAGAATTCACCGCAACAAATGGTGCACCCCAGGTTGTTAACAAAAGAGTTGTAAGTGACCTTGATAACATCCATTACCCTGAAAGCTTTGTTGTTCCTTTTGTTGAGGTTGTTCACGACAGAGTTGTTCACGAAATCTTCAGAGGCTGTATAAGAGGGTGCCGTTTCTGTCAGGCAGGCTTCTGGTACAGACCTATTCGTGAAAAATCAGTTGAAACTATCAGTAAGCAAAGTCAGAAATTAGCTTGTACTACAGGCTACGATGAGCTTTCACTTTGCTCACTTTCAAGTAGTGACTACACTAAAATCACTGAATTATTAGAGGAATTATTAGGTTGGGCAATACCACAGAAAATCAACGTTGCGTTACCCTCGCTCAGAATTGACAATTTCTCCGATGAATTAAAAGAGAAGCTTGCTCTTGTTCGTCGTTCGGGCCTTACCTTTGCCGCTGAAGCAGGTACTCAAAGAATGAGAGATGTTATAAATAAGAATATCTCCGAAGAAGAAATTCTTTCAACCTGCCGTAAAGCCTTTGTTGGCGGTTGGACTGCCGTTAAGCTTTACTTTATGATAGGATTACCTACTGAAACTGACGACGATGTTGTCGGTATAAACGTTCTTTCTCAAAAGGTTGTTGACGAATTTTATTCCAATCCGGACAAGCCTAAAGGAAAAGGCGTAAGTGTCAGTGCAGGTGTTTCTTCATTCGTTCCCAAGCCCTGCACACCTTTCCAATGGGAAGCACAGGACACACGCGAGGAGCTTAAACGTAAGCAACAGCTTCTTCTTGAAACCTGTACCACAAAGAAAATCACTTTCCGTTTTCACAACACAGATTTAACGTTCCTTGAGGGTATTTTTGCCCGTGGTGACAGAAAGCTTTGCGATGTTATTGAAGCAGCATATAATAACGGCTGTACCTTTGACAGCTGGGATGATAAATTCAACTTTGACGGTTGGATGAAAGCCTTTCAGGACTGTGGAATATCTACTGAGTTTTACGGTAGCCGCAAGAGAAGCTACGATGAAATTCTTCCTTGGGACCACATCAATGCAGGTGTAAGCAAGGCTTTCCTTATAGCTGAAAACGAGAAAGCAAAAAATGCCGAAACAACCGTTCATTGTCGTCAGAAATGTGCAGGCTGTGGCTCAAATAAATTAAACGGAGGTAAATGTGATGCGCTCAATAAGAATATGGTTCACTAAAAAAGATACTGCACGTTACATTTCCCATCTTGATTTAACACGTTGCCTTATAAGAGCATTCAGAAGAACAGATATCCCTCTTTGGTACACCGAAGGCTTTAACCCTCATCCTTATCTTGTTTTCGGTATGCCTTTACCTTTAGGTGTTGAAGGGTTAAGAGAAGTGCTTGATATCCGCCTTAACGACGATAATTACCCCAATGAACGAGTGTTGAGTGAGCTTAACAGAGCTACCGTTCCCGGTATTGAATTTTTAGAGGTTGAAGCACCTAAAGAAAAACCTCTTTCAATTGTTATGGGGAAATACACGGTTATAATTCCCTCAATTGAAAATCCCGAAGAATTCTCAGATAAATGCAAAAAAGCCGTTGCAGATGGTAATATTATCATCGAGAAAAAAACTAAAAAAGGCGGTATCAAAGAGATAAACGTTTGCGAGCATATCCGCCATTTCCATTCTTCATACGATAAAAACAGTGTAATTTTAAGCTTCGTTCTTCCCGCCGGTAACGATTTTACCGTTAACCCCGTTTCATTCTGTAGTAAGCTTTTCGAAATCATAGGGGAAAGTGAAGTAACAAATCACAAAATAGTTCGCCATATGTTAATGACAAAAGACGAAAAAGAGTTCAGATAATCTTTCAAATAATAATCTTTACAAGAAAAAGTCATCATATACTTTATAGGGTGATTTTTTGAAAAAGTTATTATTTTCTTTATTTTGCATTTTAGTTTCTTTAATAATATTTATTTTTAGTTTCATAAAACCCGATGTGCTACTCACGTCAAAAACAAATGAAATAAACAACAAAAACCCTTGTATAATAATCGATGCAGGTCACGGTGGGTTTGACGGTGGCGCTTCTACAGATGACGGTTACCCCGAAAAGCATATAAACTTAAACATTTCGTTGTATCTCAACGAGTATTTAACTGCTTTAGGCTACGAAACCCTACTTACAAGAACAAAGGATGAATCTTTAGAAGAAAGTGATTTATCCACCATAAGAAAGCGCAAGACCTCTGATTTACATAACAGAATGAAGATTATGAAAGAAACTGATAATGCAATATTTATAAGCATTCACCAAAATCATTTTTCACAAGAGAAATACAGTGGCATGCAGGTATTTTATTCACCGTCCTTCAGTGACGAAAGCTCTTTACTTGCAGAAGCTATTCAAAAATGTACTGCAGAAAAGCTTCAACCCGAAAACACAAGAAAAATAAAAGAATGTACATCATCGGTGTTTTTGGTTTACAAAGCGGTAAAGCCTGCTGTGCTTGTGGAATGTGGCTTTTTATCAAATGAAAAAGAAGCCGAATTACTACAAACAGAAGCTTATCAGAAAAAAATAGCCCTTTGTATTGCAATGGGTATTCAAAATTATTTAAGTTCAGGATATTAATCCGAAGGTGATATAAGATGGCAAAAACCAAAACAGTATACATCTGTAGCCAATGTGGCTATGAAACGCCTAAATGGTACGGAAAATGCCCTACCTGTGGCGAATGGGACTCGTTGAACGAAGAGCAGATTATAACAGAAACCAATAAAGCCTCAAGAAATAAATTGACCCACTCAACAGGCAAGGTTCTTTCTTTATCTAAAATAGATTCATCATCAGAAATGCGATATGATACGGGCATGGGTGAATTGAACAGAGTTTTAGGTGGCGGTCTTGTAAAAGGCTCTCTTGTATTGCTTTGCGGTGACCCGGGTATTGGTAAATCCACAATACTTTTACAAATCTGTGAGCTTCTTTCACAAAAGCTTTCAGTTTTATACGTAAGCGGTGAAGAATCTGCTTACCAGATTAAAATGAGAGCTAAAAGATTAGGTGTAACTAACGAAGATTTGGCAATTATGTGCGAAACAGATGCCGAAATCATTTGTGAATATATAAGAACTGAAAAGCCCGATATAGTTATGATAGACTCTGTTCAGACTATGAGTATTTCAGACGTTTCATCAACTGCAGGTAGCGTTACCCAAGTAAGAGAATGTACTAATCTCTTTATGAGAACGGCTAAGAATAACGATGTTTCAATTATACTTGTGGGCCATGTTAATAAGGATGGTAACATTGCAGGACCTAAGGTTTTAGAACATATCGTTGATACAGTTCTTTATTTTGAGGGTGAACGTAATTTATCATACAGAATCTTAAGAGCCGCTAAAAACAGATTCGGCTCAACAAACGAAATAGGCGTATTTGAAATGACAAATAAAGGTCTTCAAGAGGTTGAAAGCCCATCTCTTGCAATGATTTCAGGAAGACCCTTAAACGTATCAGGTACGTGTGTAACATGTCTTATAGAAGGCTCAAGACCTATTTTAGCCGAGGTACAGGGACTTGCCACCGCTTCGGGCTTTGGTAACCCGAGAAGAATGGCAGCAGGCTTTGATTACAACAGAATGGCAATGCTTATAGCAATTCTTGAAAAAAGAGCAGGATATTTCTTTAGTAATATGGATTGCTACGTTAATATCGTCGGCGGTTTAAGAGCGGACGAGCCTGCATCAGACCTTGGAGTTGCTTTGTCAATCATATCAAGCCTTAAAGATGCTGTAATTGACAGCTCAACTATCGTATTCGGTGAAATCGGTCTCGCAGGTGAAATAAGAACAGTAAATAACTGCGAACAACGTATAAGAGAATGCGAACGTTTAGGCTTTAAAAAGTGTATTATTCCAAGACAAAATATTAAAAAGCTTTCAAAAGATGATTTTAAAGACATCGAAATAATAGGTGTCAGAAACGTCAGAGAAGCCTTTGAGTGTGCAGTAGAGTAATGAGTAAAACTTTCGTAAAAAGCCCTAATTTACCCCTTAAAAGAGTAAAAGAATGTATAATAGGCTCAGTTTATACGGAAGAAATCAAAGAATTAAGCGAATTAGGTATAAATTGCGTAAAATTGCCCAGACTTACAACTCTTGATAACGAAATTAGCGCACATGCTGATATACAAATCTTTAATAAAGGTAACGGTAACCTTATTATAAGCAGTGAAGCAGGGGAGAAACTCAAAGAGATTTTAAACAGCTTCAACTTTACTGTTGAAAAGGATATAAAAACACCATATCCAAACGATATAAAGTTGAACGCTGCATTCATCGGCAACAAAATTATTTGCAATAAAAACTTTGTTTCAAAAGAAATTTTAAGCTTTGCAAATGAAAACAAGCTTGAAATAATTCACACAAAGCAAGGGTATTCAAGATGTAGCTTATGTATCGTAAATGAAAATGCTGTAATCACAGAAGACCCCGGACTCACCTCTTTGTTAAATATTTGTCAATTTGATGTTTTAGAGATAACACCAGGCAAAATACACCTGTCAGAAAGCCATTCAGGCTTCATAGGTGGTGCATCAGCAAAGCTATCAGAAAAAGAGATGTATTTCAGCGGAAACGTCTCAAAACACCTGGATTTTGACAAAATTAAAAGTTTTTTAGATAATTATAATATTTCAATGGTTTATAATAAATCCCGTCAATTAACTGATTTTGGCGGAATTATTCAATTAACTGAAATCATTTAAAAATACTTATTAAAACAAAAAACATATAAAAGATACTAATATTCCAAAAATCACACCAAAAAAGAGTAAAAACCCAAAAATCCAAAAATAAGTCGTTTAACCAGTTTTTTTGAAATGATACTTACATCATTTTAAAAATTTCTATTCAACGAGAAAGGAAATTCAAAATGAAGAAAAATGAGAGAAACGCTGCCGCAAAGCTCGGCTACACGATTACAATGGTTGTAGTAACGTCTGCAATACTTATTTGTATGAAAAAATACGGAAACAAGGTTTAATAAAAATTTAAGATAAATAAAATATTTTTTTCAAATACATATATCCAAATAATTTTGATAAACATACAAATAAATAATTTATTACCCAAATTTTAAAACCTGTTATTAAACAAACACATACACACGAGCAAATGTTTGAAACGATATCAACAGCATTAAATCACACAAAAACATTAAAAATCACGAAAACTACAAATTTCCCCGCCCAAACCCCTAACCCCACTTATACAAAACTTTGATTTTGTATAAGTCGCAATATGAAAATCAAAGCATAGAAATAGAGCCGAGGTTGTTTCCCCGACTCTATTTTAAAAGATATTTGCTATGGGTTAAGTATTGGTTTTTATTATACAAAAACTGACCACAACAAAAAGGTTGTGTTCAATTTTTCTGCAGGGTAAACTGCAAAGCTTAAAGAACATTACTTTCTATGTAGAATTTTTGTTTAAGAATTGAAAGTAATTAAGATGTCGGTAGCACCTAACCGCTATCGATATTTTCGTTTTATAATTGTCTTTTGTTTTTGTAAAGTAATTAAATTGTAGAAAGCTAAAAAAGAAAGCCCGGTAGGGCAAACTACAGGGTGGTTATCTGCAAGGGCAGTTGCAGATGTTTTGCAGAGCAAACTGCAAAGCTTAAAGAAGATTACTTTCAAAGTTGAGTTCCTGTTTAGATAATTGAAAGCATCTTCATATTACCATATGTTTGTTGTTTTGTAAAGTGTTTTTACATTCTGTTCTCCCCTTTTCTTAATTGACTTTTTTTGTTTTTAATTATATAATTTAAATATAAATTATCCATCAGAATAGGTTGCTATGAAAAAAGAACAATTTATTGATATCTTCCCCTCTTATGTAGTTGAATATCTTAATTATAATAGTGTAATCAAAAACAGGTCTGATTTGACTGTTTGCGAATACGCTAATGATTTGTTGACCTTTTTTAGATTTTTAAAAATAATTCGCGGTCTTGTTGATAAAAAAACTGCTTTTAATGAAATTACCGTTAACGATATATCTCTCGATTTAGTTGCTTCTGTTTCTCTTCAGGATGCTTATATGTTTCTCGTTTATTGCAAAGATTCAAGGCAAAATAATGAGCGTACTCGTGCGAGAAAAGCAACTACTCTTCGCATGTTTTATAAATATCTTACTCTTCAGAAGCGTGTTCTTGATGAAAACCCGTTACAAGAGCTTGATGCACCAAAAATCAAAAAGACTCTCCCCAAGTATCTTACTCTTGAAGAAAGTCTTGATTTATTAAAAGCTGTTGACGGAAAATTCAAAGAACGTGATTACTGCATTTTAACATTATTTTTAAACTGCGGAATGCGTTTATCGGAGCTTGTTTCGCTTAATCTTTCAGATATAAGAAGCAACAACACCCTTGTTGTTACCGGTAAAGGTAATAAAGAAAGAACAATTTATCTTAACGAGGCTTGTGTTGACGCTATTAATGCTTATCTCCCCTTCCGCCCCGTTGACGGAGTTAAACAAAAAGACAAGGATGCACTTTTTATAAGCCGTCAAAAAGGCAGAATCAGCCCTAAAACCGTTCAATTTGTTGTAAAATCTGCTCTCGAAAAAGCCGGTTTAAGTGATAGAGACTTATCAACCCACAAGCTTCGTCATACAGCCGCAACACTTATGTATCAACACGGTAACGTTGACGTTCTTGCAATTAAAGAGATTTTAGGTCACGAAAGCCTTAGTACAACACAGATTTACACTCACGTTGTTAACGAACAGCTTCAAAAGGCTGCTGCAGCTAACCCGTTAAGCACTGTAAAAGCACCCAAAAGATCTGTTATTGATTTACCAAACAATAATTCATCAGACGATGAAGCCAGTGAATAATCCTGAGAAAATTTTAAAACCCGCAACATTCAATACACTGGCTAAAATTAAAGGTATACATAAAATTAAATAACTAAAAATATAATCTTTAAACAGTTTTTTGTTCTTATTTTGGTTAACTGTGTTACCGCTTAAAAACGAGAAAACGTTAAATGATATTTTTAAACTTTCACAGCAGCACTTTATTAAAGTTGCTGCTGTTATTGCGTAACAAGGTAAATGAACCAAAGAAAAGAAGCCTATCCCCTTTATGCCGTATTCCACGTAATAAATACCGCAAAAAGCTCCGCAAACCACACCAAAAAGAACATTTACAAGAGATATAAGCGGTATACCCAAACCACTTAATCCACTAAAAAACACCAACAAAATAAATACTAATAGCCAACCAAAAACGTATAACGTTGATGACAAAAACGAGTTATTGAATTTCGTTGCATTTATGCCGTCAATTAAATTCTTTAAAATGCGGTTAAAATCCTCGTCACCATTTTTAATTAAGCTTATGCCGATTATTATTCCGCAAATCATCAGAGTAAAAAACACTATAGTTTTATAGTCAAGCTTTAACGGTTTAATTCTTTTAGCTCTTATTACAACACTTTTTTTTAACATATTTTCACCCTTTTAAATTCTTGTATTAACTGCTGTTATTCCGCCTACAAACCCGCCTGAAATACAGATAGGTATAACAAGCAAGGTGTTTACACCTACTTTAAAACCTAAGATAATACACACAAACAACAAAATGGTAATAGCATACGGCAAAGAGCTTAAAGCACCTGTCAGAAAACCTCTACCCCCTACCTTTTTCTGCACACTCACACCGCAGAAAAAAGCACCTAAAAACGCAAAAGCTAGTGGAATAACAAAAATAAAAGTACTTGAGCTATCAGTTTTATACAGAATAAAAGCGCTTATTAAAACACCGATTATAAATAACAAATCACCAATAATCACACCATTTATATAAGGCTTTACTTTACTGAAAATCTTATTTTCATTTACTTTTTTACTTTTTATTTTTACAGGCATAAAAAAACCTCCGCAAACCTTTTACTTAAAGGTATGCGGAGTTAAACTTAAATATGATTTTTAGTTTTCTTCTGTTTCTTCAGCTTTTTCTTCAGCAATTTTTGCTTCTTCTTCAGCTTTCATTTCATCAGCAGCGCCAACGTTTTTAACTTTTGTTTTCTTTTTTGAGCCTTTGCCATTAACAGCAGCATCAATAGCATCTTTTTCGCTCTGTGCCTTCTTTGCTTCAGCAGCAGCCTTTCTTTCAGCTTCCATACGAGCATTTGCAGTATCGTTAGTCTGAATTGCCCAACGCTGGAATCTCATTTTGATTCTGTCAGCACCTGTTTCAACAACGATATATTCGTCTTTAACAGTAACAACACGACCCATAATACCACCGATTGTTGTGATTTCGTCACCAATCTGGATAGTGTCACGCATCTGCTGTTCTTCCTTCTGTTTTTTCTTTTGGGGGCGAATCATAAGGAAATACATTGCTACAAAAAGCGCACCCATAAGGAGAAGTGAAGACATAGGATTCTGCTGACCACCTTCACCGCCACCAAATAAAGACATAAGGTTGATTAAATTAAACATAGATAAAATCCTCCAAAAAATAATACTTTAACATTATACAACATTACAAAAAATATACAAGTCTTTTTTCAAATTTAATTATATTCTTGTATCAAGTAAATCAACATAACTGTTTTTAAAGCTTTCAAAAGTTCCGTTATCAAGCTCATCTCTGATACGTTGCATAAGATTATTGTAAAAATAAAGGTTATGAGTAACCGCTAATCTCATAGCAAGCATTTCTTTTGCTTTGAATAAGTGATGAAGATACGCTCTTGAGTGCTTCTGGCAAGTAGGGCAATTGCATTGTGAATCAATAGGTGTATCGTCAGCTGCATACTTAGCATTGTTAAGATTTATAATACCATTCCAGGTGAATAAATGACCGTGACGTGCATTTCTGCTGGGCATTACGCAGTCAAAAAGGTCAATACCTCGGCTGACACCCTCAATAATATTACCAGGTGTACCAACACCCATTAAATACCTTATTTTATCCTTTGGTGCAAAAGGCTCAACTGCAGATATGATTCTATACATATCATCTTTGGGCTCACCTACAGCAAGACCGCCGACAGCATAACCGTCAAGGTCAAGCTCGGCAATTTCTTTCATATGCTCAACACGCAGGTCATCAAAGGTTGCACCCTGATTTATACCGAAAAGCAACTGATCTTTATTGATAGTATCGGGCAACTGCTTTAATCTTTCCATCTCGTTTTTACATCTGATTAACCAACGAGTTGTTCTTGCGATAGATTCTTTTGCATATTTGTATTCAGCAGGGTTTTTAACACATTCGTCGAAAGCCATTGCAATTGTTGAGCCTAAATTAGACTGAATCTGCATACTTTCTTCAGGACCCATAAAGATTTTTTTACCATCAATATGAGAGTTAAAGGTTACACCCTCTTCTTTTATTTTACGAAGCTTTGCAAGTGAAAACACCTGGAAACCGCCACTATCGGTGAGAATAGGACCATCCCAACCTGTAAACTTATGAAGACCACCAAGGTCTTTTATAAGCTTGTCACCCGGTCTTACGTGAAGGTGGTACGTATTGCAAAGCTGCACCTGACAATTTATATCCTTAAGGTCGTAGGCAGATAAACCACCTTTGATAGCACCGCAGGTAGCAACGTTCTGAAACGCAGGTGTCTGAACTGTACCATGAACGGTAGTAAATTCACCTCGTCTTGCAGTACCCTCTGTTTTTAAAACTTTAAACATAGTTTATACCTCAAATTTAAGTAATAATCATAGAATCGCCAAATGAAAAGAAACGATATTTATCTTCAACGGCTGTTTTATATGCCGAGAGCGTTTTTTCATAACCGTAAAATGCACTGACAAGCATTATAAGAGTGCTTTCGGGTAAATGGAAATTAGTAATCAACCCGTCAATGCATTTGAATTCATAACCGGGATAAATAAAAATATCAGTATTTCTGTCATCTTCTCTTATCTCACCGCAGAAGGTTGCGGCAGATTCAAGAGTTCTGCAGCTTGTTGTACCGACTGCAATAACTCTGCCACCAGCAGCCTTAGTTTTATTGATCAAATCGGCTGTTTCTTTCGGTAAATGATAATGCTCAGAGTGCATCTGATGGTCTTCAATTTTTTCGGCTTTTACGGGTCTGAATGTACCGATACCAACATGAAGAGTAACATAACCTATATTAACACCCATATTGCTGATTTTTTCTAAAAGCTCGGGTGTAAAATGAAGACCGGCAGTTGGAGCAGCCGCAGAGCCTAACTCTTTAGAATAAACTGTCTGATAACGCTCTTTATCCTTTAATTCTTCGGTAATATAATGAGGTAAAGGCATCTGACCGATTTTGTCAAGAATGTTAAAAATGTTATCGTTTTTATCGTAGGAAAATCTGATTACTCTGTTACCATTTTCAAGTACGCTTTCAACCCTTGCTTCAGCAATACCATCACCGAAAACAAATTCAGAGCCTTCTTTTGCACGTTTTCCCGGACCTGCAAGAGTTTCCCACAAATCATTTTCAATCTGTTTTAAGAGCAAAAACTCAACGTTTGCACCTGTGCCCTTTTTCACTCCGTAAATTCGGGCAGGTAAAACTCTTGTATTATTAAGAATAAGGCAGTCGCCGGGCTTGAGATAGTCACAAACGTCGTAAAAATGCTTGTGTTCAATAGCATCGCTAGCTTTAGAAAGCACCATCAAACGAGAGTGATCACGAGGCTCAAGAGGTTGTTGAGCTATTTGTGATTCAGGTAAATCGTAGAAAAAATCAGATTTATTCATAAAACATCCTTTATTAATAGTAAAATAAATATTGACTTAACATTTTACAAATGTTATTATATATAATCGTTGAAAAGCGGATATATTATAATTCATTTATCCGTAGTTTACAAGTATTTTTTTCCATTACGGAGGTTTTCCCATGAAAAAGTATAAAGTTGGTATTATTGGTGCAACCGGTATGGTTGGTCAGAGATTTGCTCTTTTACTTGCAGACCACCCTTGGTTTGACGTAACTGTTCTTGCTGCAAGTTCTCGTTCTGCAGGTCAGACTTACAAAGAAGCTCTTGGCGACCGTTGGTGTATGGATGTTCCCACACCTGAAAAATATCTTGATATGACTATTCTCGATGCAGAAAAGGATATTGAGAAAATCGCAGCAAGTGTTGACTTTGTTTTCTGCGCAGTTAACTTAAGCAAAGCAGAAACAAAAGAGCTTGAAGAAAAATATGCAAAGGCTGAATGCCCCGTTGTTTCAAACAACAGTGCTCACCGTATGACAGCAGATGTTCCTATGGTTGTTCCGGAGCTTAACCCTGAGCATATCGAAATCATTCATTCACAGAGAAAGAGACTTGGCACAAAGAGAGGCTTTATCGCAGTTAAATCGAACTGTTCTTTGCAGTCATACGTTCCCGCCCTCTTCCCTCTTCATGATAAATACACAGTTAAAGACGTTGTTGTTTGCACATATCAGGCTATTTCAGGTGCAGGTAAAACATTTGAAAGATGGCCCGAAATGGTTGATAACGTAATCCCCTTTATCGGTGGCGAAGAAGAAAAGAGCGAAAAAGAGCCTCTTAAGCTTTGGGGTAAAATTGTTGGTGACGAAATTGTTTCAGCAACAGAGCCTCACTTCACAGCACAGTGTATTCGTGTTCCTGTTTCCGACGGTCATATGGGTGCAGTTTTCGTAAGATTTGAAAACAAACCCGAAAAAGAAGATATGATTAAAATGTGGAAAGAATTTAAAGGCAGAGCTCAGGAGCTTGAGCTTCCCTCCGCTCCCAAGCAGTTCCTTCACTATTTTGAAGAGGATAACTGTCCTCAGACAAAGCTTCACAGAAATCTTGAAAACGGTATGGCTGTTTCTATCGGTAGACTTCGTGAAGATACACAGTACGATTATAAGTTCGTTTGCCTTGCACACAACACATTAAGAGGTGCCGCAGGCGGTGCTGTTCTTCTTGCAGAGCTTCTTTGTGCAGAAGGTTATATGGACTAATAATAAATTTTAATTTGGGGGTCATTCTTGTGAAAAAGCCAATTTTCACAGGTGCAGGTGTTGCTCTTGTTACACCATTCACCGGGGACGATCTTAAAATCAATTTCCCTCTTTTTGAGGAAATTATTGAATACCAAATCAATAATGGCACTGATGCTCTTGTTGTTTGCGGTACAACGGGTGAAAAATCTACACTCGTTTACGATGAACACGTCGAAGCTATCAAGGTTGCAGTAAAGGTAGCTGCAGGTAGAGTTCCTGTTATTGCAGGCACAGGTAGTAATGATACAAAGCATGCTGTTATTCTATCAAACGATGCTGAAAAATGCGGTGTTGATGGCTTACTTATGGTTACACCCTATTATAACAAGGCATCACAAGATGGTCTTATAGAGTCTTACTCTTACATTGAAAAAAGAGTTTCAACTCCTATAATTCTTTACAACGTTCCAAGCAGAACAGGTGTTAATATTCAACCTGAAACTTACCTTGAGCTTTCAAAGCTACCTCTTATAAATGGTGCAAAGGAAGCAAGCGGTGATATTTCTGCTTTTTCAAAATCAATTGCACTTTGCGGTGATTCTTTGAATTTCTATTCGGGTAATGATGACCAGATTACAGTTATGGCAGCTTTAGGCGCTAAAGGTGTTATCTCTGTTTTATCTAATATTGCACCAAAGCTTACACACGATATTGCACAGCTTGCGGTTGACGGCAACATTAAAGGAAGTGCCAAGTTACAATTAAAATACATTGATTTATGTAACGCAATGTTTTGCGATGTTAACCCAATTCCAGTTAAAGCCGCTATGACTATGATGGGTTGGGATGTAGGAAGATGCAGAATGCCTCTATCCCCTCTTAATGCTAAAAACACAGAATCCCTCAAAAGTATTCTAGCAAAGCATAATATGATTTAACATTTCGGAGGAAGTTAAATGACAAGGATAATTTTAAGCGGTTGTTGCGGAAAAATGGGTAGAAACGTTATAAATTCCGTAAACCAAAGAAAAGACTGCGAGATTGTTGCAGGTATTGATATTGTTGAAGATTCTAATATCGGTTTTCCGATTTTTCAGAACTACAACGAATTAGAAGTAAAAGCAGACGTTATTATTGACTTCTCAAACCCTGCTCTTTTATCATCAATGCTTGATTATGCAACTAAATCAAATACCGCAGTAGTTTTAGCTACAACAGGTCTTTCCGACAGTCAGATTAAAGAGGTTGAGGATGCCGCAAAAACTATCCCCGTATTTTTCTCATACAATATGTCACTCGGTGTTAGTCTTCTTTGTGAGCTTTCTAAAACCGCTGCTAAAATTCTCGGTGGCGACTTTGATGTTGAAATTATTGAAGCACATCACAATCAGAAAATTGATGCTCCAAGCGGTACGGCAATTATGCTCGCAAACGCTGTAAAAGAAGAGATGCCCGATGCTTATTTCGAATATGACCGACACTCAAAAAGAGAAAAACGTCACTCAAACGAAATCGGTATCCACTCCATTCGTGGTGGTACAATTGTTGGTGAGCATCAGGTTATTTTCGCAGGTAATGATGAAATCGTTACACTTTCTCACAGCGCACGTTCAAAAGCAATTTTCTCACAAGGTGCAGTTAATGCCGCTGTTTTCCTCGCAGGTAAAGATAACGGTATTTACAATATGAGCGACCTTGTAAAAGAATAAAAAATTAACTCCTACGGTTTTTTCGTAGGAGTTTTTCTTTATATTATTGAAAATCATCAAAGCCATCATCGGTTTTCTTTTCAACAACGGGGGCTTGCTTTTTTACAACAGGCATAACAAGAGGGTCTGCCGGGTTAAGATTAACCTTTGAAGTATCTGTTGTTTGAGCCGCTTCTGCATTTTCTGAAGCAGGAAGCGTTGCATCAACATTTGCTTCAGCAGGAGCATTTGTAAGCTTATACGCAATAGCAGCATTCTGCATTTTAAGCTCTTCAACCGTTTTACTCAAGGTAGACTTGATATCGATTAAGCTTATAACGATAAAACCTAAAATTGCAAATAAAATCAAGCCGAAAGCAACAACGTAAACTGCAAAATAATTTAAAGCATCTACAAATAAAAGTAAAATTACGGCAGGAACAACTAATGTTGCAATCACAAAAGCAAGAGTTAAAAGAATTTTCTTTTTAATAGACATAAAAACACCTCTTATTTATTTCTCTCTGCGATTCTCTTAAGACCCTCAAAGCCGATTCTTACAGATTCAAACACGTCTTTCTCGTAGCAAAGGTCTTGCTCAATAACGATATATTTAACACCGATTTCCTTACAAGTCTGATAGCAGGAATCAAAGTCAATATTACCTGTATCAACCTCGGCAAATCTCTGTTGATTATTAACGATTCTCATATCCTTGAAATGACAAACCTCAACTCTGCCCTTAAGCTTTTTCATATATTCAGCAGGGTTAACACCGCCAACCTGCATCCAGTATGTATCGGGAATAAAGTGAAGCTCGGGTGCTTCGTCTATCAATCTCTCAAAAGTTCGAAGCCCGTCGTAAACCTCAAATTCAATAGCATGGTTATGGTAACAAAGCTGTTTACCCTGCGCTTTCATTTTCTCGGCTATCTCGTTGCATTTAACAATGAAGCCGGTAACACCCTCTGCAGATTCATGAACATTACCGGGCATCGCACCGACACCGATATTTTTACAATTTATAAGATCGTGCTCATAAATCAAAGCATCGAGGTCATTCTTCATTCTATCATACGGTTTGTGTGTAACGCACACTTCCATATTATATTTTTTTATTAAATCAGCAACAACCTGAGGGTCGATGTCACCTATACCTGAAATCTGTACAACGTGGCAACCTATACTGTCAAGGAATTTTAAAGTTTCTTCAAAACCTTCTGCATCTTTACATTTATCGCGAAGAGTAAAAAGCTGAACACCTAATTTAATATCACTCATAACAAATCTCCTAAAACTTATGATATTTATTACATTTTACCACACATTTTGCCGTTGTAAAGTATTTTTTGTGTAAACTCTCTTGATTTTTCCTTATTTTATATTATAATATCTATGGATAAATTTTCTCAAAAAGAAAAGAGGACTATTACATATGGCAAAATATCTTATTGTTAATGCCGATGACTACGGTATGTGTAACGCGGCAAATGAAGCAGTTGAAGAGCTTTTCTTAGGCGGCTGGCTTAAATCATCTACTATTATGATGCCCTGCCCCGGTGCTGAACATGCTGTTGAATTCTCAAAGGCACACCCTGAATACGCTATCGGTATTCACACAACTCTTACAAGCGAATGGGGTAAATATCGTTGGAAACCTCTCACAAGCGGTAAAACTCTTCTTGATGAAGAAGGCTTTATGTGGCATGAAAGCGATATGGTAGAAAAAAACGCTTCTTATGAAGATATTGAAAAAGAAGTTCGTGCGCAGATTGACCTTGCTCACAGAATGGGTATGAAGCCCTCTCACGTTGATAACCATATGGGTTCTCTTTACGGTCACTATACCGGCAGACTTGGTCTTTCAAAGCTTGCCCTTAAAATCTGCGGTAGCTATGGCTATGCATACAGACTTTATACAAAGCACGACAAGAGAATCTGCCCCAATGGCACACCCTACCCCCTTTATGCAGCTGTTACAATTCTTTCAAAGCTCTGGGGTAAAAAATATAACGTTATCATTCCCGATTATCTTCTTTTCCCGGATTGGAACGACGATATGCGTGTAAGCTATGAGGTTTACCGTGATACAATTCTTAAAATCTGGACAAATATTCCCGAAGACGGTGTAACAGAAACCTTCATTCATCCTTCAGTTGAGTCTGACGAGCTTAAAGGCATCACAGGCAGATGGCTTGACAGAGTTTGGGAATACGAGCTTATGAAGGACCCCTACGTTCATCAGTATCTTAAAGATCACGATGTTGAGCTTATCAGCTACCGTGAGCTTATTCAGATGAAGGGTGGCACTGTTAAAAGCTAATTAACAACCCAAAAGCAGAGGAATTACCTCTGCTTTTTTATTTTTAAAACAAATTTTATAGTAATTATATATTGAATTTTAAATCATTATATGATATTATATACCAAATGCTTTGACCAAGAGAGTAAAGGTTTAAAAATGCTACAGAGAAGTATGCCACGGCTGAAAGCATACCGCAGATTTTTTCCTTGAAGTTCACTTGTGAGCATCGCGATTGAAGTAGCAGTAGGTTGCGACGGGTGTAACCGTTATATTACAAAAGAGTGTTTGCTCTGTAGCAAAAATTAGGGTGGTACCGCGGAGTTATCTTCGTCCCTTTTGGGATGAGGATTTTTTTATTTCCCAATTCCCGTACTCTTTACATATAATATATTCGAAAGGATGAAAGAAATGCTTGAAAAAGCACAAGCCTTAAAAGCACAATTTGAGGAAAAAGTTAACAGTGCAACTGTTCCCGCTGACCTTGAACAGTTAAGAATTGAATTCCTCGGTAAAAAAGGACCTATTTCTTTTTTGATGGGTGAATTAAGAAACATCCCCAACGAGCAGAAAAAAGAAGCCGGTCAGATTATCAATGACGTTAAACAGTTTATTGAAGACGCTATTGCAAACAAGAGAACTGAGCTTGTAAAGCTTGAAGAAGAAAGACTCATCAACTCTGCTGAAGATTATGACGTTACATTCCCCATTGACGAGGTTAAGGGCTCATATCACCCCATTACCCTTGTTCAGCGCGAGGTTGAAGATATTTTCGCAGGTATGGGCTTCTCAATTGAAGATTATGACGAAATCGTTGACGACTATCATTGCTTTGAAGCACTTAATATTCCTAAGCATCACCCCGCCCGTGATATGCAGGACACATATTATTTAAGCACAAATCAGTTGCTTAAAACTCACACATCTGCAGCTCAGAACGCTATTTTAAAGAAATATACATCTGAGCTTGAGGCAGACAGACCTATTCGTGTTATCTTCCCCGGCAGATGCTTCAGAAACGAAAAAATTGATGCTTGTCACGAAAACACATTCTTCCAGATGGAAGGTGTTATGGTTGATAAAGATATTTCAATCTCTAACCTTATTTACTTTATGAAAACTATGCTTTCAGAAGTATTCCAGAGAGATATCACAGTGCGTTTACGCCCCGGATTTTTCCCCTTTGTTGAGCCCGGCTTTGAGCTTGATATTCAGTGCCTTATCTGTGGCGGTGACGGTTGCCCCTCTTGTAAGGATTCAGGTTGGCTTGAGCTTTGCCCCTGCGGTATGATTCACCCCAACGTTCTTACAGCTGCAGGTCTTGACCCCGAAAAATACACAGGCTTCGCTTTTGGTCTCGGTCTTACAAGACTTGCAATGATGAGATACGGTATTAAAGATATTCGTGTTTTCAACAGCTGTAACCTAAAATCACTTTCACAGTTTGAGAACGCTACCTTTGCAGAACCCGAAAAGGAGGTCAAATAAATGTTTGTTTCAATTAATTGGATAAAAGAATACGTTGACCTCAACGGTCTCGACATTAAAAAGCTTATAAATAGCTTCACTCTTGCAACTGCAGAGGTTGAAGATATCATCGTTAAAGGTGAAGACCTTCGTGACGTTGTAGTTGGTGAAATCCTTTCTATTGAAAACCACCCCAATTCTAAAAAGCTTCATCTTCTCAAGGTTGACGGTGGTGACAGAATTTACGACGTTGTTTGCGGTGCACCCAATGTTCGTGAAAATATGAAAATTGCTTTTGTAAAAGCCGGTGGTCGTGTTCCCGCAGGTGAAATCACAAAAGCAACCGTTGCAGGTTATGAGTCAGAGGGTATGTGCTGCTCTGCTTTTGAGCTTGGTCTTTCAGACGATAAAGCAGGACTTATGGAAATTGACGTTGATGCTCCTAACGGCACAAATCTTAAAGATATCTACCCCATCGACGATATTATTTTTGAGGTTGACAACAAATCTCTCACAAACCGTCCTGACCTTTGGGGTCACTACGGTATCGCAAGAGAATTTGCCGCATTAACTGACAGAGAATTAAAGCCTCTTCCTCTTTCAGATTTAGCTTATGACGGTGATAACAAGATTAAAGTTACCGTTAACAGACCTGACCTTGTTTATCGTTATTCTTGTGTTAAGATGGATAACATTACTAAAAATACAAGTCCTCTTTCAATGCAGATTCGACTTTACTACTGCGGTATGAGAGGAATAAATCTTCTTGCCGACCTTACAAACTACATTATGCTTGAAATGGGTCAACCCACTCATGCTTTTGATGCTAATAAGATTGATGAAATTGTTGTTGATACACCTAAAGAGGATTGCAAATTTACAACTCTTGATAACACAGAGCGTGATATAACTACCGACACTCTTCTTATTCAGAATGGCTCAACACCTGTTGCTATTGCAGGTATTATGGGCGGTCTTGATTCTGAAATCGTTGGTGACACAAATGCAGTTGTACTTGAATGTGCAAATTTTGACGGTGTAAGCGTTAGAAAATCATCTTCACGACTTGGTCTTCGTACAGACGCTTCTGCAAGATACGAAAAAATGCTTGACCCCGAGATGACAGTTACTGCCGCTAAACGTTTCGCATACTTACTTCAGTCAATTGACAACGGTGCAAAGGTTGCTTCTCTTCTTTCTGATGAATACGTTAGAAAATACCCTGAAATTGATATCACGTTTGATAAAGCGTATGTTGATAAATATACAGGTATTGATATCACAGAAGAACGAATCGTTAAAACCCTTACCGCTTTAGGCTTTGATGTTTCAAAAGACGGTGTAAACTTTAACGTTAAAGTCCCCTCCTTCAGAGCTACCAAGGACGTTACAATTAAAGCTGATATCATTGAAGAAATCACCCGTATTTATGGCTATGATAACTTCAGCATCATTACTACAAAGAGTCCTCTTAAACCCGTAAAGAGCTCCCCTGTTCGTTCACAGAGTAACGAAATGAAGGATATTCTTGTTAAACACTATAATCTTCACGAAGTACACTCATACATCTGGTGTGACGTAAGAAAATACAAGAAGCTTGGTATTGAGGTTGAAGAAAACGTTAAGGTTCTTAACATTGAAAGCTCTGACAACGGTACTATCCGTAACTCAATGATTCCCACACTTCTCAATGCAGTTTCAGAAAACAAGGATTTCTCTGAAAGCTTCGGTATTTTTGAAATTGGTAGAGTTGCAGACGGTGTTAAAGCAGATGGTACTGCAAACGAAAAACGTCGACTTGGTATAGTTTTATTCGATAAAAACGTGTCTGAAAAAGACCTTTTCTATAAAGCAGTAAGCATTGTAAACGAAATCTTCTTACAGATTAAACACAAAGCACCTGTTCTTTCAAAGGTTCAGCCTACTCACGCTTGGCAGCACCCCAAGAACACAGCAAACATTACTTGTGACGGTGTTTCTCTCGGCTCTATCAACACTCTTCACCCCTCAAACGCACAGAAGCTTGATAAAAACGGTGTTGCAGTTTGTATAGAAATCGACGTTGATGATTTCATTACAGTTAACGGTAACAACATCAGCTTCGAAGAGCCCTCATCACAGCAGTCAACTTACTACGACCTTTCTCTTGTTATGAAAGAAGGAGTAACATTTGCTCAGCTTTCAGAATGCTGGAATGCACTTAATCTTGATGAGCTTAATTCAGTCAAGGTAATTGACACCTATGAAAAAGACGGTGTAAACAGCCTTACTGTCCGTTTGCTCTTCTCCGCGAAAGACAGAACGCTTGAAATGGATGAAGTTCAGGGATGGATTGACACAATTCTTGCTAACTTAAAGAATATCGGCATTGAATTAAGAGCATAATTTTATTAAAAGTTTGTTTTTTCTTAATAAATTACTGTTGTAATTTTAAAATCAATAGTTTATAATGTAAGCATAAGCTTAGGAGGTGTTTATATGACAGATAAAACAATTCAATTCACTATCAGCGATGAACACGAAAGAGAAATGCGTGAGATACTTGTATCGGTTTATAATTCTTTAGTTGAAAAGGGTTACAACCCCACAAGCCAGCTTGTAGGATATATACTGTCTGAGGACCCCACCTACATCACTACTCACAACAATGCCAGAAGTCTTATTCGTAAAATAGACAGAGACGAGCTTTTACAAGCTCTCTTAAAGGCATATCTCAATTAAGGAGTGTTTAACTTGGCAGATAAACAAGCAAGCTTCCTTACCTACAAAGGCAGACCCCTTGTTCGTAAAGGTAACCAGATTTACTACGGTGATATTAATGACCCTTATGTAATTCTTCTTTCTGTTGCAGAATCTCACGAAGTTCACGGTGTGAAAATCGCTGATAAAGTTAAAGTTCAGCTTATTAACACTAAAGAAGCTAATCCCCTTGCAGCTATCGAAAAAACAACCGATAAAAACGGTATGTATGCTGCAATTGAAATTGCTTCAATCTGGCTCGAAAGAGCATTAAAAGCTTAACAAAACAAAAAACTCTCTCAACTTATTTGGTTGAGAGAGTTTTATTTTATATCAAGATAAATCAAATGCGGTCTGCAGAACACCCGCAAAGGAATTATGCTGTTTCCTATTCCACGACTGACCAAAAGAGTGGTTTCACCTGCCTTATATTTCCCATCTGTAAATTCCGGAAACAAGCCTTGGTCGGGAGCAATAAGACTTTGATTAAATAACCTTACCTGACCACCGTGAGCGTGCCCTGAAAACACTAAGTCGAAGTTATATTTCGAATAAACATTCAACTGCTCGGGATGATGAGCAAGAAGAATATTCAGTTCATTTTTATTAACCTCAAACAAAGCGCATAATGAATCAGTTGCAGCTTCGACCTCGCTTGCATACTCACAGTGAAAATACGGGTCATTAATTCCGAAAACATTGATTTTTTCATTATTCGGTAGTATGATTTCAGTGCCTTCGTTTTTCAAAACAACAACACCCAAAGCTTTCAAATCAGTAATCATATTATCAAACGCTGACTGATTTTCAATACTTATGTTACATTCATGGTTTCCCGTCACGTAATAAACAGGTGCTATTTTAACTATCCTTGAAACAAAATCAATCCCCTTTTCAATATCAGTTTTACGGCAATCTACCAAATCACCTGTTAAAACAATTGCATCAGGCTTTTCTGCTTCGAGTGAAGAAAGAATTTCATCATTAAGAAAACTATTTTTTGTATTGTGATAATCAGAAATGTGTGCTATTTTATAGCCATTTTCTATATTCAACTTATCTGTTTCTATATTAAAATGGTCAACAGATAAAGTTATATTACCCCAAACAGTAACAAAAGAGAATACAACAAAGAGCGTTATTACAACACATAACGCTCTTTTTACTATTTTATGATTATTTTTTAAAATAGTTCTTTTGTTTTTCATTATAATATTTCGCCATTTTCAATAGCGTGAATCTGGTCAACTCTTCTCTGATGTCTGCCACCCTCAAACTCTGTATTGAGGAACACATCAACAAGCTCAATAGCAGCACCTGCACCAATAACGCGAGCGCCCATACATAATACGTTAGCATCATTATGAAGTCTTGTGAATTTTGCACTGAAGTAATCAGAACAGCAAGCAGCTCTTATGCCATTCACTTTATTTGCTGCCATTGAAATACCAATACCTGTACCGCAGCAAAGAATACCTTTTTCCGCTTCACCGCTTGCAACCTTTAAGCAAGCCTTTTGAGCGTATGCGGCATAGTCAACAGATGCAGTAGAATCTGCACCGCAATCAATATACTCAATGCCTTTTTCATCAAGATAAGCTTTAATTTCCTCTTTAAGAGGGTAACCTGCGTGGTCAGAAGCAATAACTATCATATTCAAACAACCTTTCAGTATTTATTTTTATATTTTAATTTTCTTTTTCCTGTTTCTTTTTCAATTCTCTTTCTGCTTGGGATAACCTTAAATAATTAGGTAAAAGCTCATAAGAATTTATAAAACAGCTATCTCCTGATTCTTTATATTTATCGTTAGCAATAAGAGCAACCGAAGAAGCACTTTGATAGCGTATATTCAATGGTGCAAGCTCAATACCTGAAATGCTATCTTTCATTTTATCATAGCAAAGAGCGGCACCATCACCGATAAGCATAATTCTTTTATCAACCGCTTTTAATTGCTCTGCAAGAACTTCAATAGAAAGAGCATCGTCTTCAGTAACTCTCGTAAACCCGTTTTCACAATCGAACTGAGCAGTATAGACCTGATTACAACGGGCATCCATAACAGAAACGGCATAAACACCGCTGTTTTCAAGAGGCTTTGAAATAGCCTCAAGAGTTGAAACCGCCATACAACTCTTTTTTAAAGGTTGTGAAAGACCCTTTACCGCAGAAACACCTATTCTTACACCCGTGAAAGAGCCTGGACCGTTAGTAACGGCAAAGCAGTCAATATCATTAACCGTAAGACCTGCAGTTTTTAAAGTATTATCAATCATCGGTAAAAGTGTCTGACTATGAGTAAGACCCGTATTTGAGAAAGTAACACTTAACAATTTCCCGTCGCTGATAACCGCGGCACTTGCGGCAGTTGCAGAGCTGTCAACGCCAAGAATCTTCATAAACACTTTCACCACTCATTCTTATAATTCTTTCATCGTCATTTTCACCTTTGATAATCTCAATTTTAATAAGCTTATCTTCAGGTAAAGCGTTTTCGATATTTTCACTCCACTCAATAGCAAGAACACTACCATTATCAAGATAATCAAAAAATCCCGTTGAACATAAATCGTCAAAGGTAGTAATTCTATACATATCAAAATGGCATAAAGGTATTTCACCTTCGTATTCATTTACAAGCGCAAAGGTAGGACTTGAAACATATTCATCAATTCCCATACCCTTTGCAAGACCCGCTGTAAAACGGGTTTTACCCATACCAAGACCACCGAAAAAAGCGATAACCTCGCCACCGTTAAGGCGTTTGCCAAGCTTCGTTGCAAATTCTTCCGTTTGATTTGGACTTTTTGAAATTACTTCAATCATATAAACCTCAAAATACTTGAAATAAAAAACTATTATATGTATAATAACAATATTAACTGATAAAATCAAGGGGGCTTATTGCCTTGAAAAAATATTTTTCTTTAATAGGAAGATTTATTGAGGAAACTGATAAATTCCTATTGGCTTTAATTACTGCCGCATCTGTTTTCGGCGTTTTAATGGTACACAGCACAACGAGATGGCAGCTTACAGATGGAGAGTTTATGTGGCGTGACGCAAAGGTTATGATTATAGCCGCGGTTATGGGCATAATACTTACACTTATTATTTCTGCTATCGATTATGAGTTGATAATGAAGCTATGGCCTATAATCGGTCTGTTTTGTGTGGGCCTGATGGTTTTAACTTTAGCAATCGGTGTTGCTCCCGAGGCAAGACCTGATGCTAGGTCTTGGTTAAAATTCGGTACAATTTACTTTCAGTCTTCAGAGCTTGTAAAAATCGGTTTCATTATCACATTTTCAATGCATCTTGAGCTTTTAAAAGATAAACTCAACGATTTCAAATCTATTATTTTATTGGGTGTTCACGCATTAATCCCTACCGGTCTTGTTGTTTTAACCGGTGATATGGGCTCGGCGCTTATTTTCTTAATGATGACTATTGCAATGCTTTATTTTGCAGGTCTTCATATCGGCTTTTTCGCAGGTGGCGGTGTTTTAGCTTTAGCCGCATCCCCTCTTTTATGGATGTTTGTTTTCAGCGAATACCAACGAACGAGATTCCTAGCGTTGTTCCGCCCAGAAGATTTTACCGACGAAAGCTATCAGCAGTTAAAAGGCTTAAACGCTTTGGGCTCAGGCGGTTTCTTCGGTCAAGGCTTATTCAAGGGAACTTACACTCAGGCAGGTATAGTGCCCGAAAGTGAAAACGATATGATTTTCACTTCTATTGGTGAAGAAACAGGCTTTTTAGGTTGTCTTATTGCTTTAGGTCTTCTTTTTGCAATTGTTGTAAAAATGATTCAAACAGGTAAAGAAGCGCGAGATTTCTCATCACAGATCGCTTGCTACGGTGTTGCCGCAATGATAGCTTCACAGGTAGTAATCAACGTTGGTATGTGCCTTATGGTGCTCCCTGTTATCGGTATTACGTTACCTTTCTTTAGTGCAGGTGGCTCAAGTACACTTTGCTTATATATAGGTATCGGTCTTGTTTTCAGTATTTACAGATACAACCGTTCAAGAGGCGCGGTCAATTTCAGATTATCAAGAATTGCCTCACCTTTTTCAGAATATTAATAAAAAATCCGTGAAAGAGCTTCTTCTCTCTCACGGATTATTTTTATATCTTTTTCATTTTAGCAACCTTTGCCATAATTTTTTTAGTACCGCAATTATCGAACGCAACCTCGAGCAACATATCGCCACCGAGAGCCTTTGAGCTTACAACGATACCTCGACCAAAAGCTTTATGCTCAACAGTATCACCTACTTTAAAATCAAGCACAACAGCTGTATCGGCTTTAGGTGTTGTTTTAGAGGTAGATGAACTAAAACCACCGTTTGCAAAGCCTTTTGCTACAGGCTTCTGGTAAGATGCAGATTTTGATACATTGGTCTGGGGTGTACCAAAGGTTTTGCTACCGTAATTTCCGCCATCTGAATATGATGAGGAACCGTAAGAGGAACGAGTACCTGAATATCCGCCCGAATAACCGCCATAGAAGGTCTGTTGAGGCTCGATAAATTCTTTTTCGGTTAAGTGGTCGGGTATTTCTTTAAGGAAGCGTGAGGGCCTTGTAAGACTTGTATTACCAAACAACATTCTTTGCCTTGCATTAGTTATGTATAACTTTTCTTTAGCACGGGTTATACCAACGTAGCAAAGACGTCTTTCCTCTTCAATTTCAGTCGGGTCATACATAACCTGATTTCCCGGGAAAAGCCCCTCTTCAACACCAACAATAAACACTACGGGGAATTCAAGACCCTTTGCAGAGTGAAGAGTCATCATAACAACCGATTCACTATCAGAATTATAGTTATCAATATCCGTCATTAAAGCAACCTCTTCAAGGAAGCCAGATAAAGTACCACCCTCGTTATCTTCCATATAACGAACAAGGTTTGCAAGAAGCTCCATAACGTTTGCTTTTCTTTCGTCGGCAGTTTCTTTATCAAGTTCCAGTGACTGCATATAACCTGTTAAATTAATTACGTCATCATAGAAATCCTGAATTGAGTTTTCCTCAAGAGAAAGAGCAAGCGAATTTATAAGCTTTACAAAGCCTTTTAATTTATCAGCTGAACGAGAAAGCATCGGGTATTCGTCAGCGTGAGAAATAACCTCAAAAAGAGTTAAACCTAAACCGTCTGCAATAGATGAAGCGTTGTTAACGGTTGTATCGCCAATACTTCTTTTCGGCTCGTTTATAATTCGTTTTAAACGAACTGTATCAGATGGGTTTGCGATAACAGATAAGTAAGCAAGAATATCTTTAACTTCTTTTCTTTCGTAGAATCTGTGACCACCTATAACCTTGTAAGGCACAGAGTTATACACAAGAGCACGTTCAATACTACTTGACTGTGCATTAGTACGGTAAAGAATAGCAAAATCTGAAAGCTTTCTGCCCGTTGCTACCGCATCTAAAATTTCATCGGCAACGTATCTACCCTCGTCGCGCTCATCACTAAGAACTTTAACGGTAATTTTTTCACCACCGTCTTTTTCTGTCCAGAGTGTTTTACCCTTTCTGCCTTGATTATTTTTAATAACTGCATTAGCCGCATCAAGAATAACAGAGGTTGAACGGTAATTCTGCTCGAGTCTTATAACCGCAGTATCTTCATACTGATTTTCAAAAGATAAAATATTTTCAATTGTAGCACCACGGAATTTATAAATACTCTGGTCGTCATCACCAACGACGCAGATGTTTCTGTAACCGCCTGCAAGAAGTGATGTTAAAACGTACTGTGCGTGGTTAGTATCCTGATACTCGTCCACCATAACGTAGCGGAATCGTCTTTGATAATACTCGAGAACGTCGGGGTTCTCTTTTAAGAGCTTAACTGTGTTAACGATAATATCATCAAAGTCCATAGCATCTGCTTTTTTAAGCATATCCTCATATTTAGCATAAGCTTGTCCGATAAGCTGTTTATTTCTGTCAAAGCTTGTAGCAGATGATGCATACTCTTCCGGAGTGAGAAGAGAGTCTTTAGCCTTGCTTATTTCAGATAAAACAAGCTTGACGGGTAATCTTTTTTCGTCGATTTCAAGGATTCTCAAAACATCCTTCATAACACGCTTTGAGTCATCAGTATCATAAATTGTAAAATGCTTGGAAAAGCCGATTTTCTCACTGTCACGACGTAAAATACGAACACAGCAAGAGTGGAAAGTACTTGCCCATACATCATTACCCTTTTCACCAAGCATAGCTTCAAGACGGCTTTTAAGCTCGTTAGCCGCCTTGTTTGTAAAGGTAATAGCAAGAATCTGCCAAGGTTGAGGCGCATCTACACTGAGAAGAGGCTCAACCTCAAAGGGAATTGCCCCACCATTATTCATATAATTCTCAAGAGCAACACAATCACTTTCTGTAGGTACTCTATATGAAAAATCGGAATTATATGCATTACCGTATTTAATAAGATAAGCTATTCTGTTTACAAGAACGGTAGTTTTACCGCTACCTGCACCTGCAAGAATTAAAACTGCACCGTTAACGTTGAAAACGGCACGTTTTTGCATATCATTCATTCTTGAAAATTCTTTTTCTATAAGACTACGTCTTAATTCATAAAAATTCATAAAACACCTTTTTAACTAACTGTTATTTAAAATTATCCTTTCTGTTTCGGAAAAAGTACAATTTATCTGCTTACTTAAATCAAGCAAAGCAACGTAAATCGTATACCTTAAAAGTGGGTTTTCGCAATATCCGATAACAGTATTTTTAATTAATTTGTAAATCTCCTTGTTTAACCTTTGTGACTGAATGTAACCGTCGTTACATTTATTCAAAAGATTTGAATTAAGCTTTTCGGAGCTTATTCTTTCAAAAACACTTTCTTGGGTACCAAAAAGCTTTTCAAGGTTATTTTTAATATCCCGAAATTCATTCCAATCGAACGAAGAGTAATCATTAAGCACAATTATCTGATTCATTTCCCGGGAAAACAAGTCCGATAATATGAAAATATCACCCCGTTCAATCGGGGTAATAAAATCATTTTTCAGGTTATCGCTCAACTCGGTTTTGTTTGCACAAAACGATAAATAAAGCTTATCGAAAGCTTTGTTTTCAACTGATAATCTGTATGCATTTTTTAATAATTCTGTAAGGATTTTTAACGTCTTGAAATAATCAAATGATTTTTTCAAATGCACCTCACACTTATAATTTATTTGTAAAGAGAATCACCAAAAGAATCAATTGCAACTAAAAGCGGAAATTCTTTAATTTCAAGTTTTTTAACAGATTCGCAGCCCAATTCCTCAAAAGCTATAACCTCACAAGATTTAATACATTGAGAATAAAGAGCTCCTGCACCACCAACAGCCGCAAAATAAACTGCTGAATGGTTTTTCATCGCTTCAACAACCGCTTTGCTTCTGTTTCCTTTTCCTATCATAGCTTTTTGACCGAGTGCAATAAACCTTGATGAAAAAGTATCCATACGGGAAGATGTTGTAGGACCTATGCTACCAATAACGAGATTTTCTTTAGCGGGAGTAGGACCTGCATAATAAACAACGGAATTTTTAATTTCAAAGGGTAACTCTCCACCGTTATCTAAAATTGCAGATATTCTTTTATGGGCAGCATCACGGGCAGTATAAACGGTACCGCTTAAATAAACTCTGTCACCTGCTCTAAGACTACCGACCCATTCATTTATATTCAGGGTGTTAAGATAATATTCGCTCATAAATCAGATTTCATCATCACTGACAGCATCATTAAATGAAACTGTTTTAAAATCATAAACGGGAACTTCTTCAGTAGCGGTTGTTGCACTCTCTACTGAAACAGTATCAGAAATAAGAGCTTGTGCGGTTTTGCTCATATCGCCGGTTAAAACCTTGATTCGAAGCTCAACCTCTTCAACTGATTTTGTAAAATTACGGGCAATTTCACCTATACCTGCTGAAAGGTCGTCGATTTTCACTGCAGTTTCACCGATAGCGTTGTAGATAGCTTTTGTAACGTTGTTTGCCTTTTCCTTTGCTTCTTCAATAAGCTCTTCAGAATGAACTCTCGCATCAAGCATAGCGGCACCAACCTGGCGCTCCATATCACGCTTCTTTTCAATATCTGCTTTAAGAACTTCATTTTCAGCTTTGAGCTTTTCAACCTCTTCTGAAGAACAGTTGTTCTTTTCAGCATCTGCAAGCTTTGCAGTAAGCTCTTCAATTAAAGCATCTTTTTCTTGAAGAGTGTTAGTTAAATCTTCAATCTTAATCAAGCTTTCAGCAAGCTCATTACGAACAGATGCCAACCCGTCGAGCTCGGATTTGACTTGATTCAATTCTGCCGATAACTGATTATTGCGAGTTGTGTTGTTCAAAAGCAGTCTTTCAAGCTCACCTTTTTCACCTAAAACCTGCTGAACAAAATCCATAACCTCATCTTTTTTAAAGCCACCAAAAGCTGAAGTTTTGAATAAAACATCTTTACTCATCGGTTAACCCCCTAACTTTCTCGTTACATTATAACAGAAGCAATAATATAAAACAATAAAAATATTTTATTTTTTCTTTCTTTTTACATAATAATGTTGTATAATAAATTCAATAACATTTGAAAGGCTGTGGTTTTATGAAAAAATCTACAAAAGCTTTACTGGGAGCTACCGGTTTAATGGCTGGTTTCGGTGTTGTTATGAATCAGTTGATTCTTACAAGAGCTTCAAAATTCTTAAGCGATAAAGGTCACGAAATTGAAGATAAAAAGAATCCTCCCGACCCAACTTTACAGAGAAACATTTTAGGTGCTGAGGGCGATGCTTGGGTTGATACTAAAGAGTATGACCACATTGTTATTAAAAACAGAAGCAACGAGCCCATTCACGCTTTAACAGTTAAAGCAGACGAGCCCTCAGACAAATGGCTTATTTGTATTCACGGTTATACTAGTAGCCCCAAAGGAATGGGTAGCTATGGTCTTCATTACCACAAAAAAGGCTACAACATCCTTTTCCCTGCTATGAGAGGTCACGATATAAGTGAGCACCGTTCAATTACAATGGGTTGGCTTGACAGATTCGACATTATTGACTGGATTAACTACATAATTGAAATTTACGGCAAAGATGTTCAGATTGTTCTCCACGGTGTTTCAATGGGTGCAGCTACAGTTATGATGACAACCGGTGAAAGCCTTCCTGAAAACGTAAAATGTGCTGTTGCTGACTGCGGTTATTCATCAGTTTGGGATGAATTCAAAAACGAATTAAAAGAAACCTATCATATCCCTGCTTTCCCTGCCCTTTACCTTGGTGATATTGCAACAAAGGTTATTTCCGGCTTCGGCTTTAAAGAGGCTTCTTGTGTTGAACAGTTAAAGAAATCTAAAACACCCACTTTCTTTATTCACGGTGAAGAAGATTTATTTGTTCCTTACAGAATGCTTGACCTTAACTATAATGCCGCTGCTTGTGAAAAAGAAAAATTATCAATTCCCGATGCTGAACACGCAGAAGCTCACCTTGTTCACCCTGAGCTTTATTGGCCCGGCGTGTGGAGCTTCGTTGATAAATATGTTAAAGAAACAGTAACCACCAATAATGACTAAAATTATTAAATAAAATCAAAAGAACTCTCCGAATATTCGGGGAGTTTTTTGATATAATAGCCATAGAAACACAGCTAAAAAAATAAATAGTTGTACAAATGTTAATATTTTGACAATTTTAAATTTTTTAGTTGAATTTTCGGAGAAATTAGTGTATTATGTTATTGATTACATAATAGGTAATTTTGGATATTTTTTCAGGAGGTTTTTATATGTCAGCATTAACTTCAAACAAAACTGTGCTTTCCTGGATAGACGAAAAAGTTGAGCTTGTAAAGCCCGACAAAATCGTTTGGATTGACGGTTCAAAAGAACAGATTGAAGAACTCAGAGCAACTGCTTGTTCAACAGGCGAGCTCATCAAACTCAATGAGGAGCTTCTTCCCGATTGCTATCTTCACAGAACTGCTGTAAACGACGTTGCTCGTGTTGAAGGCAGAACTTTTATCTGTGCTCCCACAAAAGAAGAAGCAGGCCCCACAAACAACTGGATGGAGCCCTCAGAAGCATATGAAATGCTTTACGATATTGCTCGTGACAGTTATAAAGGCAGAACAATGTACGTTATCCCCTACTCAATGGGTCCCGTTGGCTCACCCTTTGCTAAAGTTGGTATTGAGCTTACAGACTCTATCTACGTTGTTCTTAACATGGTTATCATGACAAGAGTAGGCAAAGAAGTATTAGAGGTTCTTGGCGATAGCAATGACTGGGTTCGCGGTCTTCATTGCCGTTGCGATATCGATGAAGAAAAGAGATACATCTGCCAGTTCCCTCAGGACAACACAATTATCTCTGTTAACTCAGGTTACGGCGGAAACGTTCTTCTCGGTAAAAAATGCTTCGCTCTTCGTATTGCTTCTTACCAGGGTTGGAAAGAAGGCTGGCAGGCAGAGCACATGCTTATCCTCGGTATCGAAAATCCCAAGGGTGAAGTTAAATACATTTGTGCTGCTTTCCCCTCAGCTTGCGGTAAAACTAACCTTGCTATGCTTATTCCCCCCGAAATTTATAAAGAAAAGGGCTACAAGGTTTGGTGTGTAGGTGACGACATTTCTTGGATCCGTAAAGGTCCTGATGACAGACTTTATGCTATCAACCCCGAAAACGGGTTCTTTGGTGTTGCTCCCGGTACAAACGAAAAATCAAACCCCAATGCTCTCGCTACAACAAAGAGCGGTACAATCTTCACAAACGTTGCACATAACCTTGACACAAACACAGTTTGGTGGGAAGGTCTTGACAAGAATCCTCCTGCAAATGCAGTTGAATGGAAAGGCACCCCCTGGAATGGTCAGGAAAGTGAAGAAAAAGGTGCTCATCCTAACAGCCGTTTCACAGCTCCCGCTGTTAACTGCCCCTGCCTTAGCTCTGAATTTGAAAACCCCAACGGTGTTCCGATTTCAGCTATCGTATTCGGTGGTAGACGTGCTAAGCTTGCTCCCCTTGTATATCAGTCACGTGACTGGAATCACGGTGTATTCGTAGGTTCAATCATGGCTTCTGAAACAACAGCAGCTGCTGCAGGTGCTGTTGGTGTTGTTCGTCGTGACCCCATGGCTATGCTTCCCTTCTGCGGTTACAATATGGCTGATTACTGGCAGCATTGGATTGATATCGGTGCAACTCTCGATGCAGACAAAGCACCCAAAATCTTCAACGTTAACTGGTTCCGTAAAGACGACGAAGGCAACTTCATGTGGCCCGGCTTCGGTGACAACCTTCGTGTTCTTGATTGGATTATCGACCGTTGCGACGGTAAAGTAGATGCAAGAGAAACAGAAATCGGTTACATCCCCTACGCAGAAGACATCAACATTGAAGGTCTTGAGGGTGAGGTATCTCTTGATTCTCTTAAGAGCATCCTTGAAGTTGATAAAGCTCTCTGGCAGGAAGATGCAAAGGGTATTGACGAATTCTACGGTAAATTCGGTGACAAACTTCCCCCTGTACTTGCAGAAGAACTTGCAACTCTTAAGAAAAACGTTCAGTAATAAAATAAGTTATAAGGGTTATGCTATTGCATAGCCCTTAAACACTATTAACTCAAAACTTGTAAAAATATCATTACAGAAAGAAGTCGTTTTAAATGGCAAAGCTTACAAGAGAAACAAAAGACGGTATTTATTCACTTATGCTCACTCCTTTCTTTGAGGATAGAAGCATTGACTACAATACATATGAGAAATATGCCGACTGGCAGGTAGAACAAGGTGTAGATCACCTTTTTGCAGTTTGCGGTAGCTCTGAAATGAAAGAGCTTACTCTTGAAGAAAGACTTAAACTCGCAACACTTACTGTTAAGCACAAAGGCAATACAACTGTTGTTGCAACTGCAAACATTGAGGCTACAAAAGAAGAAAACCTTGAAGAAATCAAAAAGATGGAGCAGACAGGTGTTGACGGCCTCGTTCTTACAACAAAAGGTATGGGCGACGATGACGACAAGCTTGTTGAATACATCAGAGAATTAGCTTCAAGCACAACTCTTCCCGTATTTCTTTATGAGTTCCCCGGCTTCCAGCCTCACTTAATGAGCGGTAAAGCTTACGGTGAGCTTACAAAAGACGGTCTTATCTGGGGCATCAAGGATACAACCTGTTCACTTGAAATGATTAAAGACAAAATCGCTAACAAAGGTGATTCTACAATCATTCAGGCTAATATGCCTTATCTTTTTGATTCATACGTTGCAGGTGCACGTGGTGTTATGGCTACCCCCACTTCTTGCGGTGGCGCATTTTTCCAGAGATTCCACGAAGCTTTCTTAAGCGGTGATATGGCTCTTGCAGAGCAGAGATATAATGAAATCATTCTTCTTGATAATGCTATCGACAGCGGTTTCTGTGCAAGTGCTAAAGAGCTTATCAGACTCCAGGGTATTGATACCTTCAACTGGTACACAAGAGGCTCTCACCATCTTTCACCCGCTAGACTTCGCTCAATTAAATCATTCCACGATTGGTGCGTAGCTAACGGTCTTATGAAATAATATAAAACAAGATTTTAACCCATCGGTTTATTAAAACCGATGGGGTTTTTAATACCAAAACTATTGAAAATTTTTCGACAAAAGAATATAATAAAAAGGATAGCTTTACTCTATTATTTAATTTATTCGGGGTGATATTTTTGGATATTGAAGCTTTAGTTAAAAAGCAACGAGAATACTTTCAAAGCGGTGCAACTTTACCTGTAAAATTCAGAATTAAAATGTTATTCAAGCTTTATCAATGTATCAAGAAATACGAAAATGAAATCAATGAGGCATTGAAGAAGGATTTAGGTAAATGCGAATTTGACGGATTTGTTTGTGAAACCGGTCTTGTTCTTATGGAACTCAATTTCATGATTCGTCACACACCCTCATATGCTAAAAAGCATCGCATTTACACCCCTATCGGTCAATGTATCGGTAGCGGTTATAAAAAAGCTTCACCTTATGGAAACGTGCTTATAATAAGCCCTTGGAACTACCCTTTTCTTCTTACTATGACACCAATTTCCGATGCTATTGCAGCAGGTAATACAATTATCGTAAAACCGAGCGCATATTCCCCTGCTACAAGTGAGATTATTAAAAAGATAATAACTGAATGCTTCCCCGAAGAATACGTTGCGGTTGTCACCGGTGGCAGAGAGGAAAACAAAGAGCTTTTAGACCAGAAGTTCGATATGATATTCTTTACAGGTAGTCAAGCGGTTGGTAAAGAAATTCTTCATAAAGCCGCGGACTCAATAACTCCCGTTGTTCTTGAGCTTGGCGGTAAAAACCCTTGTATTATTGACTCAACTGCAAAAATTAAATTAGCAGCAAAGAGAATTACATACGGAAAATTCCTTAACTGCGGTCAGACCTGCGTTGCACCTGACTATATAATCTGTCACAGTAGCGTAAAAGAAAAGTTTGTTAAAGAGCTTTACGGTCAAATCAAAAAGCAATATGGTGAAAATATTCTTGAAAACGAAGAATATGGCAAAATAGTAAACGAAAAGCATTTTAACAGAATCTGTAACCTTATAGATTATGATAAAGTTGTTTTCGGTGGAGAAAATTCTCTTGATGCTTTAAAAATCGCACCCACTGTTATTGATAACGTTTCTTGGGATGACGAAATAATGAAAGATGAAATCTTCGGACCGATTTTACCTATTCTTACATTTGATAATTACGAAGAATTATACACACTTTTCGCAAATAAACCTAAGCCTCTTGCTTTATACATCTTCTCTGAAGATAAAAAGAGAATTAATGAAACTATTTCTCGTTGTTCATTCGGCGGTGGCTGTGTAAACGATACAATTATGCAGATAGCAATTAACAGCTTCGGTTTCGGTGGTGTTGGCGAAAGCGGAATGGGTAGCTATCACGGTGAAGCAGGCTTCAAGGCTTTTTCACACGAGAAGAGTATCCATAAAAAAGTAACTTGGTTTGATTTCCCTGTAAGATACAACCCACACAACAATAAATTATTTAACTTTCTTTCTCATCTTTATATGAGATAATAAATTATTCAATACTTTACGAGGTGTTTTTATGTTAGACGGTATGCTTTCGGGCTGGGGCGGTTTTGTTGGTATGTGTGAACATATCAAAATTTACATATATTCAAAAAGAGCTAATAAAATGCAGGAAACCTGCGTTAAAAGGCTTATGAGAAAAAATAAAACAACAGAATACGGAAAACTTCATAACTTTGATAAGGTAAAATCTATCGAAGATTATCAGAAAACCGTTCCTCTTTCTGTTTATGCTGATTATGACGATTATGTTTGGCGTATGGCAAACGGTGAAAAAGGTCTTATCACAAATATGTATGTAAGACGTTTTACAGAAAGCTCCGGTAGTACAGGCAAACAAAAGCTTGTTCCTCTTTCATACTGGGCAGAATGGGTTTGTCAGTGCTTCAGCTTTAGCGCACCCGTTGGTTGTGCTGTTAAGTGGTTTGCTAAAAAAGGTAGACCCTTACCCGCACAAAAAGGTCTTTTAACTGCTGAAACCAGCTCAAGAAAAGTAAAAGGCGGCACTATTAGCTGTCTTTCTTCAATCCCTCTTTTAAATATCCGTCCAATTGTTACATTATTTACAACTTCACCTAAAGAAGTTCTATTCCCCGAGCCTAACGTTGATATGGATATGCACTATATGAAGCTTCGTTTTGCTTTACCAAGTAAAAAAGTAAGCTATCTCGGTACTATTTTCATCACAACTCTTGAATCAATGTTTTTCTATATGGAAGAAAATTGGGAAATGCTCTGCGATGATATTGAAAAAGGTATCATTAACGATAGTGTCAGAGTTCCTGATGAAATCAGAGAAAAATACAACAAAAAGCTTAAACCTAACCCCAAAAGAGCTGAAGAATTAAGAAGAGAATTCAGAAAAGGCTTTGACGAATCCCCTATTATTCCCCGTATCTGGCCTAACGTTGGTTGGATGTACGGTATGGGTACAGGTGCTTTAAGCTTTTACGCAAAGAAATTAAGAAGATATATCGGTGACGATATTCCTATGCATTATCTCGGTTACACAGCTACAGAAGCATTTATGGCTGTACCGCTTGAATTCAACTCTTCTGATTACGTTATACTTCCTCAGAATGGTTTCTATGAATTCCGTCCTATCGATCAGGAAGGCTACGATAACCTACTCACAATTAAAGACCTTGAGGTTGGCAAAGAATACGAAATCATTCTTACCAATATGAGTGGTTTCTACAGATACAGAATTGAAGACGTTGTTAAGGTAACAGGTTATTATAACCAGTCACCAAAAATCACATTCTGCTACCGTCTTAACCAGATAGCTAATATCAGTGGTGAAAAAGTTAGTTCATTAGCATTTGACGAAATGGTTGCTAATTTATCCGAGGCTACAGGCGATTTATATATCGGTTACAGTATTTATGCTGACAGAAGCACTTCACCCGGTCATTATAAATTATTCTTGGAGCTTGCAGAAGATATAAGTGACGAGAAAAAGGTAACCTACAACGAATTATTTGAAGAAATGCTTTGTAAGGGTAACGTTTCTGTTGAGCCTCTTATCAAAAGCGGTGCTTTAGGTCACCCCGAGGTATTATTCCTTAAAAAAGGCACTTACGATGACTACCGTGAGGTTTTACGTTCAAGAGGTGCTAACCTTAACCAGGTTAAGCCAATTAAGGTTATTGACAACGATGAAAAGAGGGATTTCTTCTTCTCACACGTTGAAAACAACTGAATTTGAGGTAAATAATGATTTCTGATAATTTCAATTACGAAGAAGAAGTTAAATCTTTAAAAAATAAAGGGCTTACTGATGACAAGGTTATCAATGACTTAATAGAATTTAAGAAAAATAACCCTGCCTTATTAAAGAAAAAGCTTCCTACCGAAATGTACGATAAAGTTAATCTTATGTGCAGAAAGTATATGGACAGACTTGCACGATTTGAAGTTGATTACGACTTTATTGTAGATGAAGAAAAATTCAAAAACGTAGCAGTTTGTTGCCTTGAAACAGCTCTTTGCTTACGCTCACAGGTAATAAACAATCCCATTGCACCTTATTGGAGGGTTGCAGATTATAACGTTAATGAATTTGTTTTTGTTGAAAAAACAAACGATATAAATAAAGCGAGAGAGAAATTCTTTTCCCGGGAAATCCCTCTAAAAAGCAATATACAAATGAATATTGGTATGTTTTACAACAACAATAAAACATATATCTGCTTTATATGGAATCATATGTGTATGGATGGCGGCGGTTTCAAGGCTTTCTGGAGTGATTTCTGCAAAGCCTATTCCGATTACGTCTTATACAGAAAATCGCCTTTATGCTTCTCTACAGGCTCAAGAAAGTATACGGAAGTCTATAAGGATATGGATAAAGCTACTCTGAAGAAAGCCAAGAAGCAATTAGCCAACGTTTCGCCCCGAGATAAAAACAGAATGCCCTTCCAGAACAACAATGTTGAAAACAACGTTATTATCGTTTCACGAAGAATTAAAAAAGATTATTTTTCAAAGGCTGTTTCTTACTGCAAGGAAAACGGTGCAACTGTTACGGATTTATTACTTGCTTCTTTCATTGATTCTTTAGGTAAAATTACTGACATAAAGCCCGATGACAAAATCAGTGTTGCTTGTGCTACTGACTTAAGACGGCATATTAAAGATTTATCTACCATCGGCTACACAAACCACGTCTCGTTCGTACATTGTGCATTAGATAAAAAAGGTATTGATTTAAAAGATACTCTTAAATTAGTGTCACAAAAAATGAAAGAAAATAAAGACGATGAGTTTATGGGCTTACACGGCTTACCGCTTTTAAATTTCGCATATAAAACTATGGTATATTTACAAGCGGAAACCATCGTTAAGCTTTTCTACAACAACCCCGTTCTTTCAGTAAGCAACGTTGGTGCTATTGATATAAAAGCATTTTCTTTGGCTGACAATCCCCCGTTTTCTGCATTCGTTGCTGGTGCAGCAAAGAACAAGCCTTGCGCTGTTATGACGGCTTTAAGCATAAACGGTGAGCTTAGCGTTTCGATGTGCTTAAGAGGTAACGAAAAAGACAGAGAAGTTTTAGAAAGCTTCTTTACAGAATATGAGAAAAATATTAAATCTTTTTAATAAACATCAAAAAAGACAAGACAGTTCATTCTGTCTTGTCTTTTTTCGTTTTGAGTGATTTTCAATCTTTTGTAAGAGCCTTTATATACTTTTTGAAGAATACTACGCCATCTTTAAGAGAGGAAACGGGTATTCTTTCATTTGTTCCGTGGGTTGTAAGAAGAAGACCTGTATCCATAAGGAACGGTGAATAACGGTAAATGTTATCGCAAACGTCTTCATACTGACGGGCATCAGTACCACCCATAACAAGATAAGGTGCAACAATCGCTTTGGGATCCATTTCCTTGCAAATTTCTCTGATAGCGTTAAACGCTCTTGAATCGGTGGGAGAAATCTTTGAGGGGTTTTTACCGCTTACAAGCTTAATTTCAGCTTTAGGACCTGCATACTTTCTGATGTGTGCCTCAACGTCTTCAATAGTCTGACCCGGCATAATACGGAAATTCACGTTAACAGTAGCCTTCTGGGGTAAAACGTTAGGTGCAGGGCTACCATTTGCCATAGTAACGGCAGTAGTTGTTCTCATCATAGAAGCAACAGGAGGAATTTCAGAGCAAATCTTTGTTATAAGAGGTTTAAGAACAGGAAGATTTGACATTACACATCTTACAGGGTAAGTTGTGTTTTTACCGATTTCATTAAAAAGAGAGTAAAGCTGAGGGGTAAGCTCTGCTTTGAACTGATTATTTTCTAATTTACAAACAATTCTTGAAAGCTCACCTAAAGCACTGTGCTTGGGAGGTTGAGATGAGTGACCACCCTTTGCATTTACAGAAATTTCGAAGTCAACGTGACCTTTTTCAGCAATACCTACACCTGCAAGATGACCGTCGATAACCTTATCAACCTTTGCTTCAAGGATAGCACCACCCTCGTCAAGAACGCTATCGAGCTTAATACCGTTAGCTTTAAACCAGCGCATCATACAGTCTGCACCGCAGATTTCACCCTCTGCCATAACCTCTTCGTTATGACCGAAGCAAAGATAAACGTCTCTTTCAGGCACGTAACCCTCTTCAAGAAGAGTTTCAACTGCTTCGCAAACAGCAATAAGGTGGTTTTTCATATCGATAGCACCTCTACCCCAAAGGAAGCCCTCTGCTACCTCACCGCTGAATGCGGGGTATTTCCAGTCGTCCTCTGTACCGGGGGTAACGGGTACAACGTCCTGATGAGAAAGAAGAGCTATAGGCTCTTTTTCGGGATGCTCGCTCTTCCAATGATATAAAAGGCTACGGGTTGAGATAATCTGCTTATCTAAATTTTTATGCATAAGTGGATAAGCCTTTTCAAGAAGAGCGTGAAATTCATCAAAGGGCGCCCAGTCAACAAGACTCTCATCTCTGTTTGCAATAGTAGGAATTTTAATTGCATCAGAAAGATTCTTGATAAATCTGTCAACATCAACCTTTTCTTCAACGCTATTGTCGTTATTTATTATAGGCTCTGCCTTATAAGTTGTAGCAGCTCTTACCATACTGACACCAACACCTGCAAGAGTGGCAACACCTATACCTGTTTTAATAATTTTACTTTTTTTCATAATTAACCTCTCCGAAATTAAAATCCGAATAAAGAAATCTGGTCGCTATCGGGTAAATCACCAAAAGCACCGCAAGCTTTAAGTAACGCAACAGTTGATTTACCTGCACCTGAACGGACTTCGAAATCTTCAATAGATGAAAATTCAGCACCGCCATCTTCTCTTGCTTTCGCAAGCTGAACGGCAGCAGCACCACCAACACCGGCAAGAGCAGCAAAAGGCATTCTGATTTTACCGTCTTCAGGCTCATATGAGTCTGAAGTAGATTTATAAATATCTATGGGTAAAAATTCAATACCCCTAACCATTGCCTCGTAAACAATCATCATAATTGTTTCTTTATCCTTTTCGGCATTTGAAGCTTCTTTACCCTTGTTACGAATCATCTGTAACAATGTTTTTACCGCTTCTTTGCCCTTTGACATTGATTCTGCATCAACGTCACCGCCTCGAACAGTAAGGTATGCACAGTAATATTCAAGGGGTTTATAAACCTTAAACCAAGCAAGGCGAAGTGACGCAATAATGTAAGCGGCAGCATGAGCCTTGGGGAACATATACTGAATCTTTTTACAAGAATCAATATACCATTCAGGAACACCGTGCTCACGCATAAGATTTTCCTGCTCGGGCTTTAACTGTTTATTCTTCTTACGAACATCTTCCATAATATTGAAAGCATCTTTAGGCTCAAGACCTTTATGAAGAAGATAAACCATAATACTATCTCGAGTACCGATAACCTCAGAAATTGTACAAATACCGTCTTTAATAAGGTCTTGCGCATTACCGAGCCACACAGCTGTACCGTGGGAAAGACCTGCAATCTGAATAAGGTCGGCAAAGGTTTGCGGTCTTGCTTCAAGAAGCATTCCTTTTGTAAAATCAGTACCCATTTCAGGGATAGATAACGTACCCGTGGGCCAACCTAACTCTTCAGCAGTAACACCAAGAGGCTCGGGTGAAGTGCAAAGCTCGTAAAGCTTTCTGTCACTGATATCAATATCTAAAACGTCAATGCCGGTTAAGTCGGTAAGATGCTTGTAAATTGTGGGAACATCGTGACCGAGCTCGTCAAGCTTTAACAATGTGTCGTGCATTGAGTTAAAGTCAAAGTGAGTTGTAATAATATCTTTAGTAGCATCATCGGCAGGTCTCTGAACAGGTGTAAAGTCCTCAACCTCATAAGTATTGGGAACAACAACCATACCACCGGGATGCTGACCGGTTGTTCTTTTAACACCGGTACAACCTAACGTTAATCTGTCAATTTCAGCTTTTGTCATTTTCAAGTCACGTTCTTCAACGTACTTTTTAACAAAACCGTAAGCAGTTTTTTCAGCAACACCCGAAATAGTACCTGCTTTAAAAACGTATGCTTTACCGAAAAGCTCTTCAGTATATCTGTGTGATTGGCTCTGATACTCACCTGCAAAGTTAAGGTCGATATCGGGAGATTTATCGCCATAGAAACCAAGGAATGTTTCAAAGGGAATTTCATGACCGTCACGAACCAAAGGTGTATTACAATGAGGACAATTTTTCGGTGGTAAGTCAAAGCCCGAGCCAACCTCATTATGAAGGAAAAATTCAGAATATTGACATTCAGGACAACGATAGTGAGGTTGTAATGGGTTAACCTCTGAAATACCCGCCATTATAGCAACGAATGAAGAACCAACAGAGCCTCTCGAACCAACGTAATAACCACATTCCTCCGAGTGTTTAACAAGAAGACGGGCAATCATATAAAGACCTGCGAAGCCGTTAGCAATAATTGACTTAAGCTCTTTATCAAGTCTTTCCGCAACAACCTCTGGTACAGGATCACCGTACCACTCTTTCGCTCTATCCCAACAGCATTTTGTCAAATCCTCTTCAGCACCGGGAATAACAGGGTTGAAGGTACCGTCAGGAATAGGAAGAATATCAGGCTCAATCATATCTGCAATAAGATTTGTATTAGTAATAACAACCTCTTTTGCAGTTTCTTCACCGAGATATGCAAAATCAGCCAACATTTCTTCAGTTGTTTTCAAGTACAAGGGTGCCTGATTATCGGCATCACTAAAGCCCTGCCCTGCCTGAAGAATTGCTCTGTATTTTGCATCGTTTTTATTGAGGAAATGAACGTCACCGGTAGCAACAGTCTTTTTGCCTAACTCATCACCAAGATGAATAATCATACGGTTGATATTTTGAATATCCGCATATGAATTAATTTTATCGTATTCACCATCATTCTTTGTTATCATAAATTCATTGTTACCCGTAGGCTGAATTTCAAGATAATCATAAAAAGATGCAATTTCAACAAGCTTTTCTTTACTTTCCCCTGCTAAAATTGCACGGTAAAGCTCACCCGCCTCGCAAGCACTACCTATAATAAGACCCTCTCGCCTTTCGTTTATAAGGCTTTTAGGCATACGTGGCTTTTTATGGAAATAATCAATATTAGAAGCTGAAACAAGCTTATAAAGATTTTTAAGACCGGTTTTGTTCTTAACAAGAAGAATACAGTGGTAATATCTATCAGCCTTAATTTCTTCTAAAGTTTTTTTAGAGCCATCCTCATTATAGTCGTTTACAAGGTAACATTCGCAACCGTAAATAATCTTAAAGCCTGAGCCTCTCGCGGTATTACAAGCCTCAGGGAAAGCCTGAACACAACCGTGGTCTGTAATTGCAATAGCCTTATGACCCCATTTCATAGCCCTTTTGACGATAGATTTAGCACTACTCATAGCGTCCATAGCAGACATATTTGTATGTAAATGAAGCTCTACACGTTTTTCTTCAGCTTCGTCGGTAGGCTCAACCTTAGAAATGGTTGCTATTGAATTAGGTCTGATAATATAATCCTTTTTAAAATCATTGTAAGAAAGAACACCTCTTACAATAACAGTTAAACCTGTTTTAATTTGGTCTTTAACATATTCAAGCTGCTCTTTTGCATCAATAAGGCTACAGCAAAATGAACCGGTATCATCTGTAATATTGAAATCAATGATGTATCTGGTGCCATCTTTATTTTCACGAACTTCGCTTTTAAAGATTTCACCCCAGACAAGCACCTGAGTTTTATCATAGGTCTCATCACCAAATTTAATATCTTTCATTGCTTTAGGTTTAGCATATTTGAAGTTACCAAAAATTGGTTTAACCGTGCTGAAATCGAGTGGTATGTCATCAAAGTTTTCATACTGAGGCATAGTAGGCTTTGATGATATCATATTAGCAGAGTCAATTTCCTGCTGTTTACGTAAAAATTCGTTTTCATCACAATCTTTACCGTCAAGAACAACTGCAATTTTACGATTAAAGTGATTGAAAATATACTCTTCAAGATATTTATCAGCACCTGCATTCTTGCAGATATCTCTACCACTTTTAAGAAAATTTATAGTAAAGGTCTCACCATCAAAATTTGTTTCAGTAGAGTCTAAAAAACCGTTGGTTTGAGGAACATTAACCCTTACGACCTTTAAAAGCATAGGAAAGCAATTTTCAGTTAATGCCTCGGGCGGTAAAACGTAATCAAATTCTACAGCCTTAAATTTAAGAGCAGTTTTAATTTCATTTGCAACTGCTTTTAAACACATAATATTATTGAAAATATCCACGTGAAGAAGTGCTTTAATGTGCATTTCTTCTTTATTTATAACTAAATCGGTAAACATAGTGTTTTTAAGCATTTCTCTGTACTTTTCTGTAGCTATGTATTCACCGAAAATTTCCAAAAAATTATACATCATATCTTTTCGATTTCGTCAAGAAGCGCCTTGACAATCTCATCTTCATTAACCTTTCGTAATATTTCACCTTTTTTAAATATAACACCGCATCCGTCACCACCGGCAACACCGATATCAGCTTCCTTTGCTTCACCGGGGCCGTTAACAACGCAACCCATAACAGCAATTTTCATGGGCTTTTTAATATTCTTAACTGCGTTCTCAACCTGATTTGCTAAAGAAACAAGATCAATTTTTGTTCTTCCGCAAGTAGGACAAGAAACTATCTGGGGTGTTTCAACTCTGACGTTGATAGCTTTAAGAATATCTCTTGCGGCATAAATTTCCTTAACAGGTGTATCTGTTATAGAAACTCTTATTGTGTCACCAATGCCGTTTAACAAAAGTGAGCCGATACCAATAGAAGATTTAATTAAAGAGCTTCTTTCCGTGCCTGCTTCAGTTACACCAAGATGCAAGGGATAATCGCATCTTTCAGCTACAAGAGAATAAGCCTTCACCATATTTTCAACGTCAGAAGATTTAATAGAAATAACTGTATTATAAAAACCGCAATCTTCGAGCAATTTAACGTGACGGAAAGCACTTTCAACCATTGCTTCGGGAGTAGCACCACCAAATTTTTCTAACAAATCTTTTTCAACTGAGCCTGAATTAACACCTATTCTTATAGGAACATTTTTCAAGTTACAAGCATCAGCAACTGCGGCTACACGCTCCGCAGAGCCAATGTTACCGGGGTTAATTCTGATTTTATCAACGCCTGCATTAAGGCTTTCAAGAGCAAGTCTGTAGTCAAAATGGATATCGGCAACAAGAGGAATATTTGTATTCTCTTTAAGCTTGCCTAAAACCTTAACAGCTTCCATATCGGGTACTGCCATTCTTACAATTTCACAGCCTGCTTCTTCAAGCTCTTTAACCTGGGCAAGGTTACCCTCGTAATCGCTTGAAAGAACATTAAGCATAGACTGAATAGCAATAGGTGCATCCCCACCTATTTTAACATTACCAACATTAACTTGTCTTGAAACTCTTCTAATCATATTAAACACCGTATTTTATAAAAATTAAAACTGCTTGATAATATCACTGATTGAGATTATAACCATAAACGCTAATAAAACCACAAGACCTGCCGCGTGAATGTAACCCTCTTTTTTTGCAGGAATGGGTTTTCTTCTTATCATCTCTATAAAGATAAAGAATAATCTACCACCGTCAAGGGCAGGTATAGGAAGCAAGTTAAACATACCAACGTTTATTGTAATCATTGATAAGAAATTCAAAGCTGTAAGAAGCTTATCACTTAAGTTTTCAGGCTCGGCTGTTGATTCAGCTATAGCTGAAATTGTACCAATAGGGCCTGAAACCTCTTTCATTCCGTATTTACCTGTTACTAAATCAACAAGGCTTAATCTTACCATCTGAACTATAGACGCAGAATCGAGGACAGTATTGACAAGAACATTTTTAACACCGGGATATTCACCAACGATGATAAAATCCTGCTGAATATATTTTCTACCCTCGTATTCAAACTGTGAAAACTCAACGTCTTTTAAAACAACTTTTTCACCGTTTCTTTTAACGGTAATATCAAGCTTGTTATCAACGTCACGCACCATATTGAAGGATATACCCTTGAATGAATAAACGTGAGTATTGTTGATTTTGATTATTTCGTCGCCAACCTGTAAGCCGTGCTGGGAGCTCACAGCATTTTCCATAAAACTATGAACGGTACGCGTACCTACAAGGTCGCTACAAGAAAGGCAGATACCAACAACAATCATACCTAAAATAAGGTTTAGAACTGCACCTGCAGCAATGATAACAAATCTTTGCCAGGCAGGTTTGTTGTTAAAGGCTCTTTCGTCGGTGCTATCCTCATCCTCACCCTCCATGCTAACGAAGCCACCAATAGGCAAAAGACGAAGACAGTATAAGGTTTCACCCTTTTTCTTTTTAATAATCTTGGGGCCCATACCCAAAGAAAATTCATTAACCTTAACTTTAAAAAGCTTTGCAAATGAAAAATGACCGAATTCGTGAATTGCAATTATCACACCAAAAAGAAAGATAGCTAACAAAAACGGCCAAACGCTACTCCAAAGAGCACCAATACTGAAACTGTTAATTTCAGACACCTCCGAAAAATATTAGAGTAAAGTATATCTAAAATTCATATTCAGATAAGCTTTATTAAACAGATGCAAGTTCTCTTACCTTTTCTCTCATAAGTGCATCTGTATCAAAAACATCCTGTAAAGTATAGTCTTTTACTTTATTAGTATACTCAGATGCTCCCACAATAAGCTCGGGAATTTGATTGAATGAAATCTTACCCTGTCTGAAAAGAAGATTTGCTTCTTCGTTAGCGCAGTTAACTGCTGCAGGATAAAGACCACCCTTCATAATCGCGTTACGGCAAATATCCATACAAGGAAAGTTTTCGTAATCGGGCTTGTAGAAGGTAAGATTGCCAACCTCCCATAAATCAAGCTGTTTTTCGGGAGAAGGAAATCTTTCGGGATAAGTTATTGCAAACTGAATAGGTAATCTCATATCGGGGTGACCGAGCTGTGCAATAACAGAATTATCGTCATATTCAATAAGAGAATGAACAATGCTTTCTCTGTGAACAACTATATCAATTTTTTCAGGGCTGATATCAAAAAGCCATACAGCTTCGATAAGCTCAAGGCCTTTGTTGAACATTGTAGCACTGTCTATTGTAATCTTTTGACCCATACTCCAGCTTGGGTGCTTTAAAGCATCGGCAAGTGTAACCTTTTCTAACTCTTCCCTTGTTTTACCAAAGAAAGGACCACCGGATGCTGTAAGAATTATTCTTTTAAGAGCTTTGTTTGACGGGCTACCTAAAAGGCATTGGAAGATAGCGGAATGCTCGCTGTCAACGGGTAAAATTGAAACGTTATTCTTTTTTGCAGCTTCTGTAACAAGGCTACCTCCTGCAACAAGAGTTTCTTTATTGGCAAGCGCTATAGTCTTACCTGCTGAAACTGCATCGAGAGTGGGCTTCAATCCTGCCATACCTACAACCGAGTTGAGAGTGATTTCACCCTTTGCCTCAGCAGCACAGAAGCATACACCCTCCATACCGCTTAACACTTTAACGTCTAAATCGGCAACCTTTGTTTTTAAGGTTTCTGCCGCTTTTTCATCAACAAGTACAGCATACTCGGGTTTAAATTCTCTTATTTGTTTTTCTATTCCATCAACATCAGAATATGCGGCAAGAGCCTCGATTTTATAACCGTGGGCTCTTGCTACGTCTAATGTCTGAACACCGATTGAACCGGTTGAACCTAATAAATTAATACTTTTCATAACTAATTAAAATGCGTTAATAAAATAAATTGCGGAATAAAGAACGGGCATTACAAAAAGAACACTGTCGAATCTATCCATAATACCACCGTGACCGGGAAGAAGCTTACCAAAGTCCTTTATACCAAAATTACGTTTAATTGTTGATGCGGCAAGGTCACCAAACATACTTACTATTGAAAGAATTATGCTTAAGAAGATTACCGCTATGTAAGAAAGTCCTGTTTCTTCTGTAAAGAAGAACTTTTTGAAAACAAAAAGTAAAAGAACATTAAGAAGTATTGCACCAACAACACCGCCTATTGCACCTTCAACTGATTTTTTAGGGCTGATTTTGGGGCAAAGCTTGTGTTTACCTAACTTACTGCCTACAAAGTAAGCAAAGATATCTGTCATCCAGCCTGAGAAGAAGGCAAATAAAAGAAGATAGATACCGTCGATTTTAGTGTAACCCGACATATGCTCGTTTATATCGCGGAAAACGATCATAAGCGAGAAAGAGTAAGGCACACAAACGGAAGCAAAAACTGCTGTTATCGCCTGTTCAAACTTAGTTGATTCAAATTGAAGCAACATAAAGATTAAAATAAGCACAACGTAAGCGCCACCAAAAGCCGCAACGGGAATATCAGCTTTAAAATGAACTATAAACGGCACAGCAGCCGAAAGAACAAGGCTTAACACCATAATAAGCTTGTTTTTCAAGCCAACTGCTTTTTCAATTTCCCAAACTGCAATAACGCTTAAAGCAGAAATGAATATCGGGAAAACTAACGTATTCATCAGGCAAAGCGCACCAATGAAAACAACGGCGGAAATAACACCGGTAATAACTCTCTGTTTCACTTTATAAACTCCTTAAAGATATTCCACTAATAATCAAACGCCACCAAAACGACGGTTACGATTTTGAAAATCGTATAAAATCTCATTAACATGCTCTTCTGTAAAATCGGGCCAAAGAATATCCGAAAACCAGAATTCTGAATAAGCCGATTGCCATGTCAAGAAATTTGAAAGACGGTATTCCCCACTGGGGCGAACGATAATATCAGGGTCAGGCTGACCGGCGGTATAAATATTATCACTTATAGTCTGCTCGGTAATATCATCAACTGACAATTCACCATCTTTAACCTTTTGAGCGATACTTTTAACTGCGCTCTTAAGCTCTGCCCTACCACCGTAATTCAAAGCAATGTTAACTGTAATCTTACTGTATTTTGAGGTTTCCTTTTCGGCTCTTTCAATAAGCTTCAAAAGGTCAGAGGGTAACCCCTCTCTTTCACCAATAAAACGAAGCTTCATCTGACGGATATCGTTTTCAGCAAGTCTGCCGTCACCCTCTCTTAAATACTCTTTAAAGAGCTTCATAAGAGAAAGAACTTCTTTTTTGGGTCTGTTCCAGTTTTCAGTTGAAAAGGCATAGAAAGTAACGTATTCAATACCTAAATCGGCGCAGTACTCACCTATTTTACGGAATGCTTTTGCACCCTCAACGTGACCGGCACTTCTTTCAAGACCTCGCATTTTGGCCCATCTGCCGTTACCGTCCATAATAAAGCCTATGTGACGGGGTAAAACCTCAAATTCGGGAATTTTCTTTTCCATAATTAGATTTCCATAATTTCTTTTGTTTTAGCAGCAGCAATTTCATCGATGCGCTTAACAAAATCGTCAGTAATTTTCTGAAGCTCTTCTTCACCGTATTTCTGGTCATCTTCAGTAATTTCAGAATTCTTTTTCATTGTTTTGATTTTTTCAATAGAATCACGTCTGATCTGACGAACTGCAACCTTTGCATCTTCAGCAAATTTAGCAACATCCTTTGAAAGCTGTTTTCTTCTCTCCTCTGTAAGTGCGGGGAAAACAAGACGGATAATTCTACCGTCGTTTGAGGGGTTGATACCGATATCAGAAGCAAGAATAGCTTTTTCAATAAGGCTTAATGCAGACATATCCCAAGGCTGAATAGCAAGAACTCTTGCTTCGGGAACTGAAATAGCAGCCATCTGGTTGATGGGTGTGGGTGAGCCATAGTAATCAACAGTAATTCTGTCAAGAACTGCAGCGTTTGCACGACCCGCTCTGATTGAGTTGTACTCATATTTAAGTGAGTTGATTGATTTTTCCATTCTTTCTTTTGTTGTTGCGAATACAGTATTCATAAGTGTACCTCCGAATATATAAAAATTTGAAATTTTAAACTGAATTAATTAAGAAACAACAGTACCTGCGTTTTCACCGCAAACTGCTTTATAAATATTTGACGTATCATTAAGGTTAAATACAAGTATAGGAAGATTATTTTCCTGACAGATAGCAGCAGCTGCAGTATCCATAACCTTAAGGTGTCTTTCAAGAAGCTCGTTATGGCTTATTGTGTCAAACTTAACAGCATCATCATACTTGTTGGGATCTTTGTCGTAAATACCGTCAACGTTTGTAGCCTTAAGAAGAACGTCGGCATTAATCTGAGCAGCTCTTAAAGCAGCACCTGAGTCTGTTGAGAAGAAAGGATTACCTGTACCACCTGCGAAAATAACAACTCTGCCTTTTTCAAGGTGTCTTACAGCTTCATCACGAATAAAGGTTTCAACAACGCCCGTAATCTGCACAGCAGACTGAACGCGAGCCTCAACACCTATATCAAGAAAGCCCTGCTGAAGAGCAAGAGAGTTCATAACAGTAGCAAGCATACCAATACTATCAGCTCTTGTTCTATCCATATCACCGCTTGAACGACCTCTCCAGAAGTTACCGCCACCAACAACGATACCAACCTGAACGCCCATATCGGTTACTTTTTTAATTGCTTTACAAACGTCTTCGATAACGTTGAAATCGAAGCCGTGGCCCGCCTCACCGGCAAGCACCTCACCGCTTAATTTAAGTAATAATCTTTTGTAAACGGGTTCCATAATAAAATCCCCTTTCAGTCGCACCGCGACACATATTTATAGCACTATATATTTTACAATATATGTTGTAAAAAGTAAATAGTTTATTACGTCAAATTACAAACAAAATAATTGTGAAAAAACACATAAAAAATCATAATGCAAAAAGGATGGATAGACCTTTGATAAGCTTTGTATATCGTGTTGAGCTGCAACAATTGTTCTATCTTGATAAACTTAAGACGTAAGAGAACTACCCACCACCAAACAATAAATCAGGTGATGGGTCGCTTGAAACTGTATTAGTATTTGAAAATGATGATAAGTCCTCTTGTGGTACCCAAAATTGTTTGCTCGTTGCTCACTTCGCACAATTTTGACCACTGCGCCAACTCACACTCCCTGCATCGCCCACGGGGCGCAGTCGTGTTCCTTGCCCCCTCCCTATTTCATAAAATGAAACAGGGATGAAAAGTTTCACAAAAACAACTAATGTATAGAAAAAGAGGCAGTCTTCTTAAAACCGCCCCTAAATTCTTGAATTATTAACAATCGCAAATATGCTGAAAACCTTTATGTTTCAAGGGATTCAAGGCTCAATCATAGAACCGTCCCCTGATTTTTTTGTGTGTTACTTTTTCTTTTTACTAATCCACCTGCCATAATTGAATGATTTTCCGGGTGACCAAAAAAGTATCCCTATGATAGTAGTCCAACCACAATTAAAATAAAATAGTATTCCAAGTATTTTGAGTATTAAATCTTCTGAATATTCAAGCAAAGCCATAATGACAAGAGCAACACTAACAAGCAGATGAGAAACTATTGTAAAGTAATAAAACACCAAAAACGATTTCGGAATCTCTGTTTTAAACCGAGTGTATAATAAATATTCTTTTAACGTTTGACCCTTTTTGCGTTTTTTTATAGCACTTTTGTTTAATAGGTATATAATCAAACCATCTAAAAAACTTCTTTGCAAATACCAAAAAAGGACTAACGACATCATAACCGCAAGAAAATACAAGCCTGCCGCAATCATAAAAGCACCCCCGAACCATAACTTTTATCTAACAATTTTAGAAAAGAATGAAATAATACCCTCTCTAAACATATTTTTTCCGACCGAAGTATAATAACTTACAGTGTTCTTATTGTAATAAGAAAATGCTTTCGCGCCTTCTTTTAATGCTGGTTTAATGCCTTTGTGTTTTAGTGTGTTAACCGTACGATTTACTGCTTGTTTTCCAAGATTTGCAGCTTGTTTTTCAATTCCCACATCAATTTTCCCACCAATTGCAGAGGAAACTCCACCAATAACACCGTCAATCAGCATATCTCCAACATTAAAATCATTAAAACCTTTATTATCTACAACTTGATTAATTGCATTTTCTGCCATAGATACTGCTGCGTTGCCTACTACAGATAAAACAGGACCAGCAACCGAAGAAACAAAACCACTCGCAGCGCCCGCTAATATTGCCATTCCTAGACCTTTGTTTATTGGTTCTTTTTTTGCAATATTTGAAACAGCTGTAGTAAGTCCCGAAATAAGACCACTAACAACTGTGGCACCTAAAACAAAACACCAAAACGCTCCGCCTTCATCCGCCCTAACAACCGGATTATTATCGCAGTAAGCGAAAAGGTTTTTATCGTGGTTTGCGCTGTCGGGTGAAACGGTTACAACACTTGCTTCATCCGCATTCAAAAACCTATTAGTCTCCGGGTCATAATACCTTGACTGTAAGTAGTAAAGCCCCGTTTCTGTATCGTAAAAATATCCTCTGTAACGAATGGGGTTAAGCTCGCCTAGCGAAGCATAATCCTCACCGGCGGTAATCGCAGTTACCTTGCCCCACGGGTCATAGCTGTAGGTTACAATAACGTTACCGTTTGTATCAGAAATACCGACAACGTCGTTCTGAAGATTACGGACATAGTAATAGGTTACGTCGTTGTTAATAAAGCCAACGTAATCGCCTTTTTCATCAACGATAAATTTTAATAAAAGACCGTCGTAATAGCTTGAAACAGCAACAAGCGTACCTTGGTTATAAGTGTAAAAATAAGCGTGACCGTTTACGTTTTTGCTGATTCTTTTACCGTCAGCATCGTAATTGAAAGTGATATTCGTTCCGTTTTTGCTGTATGAAGCTAATCTTCTGCCCTCGGACCAAGTAAGATTTGCACCGAGATACGATATAGGATTACCTATTTCATCGTAAGTGATATCAAAGCCACAATATTTTGTTAATTTATCTTTCCAGCTATTGTCGTAGATGTAATCCCGGTATTGAAGCGGGTTATCACCGTTACAATAGCCTTCGCAGGTAATATTGCCTGCGTAATCGTACTCGAAATAATATTGATTACCAAAAGTATCGGCATATCCTGTAAGCTGGTTAAGGGCATCGTAGGTGTAATTTTTTTCGTAGCTTTGTACATTGTTGCTCCAAGGAACAAACGCCTCTTGAGTTATGTTGCCCTTGACGTCGTAGGTATAGGTATACGTACCGAGGCGGTTTACAAAGCTTTCAACCTGAGTTGAAGAACGGTTGTCATATAAATTCTTGTAGGAAAAGATTAACACACAGAACCGTCCCCTGTGTTATCGTTCTCCCCTGTGTTATCCCACAGAACCGTCCCCTGTGTTAATCCTACTGTCCCCTGATTTTCTACTGATTTTTTCGCCCGATTTCTCGCAACACAATTCCATTTGCAACTGCTTTTTTGCCCTCATATAACACAAATTCCACACCTGCGGAAAGATTATCTGGTGCGACATCAGATAAATATTCTATATTTGAGAGTGTTTCATTTTCACAAAGTTTCTCTTTATTAAAGACAAACACACTCCAAAAATCATCTGATTCAAATAGTGGCTTAGTTATTTTTATTATAGGAGCATATTTGTCACCAAATGGAATCTCCTTACGTCCTCCAATTGTTTCAGATAACCAACAAATCTTTGCTTCATACTTTCTATTCATTTTTCACCTCAATTATCGAAATACCGAATTCAAATATGACAAATCAGAAAAATAGTATGCTGGACCAATTGCATCTAGCCTCGGGAAATAGGTAACACTACTATGTGACAATGCTGAGTTGGGTACTCTAATACTAATTATGTTGCCAGAACCCAGTTTTGAACCCCAAGTTTTTGCGTTAGCTCTAGTTGTCGCAAAAAACTTACCTTCCATTTGTCCTGCTCCAGCGCTAAACTTTCCTGTACTTGAAAAACTCTTTGCCTCGGCGGTGCTAACAGAACGATATAGTTTAGTCGTAGTCAATTTGTTATTTATGGCTTTTGCACCACCAGCAAGAACTCCACTTGTAACGCCAGCAGCCAATGTTCCTGCTATGGTTGGTGTTCTTCCGTTAACAAGTTCAGTTGCTACATGTGTACCTGCACCTACAACACCGTGCACAATACCCGTTGCCACTGCGCCCATACCAGGAAATGCTGCTGTAATCGCTCCTGTTAATGCTCCTGATGCAGCTGAAATTCCAACCTCTGACCAGTTAATTTTTTGGCCACTAACAGCTTGCCCGACAATACTTGATATACCACCAATTATTCCACCAATTGCCGCACCTGCAGCTATATGCCACAAACACCCACTATCATCCGCCCTTGTTACCGGATTATTATCACAGTAAGCGAAAAGGTTTTTATCGTGGTTTGCGCTGTCGGGTGAAACGGTTACAACACTTGCCTCATCCGCATTAATAAACCTATTAGTCTCCGGGTCATAATATCTTGACTGTAAGTAATAAAGCCCTGTCTCTGTATCGTAAAAATACCCTCTGTAGCGAATAGGGTTAAGCTCGCCTAGCGAAGCATAATCCTCACCGGCGGTAATCGCAGTTACCTTGCCCCACGGGTCATAGCTGTAGGTTACAATAACGTTACCGTTTGTATCGGAAATACCGACAACGTCGTTCTGAAGATTACGGACATAGTAATAGGTTACGTCGTTGTTAATAAAGCCGACGTAATCGCCTTTTTCATCAACGATAAATTTTAATAAAACACCGTCGTAATAGCTTGAAACAGCAACAGGAAAAAATCAGGGGACGGTTCTGTGATTGGGTAGTTTCCCCAAAGGAAACCGCCCCTGATTTTTAAATTATAAACAACCGCGAAAACGCTTAAAACCTTTATGTATCAAGGGTTTTAAGGCTCAATCATAGAACCGTCCCCTGATTTTCTATGAGTAAGTATCAAAGCTGATCCTTTCTCTCTCAATATTCCGCTCATTTCACATGGGCTTTCCTTTTTGTTGCCTTTTTTACTCTTCTTCTGGTGTGGTTTTCACGCTAACCGTCCCCTGATTTTTCCTGATTTTTCCTAATAGTTAGTCTGATTTTTGTATATTTTGAAAAAGTGTTTCAAATTCTTCGAGAGAGCCTTTAACAAGAAGAGATTTTTGACAAATGACATCAAGAATCGGCAAATATTTGGGGAGTACAATTAAATAAAAATCCCCATAATCAATTACTTTTTTTACAAATTTGAGGTTGATTCTGTTATCGTCATTAGTTGTTTTTGCAAATAAGTATTCACCTTCAATACGTACTCGTTGAACTTTCATTTTTTTATTAATTTTTTTATATAAAAAACGAGTTCCAATATAATGTATACATACAACAAGTGGATATACCCAAAACATTTTTAAAGAACTTAATGTATATGCCACAAACCCCATCACAGGTGAAAAACAAACAAAAACAATGACTAAAAACAAACTCAATTTTTTTGCAGCCTTATCAAGATAAATCGCCTTAATATCACTACATACATCACCACGAAATTCTATCATAATTTTCCTCTCCTATTCATAAACACCATATGTATTATCAATATTGACCGCATCCCACTCGACAGGTTCTAAATCTATATTAAAGAATGGAGCAACCACAATTGCTACAAAATTAAATGCTAACGCACCTATAGAAAAAGCCTGTGAACTTACAGTAGGTCCAACAAACATAATTGCGGGCATCGATATCAGCATTGAAATAGCTCCACCAGCCGCCATACCGAGAGATGCACCTATCAAAGTGTTTACTACTCTATCTTTTGATGTTAATTCTGTTTCATTAGTTTTATTTTGAGTAGAATTTTTTGATGAAGTTTCTTCTGTGGTTTTATTATTCGGAACAGGTGGTGAATTTGGATTTGGGGCAAAACTATTGCTACTACCCTTTTCATTATCTTTTGTTTTATCTATTAATTTTTCATCCGAAGAAGCCCCCCAAACTGCCCCCGCAACTGTACAAACAGAAATTATTATACAAACCACACACGCTAAAGTAGAAAATAGTCCACTCGGATCACAATACATCACCGGATTATTATTACAATACGCATACATATTGTAACCAAGTATTCCCTGCCCTGTAGACACATATCCATCCGCATTCAAAAACCTATTAGTCTCAGGGTCATAGTATCTTGACTGTAAGTAATAAAGCCCCGTCTCTGTATCGTAGAAATACCCTCTGTAACGAATGGGGTTAAGCTCGCCTAGCGAAGCATAATCCTCACCGGCGGTAATCGCAGTTACCTTGCCCCACGGGTCATAGCTGTAGGTTACAATAACGTTACCGCTTGTATCAGAAATACCGACAACGTCATTCTGAAGATTACGGACATAGTAATAGGTTACGTCGTTGTTAATAAAGCCGACGTAATCGCCTTTTTCATCAACGATAAATTTTAATAAAAGACCGTCATAATAGCTTGAAATAGCAACAAGCGTACCTTGGTTATAAGTGTAAAAATATGCGTGACCGTTTACGTTTTTGCTTATTCTCTTACCGTCAGCATCATATTGGAATGATATATTCTGTCCGTTTTTGCTGTAGCTTGTAAGCTGTCTTCCGTTTGACCAGCCTAACGTTGCACCGAGATACGATATCGGATTACCTATTTCATCGTAAGTGATATCAAAGCCACAATATTTTGTTAATTTATCTTTCCAGCTATTGTCGTAGATGTAATCCCTGTATTGAATTGCCCCTTCGCCATAACAATAGCCTTCGCAGGTGATATTACCTGCGTAATCGTACTCGAAATAATATTGATTACCAAAAGTATCTTCATACCCTGTCAGCTGGTTAAGGGCATCATAGGTGTAATTTTTCTCATAGCTTTGTACGTTATTGCTCCAAGGAACAAAAACCTCTTGAGTTATGTTGCCCTTGACGTCATAGGTATAGGTATAAGTGCCAAGGCGGTTTACAAAGCTTTCAACCTGAGTTGAAGAACGGTTGTCATATAAATTCTTGTAGGAATAATAATGACCTAAGGTGCCGTTAGCTAATGGCACCGTTTTAGCGGTTTGCCTACCTAACTCATCAAACCCATAGCTTTGAACAACCTGACCGTTTAATTTTACGGTATAGACCTGGTCGGGCATCTGACCCAAGGCTTCATCACCGTAAATATATTCATACCGCTGAGTACCTTTTTCGTATGTCCAATGGGACATTACGGTAAGATAATTTGTTTTATCAGCGTAAGTATACTGCACCCAATCGCAAAGGCTTGAGTAGTCATTCAGCCACGTTGTTGCATAAGTTTTAATATCAACAACTCTACCCGAAAGGT
>JAZUBO010000013.1:0-3132 GCA_045638585.1 Acutalibacteraceae bacterium | reverse complement strand
AGATATTTTTTCTTCATTATAATTCTGTGCTATCATCCACTGCTTGATTTTTCCCTCGTCGGAATATATGAAGCCATGAAAGTATGTTGCTAATTTTAAACATTCTTCATCAACAGTGTAATTACAATTGGAAAGAATTTTACTAACCATTTTTTGAACCAGTTCAATATGCCACATATTATGCATAATATCTTTATCTGCATAATAGGGTTCAACAAATTCAAGCAAAGCTTTATCGTTTAACATATCTATATCTCCATCAAATCCAAGTTTATGAGTTGAGTATATCATAAAATATCCGATATTTCCACAGTAGTTTTATACATTAAAAATTGAACCGCTATAACCAAAGATAAGAAAAGATACAATTACAACCCGATTTATTTTTTTGAAGCAAGTAAGTCGGGTTATTTTCTTTTTTGGTTTTAAAAATTTTTGATTAGATACCCGCTCAAAAGGTGAAAAAATGTCCGTTGTCAAGTGAGGGGTGGTGATAAAAGAATTGTAAATGTTTTGTGAAAGGTGGAGAGTGGAGCTTCCTATTTTGCACCCGAAATGTCCGTTGTAAAGTAGAGGGGGAATGAAAAATAAGTTAAATGAAAAATAGAATGTCAGGAGGTGATTACAGCATTTATAAAAGGCATTAAAAACTTTTTTCCTGTGCCGAATCTCATATTTAGCCTGGGTTTAAATGGTGCAGAAATGGCTTTGTATATGTATCTGATGTACATAGAAGACAGAGAAAAGCATACTTGTCACCCAAGCTTAAAAACAATAGGTAAGGCATTGAAAATGAGCAAGACAACTGTGAAAAAGTATGTTGATTCATTAGTTGAAAAGCGGATGATTTCTGTTGAGCAGACGAGCATTGTAACTAAGTCTGGTATTAAGCGTAACGGTACATTGCTATACACCATACTGCCAATCCAATATGCGCTTGATTATTACAACGAGCAACAGGGTGTTTTTGCTCAGAATCAGAATAAAAATACGTCCGATTTTTATTGCAGGAATAAGCACAGGGGTTGCTGACACCCCTTGTGCGATTCACATCAGACGGCGATGCCGACTGTGTAAGGGTTTGCAGGACTTTGATAAAGTGGACTCCTAAAAACAGATAATTGACTCCTCTTTGAACAAAATACGGTTAAATGCCGTAGTTTCAAGGTTTGTTAAAGGGTTCCTGCTTCAGTTTGGAGGTGATATCGTTTTGAAATGTAAAAAATCAAATATTGACGCCAATAAAATTTAACACGAAAGGAAAGTGATATGAAACCAAGGGTGTGGCATTATGCCACGCCGGTTTACAAAAAAGAATATAAAGCCTTGTCCCTATAATATAAATAAGTTTAGGGGGTGGCGCTATGAATAAACCGATTATAACCGAGAAGCTTGTTAAGACTTCGGAATTGAAATTAGGAAATTGTTTAATCATAGTTAACGAGTATGCCCCCAACCTCACCAAAGACCAAAAAGAAATCGCTGAAATAAAAATCAAAAATTCATTGGTAAAGGCATTCGGAAATGATGAAGAATAGTCTGGACTTTGAAAGCCGATTAGAGTATTGTGTGTTTGGCTTAATGTGTCATAGAAAGGTGATAGCTCTATGATAGCAATTTATGCCCGTCAATCGGTAGAAAAAGAAGACAGTATTTCAATTGAATCACAGATTGAAATGTGTGAGTACGAAGCGCGTGGTGAGGCTTATTTAGTATATTCGGATAAAGGTTTCAGCGGTAAAAATACCAACCGCCCCGAGTTTCAAAGAATGATGAGTGATATAAAATCGGGAAGAAAAGGTATTACAAAAGTAATAGTTTACAGGCTTGACAGAATCAGCAGAAGTATCCTTGACTTTTCAACTATGATGGATACCTTCAGTAAAATGAAAGTTGAGTTTTCTTCAGCAACAGAAAGATTTGATACAAGCACACCTATGGGCAGAGCGATGCTGAATATCTGCATAACCTTTGCTCAGCTTGAAAGAGAAACGACTCAGCAACGTGTTCGTGATACTTATGCGGCTCGTTCGCAAAAAGGCTTTTATATGGGTGGCAAGATACCTGTAGGTTTCAGAAAAGTTGATTTAACTATAGATGGAATCAAGACCGGAATGTATGAACAGATTCTGGAAGAGGTTGAAGTGGTTAAAATGATTTTCGAAATGTATGCAGATGTCAATAACTCTAATTCGGCTATTGCCGAGGCTGTTCGCAATAAGCACAGTGCAGCAGTGAGAGAAAGAATTGTAACCCGAGCAAGAATACAGGATTTTGTTAAAAATCCGATTTATGTAAAAGCTGATATGAATATCTATAACTTTTTCAAGTCAAAAGGTGCAAAGATTGTTAATCCGCCTGAGGATTTTATCGGTACAAACGGTTGCTACTTATACACAGGTGATAAGGGAACAAGAAAACAGACTGATTTATCAAATACGGTGCTGGTTATTGCACCTCATGAAGGTTTCATTGATTCTGAACTATGGATTGCGTGTCGTGAAAGAGCGTTATCTCAACAACAGATTAAGCGTAATCCAAGAGCAAAAAACACATGGCTTGCAGGTCTTATCAAATGTGGTAATTGTGGTTACGCAATCATCAAGAAGACCTATGAAGCGAAGAATGTTAGTTACTTCTTATGCTCAAGGAAAATGAATGACAGATTGTGTACGGGTGCAGGAAGAACGATTCATGCAGATGATTTTGAGAATGCAATTTACGAAAAAATGAAAGAGAAATTGGCAGACTATAAAGTTATTGAGCATGGCGTTGCACCACCAATAGACCCGAGAGTTGAAGAACTGAAATCAAGAGTAACTGAAATAGAAACTGAAATTCTTGAAACAGTCAAAGGCGTTAAAGATGCAAGTCCAACGGTTATGAAATACATAAACGAAAATGTTGAAAGATTAGAAGATGAGAAAAGGCAAACTGAAGCTGAAATTCAAAGGTTAAGCGAGAAAAGTTTCGCAATTAAAGAAAAGGTTATATGTGACTTTGAGAGGTTCAATGAACTCTCTTTTGAACAAAAAAGAGCAGTTGCAAATGCCATCATAAAGAAGATTTATGTGTCAAAAGACAAACTCGACATAATCTGGAACATATAACGAAAATACTGGGCAGAATAGC
>JAZUBO010000012.1:0-73503 GCA_045638585.1 Acutalibacteraceae bacterium | reverse complement strand
AGGTACACGCCTTGGATAATTTTTTGTGTTATTAAATTTATTGCTCCCTGCGAAGCTACTGACGACTGGAGACTGGTGACTTTATAATTGCCAACGCAGTTCCGAAATTTGCCACTTGCCATTTGCAATTTGCAATTTTTTTGTATATTTCCCTCATTTTTGCCAATAAATAATAAAAACAACAGGAGGTTTTTATTATGGAAGACAAAAACTCAAAAGGACATATGAGCAATAGCCAGAGCAACAGTCAGAATGACGGAAACAATAAGGAAAACAGGCCTTTGGAGATTCCCGAAAACGATCCACCGAGAGAAACAAAGCCTATAACCGCAATTCAAAAAAGCAAACAAAGAAAAACGATGAATAGGGTGAAGGCGGCATACGCTTTTGCTTTGATTTTAGCAATTGGTGCGGCATTTACCGCAAAAATTGCAACGGAAAAAGCTCTGGGAAACCTTACACCTATTGAAAGTGATTACGTAACCCTTGCACCCGAATCACAAAAAAGTAAGGATAGCGAGTTTCTCACTCAAGAGCCTGATTTTGAGGTGAGAAACAACGTAACAAACGTACCCGACACACGAAAAGAAGATGAAGAGAACACAGAGATTTCAACAACAGAAAAAAGTAAATTTTCAAAGCCCTTTGAAGATTATTTTACCTTGCCTTTAGGCACGGAGATTTTAAGAGATTACGCCCCCGACCGACCCATGTACAGTGCAACAATGGGTGATTGGCGTACCCATAACGGTATTGATTTTCAAGGTGCAGACGGTGATCAGGTAAAAGCAATTGCCTACGGTACGGTTTCAAAGATTTATGACGATACGCTTTTAGGAACGGTTGTTGAAATCGACCATGGTAACGGCTTAATTGCCAGATATTGCGGTCTTAACAAAGAAACTCTTGAGGTAAAACCCACAAGCACCGTAGATGCAGGTACCTTGTTAGGCTATTTAGGTACAGTACCCTTTGAAAAAACAGACATCAGCCATCTTCATTTTGAGATTATCTATAACGGAAAAAACACCGACCCCCTTGAAATTATGGGGAGATGAAAAAATAAAATCGGCGAAGGGATTTCCCTCGCCGATTTATTGTTATTATTTATACATAGGACCGTATGCTTCGCATGCACGGAAGTCTGCACTTTCAAGCTCCTGTGTTCCGAATGCGTTCCAGCAAGCGGGACGGAAGATTTTGCTTTCGTCAACGTTGTGCATTGAAACAGGAATTCTGAGCATTGAGCAAAGAGTGATGATATCAGCACCGATATGACCATAAGAGATAGCACCGTGGTTAGCGCCCCAGTGGTTCATAACTTCATAAGCTGAAGTGAAGGGACCTTTACCTGTAAGAGTAGGAGCAAACCATGTGCAAGGCCATGTGTAGTCAGTTCTCTTCCAGATTTTGTCAGAAACTTCATCGGGAAGTGCTACTGTGTAGCCTTCACAAATCTGAACTGTCGGGCCAAGGCCTTTAACAAGGTTAAGACGAATCATTGTAGCAGGCATTTCAGCACGTGTTAAGAAACGGCTTGAATATCCGCCGCCACGGAAGTAACCGTTGTCAGCTGCGCACCATTCAGTTGCATCGTTAATTGTTTTGATATCTGCTTCAGTAATGTCGTACCATTCTTTGATGATACCGTTACCATCAGCATCCTTAACCTCACCGCAAGCATCAAGACAGCAAGCACCTGAGTTGATAAGGTGAATAAAGCCCTGAGAATCTTTAGCTTTGCCTTCAAGGTCATAGCCTGTAACTCTCTTAACTGCTTCGGGGCTCCAGTATGTACGAACGTCTGCGAACATCTGAGGTCTGTTTGTAAGCAATTTCATGAAGAGCATGCTTACACCGTTAAGTGTATCGTTTTCAGTAGCAAGAATGTAGGGCTCACGAGCACCGTTCCAGTCAAAGCTTGTGTTAAGCATTGCTTCAGCAAAGTCAGCATTGGGATAGAAGTCTGTCCACTGTCTCTGACCCTGGAAGCCTGCTGCGATAGCGTTGTGACCAACCATTTCTTCCTCTCTGCCTTCGGGAAGATTCTTGTTGCCGTTCATAAGGTCCTTGATGATGCACATCATCTTAACTGTGAATTCCCAGTCTTTTTCCTTCTGTTCGTCGCTCTTTCTTACGAATTCGGGGTTCTTATCAAAGCCAACCTTACAGTTTTCTTTAACCCATTTGTAAGCCTTCTGATATTCAGCCTCGTCATAGATGCCCTCTTCCATTCGACGGATAACTTCAACCTCGTCAACAGATTCAACACGCATACCGAGGTATTCTTCAAAGAAGTCTGTATCAATTGAAGAACCTGCAATACCCATACAGATTGAACCAATCTGAAGATATGATTTGCCCTTCATTGTTGCAACTGCAACTGCACTTCTTGCAAATCTGAGAAGCTTTTCTTTAACGTCTTCGGGCATTGTTGTATCGTCAGCATCCTGAACGTCTTTACCGTAGATACCAAAAGCGGGGAGACCCTTCTGTGCGTGAGCAGCAAGAACAGCTGCAAGGTAAACAGCACCGGGACGCTCTGTAGCGTTAAAGCCCCAAACACCCTTGATTGTAGCGGGGTCCATATCCATTGTTTCACTACCGTAGCACCAGCAAGGTGTAACAGAAAGTGTAATCATAACGCCTTCCTTACGGAATTTTTCTGCACAAGCAGCTGCTTCTGCAACACGACCGATAGTAGTGTCTGCGATAACAACCTTTACAGGCTCACCGTTAGAATATTTAAGATTTTCTGTGAAAAGTTTTGCAGCAGATTTAGCCATATTTATAGTCTGCTCTTCGAGAGACTCTCTTACTTTAAGGGGGCCACGTCTGCCGTCGATAATGGGACGAATACCGATTACGGGATATTCGCCGAGAAATCTGTTCTCTGCCATAAGTTATATCATCCTTTCAACTGTACATAGGTACAGAATATTTCATCTAATAGTATAGCACAAATAAAAACTATTTCAATTATTTAAAAGTAAAAATTTAACTCAGTAATATGTTAAAAATGACAATAATCAAAGTGTTTTTATACCCTCAAAAAACTCGTTGTACCTTAAAACCCATTTTTCAACATCTTTTCTGTCGTATTTTGAGGGTAAAAACGGCTCTGTCAACGCAAGCCTTCCCGACCAGACCGCAAGTAAAGAAGCTTTTTCTTTTAAAATAATATCATTTTTAAAAAGCTTAACCTTTTCCTTTAAAAATGCTCTGCCCTCGCTGTTTGTTAAGGTGCCGAATTTATTTGTCATAACCTCTGAAATTTCTTCAGTTGTTATAATCTGTGACTTAAAAAACTCTGCAACCTCTTCAATGGTGAGGGAGGGTAAAAGATTTTTCACAAGCACAGTTCTGCAAGCGGAAAAGCCGATTTCCTTAAAGAAGCTTTTTTCATATTCCCAAAGGGTTTCGCAGTTAAAAAGCTCTTGAATATCATCCTCCACCGCATCGGCAAGAAGCTTTCCCGCAACCATACTGTAAGCAATTCCGGAACCTTTTATGGCATAGGTCATAAAAGCACAATCACCTATAGCGGCATAACCGTCTGCAACAAGGCAACCTAAAGGCTGACAAAGAGGAATCGTTTTAAATTTACCGCCGTAAAGAAAGTCCTTGCTTAAATGGGGATTTTCTTCGTAAAGCGTTTGTAGCTTTTGTAAAACGATTTCATTGTCAAGAGGGGTAAAGCTTGCAATAAGCACGTCGATTTTATCGTTTTCCGTAATAAGCCACGAAAAACCATCCGTTCCGCCACCGTGCAGATATATATTATAGTATGTATCAGGTTGTGGGGCGGACTTATCATTTTTAAAATACGCTCTGTAGGTATAAAGCACGTCATTTTCTTTTAATTGACGGTTAACGTTCATAAATGAAGGAAGATTATTTCTCAACGGTGAGTCAATACCGCAGGAATCTATAATCAAATCACCGTAAAAAGCTCCCGACTCTGTTTTTATACCTGCTACTCTGCTACCTAAAATAATAGGGGCTTTTATAATACTATTATATATTATATCCACACCGCTATCCTCGCAAAGCTTAACAAGGTATTCTGCAAGGTGGCGTCTGTCAACTAAAACAGAATCCTCTGAGGGTGGCGGAAGAGTTATTGAAGCAACCGCTTTATCGGGCGGTATTATGGTGAGAATATTTTTACCTATTTTAAAATCGGGTGATACGGGTATACCTGCCAAATCAAAGGCGGAAAGGTCTATTGCATCCGTTTGCTCTAAACCTAACGAGTGCTTGTCACTTTTTTCAAAAACCGTTACGTTGTGACCCGCTTCGGCAAGCTTTATTGCCGCAACAAGACCGCCACAGCCTGCTCCTGCTACAAGAATTCGTGCCAAAATGAACACCTCCCGAAAATATATAGATGAAAAATACAAGAGTTATTACATTTTTAATATATCATAACTTTTTTACGGTGACAAATAAAAATTTTTTTGTTCACAAAAATTTCATTTTGTAACAGAAATTAGTGGTTTTTGACGATTTTTTGTAAACGTTTCGCGATAAATCACAAAAACAGAGGTGTTTTATAGTGCAAATTGCACATTGCAAAAGGGGAAACAATGTGTTATAATGCCCGAGGTTGTTACAAAAGGTTACAAAGTTGTAATATTTTATTACAAACGTGAAATACTTATTAATAAAGAAAATTACGAAAGGCAAACAATATTCTATGACAAAAAGCAGAAGAATTAAAAGTATATCAGCAATAATTGCTCTTGTACTCGTGCTTACATCTATGTTAAGCGTAAATGCAGCTGCCAAAAGCCTCGAATACTCAGCCTCATCTTCTTACAGAAGCAGTTCATTTTACAAAAATCTTTCAAACGTAGAGCTTACGGGTGACCAGGTTACAGACCTTGTTAACGTAGCGAAATCACAGGTAGGCTACCACGAGGGTGCTCTCTCGGGTTACGGTAGCGGTAGCAGTAACATTACCGAATACGGCAGATGGTACGGCAACAACGGTACTTATTGGTGTAACGTTTTCGTTTCTTGGTGTGCTTACGTTGCAGGTATCCCCTCAAACGTTTTCCCCAAGCTTTCAGGCGTTGGTAACGCTTATTATTCAACTCTCCCTTCAGTTGGTGCAGAGTGCTTCAGATTTTCTTCAAGCAGAAGCCTTGAAGCAGGTGACCTTATTTTCAGCTGTACTTGTTCAGCATCTTACGGCTGTATTGACCACGTTGGTCTTGTTGTAGGTGTTGAGGGGAACACTATTTATACTGTTGAGGGCAATATGTCTGATACAGTTATGGCTTGTCAGTATCCTGCAAGCACAGGCTATGCCTCACGTTATAATGCAAGAATCAATTACGTTGCAAGACCTCAGTACGAAAACCGTGCTGAAGCTACAGACGTTGAGCTTTCAAGCCCCAACGGAATTGTAGCATACGATAAAAATATTTACGTTATCTATGATACAGCAGTATCATACCCCACAGCAGTAACTCTCTGTGAGGAAATGGGCGGTAGCCTTGCTGCAATTGATAGCGAAAAAGAGCTTGAAGCAGTAGCTCAGCTTGTTAAAGATGGCTCTCTTGACAGATATTTTATCAACGAAACCGAGGATGACGGCATTTACGCTATCAATTCAAACGGTAAGGTTGTTACAACTAAAGAATACAGAAGAAGCACAGGCTTTATCTGTGAAATCAATTCCGACAAAGCAACACCCGTAAATGCTGCTGCATTCAACGGCAGAAGATACGAGGTTTTCGATATCAACGTTTCTTATGAGCAGGCAAAGGCTCTTGCGGAAGCAAAGGGCGGCTCTCTTGCAGTAGTTAACAACAAAACAGAAGCTATGATGCTCTCTCTTCTTCTCAAAGAAAGCGACTGCTATTTCACAGGCGCTCAAGGTACAGAAAAAGAGCTTGTAAGCGTATTCAACGGCTTTACAAAGGGCGCTGAATTCAACAAAGAAGAAAACACAGCAGTTCTTCTTAACGACGGCTCACACAAGCTTTCGGTTGCAGAAGAAAATGAAGAAGTAACATACGGCTTTATTATTGAATACGATGATTCTGTTAAACGCACATTGATTTACGATGCAAATGGTGGTGAAAACGCACCTATTGAAAAAATTGCAAATCACGGTGAAAGAGTTAACGTTACAGATTTCGTTCCCGTAAAGGGAAACAAAACCTTCCTCGGCTGGTCCTACACCGAAAACTCAAAAACAGTTGATGTAAAATCAGGTGCGAGAATTAAGCTCACTAAAGATACAACTCTTTATGCAGTTTGGGGATAAAAATGTATCGTCTTTTTGCGCATTTCACGATTTTGTAAGATGTCAGATGCCAGTTCCCAGATGCCAGAGAGCTTCGTCAAGTGGCAAGTGGCAAATGGCAAGTGGCAAATTTCGGAACTGCGTTAGCATCATATAGCTTCGCAACAAATTAATATAAAAATAACGGATAGTATATCTTAATGAATATACTATCCGTTAATTTTTAATTTAAAATCGGCACGTAGTACCCCTTAATTTGCCATTTGCCACTTGCCATTTGCCATTTACTGAACAACGTCTTCCTCATTTGGCATAACGAGTGCTGCGATGATATACGCTAAAAGACCTGAGCCTGCTGCGAAAAAGAAGAGTGCCCAGATAAGACGAATAATAGTAACGTCAATATTTAAAAATTTAGAAAGACCCATACAAACACCGGCAATTTTTTTACCGTGCTCAACTTTACATAATTTTCTTCCGTTCATATTTGCCACCATCCTTTTTATTAGCTTGATTTTATCAGTTAAATAAAATCAAGTCAACAAAAGACAAAAGTTTTAATAAATATTTAATAGATTTGTCAAATGTTTAAGAGAATTTCTGCATTTTTATGGTACAGCTTCTCTTTTTCTTCTTGAGAAAGACCTAAGGTTTCTATCATACTTATTTCCCAAGAGGGTGCGTGCCACGGACAGTCAGACCCGAAAAGCATTTTATCTACACCTTTTTTGTCTAAAATTCTTAAAGCTCTGTCTTTAGGCATAGTGCCGTAGCCGAAAGCTGTATCAAAGTAAACGGGAATATCGCAAAGATATTTTAAAACCTCTTCACCTAACCCTTGAGAGCCCCAATGGGCGCATACCATAGGTGAATCTATCCACTTTGCCGCTTTTCTTAATCTTTCGGGTGTTGCGTGATAGGGCGCAGGATAGCCTATATCCTCACCCGCGTGAAAAAGAACGATAAGCCCCAGCTCTGATATTTTTTTATAAAGTGGCTTAAGGGCTTCATCGTCAACAAAAAACTGCTGATATTCGGGGTGAAGCTTAATGCCCTTTAAGCCCATATTTTTTATTCTTTCTAATTCTTCTAAAGCATTTTCAGCAAAAGGGAAAACAGAGCCAAAGGGGATAATTTCGTCAGATTTGCAGGAAGCAATAAAATCATTAACGGCAGCTTGCTGATTTTCGTTAGTTGCAATTGCAAGAACAACGCTTTTATCAACACCGTCTTTTTTCATCAATTTCTTTAAAGAGTCAACCGTGCCGTTTGTCTGGGGGATAAGACCGCCCGAAGCAAAGCTTAAATTTGTCATCGCTTTTTCGGCAATTTTTTCGGGGAATGCGTGCGTGTGAAAATCTATTATCATTTTTGTCGGTTTCCCGTTCCTTCTTTCGTAAAAATAAATTTAATATTAATGGTTATGATATTACTCTTTGAAAATTTTTTCAAGATATTACAATAGTATTTTTGGAATTTTCTTTCCTTGACATATTGTTTTGCAGTTAGTACAATACTATTTGTAGATTTATTTTTTCAGGGGTTTTTATGAGCAATATTATGACTGTAAAAGAATATTTTTTAAATCTGGTGGGTGCTGCAATATGCGACCTGCCTCTTCCCGTATGCCCTGAAAACGTTGATTTAAAAAAATTATATAGTCTTTGTGTGAGAAATTCCGTTCAGAATATTCTTTGCCTTGCCGCAGAAAGCGGTGTTGTAAAATTCCCCGACGAAATTTTTGCAAAATTAAAGCAGTCGCGCCTTGTTTGTGGCTTCAGAGAAGCAACTCAGGCTGACGAAATAGATTTTATAAGAAAAACCTTTACCGAAAACGGCATTTCCTTTATGCTCTTAAAAGGCTCTCACCTTAAAGCCCTTTACCCAAAATCAGAAATGCGATTTATGGTAGATATGGATATTTTAGTTCACGAAGAGGATATGCGCAGAGCAAAAGAAATTATCCTTTCCCGTGGCTTTATTCAAGAGATGGATAACGGTAAGGATATAGTCCTTATCAAAAAGCCCGTTTTAACAATTGAGCTTCACAAAATGCTTTTCGTTGAAGAGTATTTTATGCACAATTATTTCCTTAACGTATGGGAAAAGGCTGAAAAATGCGGTGAATGTGAATACAAAATGACGTATAACGATTTATACGTTTATACTCTAGCCCACCTTGCCGAGCATTACACCACCGCAGGTGCTTGCTTCAGACCGATGATGGATTTGTTTTTACTAAAAAAGCACAAGTCAGAGGAGCTTGATTTTAATTATATAGAAGAGCAATTTGAAGCTTTAGGTATAGGTGAATTCTCAAAAAACATAATGACACTTTGCGATGTGATTTTCACAGAAAAAGAGCTTGACGAAAACCTTTTACTCATGGAAAATTATATCGTTTTCGGTGCGCCCGTTGAAAACGCAGAGGCAGTAGCCGCGGCAGCACTTTCGGAAGAGTCAAAAGCAACATCTTTTATGAAAGCTCTTTTCCCCGATTTCAAGCATATGTCTTTAAGATACCCCATTCTAAAAAAATTACCGTTCTTGTTACCGCTTTTCTGGGTTATAAGAGCTGTAAACTACACTTTCTCAAAAAATGACTTAATAAAAACAAAACGAGAGCAAATGAAAAACTACGACAAAGAAAGCGTAGAGAAAATGCGAGAGATTTTTAAGAAGTCGGGACTGTGATGCTCGCTACACTCGCGGATTCAGATGGCAAATTGCAAGTGGCAAGTGGCAAGTGGCAAATTTCGGAACTGCGTTGGCATTATAAATGCGAAGTGCGAAATGAGGCTGTCGCAGACTTGTCGTTTTTTATTGATGAATTTAATTGTAGCGAAGCCTATCCCTCTTTTTTGCTTGCAAAAAGGAGGGGGGACCGCCCTTGAATGAACTTTATACAGTAATGTGTATATTTCGTGCCTGTTAGTATATCAAAAGGTTAATTAAATCGGGGCGGTGGGTGGTACTCGTAAATCAATTAACCTCTACAACAACCTAAAATGATAAAGAAATAAACTGCCCCTTTTATTTATAGGATAATAATATGGACAAAAAAGTTGATAAAACATTAGTTGACCGTTCACGTCAAATGAGAAAAAATCCTACCGAAGAAGAAAATAAACTGTGGTATATATTGCTCAAACACATAAAGCCCCGATTTACAAGACAAAGAATTTTCGGTAATTATATCGTTGACTTTTTCTGTCCAAAATTAAAACTGATTATAGAAGTTGACGGAGAACAACATTATTTAGAAGAAAACAAGGCTTACGAAGAAAAAAGAACTTCGTTTCTTGAAAATAGCGGCTATAAAATAATCAGATTTTATAATAGTGATATTAACTATCACATAAAAGATGTTGAGTATACTATTATCGGTGCTTGTAAAGAAAGAGCAAAAGAGTTAAATAAAACTATTAACATTGAATTTACTGAATGATATTCGGTGGTACCACCCACCGTTCCGATTATTATTTGTTCTATGAAAAACAAATTCCCCGAAATCCACAAAACATTTCGAGAAAGTAGTGAAAAGAACGGTCCCCCCTCCTTTTTGCAAGCAAAAAAGAGGGATAGGATGTCGCTACAATTAAATAACTTGACAAAAGAAAATGTCTGCGATAGTAAGTTGAATTACCGTCGCAGACCTTAATTTTATATTTTCATTTTTTTCAGTATTTCTTTCTTATCCTCCGTTACTCTATAACTCTCGCAAGCCTTTTGAATTGCTTTATTGTGGGTCCATTTGTCGAGGGCTTTATTTTCAAAAAACGAGATAGTGGCTTCATATTGGTATGTAAGTGCGGTTGCGAAAAACCAGGCACGAGCCATATTGATGTAATATTCGTCACTTTTAATAGCGGATATCCAGCTTAAATATTCTTTCTTAAAATCACTTTCCAGAAAATATGTCATAAGACAAACTATACCGTATCTTACCTCATATACATATTCAGAATTCAGCCACCTTTTTATATCAATAATAAGGTGGTCTTTATTTTTCTTGAAGATTTTCGGCTTCATCATATCGCAGGTTGCCCAGTTATCTACAAAGGGGAGAAAAATGTTCAATTCTTCTACGAGAGTGTGATAATCCGTGATTTTTTCAAGCAAAAAAGCGTGTAAATTATTTTCCTCGTAATATTGGTGGGGGAGTTTTTTAAGAAAAGCCTTTGCCTCGTCGCTTTTATAGAATTCATTAGCAAATTTTCTCAAAACGGGTGTTCTTATACCGATAATGGTATCAGGGCTTACTGTGGGCATAAGCTTCGAATGAAATGCTTTGTATTCAATATCTTGTAATGAAAAAAGCTTTTCTTGTAGCTCTGTTTTCACGAAAATTCACCCCTTGAGAATAATTTATTTTAATATATCATTCTTGAAAGAATAATGCAATAAACCATTTTTACAAATTACTACAGTTGAAAACGCGTTTTCGTTATGGTACAATAAATGTGTATATTGTTCGGGAGTGATTTGATGATAAAAGCGGCAGTTTTTGACCTTGACCATACTTTGTTTGACAGGTATGAAACTTTAAAAAATATAGTTCCGTTCTTCAAAGACAGATTTAAAATATCAGAGGGTATAACAGACGATTTCATTTACGAAAATCTTTCGTGGGCAGATAAAAACTATGTTCACATAGGATGGACTAAAATTTTCGGTCATCTCTGTAGTAAAGGCATTTTTGCAGAAATTCCCGAATATCAGGAATATGAAGATTTTGTGGTTTCAAAATTCAAAGAAATTGCTGTGCAATTTCCCTTTGCAATACCTACTTTAAACGAAATCAAGGCTATGGGTCTTAAAATCGGTCTTATTACCAACAGCGAAAGCCACGTGCAGAACAGAAAGCTTGAAATGCTTGGGTTTACCGATATTTTTGATTACGTTATAATCAGCGGTGACACCCCATACAGAAAGCCCGATAAGGAAATATTTTTAATGATGACAGACTATCTGGGTATAAACCCCGATGAAATGATGTTTATTGGCGACCACCCGAAATTTGACGTTGACGGCTCAAGAAAAGCAGGGTGTATTCCCGTATGGGTAAAAACAACGGGTACTTGGATTTTTCCCGAAATAGAAAAGCCCGAGCTACAGGTTGAAACGGTAGCGGAAATTCCCGATATAATCAGAAAAATTAACAATATTTAAAACAGAGACTTAACAGAGCTTATTAAGATAAAATTTTAAGGTGAAGTTTATGATGGGTAAAGAATTTTTACCGATAAATTTAAAAGAAATGCAGGAAAGAGGCTGGGCAGAAGCCGATTTCGTTTACGTCAGCGGTGACGCTTACGTTGACCACCCCTCTTTCGGTGCGGCTATTATAACCCGAGTTCTTGAAGAGCAAGGGTTTAACGTAGCGTTCCTTTCACAGCCCAAATTCAATAATTGCGAGGATTTCAAGCGTTTCGGCAAGCCTCGTCTTGGCTTTCTTGTTTCCGCAGGTAATATCGACTCAATGGTTGCCCATTATTCTGTTGCCAAACGTAAAAGAAATTACGATTATTATTCACCCGGTGGTAAATTCGGTCTTCGTCCTGACAGAGCAACTGACGTTTATTGCCGTCTTATAAGAGAGGCTTACCCCGATACCGCTATAATTATCGGTGGTCTTGAGGCTTCTCTTCGCAGATTTGCCCATTACGATTATTGGAACGATGAGGTTTTAGAGAGCGTTCTCGTTTCCTCGGGTGCTGATATTCTTACCTATGGTATGGGTGAAAATATTATAAGAAAAATTGCGGCACTTCTTGATAAAGGCGTTCCTATTTCAAAAATCCGTGATGTAAGAGGCACTGTGTGGTTAGGTGAAAAGGGAGATAAAATTCACTTTGACACCGCAGGTGACTGGGATTTTGAAAGACTTAAAGCCGATAAAGAATATTATGCCAAAGCATTTTCCGTTCAGTATAAAAATCAGGATAGTGCTTACGGCAAGGCTCTCGTTGAATATTACGGTGATAAAATGCTTGTGCAGAATCCACCTATGCCACCCCTTGAAAGAGAGGAGCTTGACAAGGTTTATGCTCTTCCCTTTATGAGAAATTATCACCCCTCTTATGAAAAGCAGGGGGGAGTGCCTGCAATTAAAGAGGTGCAGTTTTCTCTTACTCACAACAGAGGCTGTTTTGGTGGCTGTAATTTCTGTGCTCTCGCTTTCCATCAGGGCAGAAGTGTTCGTTCAAGAAGCATTGAAAGCGTAGTTGAAGAAGCAAAAATACTTACACAGCAACCCGATTTCAAGGGCTATATTAATGACGTTGGCGGACCTACTGCAAACTTCCGTTATCCTGCCTGCGATAAGCAGCTGAAAAGCGGTGTTTGTGCCGAAAGAAAGTGTCTTGCTCCCGAGCCTTGCAAAAATTTAAAGGCAGACCATAGTGAATATATAGAGCTTCTTTCACGTATAGAAGACTTACCTAAAATCAAAAAGGTGTTTATCCGCTCAGGTATTCGTTACGATTACCTTAATGCAGATAAATCACCCTCGGGAAATGCTTTTTTCAAAAAGCTTGTTAAAGACCACGTAAGCGGTCAGTTAAAGGTTGCCCCCGAGCATTGCTCAGGTAATGTGCTTCGTCTTATGGGCAAGCCCGATTTTAAGGTTTACGAAAAATTTAAGGACAGATATTTTGAATTAACAAAAAGCTTCGGTATGGAGCAGTATCTTGTGCCTTACCTTATGTCGAGCCACCCCGGCAGCACTCTTTCCGATGCGGTAAAGCTTGCAGAGTTTATAAAACGTTGGAATTATAATCCCGAGCAGGTGCAGGATTTTTACCCCACACCGGGCACTGCTTCAACAGTTATGTTCTATACAGGTCTTGACCCCTTTACAATGAAGAGTGTTTACGTTCCGAAATCTGCTGATGAAAAGAGAATGCAACGAGCTTTATTACAGTGTGCAGACCCGAAAAACGCAGACCTTGTAAGAACTGCGCTTAAAATGTGCCACAGAGAAGATTTAATCGGCTACGATAAAAAATGCCTTGTGAAGCCATCTTATAAAGATAGAGTTGAGCAGGCAAAAAAGAAGAATAACAACAATCAGAAACGAAATAACACCGCCCGTAGAGGTGGTAGCTCTAAACCGAGAAACGCAGGAAAGAGGAGATAATAATGCAGCTTTTAAAAATTGATAAAGAAAATTACGTTGGTCAGGCAGACCCTTATATTCTTAAGCACGATGGTAAATTTTATATCTACACAACCGGTGACGACGGAATATATGCTCATTCCTGCGATACTCTTTTAGGTGATTGGAAATTTGAGGGCAGAATTTTTACTATTGAGGGTAAAGAATGCTTCTGGGCACCGTCGGTAATTTTCCACGAGGGTAAATTCTATATGTATTTCTCTTTTGAATATTACGATGTTGAGCCTGACCAGGGCGGTCATCATCAGGCAATGCACGTTGTTGAAAGTGAAAATCCGTTAGGACCTTTCTCCGAGGCAAAGCCTATTCTTAAACCGTTTTCAATCGACTCTCACATTGTAAAAACAGATGCAGGGCTTTTCCTTTTCTATTCACCCAACACCTTTGAGGGTGAAAGAATAGGTACATATATAGTTGTTCAGAAAATGGCAGACCCCTATACACCCGTAGGTGAGCCTGTACCCGTAATAAAGGCTTCAATAGACGAAGAAATTTTCAGCCGTAACCGCTACAAAGAGGGTCAGCATTGGCACACAATTGAGGGTGCATACTGGTTTCAGGAGGGCGACTGGCAGTATATTATGTACAGTGGCGGAAGATATGAGGATGAAACTTATTTCGTAGGCTATGCCGCTGCAAAAACTACCGAGCAGGATTTAACAAAGGTTAAATTTCAGAAAATGCCCGATGATAATACTTATGCTCCGCTTCTCAGAAGTAACGATTGGGAAGAGGGTACGGGTCATAACAGCGTTATCAAAGAAGACGGTCAGTATTACGTTGTTTACCACGCAAGAAACACAGAGGCTGACGGTCTTTCAGGTGACAGAAGAAACGCAAGAATTGCAAAAATGACAGTTTCTGACGGTAAGCTTTCAATTGAAAGATATCCCGACCACATCTGATTTTATATATCTAAAAAAAGAGGGATTTAAAATGATTATTAATAAACTTGTAGAATTTTCAAATTTTTACGGAAGCAACGAAGAGCTTGTCCTTGCGGGTGGCGGTAACACCTCTGCAAAAGAGGGCGACGTTATGTATATAAAAGGCTCAGGTACAAGCCTTTCAACAATTACCGCAGACGGCTTTGTAAGAATGGACAGAAATAAAATCGCGGAGATTTTTACAAAAACCTACCCCGACAACGACAAGGAAAGAGAAGCTCTTTCTCTCGCAGACCTTATGTCAGCGAAGCTCCCCGACCAAGAAGAAAAAAGACCAAGCGTTGAAACAACTCTTCACTCTCTTTTCGCATATACATACGTTTTACATTTACACCCCACACTCGTTAACGGCTTAACCTGCGCTTTGGGCGGTAAAGAAAAGGCAAAAGAGCTTTTCGGTGACGATATTTTATGGATAGAGCCCTGTAAGCCCGGTTATATTCTTGCAAAAATCTGCTACGACACCTTAAAAGAATACAAAGAAAAAACAGGTAAAGATGCAGATATGCTTTTACTTGCAAACCACGGTATTTTTATTGCCGACAACACAACCGAGGGTCTTGGTGACAAGCTTTATTCCGTTATGGCAAGGCTTCGTAATTGCATTGAAGAAGAGCCAGATTTTTCAATAGGTGATTTTGACGGTGAAAAGGGTAGAGACGTTTTCAACGAAATGTGCGATGCTTTCGGTGAAGACAGCGTTATCACATACGAGCCTTCGGCAACCTCACTTGACTTTGCAAAGGATAAAGAGAGCTTTAATAAAATCTATCTTCCCTTTAACCCCGACCAGATAGTTTACTGCAAGCCTTACCCCGTTTATATTGAGGAAATGGGTGAAATCAAAGAAAAGGTTGAAAAATATAAAGCTGAAAACGGATTTTTACCCAAAGTTTTACTTGTAAAGGACTGCGGTCTTTACGCGGTAGATTATTCCGAAAAGGGTAGCGTAAATGCAGCAGCTCTTTTCAACGACGGTATGAAAATTGCAAAATATTCAGAGTATTTTGGTGGTGCAAGACCGATGACAGCCGAGCTTACAGACTTTATAGTAAACTGGGAAGCAGAAAGCTACAGAAGTAAGCAACAAAAATAAAAAATAAAAGTCAACAAAAAATAATATACAAAAAACAACTGTGGTATTTATGGAATGTTCCAAAAAATATCACAGTTTGTTATTTCCATTGGAATTTTTGAAATTTTATGTTACAATTACACTCGTATAAAAATCGCTTATAAAAAAGCGGTAAAAGGAGGACTTATTTTGGAAGAGAAAAAAATGAAACTCGACTATAAAAAGACCATACTTACGGGTTTCGGTTTCCTTGCAACGTCAATTGCCTGGGCAATTTACGACCCTTATATTACAAAAATTCTTAACAGAATTCTTTCAGAGAGTGAATGGGTTACTCATCTTAGTGAAGCTCTCGGTAATGCAATTCCCTGGATTGGCAAATTCGCAGAAGCACAGGGTGAAAGCACAGTTGCTTTAGGCGGCGGCTTTACCCTTGTACCATTGTTTATCGGTATTATAATGACATTTGATAATATCTTCGGTGTTATTTTCCAGCCTACATTCGGTAAGTTATCCGATAACTGCCACTCAAAGCTTGGTAAACGCAGACCCTTTATCGTAACTTGTGCACCTATTTCTGCAATTCTTTTCACATTGATTCCTTTAGTTGCACTTAATGTACAGGGCGAAATGAGATTACCTCTTACAATGGCGGTTGTTATCCTTTTCGTTTTCTCAATGTCATTGTGGCGAGCTCCCGTTGTTGCTCTTATGCCCGACTTAACTCCCCCCGAGCTTCGTTCAGAGGGTAACGCGGTTATCAACCTTATGGGTGGTCTCGGCTCTGCAGTTGGTATGGTTGCCGGTACTATCGGTATCGCACTCTGTACCCTTGTTGCAGGCTACAGCAAAGCAGAAATCAAGGCAGATGAAACACTTTCATTCCCCTATGTTTTCTTTATCGGCTCTATTATTATGATAATCGGTATGCTTGTTCTTCTTTTCTTCGTAAAAGAGCAGGATACAAGCATCAGGCTTAAAGGCGAGCAGAATCAGTATGCAGACGCTAAAGCAAGAAAGAAAGCGGCAAAAGAAGAAGCAAAGGCCCAGAAAGCAAAGCTTAAAGCTATCAAGCTTTCAAAGGGTGAAAGAAAGAGCCTTATCTTTATGCTTGGTACACTCTTCTTCCTTTTCTGTGCTGCAAACGCTATTACAACCTTCTTCTCACTCTTTGCTCAGGAAATCCTTCATATGATTACCTCGGAAGCAACAATAATCATGCTCATCTTTGCAGTATGCTCAGGTGCAGCTGCTCTTCCCGCAGGTAAAATGGGTAAAAAGTTCGGTAGAAAGAAAACAATTTTAGCAGGTCTTTCAGTATTCCTTGCTGCATTCGTTTTCTTCTTCGGCGTATTCCTCGGTATGCTCGGAGGAAAAGACCTTTCAATTAAAAACTACGTTGAGGTTAACAATGCTTACATCGCAATTGACGATAACATCAATAGCTACAACGGTATGATCAGCGATAAAGCTCAGGCAGAGGGCAGAACTCTTGAAGATGATGAAGTTCTTACAATGGAAGGCTACCTTGCATATAAGAACGACGCTTCTGAAGACGTTAATGGTGCTTATGCAGAGTTTGACGCATACCTTGTTGATAAAGCAGGTACAGGCATCTACGATGCTATCATTACAGTAGCAAATAACATTCTTTCAACAGAAACAGAAGATTTTGCCACTGCTCTCGGTGCAGTTACAGAAACTGTTGACAGCGTTACAAAAATTCTTCGTGTGCTTATTTATCCCGTTCTTGTTCTCGGTGGTGCGGCTAATATGTTTATCACCGTTAACACTCTTCCCCTCGTTCTTGAAATCGGTGGTGTTGAAAAGGTTGGTACCTTCACCGGCTACTACTACACAGCAACATTCTCCGCACAGATTGCATCTCCTATCGTTTACGGCTTTATCAGAATGCTTTCAGGAACATATATGTCGCTCTTCTATTACAGCCCCATTATGTTCGGTGTAGCTATTCTTCTCATTATGTTTGTTAAACACGGTGAAGCAGTACCGGATGAGGTTCTTAAACAGGCTCAGCAGGAAGACTGATGGGCGCGTGAGCGCCGCGATATAAATCCTGACGGATTTGCGATATAGCTTAGGCTACGATATACCTTCGGTGCGATATGTGCCTATGGCACGAGAAAAGTAAGGATTTATGTCATATCGCATTGAGCATAGCGAAATATATCGCATTTTGTGTAATAAAATATATCGCACAAGCTTGCTTGTATATCGCGTTTATAAAGTTGTCAGTCTCCAGTCGCCAGTAAGCTTCTCATCAATTTAATATATCAATAAAAATCAAGGTCTGCGACGGCAATGCTATCGCAGACCCTATTTAATTTATTACTTCTTCACTCTTCACTATTACCTCTTCACTGCGAGCGAAGTGAGCTTAAAGCTTTCCCTGCCTTCTCTTCTCGGGTGTTCTTATAAATCTTACAATACCTGCAACAATGAGGAGTATTATGAGAGATACAAAAGCGTAAACCGCAATATTTTCACCCGTGCTTCTCAAGGTTGCTTCGTTAAGCACTATTGAAGAAAAGCCGTCGTTGAAGCTATCAAGCCTTTTTTCGTCTGTTGTTGAAAGAGAAAAGGTGTATTTGTTATTTACGCCACCGAATTCATAAATCTTCTGATAATATGTTTCGGATCTTTCGCCCTTTTTAATAGTTGTTTTAATAACGCTTACAAGGGCGGCTGCACCGTCATCGGTTTTAACCTTTTCGCAAGAAATAAAGTTACTTTCAATTTCAAGCTCATAAGCATCCATAACCGTTTCAACGTCTTTTGCAAAATTTTCCTTGTAAGCCTTTAAATCCTTTTCGCTCATACCCTTGACACAGAAGCCCTCATCGTTTTCCTTAAATGAAATATCGAAACGGTCTCCATCACTGTTTTCAAATGAGAATGAGGTGTCGCTGTATTCCGTTTGCACAAAGCTTTCGGGTATTTCAATTGTAAACAATGAGTCACCGTTGAAGTTATATGCGCAAGCCGGTATACACAGCATTGTTAAAACAATAAAAATCGTAATGAGATAACAAAACTTTTTCATAGGTTTCTCTCTTTCAAAAAACTGCACCAAAAGCAAGGCTAATGGTGCAGAAATATTTTTGTTTAAATTAATCTTCGTCTTCCTCTTGCTCATCATTTTCAACGGGCGTGATTTCAACTTTGATTTTTTCAATTCGTCTGTCTTCAACAGAAAGAACGGTAAATTTCACGTTTTCAAAAACAACCTCGTTCATTTCGCCGTCTTTGGGGATACATTGAAGCTCATCCATAATAAAGCCTGCAAGAGTTTCATAGTCACCCTCGGGAAGCTCTTTGCCGATAAGCTCATCAATTTCTTCGATGTCAATTGTACCATCAACGGTAAAGGTGTTTTCGTCGATTTTTGAAATTTCCTCTTCCTCAACGTCGTATTCATCCTGAATGTTACCCATAATGGCTTCAACAATGTCTTCAAGAGTTACGATACCTGCTGTGCCGCCGTATTCGTCAACAACAACAGCCATCTGAATACGCTTTGAACTCATTTCCTTGAAAAGCTCACCGCAGGATTTTGTTTCGGGGATAAAGTAAGGCTCTCTCATAATGTTTTTAAGAGTACCCTTTGCCTTAACCTCTTTACCAACGAATTTAAGAAGGTCTTTAACGTAAACGATACCCACGATATTGTCAATGTCTTCATCGAAAAGGGGAATTCTTGACCTACCGTGTTCAATGGCAAGGTTCATAAATTCTTCAAGAGTGATGTCGTTAATGTCAGCAGCAACAACGTCTGTTCTGTGGGTCATAATGTCGCCTGCGTCCATATCGTCAAACTCGAAGATATTATTTATCATTTCTTTCTGGGCATCCTCAATAACGCCTTTTTCACCGCCCACGTCAACCATCATACGAATTTCTTCTTCGGTAACAACCTCTTCGTTGGCATTGGGGTCAAAGCCTAAAAGCCTGACTACACCGTTTGTGGAAAGAGAAAGAAATTTTACGAACGGAGCTGTTATTTTAGAAATAATAAGCAAGGGCTTTGCAACTGCGAATGCGATTTTTTCAGGCACCTGCATACCGATTCTCTTGGGGGCAAGCTCGCCTAAAACCAATGAGAAATATGACATAACAAGTGTGATAAGCACAACCGCAACGGGTGAAACGATGCTTTCGGGAATGTTCCAAGCGCTTGTGACAGCATCAGTCAGCATTTCAGCAAAAGCGGTAGCAGCTGAAGCAGAGGTTAAAAATCCTGCAAGAGTAACACCTATCTGAATAGTAGATAAAAATCTTGTGGGGTTTTTAGTAAGCTTCATAATAAGCTTTGCTTTTTTGTGGCCGTCTTCTGCCATTTTCTCAACCTTTGCATCGTTAAGAGAAACAACTGCCATTTCGCTCATAGCAAAAAAGGCGTTTACAAGAATAAGTACGAGAAGCAGAAGAATCTGAAATACAAGGTTACTGCCTGAAGATTTTTCAGCAGCAAGGTTTAAAAATTGGGCCATAAAATTAGGTCCGGGGTCATCCATGGTCGGATTTACTCCTTTCAAAAATAAAAAAATGATATTTATGGTTAGAAATACTAAACCATAATGAGATATATTATATACTTTTATTAAAATTTGTCAACTGTAGCAAAACTTTACTGTAAAAACACACAAAGAAGCTCTTATTGAATGATGGGCTATTGCAAGAGGTTTAAACATATAAAATTGCTTGTCAAATCAAAATAGCAGAAAAAATCAAAATATTGTTAAATTTTCGGCAAATTTTTAGTTTTTTACAGTTTACATTTGAGAATATTCGTGCTAATATAATCAGTGGTGTTATTATAATACTTATAATTTGATTTTTTTATAGGAGGAAATACTATGGCTAGAAAAATGAAAACCATGGACGGTAACAATGCCGCTGCGTATGTGTCATATGCTTTCACAGAAGTAGCAGGTATTTACCCCATCACACCTTCCAGCCCTATGGCAGACTACGTTGACCAGTGGTCAGCTCAGGGTGTTAAAAACATCTTTGGTACAACAGTAAAGGTTTCAGAGATGCAGTCTGAGGCAGGTGCAGCAGGTACTGTTCACGGTTCACTCGCAGCCGGTGCGCTCACAACAACTTACACAGCTTCACAGGGTCTTCTTCTTATGATCCCCAACATGTACAAAATCGCAGGTGAACTTCTTCCCAGCGTTTTCCATGTATCAGCTCGTTGTGTTGCTTCACACGCACTTAACATTTTCGGCGACCATTCAGACGTTTATGCTTGTCGTCAGACAGGTTTCGCAATGCTTGCTGAAACAAATACTCAGGAAGTTATGGACCTTGGTGCAGTTGCTCACCTTGCAACAATCAAGAGCCGTGTTCCCTTTATCAACTTCTTCGACGGCTTCCGTACATCACACGAAATCCAGAAGATTGCTATCTGGGATTACGAAGACCTTAAAGAAATGTGCGATATGGATGCTGTTAACGCATTCAGAAAGAGAGCACTTAACCCCGATCGTCCCGTAATGCGTGGTTCACACGAAAACGGTGACATCTTCTTCCAGCACAGAGAAGCTTGCAACACTTACTATGATGCAGTTCCCGCTATTGTTGAGGAATATATGGGTAAGGTTAATGCAAAGCTTGGTACAGATTATCAGCTCTTCAACTACTACGGTGCTGCTGATGCAGAAAACGTAATCGTTGCTATGGGTTCAATCTGTGACGTTGCTGAAGAAGTTATTGATTACCTTTTAGCAAAAGGCGAAAAGGTTGGTCTTCTTAAGGTTCGTCTTTACAGACCCTTCGCTTCAGAAAAATTCGTTGCAGCTCTTCCCGCAACAGTTAAGAAGCTTGCAGTTCTTGACAGAACAAAAGAGCCCGGTTCAATCGGTGAACCTCTTTACCTTGATGTTGTTGCTGCTCTTGACGCTTGCAACAGAACAGGTATCACAGTATCAGGCGGCCGTTACGGTCTTGGTTCTAAAGATACTCCTCCCTCATCAATCTTTGCTATCTTTGCAGACCTTGCAAAAGCAGATTCAAAGAAACACTTCACACTTGGTATCAACGACGACGTTACTTACCTTTCACTTCCCGAAGAAGCTGCTCCCAATACAGCTGCTGAAGGTACAATCGAATGTAAATTCTGGGGTCTCGGCGGTGACGGTACTGTTGGTGCTAACAAAGACTCTATCAAGATTATCGGTGACCATACAGACAAATATGTTCAGGCATATTTCCAGTATGACTCAAAGAAAACCGGTGGTGTAACAATTTCTCACCTTCGTTTCGGTGATAAGCCCATCAAGAGCCCCTACTACGTTAACAAGGCTGACTTCGTTGCTTGCCATACTCCTGCATACATCGAAAAAGGCTTCAAGATTGTTAACGACGTTAAACCCGGCGGTGTATTCCTTATTAACTGCCAGTGGTCTGACGAAGAGCTTGCTGAAAAGCTTAACGCAGAAACAAAACAGTATATCGCAAAGAACAATGTTCAGCTTTACACTGTTAACGCTATTGACCTTGCTGCAGAAATCGGTCTCGGTAAGAGAACAAACACAATTCTTCAGGCTTCATTCTTTGCTCTTGCAAACGTTCTTCCTAAAGACGATGCTATCGGCTATATGAAGAATGCTGCAATGAAGTTCCTCAAAAAAGGTCAGGAAATCGTTGATATGAACCATAAAGCTATCGATGCAGGTTTCGGCGCATTCAAGAAATATGACGTTCCTGCTGATTGGGCTAACGCTGTTGACGCTGCTGAAGCTGCTGCATCAGAAGGTCCTGCAAAGCTTGTTAAGATGGTTGACAATATTATGAAACCCGTTGGTGCTATGAACGGTGATGCTCTTCCCGTTTCTGTATTTACAGACCATGCTGACGGTACATTCGAACAGGGTGCATCTGCTTACGAAAAACGTGGTGTTGCAGTTCTCGTTCCCGAATGGGATCCCGCAACTTGCGCAAAATGTAACAAGTGTTCTTATGTTTGTCCTCACGCTACTATCCGTCCCTTCGCTCTTGATGCAGACGAAGTAGCTAATGCTCCCGAGGTTCTTAAGAAGGCTCCCAAGCCCGTTGTTAAGACAGATTACGTTTACACACTTGCTGTTCCTCCCCTCGATTGTATGGGTTGTGGCGTTTGTGTTGGCGTTTGTCCCACAGCATCTCTTAAGATGGTATCTCGTGAGAGCCAGGATGCTCAGCAGGCAGCATTCGATTACTGTGTAGCTAACGTAACAGAAAAAGAAGGCGTTGCTTCTTCACAGAGCATTATCTCCAGCCAGTACAAGAAACCTCTCCTTGAGTTCTCAGGCTCTTGCGCAGGTTGTGCTGAAACTGCTTATGCTCGTCTTGTTACTCAGCTCTTCGGTGACAGAATGTACATCTCTAACGCAACAGGTTGTTCATCAATCTGGGGTGGTCCTGCTGCTACATCTCCCTATACAACAAATGCAAAGGGTCAGGGTCCTGCTTGGGCTAACTCACTCTTTGAAGATAACGCAGAGCACGGCTTCGGTATGCTTCTCGGTCAGTCAGCTCTTCGTAACAGCCTTATCGCTAAGGTAGAAGAAATTGCAAATTCCGATAAAGCATCTGATGCAGTTAAGGCTGCTGCAGCTGAATATCTTGCAACTGTTAACGACGGTGAAAAGAACGGTGCTGCTACAGAGGCTCTTGTTGCTGCTATCGGTGACGGTGCTTGCTGCGATACATGCAAGACAATCGTTGAAAACAAAGAATTCCTTTCAAAGAAATCTGTATGGATCTTCGGTGGTGACGGTTGGGCATACGACATCGGCTTCGGCGGTGTTGACCACGTTCTTGCATCAGGTGAAGACGTAAACATTATGGTATTCGATACAGAGGTTTACTCTAACACAGGCGGACAGGCTTCTAAGGCTTCTAACATCGGTCAGGTTGCTCAGTTCGCAGCTGCAGGTAAGGCTATCGCTAAGAAGAGCCTTGCTGAAATCGCAATGAGCTATGGCTATGTTTACGTTGCACAGATCGCTATGGGTGCTGACCAGAATCAGACTCTCAAAGCTATCAAGGAAGCAGAAGCTTACAACGGTCCTTCACTTATCATTGCTTACTCACCTTGCGAAATGCACTCAATTAAGGGTGGTATGATTAACTGCCAGAACGAAATGAAGAAGGCAGTTGAATGCGGTTACTGGAATATGTTCCGTTACAACCCCGCTCTTAAAGCAGAAGGCAAGAATCCCTTCACTATCGATTCTAAGCCCGCAACAGGTAACTATAAAGAGTTCCTTCTTAACGAAGCTCGTTATTCAGCTCTTACTCGTTCATTCCCCGAAAGAGCAGAAGCACTCTTCGCACAGTCAGAACAGACAGCTCTTGAAAGATATGAGCATCTTGTTAGACTTCAGGCTCTTTATGCACCTAAGGAAGACTAATTAAAAAAAATTCCCTCTTTGCTTCGGCAAAGAGGGATATTTTTTAGATAATAAGTAAAAGTGAAGAGTGAATAAGTTTGGAACTGCGTTGGCATCTTTACAATGCCAACGCAGTTCCGAAATTTGCTATTTCATTATTTGCTCATTGCTTCACGTTTTGCGATAACCTGATTATGAATATCCTCTTTAGTTTTGCCTGTAAGCTTATAGAAGAAGAACGGCACACCTGCAAGGAACATCATAAGACCGTGGAAGATTGTGTAGAAGAAGAGCATCATAATCTTTGTGTTGAGGCTCTGCTCGGGGTCAGGGTTAGCGTCGGTAGGCTGAATATATTGAATAATTGAGTTTTCACCGTAAAGAATTTTCGGTGAAAGAGATGTTGCAATAGTACCGCTTATCATAGTACCGATACCGATAACAAAGGGAAGAGTTGCGTCAAGACGCTTGCTTGTTTTAAGCTCGATAACCTCAAGCACGTCTGCCTGGAACATTGAGGGAAGAAGGTTTGAAGCACCAAACTGAAGACCGATAAGGAAAAGACAAGCGATAAACAGAATCTGTAAAACAGATGAGGGAGAATTAAAGTATGTATAACCGATAGCAAAAGCAATTGTGTTTGCGATAATTGAGTAAATACCTGAAGCGATATAAAGCTGCTTTGCATTGAATTTCTTAAGAAGAGCGTTGATGATAAGCATACCAACCGCAGTACCGATACCTGTGGGAAGACCGAAAAGAAGGAATTTATCAGTACCGCCTAAAAGAGCAGCTGCGAGGAAAACGCCCATATAGTTTGCAATACCGCGGAAGCTCTTGAGCGTTTCACTTATAATAATTACCCAGGCATATTTGTTTTTGATAATATCAACTATACCAACAAGGGGATTTTTCTTTTCTTCGCTGTAAGCCATACGCTCCTTCATAAAGCGCATACCTGTAAGGGTAATAATTGTACCAACAACGCTTATAAGAGATGCACCGAAGATATACTGTAAATACTCTTTCTGGGGGTTGTTGGGTGAAACAGCCTCAATAATTGCCGCAATAACAAGAACGACAACAAGTGGAGCAGAGTTACCAACAGCACTGGAAATGCTACGGAAAGAAATAATCTTGTCACGCTCTTTGTTGTTAGGCGTAAGAACATAGGAAACAAGGTTAATTGCGTTACCAAAGCTGGTGGTAGCACCGTGAAGCATACCTATAGTAAGAAGGTAAATCATTAAAATTGTACCTGAAAGACCGTCGGGGGTATAGAATAAAAGCATTGTAACTATACCGAGGGGGATAGCCACCGCATTAACAATAGGTATAAATTTACCTCGTTTGCCGATTTTACGGTTGTCAATTATAAGAGCATAAACAAAGCTCATAAGGAAGCCTGCAATGCTTAAAAAACCGTTGTAGAAAGAAACCTCGTTTTCACCCATTCTCAATACGTTAACAAGATATGCCTGACGGTAAGAGCCAACCATACCTGTCATCATTGTATAAAAGAATATAGCCGCAAGGTAAAACACCATTTCTTTCGTTTTAATATGGTTTTCTTGCAAGGGGTTTTTTACTTGAGTACCCAAAAAATCACCTCAAATATGAAATATACTACAATTATACCAAAGACTGTTGTTTTTGTATATATTTAATATTACACAATAAAAAGTATGGATTTTATACATTTATGACATAAATAAAAAGTGTGTAGCAGTTCAATTATTTCTGTTACACACTTTTAAATGTTGTTTTTTATTTTAATCTCTCGTATTCCTCGTCGGTTATTTCTATAACCTTTCCGTGCTTAAAGCCGTAGGGGAATGAGAAGCTTTCGGGGCATTTAGTGAAATTCATATCACCGGGAGCTGATGAAATGAAAGGCACGTAGCCCATTTTTTCTTTTTCGCAACCGAAAAAGTCAAGCATCAGGCACCATTTACCGTCGGGGAGAATGTAGGTGGTAGGTCCTTCGTAAGCACCGGGGCTTTGAATTTCTTTGTCCATATATTCTTCGAATTTTTCATCGTGCTCAAAAGGTCCGTAAAGATTTTTTGAGGTTGCGTGCATATTCATGGGTGGGTTTGATGAATTTTTATAGAATAAGTGATAGGTGTCACCCACTTTTGTAATGTGGGAATCTAAAATCTCGTTTTCCTTTGTAAAATAAAGCTTCGGCTTTGAAAAGGTTTCAAAATCCTTTGTTACAGAGCAGTAAATTGACATATGATTATGGTCATCTTCTGCAACGGTTGAGCCCCAATGTATAAGATATTCTTCGTTTTCTTCATCAAAGAATACCTCGGGTGCCCACATACAACCGAAATCATCTCTGCCGAAATGAACGAGCCTTTGCCCTGAGAAATTCACAAGGTCATCTGTTTTCCACATACAAAGGCTTTTGCTTCCGTAGTGGTTAAGCTGTTTCCAGTCAACATTGTAGTTTTCGTCCATATGACGAACAATGCAAAGGTCGGTTGTTATTATCATAAAACCGCCTGTGTGAAGCCTTACGATTTCAATATCACGGCAACCCTTGTCACCCAGATTACTCATAAGTATCGGGTTTCCGTCGTTGACCTTTTCCCAGTTATAGCCATCCTTGCTTTTTCCAAAGTAGACTGCCTCACCGTCGGTAACAATTTTTTCTTTAAAATGAACGAATAAATATGGCATAACAAAACCTCTTTACATTATTTTATTTCTTCAATAAGCACAAGCTCTGAATACATAGAGCCTTTAATATGAATTTTCAAGCCCGTAGCTTTAAGCTCATAGCCGTTTACGTTAAAGCTTTCACCGCTGTTATCAAGGGTAACTTTATAATTTTTACCTGCGTCAATACCCTTTGGTGAAAAGGTTATGTAATCGCTTTCGATATCAGATAATGCGAAAATACCAACAGCACTTTTATCCTTTTCAGGTGATGCGATTTCTAAAATGCAAACGCCCTTGTCCTCATCGGGTGTATGGTGGTAAACCTTTGATTTATAAAGGAATGGTCTTATAAAGCTTTTGTAAATATCGGTACAGTGCTTTACAAACGAAAGCTTACTTTCGTTAGCTTCAACTGGGGTAGGTGAAATTATGTTTAAAGACATATGTGAGAGCATTGTGTTTCTCATATGCATCTCAAATGAGCCTACCGTGTGACAGCCCATACCCGCAAAAAGCCTGTCAACTCTTTCGGGGGGTAAAGCCATTGTCATACCGTTTGTAATAATAACAGATTTCGGCGCAACCTGATTATCGGAAACCCAGGTGTGATTAAAATATTTCATATGACCTAAATCAGTACGTCCGCCACCGCCCGCACAGTTTTCAAAAATAACGTTGGGAAAACGTCTTTTAAGATTTTCATACATTTTATAAACGTTGTTGAAATGACGAAGAGAAACACATTCTCGTCTTCCCGTGCCTGTGTCACGAATATTGAAATAGTCTTTAAAATCGGTGTTATAGTCAACTCTTAAAAGGTCTAATTTATAGCTTTCAATAATTCTTGCAAGCTCGTCCTCTGCCCATTTTGCCGCCTCGGGCACAGTAAAATCTAAAAATTTTTCAGTTTTTCTGCCGAGAGCATCAGCACCTCGCCACTGGGGCTTTTCTGTGTATTCCTTACAGAATTTACCTAAAGACTCAATATCAACCCAAAGACCGAATTTCATACCGTTTTCGTGACAGTAATCAACGATTTCAGTTATTCCGTTTGGATATCTGTGGGGGTGGGGGATGTTAAGACCGTTGTAGTTACCCCATTCAGTTTCTTCTTTCGGGGGGCAAACCCAACCGGCATCAACAATGAAAACCTCACCGCCCATTTCCTTGAATTGACGGATAAAGGCCTTGCTTGTTTCAACGCTCATATCGTGCTCTGCACCCATACCGCAACCGATAAGAGCTTCTTTACCATCTGCCTCAGGAAGCGTTAAAACGGATTTTCTTATATGGTCGTGCATTTCGTTTATTGCGTCATCAATATCACCGAAAACAAGACCCATATGTACTTCGGGTGAAACAAAGGTTTCTTTTGGTGCTATAACGTACATCGGATTATGAGAGGTGATTTCCGCCTTGAAAGAAAGGTAAATATCATCTCTGTCTTCGCGTGCATTGTAATCAAGGTTGAAACGGCAGCCGCCACTCCAACCGATTTGCGAAAAGAAGATTTTTCCCGTAAGGTTGTTTTTTATGAATATGAGGGGGTGGCGGAAGCGGTCACGGTTAAAACGGGTGTCAATTGCAGTTGTTTCTCTTAAAAGAGGCTTCCATTTAAAGAGACCCTCGTGACCCCATAAATCGCTGTCAAAATAGCCTATTGAATAAATCTCATCAAGCTTTTTATTCGTTTTAAATCTGCCAAGGTCTGTATCCTCTAAAGCACCGCTTAAAAGAGAAAGTCTGCTTAAATTAAGGTGTTCTTCGGAAAGATTTTCAATTTCCAAGTATCTTGAAAACATCTGTGAGCCGTCAAGAATAGTATTAACTCTTATAATCACAGGCTTTATGGTGCTTTTAAGAGTGAGAACAGATTTTGTAAAGGCTTCTGTTTCTTCTTTTTTAAAATCAACGAATTGAAGACCGAAATCAAGACCTTGACCGTCAATTTCAATATTGAAAGCGAATGGCTCGGTGTAGTCGCGAGTGTCGGTGCGTGAAGGGAAATTAGAAAGCACATTTAAGGGGTAGCCGGCACCGTTATAGCCTGAGGAAATCAAAGCACCGCCCTTAAGCTCTTCTTCATATACAAGACTTTTGCTTCTGTAGCAAATAACTGAAGAAGCATCGCCTTTTTGAAATGTGATATTGAAAATATTGTTTTTGTTATTCATATAGTTCACTTGCCTTGATTATTGATTGAAGATAATATCCGTATTCGCGGTACATTGTTTCTCTGTCAAAAATACGGAAGCTTTCACCGTTATCCCAGACGAAGCAGGGTATACCGAATTTACTTGCGGTTTCTACGTAAAAGCTTGCCTTTTTACCTAAATTACCTATATTTTTTCTGTCGGTCCAGCCGAATTCACCGTTTACAACACCTATTCCCTTTGAAATAAACGTGTTGTACATAAGACGGAAGGTGCTGTAAATTTTGATTTTATCTATTAAATTCAGTTTCTTTTCGCAGTCCTGAAATTCACTTTCGTGAGCAGTACCGTAATAAAAATGAATTGTTACAAGAAGATATTCGTCATCCGGTAAAACGAGAGCTTCAACGTTTTCCTTATGCTCTTTTGCTGCGTATGTACTGAGCATTATAAAACGAGTTTCGTTGTTACCACCCGATTTTCTTATAGCTGCAACAGCTTCTTTATGAAGATTATTTACAATCTCTCTGTATTCGTCAGTGCCGTACCATTCTTCTTGAGCACCCGTAACGCGAGGCTCGTTCATAATATCAAAGACAAGCCTTTCATCGTAATCCTTGAATTTTTCCGAAAGCTGTGCCCAGATTTTAGTGAGAATCTCTGTAGATTTTTCTTCGTTTTCTTTGTCGGTAACAAGCCAGAAGGCATCGTCGTGCTGAACATTGATTACCGCATACATATCACACTCTAAAACCCAGTCAACGACCTCTTTAACTCGGTTAAGCCATTCCTCATCGATTTTATAATCAGGTGCATCGCTTAAATGAGGTGCCCAGGTAATAGGAATTCTTACGGTGTTAAAGCCTGCTTTTTTAACGGCCTCAATTGTCTTTTTAGTGGTGTAAGGATTTCCCCAATAAGTTTCTGATTCAAGCCCCATTTTTTCAGGTGAGCCTTTTTCGCAAGCCTCAAGGGTGTTACCTAAATTCCAGCCAACACCCAGCTTTTTTGCAAATTCGGTGGACTTTGTCTCGGGTATTTTGGGGAAAAGAAGAGCATCAGCAATTTTCGGTGCTACAATTCCGCAGAGAATTAAAGCTACCAAAACAAGTGAGCAAATTATAATAAGTTTTTTATTTTTCATAACGAGAACTCCATATTATTTATAAAGCTTTCCGAGAAATCGGCGTTGGTTGATAAATCGATATAGCTTATTTTTTCAAAAGCAGTCAAAGGATTTTCTTTTTCTGAAGCGTATTTCATTGTACCCAGAAGAGATGTGTTGCCCAGAAGCTTGATTTTTTCTTTTGCTTCTTCGGGTAAAAGTCCCGTAAGAATAGCGTTTCGTATATTTAACTCTTGTGAAAAACCGCCCGAAACGAAAACAGCTTCAATATCTGTGAAAGAAATGTTTTCTGACTTCAAAAGGGTAACGAGTGAAGAGTAAACTGCAGATTTTGCAAGCTGAAATTGTCTTACGTCTTTTTGAGAAAGAAAAATTTTCTCTGCAATTTCAAACTTTTCTTCAGGCATATATCCCGTTTTGTCAATTATATTTTCTTTTAAAAGCTCTGCTATAATATCAAAAAGAGCCGTACCGCAAATTCCCTTTGGTGCAGTATTTCCAATAGCTTTATAAAGCCTTTTACCGTTTTTATCAATAGAAAAGCTGTAAATTGCACCCTCGCAGGCACTCATTCCGCAAGAGATATTTCCACCCTCAAAGCAAGGACCTGCCGCAGCGGAGGTGCAGATAAGCTTGTCCCTTGAAAAAATTAAAATTTCTGCATTTGTGCCTAAATCTATAAGAATATTATATTTATTTTCTTTCGGCTTTTCAATAAAGTTAAGCCCTGCTGTAAGGTCTGCACCAACAAAGGGAGAAATGCAGGGAAGTGATTTTACTTCCGTTACGTTTTCTAACCCAAGAGCTTCACCCGAAACAGATTTTTCATCAAGAAAAACGGGGGTGTAAGGGTAAGCGCCTAAAGAAGAAGCATCTTCACCGAAGAAAAAATGAAGCATACAGGTGTTGCCCGAAACGAAAAGAGGTAAAGGCTTTTCCGTTTCAATTTCTTTGAGCATTTCATTGATTTCTTTAATAAGCATATCTTTCAGCGGTTTGACAGAATTTTTCGTGCAGTAATCAATTCTTGAAATAACGTCTGCACCGAAAACGCGCTGGGGGTTAGTTTTAGTTATAGCCTTTAAAAGCTTACCGTCTTTTTCTGTAATTTTTGCAAGTGCCAGAGTTGTTGTGCCGATATCAAGGCATAGCACACATTCGTCACTATTATCAAGGCTTTCATTTTCTTTGGGTAACCCCGAATTACTGAAAATCCTTTCTTTTTCGGGAAGACTTACTGAAATATCTGAATTTATAGCGTAGTCGCAAGATTTAACGTCTTCACCATTTACTTTTACGGTACATTTTCCGCAAGAGCCGTTGCCACCGCAGGTGCTGTTTACGTAAAAGCCGTTTTTAATTAAAAGCTCTCTTAAATTTTCACCATCAAAAGCAGATAGAAAATTATCTTCAATTTTTACTTTGAACATATTCCCAACCACCTTTCAGGTTTAACGGTAACAGCTAAGCTCTGCACACTCTAAATATAATACAACTTAAATATACAACCTTTAGAAAGTAAATACAACAGAAAATTTTAAAGACGAATATTTTAAATTGAAAAATATTTTTAATATGGTATAATATGATATAATAATATTTGTAAAACTCTGAAGGAGATTTTTATGAAAGTTCTTGTTATAAACGGTAGCCCTAAAGGCGATTACAGTGTTACACTTCAGACAGTAAAGTACATAGAGCATTTTTATCCTCAATGTGAGTTTGAGGTTTTAAACGTTGGTAAAAGAATAAAAGCCTTCCAAAAGGATTTTTCACCTGCTGAAGAGGCTTTGAAGAATGCAGACATTCTTCTTTTCTCATACCCCGTATATACTTTTATAGCTCCCTATCAGCTTCACAGATTCATTGAAATAGTAAAAGAAAAAAATATTTCTCTTGAGGGTAAATTTGCAACCCAGATTTCAACCTCAAAGCATTTTTATGATACTACCGCCCACAGATACATTCAGGATAACTGCTGTGATTTAGGTCTTAAGTATATCAAAGGTCTTTCTGCAGATATGGATGACCTTCTTACAGAAAAGGGTCAGAAGCAGGCAGTTGATTTCTTCAAGTTCGTTTTATGGAGTGTTGAAAACGATAAATACGAAAAAATCAGCGTAACAAATACACCCAAAAAAGCGGTGAAAGTAACTGTACCCGAAGAAGAGTGCGGTGAAAAGCAGGGCGACGTTGTTATTCTTACAAACTGCGAAAAAGACGACGTTCAGTTGAAAAATATGATAAACCGCTTTGCTAAAGCCTCAAAAAGAAAAACCCGTATTATAAATATCGGTGAATACGCCTTCAGCGGTGGCTGTCTTGGTTGCTTTAACTGTGCTTCAACGGGAAAATGTATTTATAAAGACGGCTTTGACGAGTTTCTTCGCAACGAAATTCAGAAAACACAGGCTATTGTTTATGCTTTTACAATTAAAGACCATTCAATGGGTGCATCCTTTAAGCTTTACGATGACCGTCAGTTCTGTAACGGTCACAGAACAGTAACAATGGGTATGCCCGTTGGCTATCTTATAAGCGGCAACTACAGCGAAGAGTTTAATCTTCAGATGATAGTTGAGGGCAGGGCACAGGTTGGTACAAATTTCCTTGCAGGCGTAGCTACCGATGAGGTTAACCCCGATAGTGAAATAGATGCTCTTGCAGATACCCTTGAATTCGCTATTGAAAATTCATACGTTCCGCCACAGAATTTTTACGGTATAGGCGGTATGAAAATTTTCCGAGATTTAATCTGGCTTATGCAAGGCTTGATGAGGGCAGACCATAAGTTCTTTAAGTCTCACGGTCAGTATGATTTCCCGCAGAAAAAGAGGGGAACAATGCTTGCCATGTATGCCGTAGGAAGTATGATGAGCTCACCCAAGCTTATGAAAAAAGCAGGCAATATGGTAAACGAGGGTATGATAATGCCCTATAAAAAAGTTTTAGATAATCTCTCAAAAGATAAAAAATAAGAGGTCCTTATGAAAATTTTAAAAAAGATTTTGTGCATAGCTCTTCCTGTCATAATCATTGTTGGCGGTTTTCTTGCGTTAGTTGGGGCAGGTGTTTTCAATAAATATACCTTTACCGTTGATGCAGAAAAAACGGGTGATGTGCTTCCTAACACAGTAAGCAACGTAAATATCTGGTCAATAGAGGGCAACCCCTTTGTCAATGCACAGGTAAATGAAGAGCATAATATTTTCGAGTTTGTAGAATACGTTCAGTTTATGCAATGCACAGGTGGTACAGAAGCCAGGGATTTATTTAAAGACCCTCTCGATAAAGCTGTGCTTGATGATTACGATTTTACAGTGCTTATCGAAAACTGTCGCGGTGTTGTAAATTTGGGTGCAAAGCCTTTGTTAAAATTAGGTAGCGTACCTCTTAAATATTCAAAAAATGCAACGTTAGACCACGGCTTCGGTATGAATCCATACCCTCCTGATGACTATGACGTTTATTACGACTACATATATGCTATCGGTAAAGCTCTTGTAGATGAATTCGGTAAAGAAGAGGTGCTTTCATGGCGTTTTGGCGTTATGACCGAGTATGAAAATGCCGATTGGTTTATAACTGAGGGTGAAGACCCTGACAAAACTGCTAAGGAATACTGCAAGCTTTACGATTATACCGTAGAAGCTCTTATAGCTTCTATCGGTAAAGAGGTTTTCGTTGGTGCTCATTCAATGACCGTAACCGAGGGACTTTGGGATGAAGAGATTTTTATAAAGCATTGTGCCGAGGGCAAGAACTATAAAACAGGAAAAACCGGCACAAGACTTTGCTATTTATCTGCATCATTCTATGACCATTCACCCGGTGAATACACAGAGGGAAAAACACTTCCCGAAACTATAGATTATTTAAGAACGGTTGCAGAAAAATACGGCTTTAACAACCTTATTTACGGTATTGATGAGGGCAGACTTCTTGTTGGCACAACCTCGGGTAAGGATACCGATGAGCTTTTAACAAGAACGGTAGGCTATCTTTATCAGGCTGCCTACAATGCCCGTTTAACAAAGCAGATGTTTGAAAGCGGAATTGATTATTTTTCCGCATGGTCTTATCTTTCTGGTGGCTTCTTCAGCGGTAACCCAACAGTCAGCTATCACGTTGCAAAAAGAGCATCACAGATGGCAGGGTCAAAGCTTGTCTTGACAAATGCTGACAAAAAAGGCGTAATTTTCGGTGGCGAGGTTGATGCAGTTTCTGCTTTTAACGAAGAAACAAACACTCTTCACATTATGGCTTATAACTTCAAAAATGATTTGGAGTATAACACAGATGCGGAAATTACATTTAATGTAAATGCACCACAGCTTAAGGACGGTAAAGCTGAAATTACCATCTACAAAATAGACGACAACTGCAACTATTTTGATGAATGGGTTAAGGATAGAGAAGCTTACGGAATAGGTGACGACTGCTTCGCTTGGTCACCCGAAGACCCCGAAATTGATAACCCCACAACCCTTGCAGACGAAGAAGCAAGAAAAATTTATTTTGATGAGCTTCGTGAAAAATACGGTGAAGCTTCAGTTTTAGAGCCACAAAAGGAAACAGCAACCGTAAAGGACGGTAAAATCACACTTGATATTACCTTAGGCGGTCACGAGGTTGTTTTCTACGAAATAACACAGTAATTAAATTTCAATTGAGGAGGGCTTACAATGGATGTAATTATTTTATTTACTATTATCTTGATTTTAGTTGCAAGAAGAAACGGTGCCTATCACCCCGATATGAAAATCAAAAAAGCTATCGATTTATCGGGCAAAAAGTATAAAAGAATTTTTATTCCCAAGCGCTCAGGTGCTTATAAAAATGCACCCGAGGAAAACAAAAATATGTATAATATCGTGCCCTTAGTTATGGGAATAATTATTTTTGTGGTTTCTGTAACTACTCTTGCTTTTGACTTTTTCGGTGGCAAATTATGGGGTGAAAAAGAGTTTATCGCATCAGTTGATACTATGCTCATAACATTACTTTCAGTTTTACTCTCATTAATAGCTTCAGTTATTATTCTTGTAATAAATAAAATTGCTGTAAGAATAAAGAGAAAAAAATCAAACTGATATAAAAAGAAAGACTTGCAAAGTGTAAAAGCACTTGGCAAGTCTTTTTCGTTGTTTTAAGCTTTAATCAAACTCATTATTTTTTACATACTCTATAAACAATTTCATCGGGTTTGAAATCCATTTATTTTTATGGTAAATAAGCTGTTTCCATATTTCTATTTTTATATCAGTAACGTCAAGATGAACGAGAGTACCTTTTTTAACGTATTCTTCCGTGACGAAATCGGGTAAATAAGATATGCCCTCACCCTTTTCAAGAAGCAAGGTTATAAGGTCGGTTCGTCCTACCTCAAGGGCAGGGATAATATCAATATCCATTTTCGCAAGCTCTCTGTTGAACGTTCTGCGATAACCCATTTCTTTTTCCGTAAGAATAAAGGGCTCGTCTTTAATATCTCTTATTGAAAGATTTTTCTTTCCTGCAAAGCTTGAAGAAGAATTTGTAACGAAGTGCATACCGACTTTTTGCTCTTTTGCTATAACGTAATCCTTTTGAAAAATTCTGTTATCAAGAGTTATAACCATATCCGCTTCGTTTCGGTCAAGCATTTTAAACATATCACCCGTATCAGCAGTGGTGAATTTCAAAGATATATCGGGGTAGGTTTTTCTGAAATCTCTGTAGTTATGTGAGAGCATATCCTCGCAAACAGAGTCGGGGGTAACAATGTGGATATAGCCCTTTGGTGAAGTGCTTTCAGAAATATCCTGTTTGAATTCTTCAGTTAAACGGCAAACGTTATGAGCGTAAGCCAAAAGCTCGTTACCTCTTTGGGTAAGGGTGATGGTATGATTTATTCTTTCAAATAAAAGGCAGTCAAGCTCTGTTTCAAGCTGTTTTATCTGGAAGGAAACGGTTGACTGTGTGTAGCCTAAAAGCTCTGCGGCTTTTGTAAAGCTGTTAAGCTCGGCAACGTGAAGAAACGTATTAAGATTTCGTATTTCCATAAAATATTCTACCTTTCAACATCGAAATTTTCGATAGTGATTATCAAAACCATTTGTTTTACTTGTCTTGGAAAGTATTATATACTAATGCCCATAGAAAAACAATACCCACGGAGGAAAAACAAATGTCTGAAATCAAATTTTACAACAGAAAGCCTGTGCCTGTAGAAATGCACAAGGTTAAAATAGTTCAGAAGCTTTCATTGTTACCTGTTAAGGAGCGTCTTAATAAATTACAGGAAGCAGGGTTTAATACCTTTATGCTTCACAACGGTGATATCTTTATGGATATGCTTACCGACTCGGGCGTTAATGCAATGAGTGACAATATGCAGTCTGCTATGCTTCGTGCCGATGATGCATATGCAGGTAGTGAAACCTTTTACAGAATGAATGAAAAATTAACCGAAATTTTCGGTATGAAGCATCTTCTTCCCACTCACCAGGGAAGAGCTTGTGAGCATATTATTGCACAGCATTTTGTAAAGCCGGGCAACTGTGTAATTATGAATTACCACTTTACAACCTCAAAGGCTCACGTAACCCGTCTTGGTGGCAGAGTTGAAGAGCTTGTTAAGGATGAAGGCCTTGTAGTTAAAAGTAATCTTCCCTTTAAGGGTAACATTGACCTTGACAAAGTAAAGGCTTGTATCGAAAAAGAGGGTGCAGATAATATTGCATATATGCGCCTTGAAGCAGGCACAAACCTTATAGGCGGTCAGCCTATTTCATACGAAAATATGAAGGAAGCAACCGACCTTGCAAAGAAAAACGGTATCGTTACAATTCTTGATGCCTCTCTTTTACAGGATAACCTTTACTTTATAAAAACAAGAGAAGAGTCAATGAAGGATAAGTCTATCCGCGAAATTACAAGAATGATAGCAGACCTTTTTGATATCATTTACTTTTCTGCCCGTAAATTCGGCTTCGGTCGCGGTGGCGGAATTATGGTTAGAGATGAAGAAATGTTTCACGCTATGGAAGACTATATCACAATGTTTGAGGGATTCCTTACTTATGGCGGTATGAGTGTTAAAGAAATGGAAGCTCTCATTATCGGCTTTGAAGAAACAATGGATATGGATATAATTTCACAAGGTCCTATTTTTATTAACCATTGTGTAAAAGAGCTGGACTCTCTTGGTGTGCCTATGGTTACACCCGGTGGTGGTCTCGGTGCTCATATTGACGCCCGTCAGGTTGTGGACCATATTCCTGCAGAGCAGTACCCCGCAGGCTCTCTCGTTGCCGCACTTTACCTTTGCGGTGGTATTCGTGGTATGGAAAGAGGTACACTTTCAGAAGAAAGAAACCCCGACGGCACAGAGCATATTGCATCTGTTGAAATGGTAAGACTTGCTTTCCCCAGACGAGTTTTCACTCTTTCCCAGACAGAATACGTTATCGACAGGGTTAAATGGTTATACGACCACAGACACCTTATCGGCGGTCTTCGTTTCGTTCACGAGCCGAAAACACTCCGCTTCTTTACGGGTAAATTAGAGCCCGTTTCAGATTGGCCCCAAAAGCTTGTTGAAGCATATATTGCGGATTTCGGGGAAGAAAACTGAATCATAAATTAAAAACTCTGTAACGCTCGCGTTACAGAGTTTTTAATTTTATCTTATCTTTTCCCAAAAATCTTCCCATCCAATTTATCCATAGCCTTATCGAAAAGAGTTGCAAGTAAAACCGTTAAGAAGAAAGAGAAAATGATAAATGCAACGGGGATTTTATTTACCCCTGCAAATTTTAATATTGCCATAGGTATTCTTTGTAAAATAAAGAAGCTGAAAATATGCTCACCAAACCAATCAAGAATTGAGCTTGAAATATTAATTTTCATAAATGCAACCGTTACGAGTAATGCACCGAGAATTGCGAAAAGAGAGTGGTAAACAAGAGATTCGTTTCTGTTTTCCGAGAAGAAAATGAAAGCTGCACCGATTAAAGTAAAGCCCGCATACCAGGTGATATCGTTTTTCATCAAGGCTTTATCAAGGTAAGGCTTTAATTCAGAGAAAAGCATACCTGCAGGGAAACAGAAAATCGTGTTATAAAATCTTACGGGAAGACCTAATTTATATTCAGCATACGCGAAAGCACCCGTTAAAACAAAAACACCAACGAGGGCAAGGCGGTTTGATTTTTTGAAAATGAGAAAAGCGGCAATTATAATAATATACATCGCAAAGGTAACAAACATATACCAGTTGCTGTTACCAACACTTGTAACGCCCGTAAAAGCGTGAAGAGTGTTGTGTAAATCAAGTTTTCGCCCTACTATAAGTGCGGTAATAATATAAAAAACTACAACTATTGCGAAATGATACCATAATTTAAAAAGTCTGTTTTTAGGCATAGCCTTTATGTAAGCCGTACCCTTTTTTCTTGCAGATTCCATAATTCCGTAGCCTGAATAAAAAAGATAGGTTACAACTACAAGCTGACCTAAAAATTTTCTTAAATCAAAATAAGGGGCATCTAAAACACCCTCAAGCTTTAAATATTGAACAGAGTGGCTTAAAAAGATAAGCACGGAAAAAATACCGTTTATTGTTGCGGTGTTTTTCGGTGAACAGTAATCCTTAAAAAACTCGTTTTTCTTTGCCACAGTAAGCCCTGAGCATATTATTGCAATTAAAATAAAAATATATACAAGCACTCTAATCACCTCGCAAAATGATTATATCACGAAATCAGATTATATCAATAATAAATAAAAAGCAAAAAGAGAAAAGCTCAAACAAGCGCTTTTCTCTATAACCTATTATAGCATATTGATTTCCATTTTACAAGACTTGCATATAAAGAAACTTTGTAGTACAATCACATTTATTGCCCTACATAATTTTTTGTTTTGCGGAGGTTTTATATGTTTTCAGAGGATATGAAAATTGAACATCTTAAAGCAGAAGAGGTTCAGGAATTTCTTGACAGTGAAATCGTGCGTCTTGGTGAGCTTATAGAAGAATATAAAGCCGATGTTAAAGAGCAGGGCGAGGATTTTAACCGAGATAACCCTAACGGCGGTATGTATTCAGGTATGGAGCTTACCCAGATTCATTACGAAATGGAGCAGAAGATGCAGTATTCTGCGGAAGCTGCTAACGATATATATTTTTATAAGAAATTAAAAAATGCACCCTACTTTGCAAGGGTAGATTTTAAAGCAGATGGTGCATTAAAAGAGAAAAAGGTTTATATCGGTCTTCGCACTCTTCAAAGACCCGAAAATTTTGAAATGCTCGTTTGCGACTGGCGTGCGCCTATAGCCTCTCTTTTTTATGAGGATTTTGAAGACGGTCAGGCTTTTTTTGAAGCACCCCGCGGCAGAATGAACGGCAAGCTTCTTTTAAAAAGACAGTTTAAATTTAAAGACGGTACGCTTTATTACTATGTAGACAGCGACTTGAAAATTGACGACGATATTTTAAGAGACGTGCTTTCATCATCTTCTTCGGAGCATCTTAAGGTTATCGTAAACAGCATTCAGCGTGAGCAGAATAAGGTTATCCGTTACAGTGAAAACGAAAATCTTTTAGTTTGCGGTCCTGCGGGTAGCGGTAAAACCTCGGTAGGTTTCCATCGTCTCGCGTTTCTTCTTTACCGCAACCGTACAGAGTTAACCTCTGCGGAAATTCTTATGTTTTCAAATAACGATATTTTCTCAAGCTACGTTGCGGATATAATCCCTGAGCTTGGTGAAATGCCCATAAACTATGCGTCATTTTACACCGTTTTTGCCGCAGAGCTTCCCACAGTTACAACGGGTGATTACTATTCTCTTGCAGAAAGCGTAATAAACGGAGATAAAAACAGAGCCAAAAGCGCAAAAATTAAATTAAGCAAGGAATTTGTAGATTTCCTTACCGAAAATGCAGATTTTATTGAGCCTGAATTTCAGGATATCACTCTTTTCGGTCAGACGGTAATGTCAAAGGAAGCTCTTCTTGACAGATTTTTGTCTGATACGGAAAACAGCCAGAAATCAAGAGGGGAACGCCTTGCAAACTACGTTAACGGTGTTATCGATGAGTATTTTATAAACAACAGAAAAGAAATTTATCTTGAGATAGATGCTGATTCTGAAATTGACGAGGATACTGCAAAGCTTTTCAAGGCTGAAAGAAGAGAGTTAAAACAGTCTGCAACACAGATGATAAAAAATGCTACACTCGTTGACCCTATAGCAGTTTATTGGAAATTGGTAGGCGAGTATGCAGAAGAAAATAATTGCCCGGAGCTTTTAGAAACAAGAAAGTCGCTTGACAGAGGCTTCCTTGAATTCGAAGACTGTTTAGGCGTTGTTTTCGTTAAAACTGTTTTAGGTACTTCTGCGGTTTTAGGCGGTGTTAAGCATATTCTTATTGACGAAGCACAGGATTTGTCATATATGCAGCACTGTATAATTCTTAAAATGTTCCCGAGAGCAAGGGTGACTCTTTTAGCCGATACAAATCAGGCTATTGTACCCGAGCTTAACACAACAAACAGTGAGGTAATGGCTTCGCTTTACAATGCAAAGCTTTTAAATCTCAATAAGAGCTACCGTTCAACAAAGCAGATAAACACCTTTGCCCTTTCGCTTCTTCCCGAAGAAAGCAGATATGAAATTTTTGAAAGAAACGGGGAAAAGGTTGAGCTTAAAGACGGTGATTTTACTACTCTTAAAGAGCTTACGAAAAATTATGCAGCCGAAAGTCCCTCAACCTGCATAATTACCCGTACAGTTAAAGATGCAATTAATGTTTATAACGAGCTTAAAACTGATATTACGGGTCTTCGTATATGCGATAATAAATCTTGTCAGCTTTCTCATAACCCCATAGTTATGCCCGTTGCATTAACTAAAGGTCTTGAATTTGACAACGTTATTGTTTACGATAACGGCACCTTCAGCGGTGAGGAAAACAAGAAATATCTTTATATGGCATCAACGAGAGCGCTTCACAAATTAACCTTGTTTAAGACAGAAGAATAAAACAAAAAAGACCTATAAAACGAAAAACCGCGATTACCTCATTTGAGATAATCGTGGTTTTTTATTTATAAACATATTTTCTTGTAAGAGCTATAAAGTTATCAAATTCTTCTTGTGAAAGTATTTCAGGGAAGCTTAAGATTTTCAACGGCACACCCTCACCACCGTGGTAAGAGGGCTGCATATAATCGAAACCGTTGACCTTAAAGCCGTGACGGTCATAAAATCTTATTCTTTTTATCTGTTGCTCTGTTTCAGGCGCTTCCGCTTCTAAAATTAAAGGCTTATTAAATTTTTCTTTAACAAGGCTTAACGCTTTTGAGCCGTAGCCACCGTTTCGTTTGTCAGAATCAATTGCTAAATGCTCAATAAAAACAAAATCCCGGAAAACCCAGAGGGCAATAAAGCCGACCTCATTGTCGTTGTCGAAAATTTCAAAGAAATTGAATTTACTGTCTTTAAGGCAATTTTTTTCGTCAAAATCAGTGCGACGTTCCTCTTCAGGGAACGCCGCTTTCATTTTGTTATAAACCTTGTCAAAGCTTTCTTCTGTAATCGGAATAAAGCTTATCATATTATTTTATCTGTGTTCCTGTAGGTACGCAGTCGGGAACAAATACAACCTGACAACCGCAAGCACCGTTTGTTGCTGCGAGAAGCATACCGTTACTCTGAACACCTGCAAAACGAGCAGGCTCAAGGTTTGCGATAACGATAATCTTTTTACCTACAAGCTGTTCACAAGTGTATTCACTCTTGATTGAAGAAACGATAACTCTGTTTTCACCGCTACCGTCGTCAAGTGTAAGCTTGAGACAGCTGTGAGATTTTCTGATTTCCTGAGCTTTGAGAATCTGGCAAACTCTTAAATCAAGCTTTTCAAAGTCTTCGATAGAAACCTGATTTTCTTTAAAGGGAACGAAAGCATCTGCTTCACCGTAAACGTGTTTATCAGCATTTTCAGAAGCTAAAGCTTGTTCTGCTTCTGCCTTCTTTAACTCTTCGGATTTTGTTTCTTCCTCTGTCTTGGGGTATGAGAAATCAAGAAGACCAACGTATCTCTTGGGGTCGATTGCGAAAAGGAAGAGGTAAAGACGAGGGCCTTTTTCTTTGTCTATAAGAAGCTTGTAAACATTCTTGAAGAATGAGCCCTGAATTGCTTTGAGCTCTTTTTCGTCTAAATCTTCACCGTTGATTTCCTTCGGGATAGCATAAAGCTTTTTGTTAAGAGCATCAAGGTCGTAATCACCTGCAGAGATGTACTCGAAAAGAGCCTTGATTTCTGCTTTCTGCGTATCGCCCAGAGCTTCGTAAACCTCCCAGTTTCTGCCGTCGCGTAAACGGTTAACCTGGTCGGGTGCGCAGTTTTCAAGCCAGTATTTTGCTCTATCAAGACGTTCTGCAAACTCTTCGTGCTTGTAAGGTGTGCCGATTTTCTCGAAAACAGTTTCAAGCATAGGAACGTTGAAATCAACAACGCTACCTAACTGAACAAGAAGGCTCATAGGAACTGTGTTAAGCTCTCTGTCACCAACTGTTGTGTTGTACATAATGTCTTTCTGAGCATCTGTTGCAGTACCGTCTTTAACAGCGGTATACATTTTATCAAATTCAAAGTACTGTCTTAAAATACCATCGTCAAAACAGAAGTCAAATGCCTTGAGAGGCTCTGTTTTTGAGTAAAGCCAGAGAATAACCTCGGGCTCGTAGATTTTAAGAAGAGTGTCGGGCGTAAGGTTAAGACCTGATGAGCCTGACATTTTACCTGTTGTGCCCTTGATACCGATGAACTCATAGCCCTGGAAGAGGGGAGGCTCATAACCAAAGATTTTCTTTGCGATATCCTTACTTGTGTCGTAGCTACCGTGGGGGCTTGCATGGTCTTTTCCGCCGGGCTCAAAGTCAACACCCTCGTACATCCATCTCATAGGCCAGTCAATCTTCCAAGCGAGCTTGCAGTTGAAGTCTTTTGTGAAATCAAATGAGCCCTTGTGACCGCATTCGCAGGTGTATTCAGCCTGTGTGCAATCGTCACTTAAGGAAAGGATTTTTGTTGTATCCTTGCCACATTCTGAACAGTAGATGCTAACGGGGTAATATGCTTCTCTTTCACCCTCCTGAACGGGCTGTGTACGGTGTGAAGCAAGAATATCAAAGATTTCACCACGTTTTTTAAGTGAGTGAAGAATATGCTCTGTATATTTACCGCTTCTGTACATTTCAGCCTGATGGCGATAGTCCATATCAATGCCGAATTTTACGATTGAACGCTCAAATTCGTGCTCAAAATATTCAGCATAAGTTTTTTCTTCTGTATCAAAGGGGTTTTTAACGTCAACATAGGGGCAACCGATATATTTTTCCATATCGCTGTCAATAGCGGCAACGTTAACGGGAACCTTTCTCATACGGTCAAACTCGTCCCAAGAGAAAAGAAGCTTTGCTTTTTTACCTTTTTTGATAAGAGCTCTTACAACAAAGTAGCTTGTTGCAATATCACGGAAGTTACCGATATGAATTGAGCCTGAAGGGCTGATACCTGCGGCACAAACATACTCTTCCTTATCGGGATTACGTTTGATAATACGGTCTGCTATCATTTCGGACCAATGCATAACATCACACTCATTTCGTTGAAATTACATAATATAACAGTTTAGTATTTTACAGTAATTTGCTTTCTGTGTCAAGTTGTAATGTGCTGTCTTTTGGGGGAATTTATAAATTAAGTGAGGAGTTAGGAGTGAGGAGTGAGGAGTGTCGGGTCTGCGACAGACTCGCTACGCTCGTAGTGAAGAGTTAAAAGTGAATAGTGAAGAAGTTAAGGGTCTGCGACGCATTTATAAAGTCACCAGTCGCCAGTGGCTTCACGGGGAGCAACAAATTTAATAACATAAAAAGTTTCCAAGGCGTGTACCTCTCTTCGAAGAGAGGGGGACCACCTTGAATTTTTTTACTCATTCAATAAATTTTCAAGCGTGCCTATGGTTAGTTTTTTGATATATAGTTTATCGGGTGGTGGAGAGTTCTCTACGCGACAAAGGAGCGTAGTTGAATCGTAAGATTCAATTGTAAGAAACTAACCGATATTAAATATTAAGATAGAAGAATTGTAGGGAACACCCTCAGGGTGTTACGGCAAACTTTATTTTAATTGAATTGCAACTGCCAATTATTAAAAATATATAAATAATTACATAAATAAGGAAAAAAGTATTGCGAAAAGCATGGGCTTTTGGTATAGTTATTATGTCTAATTTTGTGCTTAAAGCACAAATGAAAATCAAAAGCATTGCAAACGGAGAGTGTAATATGATAAAGCTTTTGCGATATCTTAAACCTCATAGAAAATTTGCTTTGTTTACCCTTTTTCTCGCGGCTGTCAATAACGTTATGACACTTGCGTTTCCGCTTTTAATGTCGCAGATTATCAACGAGGGAATCAACAAAGGAGATTTACAGTCTATCAAGCATGACGGTATAGTTATGCTTGTATGTTGCGTTATTGCAATGTTTATTTCAATTGCAAACAGCTACTGCTCAAGTAAGGTTTCAACCGGCTTTGCAGGAGAGTTAAGAGCTGATATTTTTAACAAGGTTGAAAACTTCTCTCAGGGCGATATAGATAAAATCGGCATACCCTCTCTTATCACAAGAACAACAAACGATATCCGTCAGGTGCAGGACCTTGTGCTTATGTCCCTGAGAACAATTATTTCCGTTCCCATAATGCTTATCGGCGGTACTGTAATGGCGATTATTATGGACCCCGGGCTTTCCCTTGTGCTTCTTATTGTAGCACCCGTTATTGCCTTAATAGCCTTTATAGTTGCAAAAAAGGTTATTCCGTTTTTCGATAAAATTCAGAAGCGTGTAGACAAGCTTAACCTTATAATCCGCGAAAAAATCGGTGGTATAAGAGTTATAAGAGCTTTTAACAGAACTCAGCACGAGGATAAAAGATTCAAAGCCGCAAACGATGACCTTACCTCAATGATAGTTAAGGTGCAGCATATTTTTGCAGGTCTTATCCCGATTATCACACTTCTTGTTTTTCTTCTTATAATTCTTCTTGTGGCTGTAGGCTATACCCAGATAAACCGACTTACAGACCCCGTTGAAATTCAGAACACTTTAGGTGACTTGCAGGCGTTTATCATTTATCTTGTGTTTATAATCGTTGCTCTTTCAACTGCTGCGGCAATGTTTATTATGATACCAAGAGCAAATATCTCTGCAAAGCGTATAAACGCAGTTCTTGAAATGAAGCCCGAAATGGAAATTGAAGAAAAGAACGGTGAAAACGAAAACGACGGTTGCATTGAATTCAGAAACGTTTCATTCAGCTATAAATCACCCGACGGCGAAACAACCGAAACCTTAAAGGATGTAAGCTTTATTGCAAAGAAAGGTGAAACAACCGCGATTATAGGTGGCACGGGCTCGGGTAAATCTACAATCCTTAACCTTATACCCCGTTTTTACGACGTTACCTCGGGCGGAGTTTTTGTTGACGGTTGTGACGTTCGTCAGATGGATTTTGCAACCATCTACGGCAAAATCGGCTATATTCCTCAGCAGGCTTTCCTTTTCAGCGGTACGGTTGCGGATAATCTTCGTTACGGTAAAGAGGATGCAACAGACGGTGAATTATGGGATGCACTTGAAACTGCTCAGGCAAGAGATTTTGTTGAAAAGCTTCCCCAAGGTCTTGAAAATATGATTTCCCAGAACGGTACAAACCTTTCGGGCGGTCAGAAGCAAAGGCTTTGTATTGCAAGAGCAATAGTTAAAAAAGCAGATTTTTACATTTTTGATGATAGCTTTTCAGCATTAGACTTTGCAACAGATGCAAGGCTTCGTAATGCCTTAAGAAATAAATTAAAGAACGCATCAATTTTAATCGTTGCCCAGAGAGTCGGTACAATTATTGATGCAGATAAAATAATAGTTCTTGACAACGGTCAGGTTGTTGGCACAGGCACTCACAAGGAGCTTCTTGAAGCCTGTGACGTGTACAAGGACATTGTCATCTCCCAATTAAGCACAGAGGAGGTGGAACAATGACAAATAACGGTAGAAATCTTGACCCTAAAAGACAAGCAATCCTTGAAAGACGAAGAGCCACAAGAAAGTTAAGATACTCTTCATACAGAAAAACAGAAAAGGGCGAAGAAAAGGCTGCAAGCTTTTTCGAAACAGCTAAAAGGCTGTTAGGGTATCTTAAAGACCACAAGGTCAGCTTTGTAATTGTTTTAATTACTTGCGTTTTAAGCACGATTTGCAACGTTATAGGTCCGACTTATATCGGTACAGCTCTTGATGTGCTTAACGAGCAGGTGGAAATTAAAATAAACGGTGGCACAATTTCCCCCGAAAGTCTTGTTCCAACGCTTTTAATTCTCCTTGCGGTGTACGGTGGTATGGCGGTTTTCTCGTTTGTACAGCAGTACACAATGGCAGGTATAACTGCAAAAATCGTAAGAAAGCTTCGCGAAAATATTAACGATAAGCTTTCAAAATTACCTTTAAAATATTTCGATTCAAATGCAAAGGGTGACATTCTTTCGAGAATGGTTAACGACGTTGACAACATAAGCAACACTCTTCAGCATAACTTTGTTTCTATCCTTACCTCGCTAATAACTATTGTTGGCGTGTTTGTAATGATGGTTAAAACAAACTGGTTTTTAACTCTCGTTATCGTTGCAATTGTTCCCCCTGCGGCGGCAATTGCTTTAAGCATAATGAAGATTTCAAAGAAGCTTTTCAAAGCTCAGTGGGACAGAACAGGTGAGCTTAACGGTCACGTTGAAGAAATGTATACGGGTCATAAAATCGTGCGACTTTTCGGTCAAGAGCAGCTTGCTATTGACGAGTTTAACGATATTAACGATGAGCTTACAAAGGTAAGCTGTAAGGCTCAATACGTTTCGGGTGCAATTTCACCCTTTATAAATCTTATTGACAATATCGGCTATATTCTTATAGCTGTTATAGGCGGTTATCTTATTGTAAATAACGGTGTTTTCTCAATTGGTGACAAGGTTATTTACGATATGGGTGCAAGCTTTACAATAGGCGGTATTCTTACCTTTATCACTTATTCAAAGCTTTTTACTTCACCTATTTCCCAGTTAGCGCAGATAGTTAATAACATTCAGTCCTGTATGGCATCATCTGAAAGAGTGTTTATGCTTCTTGATGAGCCTGTGGAAACTGAAGATAAAACAGGCGGAGAGCTGGTATTTGAAAAAGAGCTTAAATTTGAAAACGTATCTTTTTCATATACACCCGAAAAGCCTCTTATGAAAAATCTTGATATTACCGTTAAGCACGGTGGGCTTGTAGCATTAGTAGGTCCTACCGGTGCGGGCAAGACAACGTTCGTTAATCTTCTTATGAGATTTTACGATGTTACTGACGGTAAAATCACCATAGACGGTGTTGATATACGCGACGTTGAACGCGACAAGCTTCGTTCGCTTTACGGTATGGTGTTGCAGGATACCTGGCTTTTCAATGGCTCAATTAAAGACAATATCCGTTACGGTAGGTTAGAAGCTACCGATGATGAAGTAATCCAAGCTGCAAGGGCTGCAAGGGCAGATAGCTTTATTGAAGCTCTTCCCGATGGTTACGATACAATTCTTGACGAAAACGGCTCAAATCTTTCACAGGGTCAAAGACAGCTTTTAACAATTGCAAGAGCATTGCTTAAAAACCCGAAAATTCTTATCCTTGACGAAGCTACAAGCTCTGTTGATACAAGAACTGAGCTTCTCGTTCAGGAAGCAATGAATGAAATTATGAAGGGCAGAACGAATTTCGTTATTGCCCACAGACTTTCTACAATAAAGAAAGCCGATGAAATTCTCTTTATCGATAACGGTGCAGTTAAAGAAAGAGGAACACACGAAGAGCTTCTTAAAAAAGACGGTCTTTATGCGGATATGTATTATAGTCAGTTTGGTAAGAGAGTGTCTAAAAAAACGTTGGATACGGATTTTTAAAATTGCAAATTGCAAATGGCAAGTGGCAAATTAAGGGGCGCAAGCGCCGATTATATGCTCACTTTGTTGCCAGAAGCTGCAAATTAAAAACTGTTGCAGTTATATTGTTAAAAATGGTAAGGTGTGATTTATGGCAAATACCATAGAGCAAAGAAGTTTTGATTTTGCTGTAAAAATAGTGCATCTAAAAGATTATCTGATAGAAACTCGCAAGGAATATGATATAGCGAGACAATTGTTACGTTCAGGTACAAGTATAGGTGCAAATATTGCGGAAGCACAGCAAGCCCAAAGTCATGCTGATTTTTTAGCGAAAATGAATATAGCTCTAAAAGAAGCAACAGAAACAAAGTTTTGGTTAAAGCTTTTACTAGCTACAAATAAATTGACTGAAAAAGAAATTGGTGCAATAATGAAAGAGTGTATTGAACTTGAAAAAATGTTGTATTCAATTGTCAGAACCACAAAAAATAATATAAACAAATAATTTGTTGCAAAAAGCGAAGCAAGTTATAATGCCGACTGCAAGTCCCGAAATTTGCCACTTGCCATTTGCCATTTGCAACTATTCATACTGAAAGGATGAATATAATGAAAAATACAGAAAAATCAATGGAAAAGCTTGTTGCTCTTTGCAAGGGCAGAGGCTTTGTGTATGCAGGTAGCGAAATTTACGGCGGCCTTGCAAACACTTGGGACTACGGCCCCTTAGGTGTTGAGCTTAAAAACAACATCAAAAACGCTTGGAGAAAGAAATTCATTCAGGAAAACCCCTACAACGTAGGTCTTGACAGCGCTATTCTTATGAATCCTCAGACTTGGGTTGCATCAGGTCATTTAGGCGGCTTCTCTGACCCTCTTATGGACTGCCGTGAATGTAAAACTCGTCACAGAGCAGATAACCTTATCGAAGATTTTGACGGCACAAACGTTGCAGGCTGGTCAAATGAACAGATGATGGATTACATCAAGGAGCACGCTATTGCTTGTCCTCAGTGCGGTAAGCATAACTTCACAGATATCCGTCAGTTCAACCTTATGTTTAAGACCTTCCAGGGTGTTACAGAGGATAGCAAAAACGAGCTTTACCTCCGCCCCGAAACTGCACAGGGTATTTTCGTAAACTTTGCAAATATCCAGAGAACAACAAGAAAGAAAGTTCCCTTCGGTGTTGCTCAGATTGGTAAATCATTCCGTAACGAAATCACTCCCGGTAACTTTATCTTCCGTGTTCGTGAGTTTGAACAGATGGAGCTTGAATTCTTCTGCAAGCCCGGAACAGACCTTGAGTGGTTTGAATATTGGAGAGGCTTCTGCCGTGACTGGCTCTATTCTCTCGGTATTAAAGAAGAAAATCTTCGTCTTCGTGACCACGACCCCGAAGAGCTTTGCTTCTACTCAAAGGCTACAACAGACTTTGAATATCTCTTCCCGTTCGGTTGGGGTGAGCTTTGGGGCGTAGCAGACAGAACAGACTACGACCTTACTCAGCACATCAATACATCAGGTAAGAGCCTTGATTATTTCCACCCCGAAACAAACGAAAGATACGTTCCCTACGTTGTTGAGCCCTCTCTCGGTCTTGCAAGACTCTTCCTTACAATTCTTACAGAGGCTTACGATGAAGAGGTTGTTGATGCAGAAAAGAACGATACACGTGTTGTTCTTCGTTTCCATCCCACTCTTGCACCCTTCAAATGTGCAGTTCTTCCTCTTTCAAAGAAGCTTAATGAGCAGGCAACAGAAGTGTTTACAGCACTTTCAAAGAAATTCAACGTTGACTTTGACGATGCAGGCTCAATCGGTAAAAGATATCGTCGTCAGGACGAAATCGGCACACCCTTCTGCATTACTTACGACTTCGAAAGCGTTGAGGACGGTTGCGTAACTGTTCGTGACAGAGACACTATGGAGCAGGTAAGAATTTCTATTGCAGACCTTGAAAAGTATATTGAAGAAAAAATCGCGTTCTAAATAAAACAAATGCCCGAATCTTTTGATTCGGGCATTTTTATATGGTGTTTATTTTAACTTAATCGTTGCATTATGGTCTGAAATACCATAGTTACCTGCGGAGTGCTTGAGCATTTCGTAAAAGTCGATTTCTTCACCCTGAGAGCCTTTAAGCTTTTTGTTTAAAATATTAAGTACAGGCTTAAGTCTTCTTAAAACCTTCAAAAGCGTTGAGCCAAAGGGTGAATCCTCGGTGTAAGGCTGGTCACCGTAAAATACTGACCTTACAAGGCCAACTGCCGCGTCAATAAACTTAACGTTTTTAACCTCGGGGTGAGCTTTAACGAGAAAAATCTTTGCGATTCTGCCAACTGTCCAGGTTGAAAGAGCCTTACCTATAATGCTTACAGGCTTAAAGAGTGATGTTTTATCACCGGCGCCGATTTTACCTAAAAATCTTGCAGGGTCATCTTTCATAGCGTAAATCATTGTGTAAAGCATACGGTCAAACTGGTCCTGAAGATACTTTTCGCCTGTTTTACCTTTTTTATCCCACTGGAATTCGGGAACGGGTATGCTTTCAATTTCAACCGTGCTATCATCTTTGATTGTCACAAGTCGCATAAATGCAGGGCAACCGATAAGAGAGCCGGTGCAAACGTCGTAAAATTTGTTTCCTTTTTCAGTTTCAACGCAGTTTATGCTCTGGTTGTGCATATGACCTGTGAAAATAAGGTGAACGCCGTTGTCAGCAAGAGCTTCGATAAGCTTTTTGCTTTCTTTCTGACGGGCATCGGGGATAAGAGTGAGAACAGGTTGACCGGGAAGCACAGGGTAATGCTCCATAGCTATCATCATTTTGCCGTCTTTCTGTGCTTTTTGAGCCTGCTCTTTTATCCAGCCTAAAAACTCATCGTCATAAGCCTTGTTTTTACCCTCTTTTGTGTCATTACAAAGAACAAGAAGACGAACGTCTTCGCTTAATTCTGCAACGTATGAAAGATGCTCTTTGTTAAAAGCAAGTGCATTACTGTAGCCGAAATCGTAGTAGTAATCCATAAGCTCGTTGAATGAAATACATTCAGGCACTTCTCTTTCCCCACCGTTGTAGCAGAAGGGATGCTGCTCAATATCGTGACCTGCGGTAACAACGTAAATCTTTTTGCCTGCAGCTTGTAATTTGTGTAATTCCTGTGAATATTCAATATGACTTTCCTTTTCACCGTTAAAGGAAAGGTCACCTGCGATAAGAATGGTGTCCGCAGCGGTGCTGTTTTTTAAATATTCGTTAACCGCATCGTTTATGTAAGGCGTTTCGGCATAGCACTTTTGCTCGAAATCCATAAACTTTTCATATTCCTCGCCGTAAGCACCTAATTTTTTGCTGTAATAATGAGGGTCTGTTATTAAGAAAAACGTAAATTCTTTCATATTATCACCTTAAAGAATGATATCATTTTTAATATTTATGTGTCAATGAGTTTTTGGAATAATAGCTTGGTCTAAAGATAAAATAGATTTTAAGGGCAGAAAACATATATAATGTTTTAGAAAATAATTGAAAAAAATAAAATATGTGATATACTACTTTTTGTGTGTTTAGAAAACTAATATATTGTAATGAGGATTGATTATGATTACTCAGGAAAAAATTGACAGAATAAATTTTCTTGCAAGAAAATCAAGGGAAGAGGGCTTAACTGAAGCGGAAGCTCTTGAGCAGAAAAATTTAAGAGCAGAATACGTTGCGGCCTTCAGAAAATCTCTTGAAAACACTCTTGATAATACAGTTATTCAGCGTCCCGACGGCACAAGAGAAAGAGTAACAAAAAAGCACAATAAAAACAAAAGTCAGGGTGTTCAGTAATGGCAGAAATAAGAAAGCTTCGTCAGGGTGAAATTTATCCTGTTGAATACATTTGCCGTATGACCGCAGGCAATCTTTCAAAAAAAGAGCCTATTGTGGGAAATAAAATCGCGAAAATATATTCTACGTATTACGCCCGTGAGTGTTACGACACCTGCTTTGTGGTGGCAGACGATGAGGACAAGCCCGTAGGCTATATTCTCTGCGAGCCAGACTTTAAAAGATACAGTAAGCTTTACAGAAAAATAGATGTTCCCGCAATTAAAGAAATTGATTTCTTCTGTGGTGTTGAGGCTTGGTTTTTCCCCATGCCTTATATGATTTTCGGTAAAAAATACCCTGCCCATCTTCATATTGATATTTTAGAGGAATATCAGAATCAGGGCTACGGCAGTAAGCTTATGAAGGCTCTTTTAGAAGAGCTTAAAAGCAGAGGTGTGCCGGGCGTTATGCTTATGGCAAACTCTGAAAACGAGGGAGCAATTCGTTTTTATAAGCGTTTAGGCTTTAAAACCTTGTTAAAAACAAAAGGCCCGATTATTATGGGCACAGAGATAAAATAAATTATTAAATTATTTTCAAATTCGGTAGTGATGGATATGGCAAAAAAACCGGTAACGGCAATAATTTTAGGTGCAGGTCACAGAGCAATGGCTTATGCTGACTTTTCTTTAGCACACCCTGATTTATTAAAAATAGTGGGTGTTGCGGACCTTGATGAATACCGCAGAAAAATGGTTATGGAAAAATTCGGTTTTTCGGAAGAGTTTTGCTTTGAATCTGCAGAAGCTCTTTCAAAAGCACCGAAATTTGCTGATGCCGTTATAAACGGCACAATGGATGAGCAACACGTTGAAACCTCAATTCCTCTTCTTGAAAAAGGCTACGATATGCTTCTTGAAAAGCCCTTTGCAGTAAACGATGAAGAAATGGAGCGTCTTTTAAACGTTGTTAAAAAACATAACAACAAAGTTATGATATGCCACGTTTTAAGATACACACCTTTCTACTCAACAATAAAAGAGAAAATTATCAGCGGTGCTATTGGTGAGGTTATAAATATTCAGACAGTTGAAAACGTCAGCTATCACCATCTTTCAACCTCATTCGTAAGAGGTAAATGGGGTAACAGTAAAAAGTGCCACACCTCAATGCTTCTTGCAAAATGCTGTCACGATTTAGATATTATGATGTGGCTTATGTCACCATATAAACCTGTTGCAGTTTCTTCCGTTGGCTCAAGACTTCAGTTCAGAGAAGAAAATGCACCTGAAAATTCAGGTACACGTTGCCTTGTGGACTGTCCCAGAGTTGATTATTGTCGTTACAGTGCAAAAAGGCTTTATCTTGACCACCCTGACAGGTGGGAGGTTTACGTTTGGCGTGATTTAGAAAGCATCGAAAATCCCACCGATGAAGACAGAAGAAGAGTTCTTATAAACGGTGACTACGGCAGATGTATGTACAAATGCGATAATGACGTTGTAGACCATCAAAGCGTTCTCGTGAATTTCTCAAACGGTGCTACTGGTACTCATAATATGACCGGTGGCTCTGCCGAATCTTTGAGAACCATCCGTGTTACAGGCACAAAGGGTGAAATTTACGGTGAGTTCGAAAATAAATTTATAAGCGTTAAAACAATCAATCCCGACCCGGGAAAAGATTTTGACGAGGAATACATAGATTTAAGTAACATTTCAGGTGAAGGTCACTCAGGCGGTGACGAAAGATTAACCTCTGATTTTGTTCGTTTCATAAGAGGGGAGGAGCATTCAGTTTCCTGCACCTCAATTTACGATTCTGTTGCAGGTCACAAGGTTATTTTCCTTGCAGATGAATCTATGAATAATAACGGTCAGCAGGTAAAGGTAGAGCTTTAAGCTTTACTCATTATAGTATTGAGGGGGCGGTACTTTGAATAATAAAATAAAGCGTGCCCTCGGTATAGGTGTAAGAGCAGCGCTTGTTGTTGCAATTCTTCTTGTTATTATTTTTAAATATAACGAGCTTGTAAATATCGACGTAAGAGCTTTGGTTGAAAAGACAGACACTCTCTTTGAAGCCGGTGCGGCGGTTTTGGGTGTTTACGGCTTAAAGGCAATTGTTTTCGTAATACCTGCCTCGGTGCTTTATATGGCGGTGGGGATGGCTTTTGACTTTGTACCCGGTCTTATAGTTAATGCTGTAGGTATTTTCTTCGAGCTTAACATTACTTATTTTATCGGTAAGTTTTTAGGCGGTGAAGCGGTTGAGAAAAAGCTTTCCGCTTCAAAAAAAGGTCAGAAAATCATAGAGCTACGAGATAAAAAAACACCATATCTTTATCTAGCAAGGCTTTTACCCGTTTTCCCCATTGATTTTGTAAGCCTGTTTTTCGGTGCTTCAAATATGGGGTATGTAAGATATATTTTAATATCTTTTTTCGGTGTAATGCCCCGAATAATTCTTATAACCCTTTTAGGTGATAAGATTTATGACTTAATACCCGTTAAATTTATGATGACGGTTGTAGTTTTCGCTTTACTTATAGCTTCGATAGTAATTTTGATAAAATATATAAAGAAAAAAGATAAAAAATAAAAGTAAAAACAACTGACATTCCGAAAAATGAATGTCAGTTGTTTTTGTCTTAGCAATTTCAAATTAAAGCAACCCACGAATGCTTTCTGTAATTTTCTTTGCAATATATGGGTTGTTCATTGTGTAAATATGAATACCGTCAACACCGTTTGCAATAAGGTCAATAATCTGGTCAATTGCGTATGCAATACCTGCTTCAACAAGTGCTTCGGGGCGGTCCTCATATTTCTGAATCATTTTTACAAATTTTCTCGGAAGACTCGCGCCACACATTGAAACCATTCGTTCAATTTGCTTACTGTTTGTAACGGGCATAATACCAGCTGAAATGGGTACGAAAACACCTGCGTTATCGCATCTGTCACGGAATCTGTAAAAATAAGCGTTATTGAAAAAAAGCTGTGTAACAATGCTTTGAGCACCGCAGTCCACCTTGTTTTTCAAGTTTTTGATATCAATTTCACCACTTGGTGCTTCAAAATGTGTTTCGGGGTAACCCGCAACGCTTATACCGAAATCACCTTGAGATTTTATATAAGAAACTAAATCGTTAGCGTGGATAAAATCTGTTTTTGGCTCGAAATCGGGGTTTCTGTCACCTCGTAAGGCAAGAATGTTTTCAATATTATTTTCTTTTAGCTCTTTAAGAACCTTATCAACATCTTCCTTCGTGCTGTTTACACAAGTAAGGTGAGCCATAGCCTCAATGCCGTATTTGTTTTTTATAAGAGAGGCTATATCGCAAGTGTAATTATTAGCAGCTGAGCCACCCGCACCGTAAGTAACGCTGATGTAATCAGGCTTCAGGGACTGAAGCTCTGCAATAGTATTGTAAACAGTTTCAACAGAGCCTGTTTTTTTAGGAGGGAAAACCTCAAAGGAAAGAACAGTTTTGTCACCGTTATATAAAGAGGAAAGTTTCATTTTTTATTTCACTTCTTTTAAATATCTAATCAGTAAATCATATCGGCAGTAGTCCAGCTTTTGAGAACTTCAACCTGGTCTGCTGCTTCTTTTTTTGCACCTTCCAGGTCGTGGTCACGGTAGTTACCGCATTCAATAGCACTAACACCGGGAACGTCACCCTCAAAATCTGCAATAAACCTTAAAGCATCCTGAGTTAATTTTAAAGCATCACCGTGAGTAATGCCTGTTGTAAGGAAATAAAAGCCTGTACGGCAACCCATAGGTCCGAAATAAATAATATTGTCTTTTAATGCACTGTTTCTGACATATGTTGCAAAAAGATGCTCAACTGTGTGAATAGCGCCTGTTTCCATAACCTCTTCAACGTTAGGTCTTCTTGTTCTGATATCGTATGTAACAACGTCACCGTCAATTCTTGATATATACATACCTCTCATAAGTTTTGTGTGGTCAACGTTAAAGCTTTCAATTCTTTCCATATTATTCACCTGTGTCTTTTTTATTTTATTGTCATTGTTTTTGTTACGAATATTTTTGAAAAATTCTGTGAGAATTTCACCACATTCTTTTTCCATAAAACCGCCCTCATAGGAGGGCTTATAGCTGAAATCAGACTTAAACAGATTCACAACTGAGCCACAAGCACCGTTTTTACTGTCGTAAGCACCGAAAACAACATTTTTGATTCTTGAATTTATAATTGCACCTGCACACATAGGGCAAGGCTCTAAGGTAACGTATAAATCACATTCCCACAGACGCCACCCACCAAGTCGTCTGCAAGCCTCGTTGATAGCCTCGGTTTCTGCGTGATAAAGAGCATTTTTCTCTTTTTCACGTCTGTTTCTGCCTCTGCCGATTACCTTGTTGCCGATAGTAACCACAGCACCAACAGGCACTTCACCCTCGTCGAAAGCCTCCTTTGCTAAAAGCAAAGCCTCCTTCATAAATATCTCTTTATTCATATCAGTAGGTTGTAGGTGTTGTTGTAAGAGTAGTTATAGCTTGAATAAGGAAAAGGATAATGCCGATTATCATTAAGGGACTGCTTACAAATTTTGCGAAGCGTGTTTTTAATGACAACTCGGTCATTTCACCCTTGTCACTTAATATGCCGTCGTCTTTGTATTTGGCAACGTAGATAACGAGAGCAATAACACCTGCAACGAAGCCAGCACCTGAGGTTATATAGAAATAAAGGTTTGCTGCATGCTCGTCAAAATAATACATCAATACAGACGATACGCAGGACATTGAGTTAACAAGCGCGTGAATTATTATACCTGTCCAGAGGCTGTCTGTAGCAATAACTGCATAGCCGATGAAAAGTGCACAGATAAATGCGAATGGAATTTGTACTGCGTTTCCGTGTAAAATACCGAATACAAAAGCAGAGCCTAAAATAGCAAAGCCTTTACCGTATTTTTTAAGGCTGTGCATCATAAGACCTCTTGCACCGAATTCCTCAATAAGAGGGGGTACTATTGCAGTTGCGAAAAACATCAGAATAATATCCATTGTGCTTGAGGGCTCTTCTATAGCAGAGTATGAAGAATAAACACCGAAGGCTTCTGCAATACCTCTCAAAATTGAGGTAACAAAGTTAGCAACAAGAGAGCCACCGAAGCCTATAAGAATAAGTAAAATTGTTTTTTTAGCATCTGTTGGCTTTTTATAGCTTACCTCGGCTTTTTCTTTAGCAGGTGCAAAGGCTCTGTAAGCGAGGAAGAAAGCACCGCCCACTGTAACAACAGAATAAAATATTGCAAAAGCACAGCTGAAAGAGAGGCTTGTGTTATATAATTCGGAAACACGAGGAAAGACAAGAAGCATTGAAAAAGCATAAGACAAAATAAGAAGGAATAAAAGAGCAAGACCGCCACGGTTACCTGCTTTTTTCATAAGCTTTTCCTGACTTCTGCGTAACTGGAATTTTCTTTTTTGCTCTTCAATATAGCGTGTGTCCATAACACCACCGGGATAACCGTAGTGATATTGAGGCGCATTACCCATCTGCATATTGTTGTAAATAGTAGCGGGTGAGGGTGTATATTGAGGATTTTGCTGAGGGGGCTGCTGATACGGATTATTAGTATAAGCATAGCCCTGATTATATGCACCCGCATTTGTCGGGTATGGCTGTTGCGGTTGACTTATATTTGGGTTAACCGGTCCGTTGTTGGCAGGGCTTTGAGGGAAGCTGTTGCCGTTAGGGTTAGCCTGATTATTGTTATAAAAATCGTTCATATCTTTTCCTTTCACCAAATAAGTTGGCAAAAATAATCCGAAACAGTTTTTTGAATACGGATTCTCGTCAACTCAGTACTAACTGAATTATATCAATAAACTAAATAAATATCAACTCACAAATTGTGTACACACAATGAATTTTTACAATATGTAGTATTGCGAAAAAAAGCAAAACAATGTATAATTTTAGAGTAGCTTTTTAAAAGAAAATTATAAGGATGATATAAATGGAGAAAACAACTCACAGATTAAAAATAGCAGGTGAAGAATACCGAATAGTTTCAACCGAGTCTTCACAGTATATGAGCGAGTTAGCTCACGAAATCGATTTAAAAATGAACGATATCCTCAGAGGAAACCGTGTTTCTACAACTCAGGCGGCAGTACTCGTTGCTTTAGAATATGCTAACGAATCAAAGAAAAACAGCGGCGATTCTGACAATCTTCGTATGCAGCTCAAGGCTTATCTTGAAGATGCGGCACAGGCGAAGAGTGAACGCGATTTCTATAAGCGCGAGGTTGAAAGACTTAAGGCAATCAGTAGTGCAGAAAATAAAACAGGCGGTCTTTGGGGATAATTATGGAAATGCTTAAAGTAAAAAAAGTTCGTGAAAATGCAAAAGTGCCTTTCAGGGCAACAAACGGTAGTGCAGGGCTTGACCTTTGTGCCGCTATCGAAGAGCCGATTACCTTAAAGGGTGGTGCAACAGCAGTTATTCCTACAGGTATTGCAATTGCTTTACCCTCAAACGAATACGGTGCATTTGTTTTCCCCAGAAGTGGTCTTGCTGTAAAGCACGGTATCGGTCTTCTTAATTCGGTTGGCGTTGTTGATAGTGACTACCGCGGTGAAGTAATGGTTGGCGTTATAAATCAGATTTCAGAGGAATACGTTATTCAACCCGGTGAGAGAATTGCCCAGATGGTAATTATGCCCGTTAGTATGATGCCCGTTGAAGAGGTTTCAGAGCTTGACGATACCGTACGCGGTGAGGGCGGCTTCGGCTCAACAGGTAAACAATAACTAATTTATTCAACTTTTGAGAGGACGAAAAATTTGTCTACTATCGCAGCAATTGCTACCGCACAGGCGGCAGCAGGTTTAGGAACAATTAAAATATCAGGTGAAGAGGCTCTGTTGGTTGCTGACAGGGTTTTTTCTTCCGTTTCGGGCAAAAAGCTTCAGGATATGAAAGGCTACACTGCTCTTTACGGTAAAGTGCATGATGGTGAAACTGTGCTTGACGATGCGGTTGCTCTCGTTTTCAGAGCGCCAAAAAGCTATACGGGCGAAGACGTGGTTGAGCTTAGCTGTCACGGTGGTCTTTTTGTGCTTAAAAGAGTTTTACGTGCAGTTTTTAACGCAGGTGCAGTTGCCGCGGAGGGTGGCGAATTTACAAAAAGAGCATTCCTTAACGGCAAAATGAATCTTTCTGAGGCAGAGGCGGTTATGTCGTTAATATCTGCTTCCGGTGAAGAGGCAAGAGCGGCAACGCTTAATGCTCTTGATGGTGCTTTGAGCAGAGAAATTGACGAGTGTAGAGATGAGCTTGCAAGAACGGCAGCTTTCCTTGCGGCTTGGGTTGATTATCCCGATGATGAGATTCCCGAGCTCACAGACAACCAGATGCTTGAAACGATAATAACCGTAAAAGCGAAATTGCAAAAGCTTTTGAACGGCTTTGATGCAGGTCAGGCAATTCTTGAGGGTATTGATACCGCTATCGTCGGCAGACCAAACGTTGGTAAATCAACTCTTATGAATGCTTTAACAGGTCGCGACAGAGCTATCGTTACCTCTATTGCAGGTACTACGAGAGATGTTCTTGAAGAAACCGTAAGATTAGGTAATGTTACCTTAAGACTTGCCGATACCGCAGGTATAAGAAGCGATACCGACGATGAAATTGAAAAAATTGGTGTTGTTAAGGCTAAAGAGAGATTTGACAGAGCAAGTCTTGTTCTTATGGTGCTTGACGGTGGTGAAGAGCTTTCAAAGGATGATGAAGAGCTTATTGAGCTTTGCAAAACCAAAACCTCAATAGTTATAATAAATAAGGCGGATAAAGAAAAAAGGCTTTCAACCGAAAAGGTGAAAGAGCTTTACAACGGTAACAGAATCGTTGAAATTTCTGCTAAAGACAGAAAAGGTATGGAAAAGCTTACGGAAATGGTTGAAGAGGCAGTTGGTACTGCAAACTTCGACCCCTCTGCACCGCTTATTACAACTGAAAGACAACGAGGCTGTGTTGTAAAGGCGGTTGAAAATCTTCAGGAGGCTGAAGACGGTCTTGAGATGGGTATAACCCCCGATGCTATTAACGTTTGTATTGACTGTGCTGTTGAAAATCTCTGTATTCTTACAGGCGAAAAGGCAACGGAAACAATAGTAAACGAGGTTTTCAAAAATTTCTGCGTAGGTAAATAATTAAAATCAAAAGGGAACGTGGATACAAAGCTCACGTTCCCTTAAAGCTTTTATTTTATCAAATCAGTTAAAATTTGTTTCAACAATTTTTCTAATAACGTCTTCGGTTGGGTAGTCGAGAATTATCCAACCGATTTTTTTATTTTTCTGCAAAGATAACTCATTGAAGCGTTTAAAAATATACCTGGCACAGCTTTTCGGTGAACGGTATATTTGTGCGGTAGAAAAGAAATTTAAAACGACATCTCTCTTTGCAAAATTTGCATTTAGAGTAGGAAAAATTGCTTTTTCCCATTTTTCTTTAGCCCCCATTTTGTATTTATCCTGCAAAATGAGTGTTTCGGTTTTCTTTTTGCCCTTTGCTTCTCTGAAATTCAAAACGCTGTAGGGGGAATCTGTAACAATACCGCTGTGGTCCCACTCGCAAGCATTCAAGCCCCATTTTTCATCATTGAAAAATTTACTTTTTCTGTTTTCTACGAATCTGTTAAAAAGCACAAGCTTCCCTCTTACATCGTAAAGACGGGGGACAGTGTTTTTAGTGTACCAAATACTTTCGTTTTTTGAAATTTCTTTAAAAAATGCGTTTGAGGTATCCTTTTCACTTTTACCATCGTCTTTTTTTGCACAAATAACAATAAATTCCGACGGATTTTCTTTAAGAAACTCTTCGCAGTCCGATAAAATGTCAGAAAGTAAAAGCTTTTCTTTTTGTCTTTTATCCTTACAGCAATCTATAATTGAATGCACCGCTTTTAAAGCTTCGCCGTCTTTTTCAAGGCGGATATCAAGAAAGCGTATGCCCATATTAAGCTGCTCTTTTATGGATTTATTCTGGCATTGGGTGATATATTTAATTCTTACGAATTTTGCACAGGAATTGTGAGTGCCTGTAAGGTTAATATCTGAAATAAAGGTGTCATCGGATATATTTTTTAACCAAGAATTCATTTTACCACCCCTTGTTGATTTATGAAACAAGTTTACCATATTTCTTTTTGAGATACAAGACTCAAAGAAAGCTGCTTTTGCGACGAATTGTACTATAATTTGACAATTTTTTGTGTAATTGAGATATTGCAAAAAAACCTATGCTATGATACTATTATATATGTATAATTATGTAATTGTATCGTGGGAAAGCTATGATGCAGTATTTTGAGATATGAGGGATTATTTTGTTAGATAAAACTGTAACTTTTGTTAAAAATCATATGAAAGCACTTTTAATAACAGCTGACGTTATTTCTTTGCTTTTCGCAATATGGCTTTCTGCTGCATTGAAATTCGATGCGGTTATAAGATTGCCCGAATGGTTTTTGAATAACTATATATACATAGGTGTTGTAAGTATAATTACTACAATTGCTTCATTTGCATTCTTTAAAATTCACAAAAGAATGTGGCAGTATTTTATTGCTAAAGACTATGCTGACCTAATTAAAGCTTTTGCAATTGCAAAGATAGTTACGTACGCCGTATTTGCGTTTATATGGTTCGAATATACCCGTGCCTTTTTTACATGGGCTTTTCTTGATGCGGTTATCAGCTTCGTTTTGATAGTAGGTATAAGAGGAATAGTTTTTATCGGCTATTCTATGTGGAAAAAGAAAATTATAGCAGAGAAAAATATTGAGCAGGGCAAAAAGAAACGAGTTATGATTATAGGTGCAGGCGGTGCCGCTATGCGACTTATTTCAGAGCTTAAAAATGCAACCAACTCTGCAAGATATTCTGTTGTTGCTCTTATTGATGACAGCAAACGTAAGCAGGGTGAAATGCTTTACGGTGTAAAGGTTTACGGCGGTAGAGATGATATCGTAAAGGTAGCAAAAGAGCTTGATGTTGACGAAATTTATTTTGCAGTACCCTCCGCTACAGAAACTACAAAAAAAGAAATTCTTGAAATTTGTAATAAAACAGGCTGTGTTCTTAAAACATTACCCAAAATCACTGCTATGAAAGAAAATCAGAATATAGGAAATCAGCTTCGTAAGGTTGATTATACCGACCTTTTAGGCAGAGAGCAGATAAAGCCTGACCTTTCAGGTGCATTTAGCCTTCTTAAAGATAAAACCGTTCTTGTAACGGGTGGTGGCGGCTCTATCGGTGGTGAGCTTGTAAGGCAGATAGTTGGTAGCGGTGTTGCTAAAAACGTTATTATTTTTGAAATTGCTGAAAACGGTGCATACGAAATTCAGCAGGAGCTTCGCAGAAAATATCCTGATGCAAAGCTTACAGTTCTTATAGGCTCTGTAAGAGATGAAAAAAGACTTTGCGAGGTATTTGAAGAATACCATCCTGATATCGTTTATCATGCGGCTGCTCATAAGCACGTTCCTCTTATGGAGGACAGCCCCAAGGAAGCTGTTAAAAACAATGTTTACGGTACATTTAATCTTGCAAAAACTGCTGATAAATACGGTGTAAAGCGTTTTGTTATGATTTCTACCGATAAAGCGGTTAACCCCACAAACGTTATGGGTGCAACAAAGCGTGTTTGCGAAATGATAGTTCAGTCATTCAATAAGAAATCTGAAACAGATTTCGTTGCAGTTCGTTTCGGTAACGTTTTAGGCTCAAACGGTAGCGTTATTCCTCTTTTTAAGGAGCAGATAGAGTCAGGCGGTCCCGTTACCGTTACTCACCCCGACATTATCCGTTACTTTATGCTTATTCCCGAAGCAGTTTCTCTCGTGCTTCAGGCAGGTGCAAATGCAAAGGGTGGCGAAATCTTTATTCTTGATATGGGCTCACCCGTTAAAATCCGTGAGCTTGCAGAAAACCTTATAAGACTTTCCGGTCACATTCCCGGTGAGGATATTGAAATTAAATATACAGGTCTTCGTGACGGTGAAAAGCTTTACGAGGAGCTTCTCATCAGTGAAGAGGGTATTCAGAAAACTGAAAGCAACCTTATTTACGTTGCAAGACCCATGGAATTTGACAGCGAAAAGCTTTTCCGTCGCCTTGACGAAATGAAGGAAAATATAGAAACAGCATCGAACAAAGAAATTGTTGACGTTATAAAAGAGCTTGTTCCTACTTTTACACCAAACAATATTGCATATAACGATGCTAAAGAAGAGAAGGAAACAGTAACCGTCTGAGGTGATTTTGTGAGATACGCTCTTATTGGTTGTGGTAGAGTTTCAGGAAGCCACATCAAAGCGGCAAAATTAAATAACCTTGAAATAACTGCTTTGTGCGATATATGCCCCGAAAAAGCAAAAGCCCTTGCAGATGAAAATAATCTTGAAAAAGTTAAGATTTTCAGCGACTACAAGGAGATGCTCCAAGAGGTGAAGCCGGAGCTTGTTGCTATCGCAACGTGGAGTGGTTGCCACGGTGAAATTGCCGAGTATTGTGCGTTAAACGGTTTCAATTTCATAGTTGAAAAGCCTATGGCAATGAGCATAGAAGAGGCAGACAGAGTTATAAAAGCCGTTGAAAAAACGGGTGTTAAAGCGTGTGCTTGTCATCAGAATCGTTTCAATATAGCCGTGCAGGAGCTAAAGGCTGCTATTGATAACGGTCGTTTCGGCAATCTTTCTCATGGTAATATAAGTGTGCGTTGGTGCAGAAAAGAAGATTATTACAGTCAGGATGACTGGCGTGGTAAATGGGCTTCTGACGGTGGCGCTCTTATGAATCAATGTATTCACGGCATTGATTTGTTAAGATGGCTTATGGGTGATGAAATTGAGTCTGTTTACGGCTCTGTCAGAAACAGACAGCACCCTTACATAGAAGCAGAGGATATAGGCGTAGCGGTTGTAAACTTTAAAAGCGGTGCAGTTGCTACTGTTGAGGGTACGGTAAACACCGTCGATAACCTTGAAGAAACTCTTTCTCTTTTCGGTGAAAACGGAATGGTCAGGTTAGGCGGTATGAATGCAAGCACAATTGACGTGTGGCAGTTTAAAGACGAAGAAGCGGCAGATAGTGACAGACGTCAGGTTGAAGAAATTGCCCCGAATCTTTACGGAAACGGTCATACAAGTCTTTACCGTGACGTTATTGAGTCAATAAAAAATGACCGAAGCCCTTATGTTGATGTTTATGCAGGTAAGAGCGCTTTGGAATTGGTTTTATCAATTTATAAAAGCTGTAAAGAGGGTAAAGAGGTCAATTTGCCCTTAGAATCATTTGCTACAACCCAAATGATAGATAAATAAAAAAAGAAAACAGTCATATTCAGTTTTCGCTGAATATGACTGTAATTTTTATTAGCTCACTTTAATTATTGAACCTTGAACATTGAAAGCATAGTTTCAAAATCTTCAGAATAACTGTCGGCAGCTACGGGTGTTTCGTATCTTATTTCGATACTTCCGCCCTTGCCGTTATCAACGCAATATACTGTTGTAATAATATCGTCGTCCTTGTCACCCGTCTGAGAACGGTATGCAGAGTTTTTGCTTCCGATTTTTAAAGCGGAGCTTTCACCCATTTCATCGTAAAAAGCAAGAGTGTCAACGCAAAGTGTGTCATAGCTTACATCATTTAAAGGTGTAATAGTCATTTTAACCTTGTCGTTTTCTTTTGCAGTAACGATAGTGATTCCGTCTTCGCCTTCAGTAGAAGTGAAAGATGTGGTATCAACGAGGATGGCATATCCTTTACTGTTAGGCGTAAGGGGTTTACCGCTGGTTGTACTGATGTTTTCATTCTGTGAAATTGAAACGGAGCTTCCGTCGGGAGCTTGATTTTTGCCCGTTAATTTTTCCATATAGGGCAACAAAATTACTATTGCAACAATTAAAACAACAACGCCACAAACGGCAGAAATTGTAATAATGCGTTTCTTTTTGCTATTCATATCAGATTAAGCCTTGTCTTTTGAACCGAAAAGCTCGATTTTTTCACGAACTGTTTCTTTAATTGCTTCGCAACCGGGAGCAAGAAGCTTTCTGGGGTCGAAGCCTTTACCCTGAAGGTCTTTACCTGCTTCAATGTATTTTCTTGTTGCATCCTGGAATGCAAGCTGACACTCTGTGTTAACATTGATTTTTGAAACACCGAGAGAAATAGCTTTCTGAATCATATCAGCGGGGATACCTGTACCACCGTGAAGAACGAGAGGCATTGTGCCTGTCTTTTCCTGAACTGCTGCAAGAGTATCGAAAGAAAGACCTGCCCAGTTTTCGGGATATTTACCGTGGATATTACCGATACCTGCTGCGAGCATTGTAACACCAAGGTCAGCAATCATTTTGCACTCATCGGGGTCTGCACATTCACCTGCACCAACAACACCGTCTTCTTCGCCACCGATTGAACCAACCTCTGCTTCGATAGAAAGACCTTTTTCTTCGCAGATAGCAACGAGCTCTTTTGTTTTAGCGATGTTTTCGTCGATGGGGTAGTGAGAACCGTCGAACATAATTGAAGAGAAGCCTGCTTCGATACAAGCCTTTGCGCCTTCATATGAACCGTGGTCAAGGTGAAGAGCAACGGGAACTGTGATGTTAAGGTCTTCAATCATAGCCTTAACCATGTTAGCAACAGTTTTGAAGCCGCACATATATTTACCTGCACCCTCAGAAACACCGAGAATAACGGGAGACTTCATCTCTTCTGCTGTAAGAAGAATAGATTTTGTCCATTCAAGGTTGTTGATGTTGAACTGACCAACTGCGTAGTGGCCTGCTTTTGCTTTTGTAAGCATATCTTTTGCGTTTACTAAAGCCATTTGGAACACTCCTATATACAAATTTTTTTAAACAAATTTATTTAGAAACAGGAATCTGTTTTTAAATCGTAATCAGATATTTTCCTCGCGTAAATCAAGCACGATTTCTTTCTTTGCGGGAACAAGCTTTGTGTATTTAACACCGGCTGCGTCAAACATTCTTTTTGAAGCACGTGTCTGGGGTGTGTCGGCATATTTATCTGAAAGATAAACAACCTCCTTGATACCACTCTGAATAATTGCCTTTGCACATTCGTTGCAGGGGAAAAGAGCAACGTAAATTCTGCTACCTGCAAGGCTTCTGCCTCTGCAGTTAAGAATAGCGTTTAACTCTGCGTGGCAAACGTAAAGGTATTTAGTGTCGTAAGCATCTTCAGCACTTCTGTCCCAGGGGAAAACCTCATCGTCGCAACCGGAGGGAAAGCCGTTGTAACCAACAGAAAGAATTCTGTTTTCGTTGTTTACGATACAAGCACCAACCTGAGTGTTAGGGTCTTTGCTTCTTTCAGCGCAGAGCATAGCTGCACCCATAAAGAATTCGTCCCAGGAAATGTAGCCTTCTCTTTTTGACATATAAAGACCTCCAAAAACAAGTCGTAATTTAAATCCCTTCAAATCCATTCTACATTATACAATTAATTATTGAAATTTTCAACACTATTTATTTAATTTTGGTGTCGGCAAAACAATAATTTACTATTTTTAAGCTATTCTTAACTTTAAATTCGAAAAAAGAAAAATAAACGATAGATTTTTTGGTATTCTTATGATTACGCAGAAAGTGGAATTCTGTAATAAAAATTGGGGTGAATGTTTTGCCGACTGTGCTTGAAGCATTTACCCGTAGGAGAAAAGATATGGAAAAAGGTTACTTCAAAAGAATAATGAGTATGGTCAAGCCAAGAGACCTTGTTTATTGGTGGACCTTAAGACTTTTAATGATTGGCGGTATCATTCTTCGTCTTGTTGAGGCTGATGAATTAGGAATGTATCAGCCTATGCAGATGTCTGCAAACCTTTTAGGTATGTTTGCTTTTGAGATTTGTCAGGCATTCCCTAAAGGAACTTTCCCCAGAAATCTTCCTGCATATTTTCAGCATGTTACAATTTTAGGATTTTTCCTTGCATCCTTTGGCGGTGCATTCCTTAATTTCTACTATATTGTTCCAGCATATGATAAAATTCTTCATATGTTCGGTTGTGCTGAAGCGGTGTTTATAAGCTATGAGCTTGTAACAGCAATGCAAATCAGAGACAAGCATATTTGTCCTCCTAAAATTTTAGCATTAACTGCATTCGGTATGGCATTTATTTTTGCAGCAGGCTGGGAGCTTTTCGAGTTCTCATTTGACCAGTGGTTTGGCGGTGACGCACAGCATTGGAGCCTTGAGCTTGCAATAAAAGAAGCAGGTAGCAAAGAAGATATCTTTATGCTCATTCCTCTTGATGATGCTCGTTTTGAAGCAAGATTTGCTATTATGGACACAATGGGTGACGCTATTCTTAATGCTCTCGGAGCAATTCCTATGTATCTTATCATCAGAAAATGGCCCTATAAGCATATGGGTAAGAACAATGTTAACAAAATGATAGAAGAAGAATTAGCAAAAAACACCAAAGAAACAGCAAATGTGTAAATAGTTTCAAATAATTGTTGATTATTCCAAAAAAAAGATATATAATCAGTATGTATAATTAAAAGGAGGAATTCCTATGTCCAAAAAGATATTGGCAGTTGTACTGTCACTTATTCTTGCTTTCTCGGTAATTACCGTTCCCGCAAGCGCTTTAGACGTTTCTGCTCTCGGTAGTATCTCAATTGAAAGCGTGTTCAACTCATTAGTAGACAGACTTCTTTCATTTGTTCTCTCATATCTCAATATGGTATGGCCCGGCTATCAGGACGGATGGGCAACTGAAGAAGACTATGTTCCCGAAAACTTCTATGAAGGTGAAAGCTCATTCGACAAAACCGTTGATCCCAATGCAGTTTGGGAGGTTGGTTATGCAGGCGCATCTCTTCTTGATGGTATTCAGCCTATGAATGGTGACTTCTTCCTTGCAGGTTCACTTGAGCCTATCGCAGGTCGTGTTCCCACATCAATTCTTGATGACCAGAGAGTTCGCGTATTCGCAATCAGCGACGGTGTTGGCGGTATCGTTATCCAGGCAGTTATCGACGGTTTCGGTTTCTCTCGCGGTGACGTTATGGAAATCCGTTCAAGAATGGCTGAATTTGCAGAAGCAAACAACGTTGTAAGCATAAACGTTTCTGTTCTTCATCAGCACTCATGTATCGATACACTCGGTATGAACGTTCCTCTCGCACAGGCTCTTATCTTCAACACAGGTAATGCAGCTTCAGGCGGCATTATTGAAAGCATGAAGGTTCAGAAGAATCAGGAATTCATGGAAAATCTTTTCCAGAAAACCGTTCTTGCTATGAAGAAGGCTGTTAACAATATGAAGCCCGGTACTCTCAATTATGGTTCAGCTGATATCAGCGATTATATCAGAGATAAACGTGATCCTCAGGGCTTTGACGGTCAGATTCACAGACTTCGTTTCACACCCTTTGACGGTACAAACGAAACTTGGATTCTCGAAGCAGGTATCCACTGTACAGGTTTAGGTGCAGGTCCTGACGAGCTTACAGCAGACTACCCCTACTACATTGAAAAAGCAGTTCGCGAAGCAGAAGGTGCAAATGTAGTATTTGTTCAGGGTGCAGAGCTTGCTATTGCTACAAGATACTTTGACCTTTGCTTAGAATGTAACGAAATTCCCACAATTACAAAAGCTGCTGATGCAGTTACAGTAAGCTGTCCTAACGGTTGCGTAGAAGCTCAGACAGGTAAAGACCTTGGTGAAGCTGCAGATAAGTGGAATACAATTCACAGTGAAGGTAAGCCCGACATTCAGCGTATTAACGATTACGGTTATACTCTTGCAACAAAAGTAATGGGTATTACAAACGAAATCGAGCTTGACGCAGTTCTTAACGTTAAGCTTCAGGAAGTTCGTCTTGATGTTGATAACGAAATTCTTACTCTTGCAGCAAAAGAAGATATCCTTAACGCAGTTATCGTTAAAACTGATGACGGCTACAAGATGGTAACTGAAATTGGTTATATGGAGCTTGGCAACGAGGTTGGCATCTTCCTTTGCCCCGGTGAGTTTGACCCCATGCTTATCTATGGCGGTCCCGAGTCAGGTAGCGCTTCTTGGTTTGGCGATGCTTGGGGATATGCTCCTGCAAAAGAATTCTCAACCTGCGACAACATTATGGCATTCGGTCTTTGCAACGACCAGGCAGGTTACGTTCTCAGAGATAATGAATATCATTCAATTATCGGTGAAAACGAAGAAATCAACGTTCTTTCAAGAACAGCCGGTTCAACATTTGCAAATGCTTATGCAGAGCTTTTAGGCTCATTAGATGAAGCAGTTTAATAGTAAATAAATAATTCCCCTCGGGTTAATCCCGAGGGGTTTTTGTCATTCTTAACATAAAACCTAAGTTGCTTTCGGCTCTTTGTCTATTTACAAGATTGTTATTATTATGGTATACTAAAATATATATTTGTAAAATCAAAGGCGGTCTGTTTTGTGGAAAGAAAAAGCGGTGTGCTTATGCACGTTTCATCCCTTTGGGGAGAGTATTCCTGCGGTAGCTTCGGGGCTTCTGCTAAAGAGTTTATAGATTTTCTTTCCCGAGGCGGTTTTTCTTATTGGCAGGTGTTACCCTTCGGCCTTGTTGACGAGTGTAATTCACCATATAAGTCATACTCAACCTTTGGTGGTAACCCATATTTTATCGATTTAGAAAAGCTACATAAAGACGGCTTGATTACAGACGAAGAGCTTCAGCTTTCTAAACAGAAAACACCTTATTCTTGTGAGTTTGACAGATTAAGAGAAGAAAGAGTAAGCCTTTTAATTAGTGCATCAAAGAGAATTGATGGTGCTTTAAGAGAGAAAATCAATGAGTTTATAGACGGCAATAAATACCTGAAAGAATTCTGCTTGTTTATGGCATTGAAAGAGAAAAATAACCAAAACGAGTGGACTCTTTGGGAAGATAACTCTTTCGATAAAGAAATAGAATTCGGTTGGCGCTTTATTCAGTACGAATTTTTTACCCAGTGGGCAGAAATAAAAAAATATGCTAATGAAAAGGGTATCGGCATAATCGGTGATATTCCGATTTACGTTTCCTTTGACTCGTCAGACGTTTATTGGAACAGAAGGTTATTTTTGTTGGACGATAACAACAGAATGACAGATGTTGCAGGCGTTCCGCCCGATTACTTTGCTGAAGACGGTCAGCTTTGGGGCAACCCCCTTTATGACTGGAAAGAGATGGAAAAGGATAACTTCTCTTGGTGGCAAGATAGAATTTCCTTTGCCTTGAATTTATTCGACGGTGTAAGAATTGACCATTTCAGAGCCTTTGAAAGCTTCTGGGCAGTAAAGGGTGATGCTAAAACCGCTAAAGAGGGCAGATGGATTAAAGGTCCGGGAATGAAGCTTATAAATGCTCTCAAAAGCGTCTCGGGTGATAAGCTTATTATCGCAGAGGATTTAGGTGATATCACAAAAGAGGTTATCCAGCTTGTTGAGGAAAGCGGCTTCCCCGGAATGCGAGTTTTCCAGTTTGGCTTTTTCGGTGGCGATACACCCCATAAGCCCCATAACTATATAAACAATTGCGTTGCTTATTCAGGCACTCACGACAACAACACTCTTTTAGGTTATCTTTGGGAAACACCCTACGACCAAAAGAATGCGGTTATGCGATATTGTGTTTGTGACGAAAATCAATGGAACGAAAACGGTTGCAAGGCAATTATAAGAACAATTATGGCAAGTAATGCAGGTCTTGCGATTTTCCCTGTTCAAGATTTACTCGGCTACGGTAATGATACCCGTCTTAACGTGCCCGGTAGGGCAGAGGGCAACTGGCTTTACAGAATAACAAAAGAGCAGTTAGAGCTTATAGACACAAATTACTATAAAAAATTAAATGAACTTTACGGCAGGTAATATTATGGCACAGTTAAAAGATATAACTTTATTTTTACTTGATATGGACGGTACCGTTAATTTAGGCTATGACCCTATTGACGGTGCAAAGGAATTTCTTGAAACCTTAAAGGCTCAAGGTAAAAACTTTATTTTTCTCACCAACAACTCTTCAAAAAATGCTTCTGACTACGTTGAGAAAATGCGTTCTTTAGATTTTCCTTGTGAAAGTGAAAACGTTTTCACCTCGGGTATGGCAGCGGGAATGTTTTTACAGGAAAATAAAAAAGATTCTCTCGTTTACGTCTGCGGAACAGAATCTCTTAAAAAAGAGCTTAAAAACTACGGTGTAAATATCAGTGAAGACGGTGTAGGTGCCGATACCGTTCTTTTAGGCTATGATACCGAGCTTGATTATAAAAAAATACGTATAGTTTGCGACCTCCTTGATGCAGGTGCAGATTACTATGCTACAAATATCGATATGGTTTGCCCTATTGAGGGTGGCAGATATCTTCCTGACTGCGGTAGCTTTGCAGATATGTTTGAAAACGCAGTAAAAAGAAGACCCCGTTTTTTAGGTAAGCCCGACAGAACAATGATAGACATTCTCGCAAAAAGAGAAGGCGTTGCTTACGATAAAATTGCTATGGTAGGCGACAGAATTTATACAGACGTTAAAACGGGCGTGAATGCAGGTGTTACTGCAATTCTCGTTCTTTCAGGTGAAACAACGCTTGAAGACTGCGAAAAAAGTGACGTAAACCCTGACTACGTTCTCGGGTCTGTAAAAGATATTTTAGACGCAATTAAGTAAGGAGGCGTTTAAGTGTTCAAAAAATTAACGGCAGTTTTTACTGTGTGCTGTATATTATTTTCAATATTATCAGTAAGCCTTGTTTCAAATGCGGTTTATTATGATGCACCGGGCATTATGGGTGATGCTGATGCTAACGATGTCATTGATATTGAAGATGCGTTATTAGTGCTTCAGGTAGCTTCAGGTGCAAAAAATAAATCGGAAATTGCATCCTTTGAAAACGCTGATGTTGACGGTGATAACGTCATATCTATAATTGATGCCCGTCAGATTCTTCGTTATACCGCAGGTCTTACAACCTTAGACCCAACAGGCGCTTTTATGGGATTTGAAAGTAGCTCTCCCGATATTACCGAAGATGAAGCAATGGAGATTTTCAATTTCTACCTTAACCAAATCAAAGACCCTGAAACTGAAACTCTTAACGCAGGCTTTACAAAATACGAAACACAAGCTCTTTATTTAGACGGTGGCTTGAAAATAGGCTCGGTTGAATTTATAGGTATTAACTTCGGTAACAGTGTTGGCACAATTACTAATATGGTAACTGAAAAGCTTACCGAAAGTGATGCCGACAGAGTTGAAGAGGTTGTCCCCAAGGGCAGTAGCTGTTACGACAATATTTCAGTTGAAGGCCAGACCTATGTTTCACAGCTTACGGCAGATGACGTTTACGGTATAAAATTCAATATTAATTATGACACCGGCACAGCACCTATTGCTACAATTGAGGTTGCTTTATACGATACCATAATGGAAACTGCTGCTGAGAAAAGCTACGATAAGGTGTTGGACCCACAACGTATGTTAGCCGCATCAACGGGTGTGCTTTCAAAAATTATAAGTGGCGGCACAACTAACCCCACTATGACAAGAGAATTCAGAAACTGCGTATTAAAGGTTGATATTCTTCTTGACGAAGAAACAGGTGGTCAGGTAATAAATTACACCGTTTCTTATGATGAATACGCATATATTTATGAGGCAACAACCTCTCTCGGCTCTTTTTCAACAGGTAAAACAAAGCTTAAAGACGTTGAAATGACAAGATATCATATTATTGAATACACAGATTTTCAATGGTAACACGGAGGGTTTAATATGAAAAAATACGTATTAGCACTTGACCAGGGTACAACAAGCTCAAGAACAATAGTTTTTGACAAAAAGGGTAGAATTGTTTCAAAGGCACAGTATGAGTTTGAGCAGATTTATCCTAACACAGGTTGGGTTGAGCATAACCCTTATGAAATTCTTGATTCACAGCTTCGTTCACTTTCATCTGCATTGATGAGCGGAAAAATCAACCCTAAAGAAATTGCCGCAATTGGTATTACAAACCAAAGAGAAACAACAATTCTTTGGGATAAAGAAACAGGCAAGCCCGTTTATAATGCTATCGTATGGCAATGCAGAAGAACTGCACCTATTTGCGAAAAACTTAAGGAGGAAGGTCTTGAGGATTACGTAAAAGAGCATACGGGTCTTCTTATAGATGCATATTTCAGTGCAACAAAAATCAAATGGATTCTTGATAACGTACCCGAAGCAAAAACCCTTGCAAGTGAAAACAGACTTCTTTTCGGTACGGTTGAAACATGGCTTATATGGAATCTTACGGGCGGTAAGGTTCATGTAACTGATTATTCAAATGCATCAAGAACGATGCTTTTTGATGTCGATAAGCTTCAGTGGGATGAATATCTCTGCGAAAAGCTTGGTGTTCCCATGTGTATGCTTCCGACTCCCGTTGAATCAAGCGGGATTTACGGCGAGGTTGCTCCGAATATTCTCGGTCTTGAAGAGCTTGCAGGTATTCCTATCTGCGGTGCAATCGGTGATCAGCCTGCAGCTCTTTTCGGTCAGGCTTGTTTCAATCCGGGTCAGGCAAAGAATACATACGGTACGGGATGCTTCCTTCTTATGAACACGGGTGAAAAGAGGGTTGATTCAAAACACAATCTTCTTACGGGTGTTGCATGGAGTTTTGGCGGCAAAACAACTTATTCAATTGAGGGCAGCGCATTCAACGCAGGCTCGGTTATCAAGTGGCTTCGCGATGAGATTCATCTTATCGACCATGCAAGCAGATGCGATGAGCT
>JAZUBO010000011.1:0-35894 GCA_045638585.1 Acutalibacteraceae bacterium | reverse complement strand
CGCGTAGAGAACCTTCCACCACCCGCAAAACTATATCGAAAGAATTACAAATAGGCACGCTTGAAAATGAATTCAATAAATAAAAAAATCCAAGGTGGTCCCCCTTCCTTCGAAGGAAGGTACACGCCTTGGATAATTTTTAAAATTATTTAATTTATGGCTCCTCGCGAAGCTTACTGGTGACTGGCGACTACAAATAATTTGCCACTTGCCATTTGCAATTTGCCACTTTAATATACGTCGAGTGGGCAGAAAATCTCAAAATATGCAAAAAGTTGATTTATGGTAAAAATGAGTTGATTTTGGATGAAGATGGTGGATTTGTGAGGTGACGGCGTATACAGATACGCCGAACCGAACAAAACATCATATTCGCCAAAAGCAACCATTTTAGAATTTGCGCCAGACCATCTTATTCACTATCTCTGTATATGACTGAATGATTTTAACAACCTTGGTGGATACGTTTTCGTCGGTATAAACGGGAACGGGAATACCGAGGTCGTTGTTTTTATTCATCTCAACTGCAGTATCAATTGCCTGAAGAAGTGAGGTTTCAGTAATACCTGCAAGAACGAAGCAGGCCTTATCAAGTGCTTCGGGACGTTCTGTTGAGGTACGGATGCAGATTGCGGGGAAGGGCTTACCGATTGAGGTAAAGAATGAGCTTTCCTCGGGAAGAGTGCCGCTGTCGGAAACAACCGCGAAAGCATTCATCTGAAGACAGTTGTAATCGTGGAAGCCTAAGGGCTCGTGCTGAATAACTCGTTTATCAAGCTGGAAGCCACTTGCTTCAAGACGCTTTTTGCTTCTGGGGTGGCAGGAATAAAGAATAGGCATATCGTATTTTTCTGCCATTTTATTAACTGCATTGAAAAGAGAAAGGAAATTCTTTTCTGTGTCGATATTTTCTTCTCTGTGAGCAGAAAGAAGAATGTATTTGCCTTTTTCAAGGCCTAATTTTTCGTGAATATCAGAGGCCTCTATCTCACTTAAATTGTTATGAAGCACCTCTGCCATAGGTGAGCCTGTAACGTATGTTCTTTCTTTAGGTAAGCCGCAGTCTGCAAGGTATCTGCGAGCGTGCTCACTATAAGCGAGGTTAACGTCGGAAATGATATCAACAATTCTTCTGTTTGTTTCCTCGGGAAGACACTCGTCTTTGCAACGGTTACCTGCTTCCATATGGAAAATCGGAATATGAAGTCTTTTTGCACCGATTACTGAAAGGCAAGAGTTTGTATCGCCTAAAACAAGGACTGCATCGGGCTTGATTTCTTCCATAAGCTGATATGACTTCGCAATAATGTTACCCATTGTTTCGCCTAAATCTTTACCAACGGCATCAAGATAAACGTCGGGGTCATCGAGCTTTAAATCCTTAAAGAAAACACCGTTAAGATTATAGTCGTAATTCTGGCCTGTATGGGCAAGAATTGTGTCAAAATACGTTCTGCATTTATTTATAACTGCAGCAAGACGGATAATTTCGGGACGTGTTCCGACGATTATCAAAAGCTTTAACTTACCGTTGTTTTTAAAACTTACGTTACTCATTATTCTACCACCTCAAAGAAAGTGTCGGGTTTGTTGGGATTGAAAATTTCATTTGCCCACATAACCGTTACGAGATTTTCTGTTTCGCTTAAATTGATTATGTTGTGAGTGTAACCGGGGAGCATATGCACCGCTTGAATTTTGTCACCGCTGACGTGGAAATTTAAAACCTCATCGCTACCGATTTTACGTTGCTGAATAAGACCTTTACCGGAAACAACGATGAAAAATTCCCACTTTGTATGGTGCCAATGCTGACCCTTAACGATGCCGGGCTTTGAGATGTTTATTGAAAATTGCCCACAGCTTTCTGTTTTGAGAAGCTCGGTAAAGGAGCCTCGGTCATCTTCATTCATCTTTAAATCAAATATCACCTTTTCTTTCGGGAGGTATGAAAGATAGGTTGAATATAATTTCTTTTCGAATGAATTAAAGGGTATTTCGGGCATTACAAGATTTTCGGGTTGTTTTCTGAAGGCTTCAAGAAGCTCTGCAATTCTTCCTAAGGTTACCTTATGAGTATTAAATGTTGCGCAAAAGCTTCCGTTTTCATCAGCAACTGCAGTTACACCGTCATACTCACAATGGGTTTCTTTGCCCTCTAAAGCGTTAAGAAGCTCACAAACTAAATCGTCAATATAAAGTAGCTCAAGCTCTACACTCGGGTCGTTTACGGTTATGGGTAAATCGTTTGCAATATTATTACAGAAGGTTGCAACAACGCTATTGTAGTTAGGTCTGCCCCATTTGCCGAAAAGGTTGGGAAGACGGTATACAAGCACCTTTGCACCTGTTTCCTCTGAATACTTGAAGAAAAGGTCTTCTCCTGCTTTTTTGCTTTTGCCGTATTCACCGTTTGCGTAACGACCTACGAGAGTTGCCTGAATTGATGAAGAAAGCATAACCGGGCAGGTATTATTATATTTTTTAAGAGTACCGAGCAATTCGGAAGCAAATCCGAAATTACCCGCCATAAAATCCTCGGGATTTTCGGGTCTGTTTACCCCTGCGAGATTAAAGACAAAATCTGCATTTTTACAAGCCTCTTCTAAAAGCTCCTTTGGTGAATTTATATCGTAAAGATATATTTCATCAATTTTCACTTCGGGTCTTGTTCTGTCCTTGTTGCTTTTTAAATTGTCAAGTGCTGCTGCGAGATTTTTACCCACAAAGCCCTCTGCACCGGTTACAAGAATTTTCATTAGTTTTTCTCCAATTCTTCTCTGATATATGCTAATGATAAGAGCTTTTCTTTTACTTCTTCAACTGTAAGAAGCTCTGTATTGTTAGAGTTGAATTCACTTAAATTGGTGCGTTCCTTGTCACCATCTTTGAAGTATTTATCGTAGTTAAGACCTCTGTTGTCACTGGGTACGCGATAGAAATCGCCCATATCAACAGCGTTTGCACACTCTTCATTTGTAAGAAGAGTTTCATATAATTTTTCACCGTGACGGATACCGATAACCTTGATTTCTGTATCAGGTCCGAAAAGTGATGTAACTGCTTTTGCAAGAACTTCGATTGTACAAGCAGGTGCTTTCTGAACGAGAATATCGCCGTTTACACCGTTTTCGAATGCAAAAAGAACAAGGTCAACTGCCTCATCAAGTGACATAACGAAACGTGTCATTGAGGGCTCGGTAATTGTAATGGGGTTACCTGCTCTGATCTGGTCAATCCAGAGCGGAATAACTGAACCACGTGAGCACATAACGTTGCCGTAACGTGTACAGCAGATTTTTGTTGTAGCTGTGTTACGTGATTTTGCAACTGCAACTCTTTCTTCAAGTGCTTTGGTGATACCCATAGCGTTTACGGGGTAAGCTGCCTTGTCGGTAGAAAGGCAGATAACACTTTTTACGCCCTCTTCAATAGCGGCTGTAAGAACGTTATCAGTACCGATAACGTTTGTACGAACTGCTTCCATGGGGAAAAATTCGCAAGAGGGAACCTGCTTGAGTGCTGCTGCGTGGAATATATAATCTACGCCGTGCATAGCATTTTTAACTGACTGTAAATCTCTTACGTCACCGATATAGAATTTGATTTTCTCGGCAACCTGAGGCATTTTAGCCTGAAATTCGTGACGCATATCGTGCTGCTTTTTCTCGTCACGAGAGAACACACGAATCTCACCGATATCTGTGTCTAAAAAGCGGTTAAGCACCGCATTACCGAATGAACCTGTACCACCGGTAATAAGTAATGTTTTTCCTTCAAATAAACTCATTTTTATTTCCTCCCATAAGTTTATATATTTATTTTAATTTTAATTTTTTTAATAAGCTATAAATAAAGTTGATTTGTCTGCGGTATTTGAATCGGGTTACGGTATCCTTTGACGGTGTTGCGTATGCTGCTTTTACCGCCTCATAGCCCTTAGTCTTGTATATCTCAAAAAAGTGATTTCTTTTCGCGGTATCGTTTTGCCTTTTTCTGAGGGCGGGGTTGCTTTCACCCGCAAGTGAAGCCTCTTTCTCTTCTAAAGCAAGACCCTTTGCCGACTTAAGAAAGTCTTTTCCCTTTTCGGTAGATACAAGAATAATCGATATACCGTTTTTGCGTTTTTCTTTTGAATATTTGTTTTTATCGCTTGCAGAATAGTCACCCAAGGTAATATCCGCTATTCTTTCGGGTGAAGAATATCTGCACTGTGAACAATACTCTCTGTTTGAATACCCCAAAGAAAAGGGATAGCCAAAGGTACTGTAATAACTGAATTGAGAAACGGCTTTTCCGTTTTCAAATATGATTTTAAACTGACTGTCTTCCCAGCCCTTTTGCTTATCTCTGAATTTAACTTCGACAGCTTTAGAGCCGTTTAATTTTTCATTTTCTGAAATCACGTCTTTAAAGAAAGCGGTAGACCCTACGCCGTGACATAAAATCTCACAGGTTATTAAATTTTCGTAAGGCTTTTTAAGATAATGGAATAAACCGTCAATCTGGCAAGGTGTACCCGAAAACAAAACTAATTTATTCTCATCAAGATACTTTCTTGCTTCTTTATAAGCACCGCTTGCATTACTCTGAATATATTTTGAGCCTTGCATTGATAAAGCCTCTTTTTCACAGAAAGCCGATTTATGAGAAAGCTTTAATTCATCATCAAATGCAGCACCGAAAACCACACCTGACCTTTCAAAAGCCTCTCGGCAAAGGCTCATAAATATTCCGCCCGAGGTACTGTTTTTAAGCATTTTTCCGTCCTCTGACCACCCTGCATATATTGATAAGGGTGCTTTAAAATCAGATTTTTCGGAAAGTGTAGGGCAAGCTTTCTGACACAAACCGCACTGGCAACACAGTTCTTCATTTATATGAGGAAAAAGGAAGCCCTCTTCATCATATTCCATTGAAATTGCTTTTTGCGGACAAGCGTCACAGCAAGCAGAACAACCCGTACACTTTGATTTAATTGCTAATTCAACCATTTTTTGCTCCGTTTTTTATTGAATTCCAAAGAAATGCTCTGTCTTTCTCTCTTCTTTGTGATATACGCTTATTAACCTCGGTATAATCAATATCCCCTAAAGGCTCGTTTACCTCTTCGGGCTTTGTAATTAACCTGTCTTCAAGGCCTGCAAGAGAAAGAATACTTGTGATTCTTGAATTCATATTATTTTTCTCGTTATCTGTGTTTCTGAAAAGGCAGATAAAGTTACGGTTAAAGTTAATTGAAAATGCGGTTGCGTGGAATGAATCTGTAATAATAAGCGACGCATTCTTTATTAAATACAAAAATTCAGAAGGACCTGCATCATAAATTTTCGTACTGTTCTTTTTGTAAATATCCTTTAAAGCAAAGGGTAAGGTTACTACATCATACCCTGTTTTCTTTCGCATTTTTTCAACAAATTCGTAAGTGCTTTCGTTTTCGTTGAAAAGGTAGCAAAGAATATAAGGCTTTTTAACCTCAACGGGTTTTACCGCCTTCGACCACCATTCACCGTCAAAAAGCAAGGTAGGGTCAAGCACAACGGGTGCTTCCTGCCCTGCAATTTCGCTGATAAGCTCTGCACCTCTTTGCTCTCTTACAGAAACTGTATCAAGGCGGTTTATAAGACGCTTCATATCAGCGTGACATTCTTCAGGCACAAACTGAACGCCTATACTTGGTGCATAAGCAATTTTACCTTTATTCTCGGGTACGAAATCAAGAAAATATGGGCCGACGTTTAAGTTATGATGTATAACGGGATTCCAAATCTGGTCACTACCGCAAACGAAAGAATCGTAAGGTGGCGGTGTTTCTCTTAATTCATCCCACGAGCTATATAATTTATCGGCAAAAATGAGTCTTTCCTGTCTGAATTCTTCAAACTTCGCATCTCTTTTTGCTTGGTTTTTTCTGTCTAACTTTCTTAAATAAAACTGAAACGGATGCTTTATCAAGCGTGTTATTCTCAGCATCATCGGCTCGGGGATATGCTGTAAATTTACAGCCTTAGCAATATCCGCATAAGGTGTATATCTTATTATTTCGCACTCATTACCGTCCTTTTTTATTGCCTGCTGAAGCGCATACGCCTGCAAACAAGCACCGTAGTTATTAACGTAACAAGTCATTAAACCAACGTTCATATTTACCCTCTCTTTAAAACACCGACAGCTCTGCCGATTAACTGTTTTCTTTTTTCTTTTGTAAAGTAATAGAAGATGTTTATAATTGCACCTGAAACCGCGCAAGCACCAACAACGAGTATAAGACCAAACCAACCCGTAGGTGAAGCTACTTTTAAAATACCTGCGAAAAGTGCGGTAAGAATTGCGATATTAAAAATAAATTTCAACTTATTTTTATAGAAAAAGCTTTTCTTTATGCCAACGCAGTAAGATGCGTAGGGTACTGAAAATGCGAATTCATAAATTACTGCAAAAACAGAGCTTACACCTGCTATTGCATAAATTCCGTAATCCGTTGTTTTTATGAGGATATAAACAACGATAAGACCTAAAACGCCTCTTCCCAGAGTAAGAAGTGCGGGTAATCTCATTTTTGCCGCAAGCAAGGCAGAATTGCCCATACACTGTGTGCTTGCAGAAGAAATCATAGGAAGCATACCTAAAACGGCAGTCCAATATAAAACGTTTGTGTCAACCGTGGGCATCCACAGAGCAAAGAAGGTTTTACCGCAGGCTAAAAATCCTGCAATAACTATTGCCGAGCCGAAGCCTAACAAGTCAAACGAGGTTTGGAAAACCTCTTTTATTTTGTTTTTATCAGAGTGCGCATAAGCTATCGTAAGGCTTGGCAAGAAAATATTTGCAAGCATTATGATAAGGGTCACAAGCTGATTGGGTATAGTTTTTGATATGCTCAACGCACCTGCTAAAACTGATGAAACAAGCACGTTTGCCATTATTAAATCAAACCCGTTAAGAAGAATTGTGTTAACCTGATTTACAGAGTTCCATATACCCGTTCCCACAAGCTCTTTAACAAGATTTTTTGTGAAGAATTTAGGCTTCACCTTAACCTCGGGCATCAGCTTCTTCGTTGAAAAAACATAAAAAGAGGCTTCAAGAATAACGCTTACTGCATAGGAGATTCCCAAATAAACGATATCCGCCTTAAAGAAATAGAATAAAACGAATAAAACTACAACCTTTGCAACAGAAACGAAAATAAGAGCAATTGCTTTTAAATCAAGCCTGTCAAGGCAGAAAACAGTTGAAGAAAAGACGGAGCAGACCGTGGTCACAAGACCTGAGAAAAGCACTAAAAGGAAAAGTATCTGTACCGATTTTAAAAGCTCGGGCGGTACTTCTAACAAAGAGTCGATGTGAAGCACGCTTAAAATAATAATTACACTGAATAAAAGCGAGATACCGAATACCGAATAAAAAACGGTAGAATAATATTTTTTTACTTTTTCTTTATCACCTGCGTGATAAGCTATGGTTATATATCTTGAAGCCATAGACGTAACCGCAGAGGTTATAACCGTAAAATATGATATACAGGTGCAGGCTATCGAATAAAAGCTATAACCGACCTCACCTACCTTGCTTACAAAATAAGGGGTGAAGAAAAAGCTTATTATTAACGATGTTGCAAACTGTATTATATTTGAAACAAGGTTTATTGATAATCTTTTACCGTTCATTATTGCCTCTTAAAATTAAAAATTCTTACTCTTTATATGAGTTATAAGTAAAATAAAGTTTGTTTTCAAAGCTATCGTCTGTGTCGGGAGTTTTACCCTCGCTGAAACCGGTTACAAGGTCAGCAAGTCTGCCGAGAGTGACGTGGTAAATACATTTTTCGTCAAGATAGAAAATACCGTCGTCAGAAGGCTTTTCTTTATTTTCAAGCTGATTAAGGAAAGACTCAATTACATCGTCTATGTAATAAAAGTGCATCTCAAAATCTCTGTTATTTACAGTTAAGGGGATATTTCTGTTTGCGTTATAGCAGAAGGTTGCAACAACAGAATGATGGTTAGGTGTTGCCCATTTACCGAATGTATTTGTAAGACGGTAAACAATTGCTCTTGCACCTGTTTCCTTTTCATAATTGAACATACATTCCTCTGCAGCAAGCTTACTCTTACCGTAATCGGAGCCGTTAGTTGCCTGAATACTTGAGGTGTATAAAACGGGGCAAGTATTGTTATTCTTTTTAAGACATTCAAGAAGATCCTCAAGGAAAACGTGATTTGTTTTGTCAAACTCACTTACGTCTTTAGGACGGTGCACCGCCGCGAAGTTATAAACAAAATCGCAGTCCTTTGTATATTCTTCTATTTTTTCTGCGGGTGTATCTATATCAAATTCATAGATTTCGTATCCGCCTTTTTTGTTAAGAGCAGCTATAAGATTTTTTCCTATAAAGCCCTTTGAACCGGTAATTAAAATTTTCATTGTTTACCTCTTAATCTAATAAATCTATTTGTTTGCAAAAATATTTTGCCATATTTTTCTCGTAAAGCTTTTCGAGGGCTTCCTCGTCGATTCGGGTTGAATCAGCCGTCATAAACTCTTTGATTTTTTCCGCATTTACATCTTCATTGCCATTTTCATCAATTATAAGAGCATTAGGGTATATTTTAAGATAAGGTAAGGAAGAATCCTTTTCGGAATGGGTAAAGGAAAGAATTTTTTTACCCGTTGAAATATACTCAAATATTTTACAAGGAATCATACATGGGTTTGCATTACCAAAATTGAGTAAAATATCAGCATTTCTCTGAATAGAATCAATTTCTTCATAAGGCACTTTGCCGTGTAAGATTATTTTATTTTCCGGAAGACCTGCAACCTTTATTACCTCTTCAATTTCAGGGGTTATTCCGCCATAAATATCAAAAACGAAATCTTCGCTATCAAGCTTTTTTAATAGCTCTAAAAAGATTTTCGGGTTTGCAGTACCCGTACTCATTGAGCCTGTATAAACAAAGTGAAGCTTGTCTTTCTTTTCATAACCGCCGTTTCTGTCGGTAGTTATTAAAGGAATGTCAAGAAATTCCAGCTTTTCTCTGTAAATATCATATTCTTTATTATCGTAATGTGACCTGTGGGACTCCATAACGAAGGCTTTATCAACAGACGTAAAAATCTTTTTTTCCCATCTTTTTAAAGAATTCATAGATATTTTCATACTGCGAAGCACGGGGAAAACAAGACCGCCCGATATAGCGTCAAGAGTATAAACTATAAATTTTGTGTCGGGGTGCATCTTTTTAAACTTAATGCCTGCCGCAACCGCCGCTATTTTATGATAACAACAAACAAGAACATCTATTTTCTTTTCTTTGTTTAACTGTTCAACACATTCATAATATGTTTTTACCTGAACAGGTGCGGTAAGAGGATATCTGAAGCCGTTTATTGCACCGCTTAAAGAGGAAATCTTAAGAGCCTTCCCTCTTCTTTTAAGAGAAGCTGCATCGGTTTTGCCCTCTGTTGCCATAAGCTCTCTTACAACAAAGCCGGGGTCAACTCTGTAAACGTCAACGCCATCAATATTTTCAACCGTTTTCTGCCCGTCAATATTTAACGTGGTTACAATTCTTACATTATCGTTTCTCTCTGATAACGCTTTTGCAACCTGAGAAACACATATACCGTTTGGCGAAGCCTTAGGTAAATACGTGTCACACATAATTACAACGTTTTTCATTTTACGCCTTCTTTGTTTTGTTATAAATCACACCAAAAAGCTTGGGTGAAACAGATATAAGGTTTAATAAAAGCTTATTTTTTGATGAAAGCACTCTACCAGAAGCTAAAAGCTCTTTTGCGCATTTTTTAATATGCTCTTCAGTTTCTTTTTTGCCCTCAAAATCAACACCATACATTTCACCGGCATTAAAGAAAATTGCACCTGCTATATATGAATTGGCAACGGGAACAAATTTTTTATACTCTTCTTTAGAGGAAAGAAAATCTGCCATTTCAGTATAAGTAATAATTGTATCGCATCTTTTTTTATTGTATTTTCTTCTTGAAACGCTACCCATATCACAGCGCACGTTGTAGCCTACCTTTTCAGAAGAAACAACTGTTTCTACTCTGTCAAGAATAAGGTACATAAGTGCAGAATCCTCGAGAAGTCTGTTTTCGGGGTATCTTAAATTTTCAAAAAGCTCTTTTTTATAGAGCTTGTTGCAGGGGCTGTCTGTTACAATTTCGCTACCGTCAAAACGGTGGGAAAAGGCTTCGTCCTTGGTCATAACGAGAGTTCCGTTTACTCTTTTTTTCTTTAAAACAGAGCCGTCCTCTTCGTTAAGAGCAACCTCGCATATTGCTAAATCTGCATTATTCTCTTCGGCGATAGCAATAAGGTTTGTATACATATCAGCTTCAACCCAGTCATCGCTATCAATAAAGCTTATATATTCACCCTTTGCAATATCAAGACCCATATTTCTTGCAGAGCCCTGACCGCCATTCTGTTTATGGATAACCTTTATTCTTTCATCCTGCTTTGCGAATTCATCGCACATAGCGGGTGACGAATCCTTTGAGCCGTCGTCAACAAGAATAAGCTCAATATCCTTATAATCCTGATTGAGTATGCTTTTCACACACTTTTCAAGATATTTTTCCATATTGTATACGGGTACGATAACGGAAATCATCCTTTATACCAATCGTGGCTAAGCGGCTCCGCTTTACTGCAAGGACCGTCCGCAAAAAGCTCACATTTTCCTTTCTCTCTAAGTTCGTTTATAAATGCTATCATTCGTTTGTAGGTTGTTTTAGTGTTCCAGTTTTCATAAATAGCTTGGTAAGCATTTTTACCGATTTTCTCACGAAGCTCTTTATTATCAACAAGAAGCGTTGCTTTTTCGGTAAGCATATTAACGTCACCACTTACATAAAGAAGTGCGTTTTCACCATCGTTTACAAGGAAGTTTGTAGCACCTGCACCGTGACTTGCTACACAAGCTATTCCTGAATTCATACATTCATTGAGAGTTACACCCCAACCCTCACCGAAATCGCTTGTAAACAAGAAAATATTTGCATCGTCCATCATTCTTCTTGTATCGTCAATAAGGCATCTGCCTTTGAAATCTATATGCTCTTCAATGCCTAACTGTTTTGCAAGGGCTTTTAAGTTGTTTTCTTCTTCACCTGTTCCGATAACCTTCATTCGTGCGTTGTAGCCCATTTTACGAAGATTTGAAATTACTCTTATTGCATCGTCACAATGCTTTAAGGAAACAAGTCTTCCAACCCAGATAAAGTCAAGACCATCTTCCGCCTTTTGAGAAATAACAGAGTCAATATCCTTCTCGAAAACAGTAGGCTGATAGCCCCATTTATACATTTTATTTTTAAATGCGCCTATTCTCTTGAAATCAAGAGCCGCAAATGAGCTTGCGCAAATCAAATGGAAATTACTGTTTTTCCCCGGGTCAATAAATCTTTTCTTCAAATGCCAAAGGGTAATGGGGTTAAGATAACGTAAAATATTATTCTTAAAAAGTCTTTCGGAATAATAAATTGTAAGCTTGTTATTTTTTATTCTGTTTTCAATATATTCAGTAGGTGCAGAGCCGAAAATAAGCACGTCTGCCTCGTCGCAAAGCTTTTTGGCTTTTGCTTTATCATCATTTGCATTTATAACAAAATCTCTTTTTGCTTCTGCACCGATACCTTTTCTGTCTTCGTCAAGCTCGTCAGTTGCAATAAAAATAAAGTCATCACCGTAAACTTTGCTTAATTCATCACATAAAGGCCCTGAAATATGACCGTATGCGTTTGCAAGATATACTAACTTCAACTTAATCACCTTTCAAATAAATTAGTTTTCCAACACTCTTTTCACATAATCCTTTACAAGCTTTCGGTTTTCATTGAATTGCTCGTCTGACCAGCCTGCACATTCTTTTTCTCTATCTCTGATTTTTGAAAGCTCTTCCTTCAAATCAAAATCAAAGCTTGCCTTTTCACCGCTGTCGCGAGTGCCCTTAAACACTCTTGAAAGTATAACCGTCTGTGAGCCTAACCTGTAATGCTCACCTATAATAGTTTCTGCAGGTAATTCGCCCTGACCGATTCTTGCAACACCGCCGAAGCCGAATTTCACACCTTTTTCGTTGCATTTTGAAGCGATATAATCAAGAATACCGAATGCAACAACCTCAAACATAAAGCTAAGACCTAAACCGATATGTAAATCGTTAAGACCTACAAAAATTTCGTCTATGCCCTTAACCTCTAAAATATCATCAAGACGGGCAAGTGCCTGAGTAGTTTCTACCATAATTATTGTTTTTGCTCTACCATCTACAAGCTCAACAAACTTTTCAACGTCGTGAGCATCAATAACCATAGGAAGCATAATATAATCGGGCTTTTTACTTAAAACCTCGTTTATTTCTCTTTTTGAGTTGAAATAAATGGGGTTTACCCTTACTACCAGCTCACCGTTTTTAACCACAGCCTTTACATCTGAAATTCCGTCAACATCATATTCTGAAATTACGGTGTTTCTGCCGTGCTGTCTTTCACGCTTATTTATATATTCAAGATCGTAAAATATTCTGTCTACTCCTGCCTCGTCTGCCGCTTTTGCGATAACGGGGTCGTGAGTGAGCATCATAAGCTTTAACAAATCAGTTTTCCTCCATAATCTCAAGGTATATATTTATCATATCGGAAATATTTTTCTCTCTGTTGTGCCAAGCCGACGCAGTTTTCTTTGCATTCTCAGAAAAGCTTACGGAAAGCTCTTTGCTGTCAAGAAGCTCTATAATTCTCTGCGCCAAGGTTTCATATTCACTGTAATCGTAATGGAAGCCGTTTACACCGCTTGTGATAAGGTCCATCATACCGCCTCTGTAAGCGGCAACCGACGGCACACCTAAATCCATAGATTCTCGAAGAGTAGCCGAAGCATTTTCCATTGCCGAGGGAATAACGCAAACACGGCAGGAATTCATAGCTTCAATAACCTCTTGTGTATTAAGTCTGTTATAGAATTTAAGATTTTCTTTTAAGCCAAGCTCGTCTATAAGAGAGGCAATGTATTTTGTATAGCCGCTTGTGATTTTAAGGTTGCCCTCATCATCTGCGGGGGCTATGAAAACCGCTTTAACGTCGGGATATTTTTCTTTAACTATCGCAAGGGCTTTCAATATGATATGACCACCCTTTAAGGGGCTACCGCAAGAGGTTGAGCCGTAAATTTTAAGACCGTCAGTTTTTTCAACATCCCATTTTTCACAATCGTAAAAAGCGGCTCTTAAATTATAGAAAGCTCTGAAATACTTACATTTCGGGTTAATGCCGTAAATATATGCTTTATCCCAGTCAGTTCTGCCCGTTGCATATTTTACTCTCTCGATAATTTCTCTTTCGTATTTTATATTCTTTTTCATAAGAATTTTCTGCTCTATCATACCGTTAAAGCGTAAATTCTCTCTCATTGTTCTGTTTGTAAGCTTTGTTTTGAAGCTGAGCTCACCGTCAGATTTTTCTGCAATTTTACCGATAGCACCCTGAATTGTAAGAAGATACTTTTTATCGGGGTAGTTTCTCATATATGAAACTGAATGGCTATATTCCGTACCGTGAATATGAACGATATCGGGGCAAAAGCTTTCTTCAATCTGTTTCCAGTAAATCTCTAAATTCTTATTATAGAAAAGCATTGTTTTACCGTTACCGGGGAGAAGAAAATATGTAATATTTCCTACCTTTTCGGTTTTGAATTCGCCACCATAAACACAGGCAACGGCTAAATCGATACCCTCGTATTGAGAAATTTTATCAGATAAATCCTCCATCCAGGTACCGCTTGCGCTTGTGGTTACGCCTAAATGCTTCGCAAGCTCAGGAAGGACCATATTAACTATCCATAAAATTTTAATCTTTTTGTCTTTCATATAATCCTCCGTTTAAAATGGGGTTAAAATTTTACCAGAAAAACTCGTAAGGTGTAATACCCATACCGGGCAAACGATAGAAGAAATAAAGCGTTGCAAAACCTGTTACGCATACGTTTACAATAGCTCTTGTTTCTTTATTTTTAATTGACATTATAAGCTGTTCTACAAGAAGAATTGTAAAGAATGTGTAGAACATTGAGGGTCTTTCCGCCGTTCTGCTGAAAAGACGGAGCATCCACAGACCCATATGGATAACGTTTAACTGAATTACATATTTATTGTTTTCGTTATAAGCTATAAGAGTTTTCAAACGAAGGAACGAAAACACGGTAATAATAAACATAAGACCTATCATTATATAACCATTACCGGTTTCTTCAATACCGTATTCAAGCTCAAAAGCATCACCGGCAAACATAAATAATTCTTCGTTATAAATTGCCGCAACGATAAATACAATGATATACAACGGAATTTTTGCTTTTGTTGTCTTTAAGTGGGCTATGAAATAAGCCGGTATAAAGAACATTGCCGCCATATGGAATGTCATTGCCAAAGCCACAAGAAGTAAAAACCATATAAGTTTTTTCTCTTTTATTTTTTCATAAGCCAAAAGACATATTGTCATAGCAAAAGCCTGACGGATACCTGTCATATAGAAGGCGTAAAGGTTTAACGCCAAAAACATTAAAATAAACCACTCAGGCTTGCAGGAGTTTCTTTCAAGGAAGTAAACAAAAACTATAAAAGAAAATGCCGCAAAAATTATAAACTGCCACTGAGGGTTATCAAAGATTTTTGTCAGCACTATAAGAAACAGCCTGTAACCGCCTTCAATACGGTCATAGTATTTATCAAACAAGCCTACCTGAGTTGCTTCAAACATTCTTGTATACTGGTCTGTATCCGCACCTACGCTTTCACTTTTCAGTGCAAGTAACAGAAAAAACGGAAGCAATAGCCAGAATGCTCGTTTTCTTGTTTTTTTGTCGCTTTCGTGTTGCTTTGACGAAAGCGTTGTGCTTTTACCCGGTAAGAAAATGCAGCATAGCACTACCGGTAAAAGACAAATTGCGTACGTAATCATAACATCATTTCTCCAAAACGCCGTTTAAAACGGTGAAAAATTTCTCTTTCACAACCTCCGCAGAATAGCTTTTCTTTCCTGTTTCATAAGCCTTTGCGGAATATTTTTTTAATGTTTCCATATCTACCAGCTGACTGATTTTTTCTTGTAGCTCGTCAGCATTTGTTACCACCACGGCTGAATCCTCTTCCATAAAAAGCTCAATCGGTGCTAAATCTTCATTACCTACGGCAAAAATACATTTACCTGCGGCATAATAATCGGTAATTTTAGTTGAGAAGGAAAGACGGGCAATTTTGTTTTCATCTTTTAAAGATTCAACAAAAAGAAGAAGGTCTGCCTCTCTTTGCTTTTCAATAACCTCGCTTTGAGGAATTGCATCATAAAGCTTTGAAAACTCTGTATTAAGACCGCTTTTGTATTTCTCACTTAAGTCTGTATTCGTATATATATCAAGTGTAATTTTCGTGCCGTTTTTGTTAAGCTCTTTTAAAGCATCTGCAATAAGAAGCATTGTTTCATCTCGCCCTATTGCAAGATTACCCGTATAAAGCATTTTAAAAGAGTCTTTTTCTTTCGGCTCTTCGTAGTCAGAAAAATCTGTAATAGCCTTTGTTAAAACGGTACAGCTTATATTGAAAAACTCGTCCGCTTCTCTTTTTGTTTTAGGGGTAATTGCGAAAAACTCATGGGAAGCCTTTGCAAGCTTTTTAAGATTTTTTCTCTGGAAAAACCTTAAAGCCTTATAGCCCAAGCCCTTTTCCTGCTTATAGGTAAAGGTATCATCCCAGAAGCAGCCCACACCCTTTGCACCACTTTTTTTGATTATGTAGCGTACGATATTGTTAAGGTGAATGTATCTGCTCATTTCGTAAATAACAATATCGGGGGAAGCCTTTTCTAAAAATCGGTCAAGCTCTTTTGTTTTCCACTTTCCGACAAACCAGATAAGCTCTCTTATAAAAAGCTTTGTATAATAAAACCTTGCTTTTTTTCCGTACAAGCTTTTTTGCTCTGCTTGTAGCCGTGAGTTATCGTCTGCTTCTTTTTCTACTTTTTCACCTGTTTTTATTGACGGCTTGAAAATGCTTTTCATAACCTTGCCTTCAGATATTCTGAAGTAATTGTCGCAAACGGGTGAATCGGGGGTTTCTTCTCTTATGAAAAGATTTGAAATATTTTCTACGGGCAAGCCTTCGAGTAAAAGCGGAAACGTATTATCGCCAACCTTACTGTTCCAGGAGTTTGCCGTACAAACTAAAATTTTTGCAACTTTTAAATTTTCTCTTTTCATAACTATCCCCCTTTCAGAAAATTTCCTCGTTTTAAAGCTTACAGATGCTCGTTAAGAATTTCTTTTAACTTTTCAACAACTGCATCTGAAGTAAATTTTTCAGTAGTCTGCTTTGAATTTTCAACAAACCTTTCGCATAAAACCTTGTTGTTTATAAGCTCTTTGATTTTCTTTGTGTAAAGCTCTTCATCGTTAAGCGGCACAAGAAAGCCGTTAACTCCATCTTCAATAATTGTTCTGTGACCTCTGTTATCAGTAGCAACAACGGGAAGACCGCTTGTCATCGCCTCAATAAGATTAAGACCGAGACCCTCTCTTATGCTTGTAGGTGTGCAGATATCTGCCATAGCATAAAGATTTGCAACGTCACTTCGCCAACCAAGGTAACGAACATTATCCTGAACACCGATTTCCTCGGCATATTTCATAAATTTACCGTCGGAATGGTCAACACCTGCAAGAACGAGGTAAACGTTTTCATTCTCCTTAAGAATGCTTTTAAGCGACCTCATAAGCATTGTCTGGTTTTTATTGGGAAGAAGCTCGGCAAGGTAAATAAGCACCGTAGCATCCTCGGGAATGGTTAACTCTTTTCTATATTGTGCTTTGATTTCGTCTTTGTTTTCAACCTTAAAGCGATCTAAATTAACACCGATTCCGTTAAGAAGATATGTGTTTTTCTTGTGATGGAATTTATTCTTTGTTAATTCGTAATCCTCTTTATTTATTAGAATCATACTGTCCGTAACAGCGGAAAGTATTTTTTCAATGGGGTAAAAGGTAAGCCAATATATTAACGGGCCGCCTTTGAAAAAGTAATGACCGTGAGCCATATAAATAACCTGTGTGCCTTTCTTACGGGCTTTCATACTTGCAAGTCTTGCCGCAAGTGCACCAACGGGTGTATGACAGTAAATAATGTCGTACTCGCCCTCGTCAACTATCTTTTTAAGTTGTTTTATGCCTTTAAAAAGAGAAAAATTAAAGGGTGACCTTTTGTATAACATTTTGTGTTGCTTGTAGCAAAAAGGAACCTCCTCTTCACCCGAACAGGCAACCTCAACATTCCAACCCGACTCGTAAAGCATTTTTAAGGTAGGCACGTGGAATTTTAATACGTGCTCTTTTGCTACGTTTGCAACTAATAAAATTTTAGGGGTTTTAGAGCTTGAATCCATATTCTTTAACCTCTTACTTTTATTTCTTTTCTTCTGCCTTTAAATAATCTGCCTTTAAAGTGATACCGATAAGCTGCGACGGCTTGCCTCACTCTACGCTTTGGGCTTCTTCCTTCTTCTTTGCCAGTTCACCTGTACCGCCCTCAACAACACCATCACTCTTAAGAACTGAAAGTATTGTTCCTATAAAGCATTTACAGTCAAAGGCAAAGCTCATTTTTTCAACGTATTCACCGTCGAAAGCGGCTTTAACATCTATCTCAAGCTCGTCTCTACCGTTAATCTGCGCCCAACCTGTAAGACCGGGGCGGATATCGTTTGCGCCGTATTTGTTTCTTTCTTCGATTAAATCAAACTGATTCCAGAGTGCAGGACGAGGACCGATAACTGACATTTCACCCTTTAAAATGTTGAAAATCTGGGGTAATTCGTCAAGGCTTGTTTTTCTTAAAATTTTGCCTACCTTTGTTATGTAAGCATCGGGATTTTCAAGAAGATGTGTGGGCATATCTTTAGGAGTATCCGTTCTCATTGTACGGAATTTAAGAATTTTATATCTTTTACAGCCCTTACAGATTCTTTCTTGCTTGAATAAAACAGGACCGGGTGAGTCAAGCTTTATGGCAAGTGCTAAAATCGCCATAGGAACAGCAAGAAAAACTATTCCCAAGAATGATAAAACAATATCTAAAAACCTCTTAAAAAACTTGTTGTACATATTAAAAAACTCACTCCGTTAAATGAAAATATATCAATTAAACATACTTATAGTTATACATTTATAATAATATCACAAAGCCTTCTTTAATGCAAGAGAAAACGAGCAATTAAACACCTGTTTTACACATGAAAATATATGGATTTTTTTGATAGTAAAAATTGCTATGTTCTATAAATTTATTGACTTATTTCGGGTATTGTAATAAAATAGATAAAAATTTAACAAAGGAGTTGTTTTTTGTGGCAAAAATCTTAATCAGTCCCGGAAAATACGTTCAAGGCTCAGGTGAAATGGCTAATCTTTATGATTACGCAAAAAATTACGGTAAAAAGGCTCTTATTCTTATAACTGCTTCAGGTTACAAGAGAATCGGCAGTATTATAGAAAAAAGCTTCGAAAATAAAGACGTTGAGGTTGTTTTTGACTATTTCAACGGTGAATGTTCAAAAAATGAAATCAACCGTCTTATTGACATTATGAAAGAAAAAAATTGCGACCTTGTTATCGGTATCGGTGGCGGTAAGATTCTTGACACATCAAAAGCAGTAGCCTTCTACTGCAAAACTCCTGTGCTTATCTGCCCCACAATTGCATCAACTGATGCTCCCTGCAGTGCACTTTCAGTAATTTACACCGACGACGGTGTTTTTGAAGAATATCTTTTCTTGCCTGCTAACCCCAATATGGTACTTATGGATACAGATATCATCACAGCCTCCCCTGCCCGTCTTACAGTTTCAGGTATGGGTGACGCTCTGGCAACATATTTTGAAGCAAGAGCAGTTAAAGCAAAGGATGCAGGCACTTGTGCAGGCGGTAAAGTAACAAATGCCGCTATGGCTCTTGCAAAGCTCTGCTTTGATACTTTAATTGAAGAGGGCGTAAAGGCAAAGCTCGCTCTTGAAGCAGGCGCTTGTACAGAAGCAGTCGAAAAAATCATTGAAGCAAACACACTTCTCAGCGGTATCGGCTTCGAAAGTGGCGGTCTTGCAGGTGCTCACGCTATTCACAACGGTCTTACCGTTCTCCCTGAATGTCATCATATGTACCACGGTGAAAAGGTTGCCTTCGGTACACTTACACAGCTCGTTCTCGAAAACGTTTCAGCTGATGAGCTTGAAAGCATTATAAGCTTCTGCATTGAGCTCGGTCTTCCCGTTACATTCAAGGAATTAGGCATCACAGAGCCTACAGACGAAAAGCTTATGGCAGTTGCTACTGCAGCTTGCGCAGAGGGTGACACCTTACACAATATGCCCTTTGAGGTTACACCCGAAAAGGTTTGTGCCGCACTTAAAGCAGCAGATGCTTACGGCAGATATTTTCTTGGTGAATAATTTTATATCTTCATAAAAGTAAAACTGTTGCAGTTCGCAAAATGAACTGCAACAGTTTATTTTTTGTATCAATTAAAGCTGAACGGATTTATTTCTTGAAGCCTTCGAAAAGAGAAACAAGATGTCTACCTGTTTTCGCCATAAACATAGCACATTCAGGTAAAAGCGCTTCAGGCTTTCCACCCATAAAGCCATCGTCAGACTCAAAGGTCAAATCGCCTTTATAATCAATTTCGGCAAGGGCTTTCATAACCTTTTCCCAATTGATTTTGCCGTAATAAGGAAGCGTGTGAGAATCGTTTGTGCCGTCAACATCGTGAACGTGAAGACATTTAAGGCGTTTATTACCTAATTTTTTGATAAATTCATCGGGGTCTTCTCTTACAAGAGCAGCGTGACCGATATCAAGACAAGCAACAAAACAGTCGTTGTTAAGCTCGTCAATATATCTTATAAATTCATCGGGTCTTGAGCAGGTTGAGTGGTTGATATAACCGGTATACTGCCACATATTTTCAACAGCAACCTTTATTTCGTATTCCTCACAATAAGGAATAAGCTTTTTGTAAAATTCCATATTGTACTCAAAAAGCCTTTCGGGATTACCCTCTTTAGCATATTCAAGGTGCTGACAAGGGTGAACGATAATGCTTTCAACACCTAAATAAGATGCTCTTTTTATTGCTTCAACGATTTCTCCAAAACGCTTTTCAGTCTTTTCTTCATCCTGGAAGGATGATGCAAAGGGAGCGTGTGACTGGTTAAAATAAACGCCTTTACTTTCAGCTAATTTTCTGATTTCGGTATAATAATCCTTGCCGAAATCTGCTTCATAAATAGATTTATCAAACTGTGAAAAATCTATTGCATCGTAGCCTACGGCAGCTAAAATTTCAACTGATTTTTCAAGACCGAAAGCCTTTTGAAGATGGTCTGTTGTAGAAGAAAGTTTCATAAAATCACCTTAAAAATCAGATTTTAAAATAGTCTTTTCCGCCTATTAAACAAGTGCTTTTCCTTCCCATTCTTTTACGGTAGGCACATCAAGAAGCTTTGCAATTGTAACTGCAACGTCTTTAATGGAAACGTCTGCAAGCTCTTTACCTTTTTCAAAGGTCTTACCGCAGAATAATACAGGAATTGTCATATCTTCAGGGCATTCAGAGCCGTGGCTTCTGTCGTGACCGCCATGGTCGGCAAGAAGAACAATTGTATAATCATCAGAAATGCTGTTTTTAAGGTTTTCAACACAAGAAAGAGCCTTGCTTACACTCTTCATATACTGCTCACTCATCCAACCGCAATCGTGACCGCCAACCTCGTCTGTTTCACCTAAATAAAGGAATAAAAAGTCAGGGCTTTCTTGGTTTATGTATTTAATGGCAGCATCTGTAATTTTAATGTCCGTGTCACTCTGCTTATGCTGGTTTATGCATAAAGCAGTATGAATATTGTCAGGACGACCTAAGTCGCGAAGCTCTTCCCAGGTGTAGAAAAATGCGCATTTTTTGTCGTAATCGTCAAACTGGTCAAACATACCCTTAATAGGTCTTACCTGAGGGATATAGGTGTTTGTTGTAATACCGTGTCTTTCGGGGTCTACACTATGAAAGAGTGACATATGACAAGGAAGTGTAACAGATGGCATAACCGTTTGCGCCTTTAAAGAATAAGAGCTTTCGTCAACAAGCTTTTGTGCAAAGGGGTTGCCACATTGCATCATACCGTCGGGTCTCATACCGTCTACAAGAATGAGAATTACTTTTTCAGCCATAATACTTCGTCCTTTTTTGATTATTTTTTACTTTGTGATTTCTTCTTTTTTCTTCTTTTTAATATCGTGAACGAATACGCCTACGATGGGGAAGATAAGCTGGGGAATATGTGACGGAAGCACACTATAAGCACCCGAAAGAATATCGTATATAACCCAGAGGCTCATATTAACAATAGTCCATATTCTGTATTTTGCACCGTTTTTCTGACCGATGCACATAACAAACATAAGACAAGCAACAATTGCAAGAAGACCAAGCAATGAAAAGCCTTTGCTTACAACAAGGTTTACCACCGTGAACGCCACGCCATATATTACCGCAAGCCATTTGGGTACGGGCTTGCTTTTTGATTCAAAGGTATAGTTAATCAAGGTAACGATACAGCCTAAAACGCAGGATGCCGCACCATTGAGACCGCTACCATCCAAAAAGTAGCTGATGGCTACGAAAAGATTTCCGCCAAAAACGAAAACCAATATTTTCTTCATATTTTTTCCCTTGATAAGAGAAGCGGTAATCATTGAAGCCAAGCCTAAAAGGCTAAAGCCGTAAGCAAGAATTTCTTTAATATCCATTTTTCACACCAAACCCTTTATCCAACCTAAAATAGTAAAACCATCAGCAAACTGGAAATTGATAATGCCGATAATGAAAACGAAAATAATAATTGCAGGTAAAACGAAGGTCATATAAGGCTTCATCCATTTTTGAATTTTTAAGCCTTCACCTGTATTTGCTTCTTCCATAAAGCTTTTAAAGCCCCAACCCTTTTTGGTTACACAGAAAAGAACGTAGCAAAGAGCACCTAAAGGAAGGAAGCAGTTGCTTACAAGGAAATCCTCTAAATCAAGAACTGAAGAGCCTGAAGCAAAGGGCACGAAGCCTGACCAGAGGTTAAAGCCTAAAGCGCAAGGAACGGAAAGAATTAAAATTGCTATTCCGCAGATAACACATGCTTTTTTTCTTCCCCAGCCTGTAAGCTCACGAACACAGGCAAGTATGTTTTCGAAAACAGCAATTATTGTTGACATTGCCGCGAAAACCATAAACATAAAGAACAGAGAGCCCCACCATCTGCCACCTGCCATATTGTTGAAAACCTTTGCCATGGCAACAAATAAAAGTGACGGACCCGCACCCGGCTCTACATCAAAGGTAAAGCAAGCAGGGAAAATAATAAGACCTGCAACAATTGCAACGAACGTATCAAGAATGAGAATATTTTTAGACTCACCCATAAGAGAACGCTCTTTTCCGATATAGCTGCCGAAAATCGCCATTGAGCCGATACCTAAACTCAGGGTGAAGAATGCCTGATTCATTGCTCCCACGATAACGTTACCGTCAATTTTTGATAAATCGGGCTTCAAATAGAAGGTAAGTCCCTCTTTTGCACCGGGTAAGGTGAAGCTGTTTACCGCAAGAACTATCATAAGAAACAGTAAAGCTATCATCATATACTTTGTAACTCTTTCAACACCGTTCTGAAGACCGACGGAAAGAATTAAAAATCCTAAAACAACGACCAGTGCCATAAAGCCTACGGTAATTGCGGGGCTACTAAGCATAGCACCAAATAAGCTTTGTGACTGCTCGTTTGTGATACCCGTCATTTTACCCGTTACAAAACTTATGAAATAGTGGAAAATCCAGCCTGTAACAGAGGTATAAAACATCATAAGCAAGAAGTTTGCTATAAGGGCTGCATATCCGTGAAGATGCCATTTCTGACCGGGCTTTTCAAGCTTCTGGTAAAGCTTTACGGGGCTGCTTTGAGAAGCACGACCTAAAGAAAACTCCATTGTCATAACGGGTAAGCCTAAAATAACAAGGAAAATAAGATAAATAAGCACGAATGCACCGCCACCGTATTGACCTGCCATCCAAGGAAATTTCCAAACGTTACCCACACCGATAGCACAACCGGCACTTAAAAGAATAAAACCTAATCGGCTACCTAATTTTTCACGTTCCATAAAAACGCTCCTAAACACTTTTTTTAGAAATAAAAACTTCGTCTATTGTATCAAAATTATATAATGTAGTCAATTAAAGTATATAGAAAAATTTTACCTATAACAAAAAAACGATACTCTTTTAAAGCATATTTTTAATAAAACGTAAAAAAACTTGACAATACATATAAAAATTTATATTCTTGTAATAATTGTGTCGTGAAAATATTGTACAATGGCACTATAAACTATATTGTCTTTTACACTACGGAGGCTCATATTTTGATTAAAAATTTTACCGCAAACAAAAAGCTGCTTATACGCGTTTTGATTTGTTTTGCTGTTGTTTTAATAGCCGGAATAAGTGCTGTTGTTTTAAAGCACTTCGTTTCAAACCCTGATTTGCAAACCGAAAGCACAACAATTGTAACTAAAACTGAAATCGTACCCGTTACCGACAACTCTGGTGAATTTGTTACCGATGAAAACGGTGAACAGGTTTTCGATAAAATTACAGTTACAAAGCCCCAACCCGTTTCTACAACAGAAAAACAAGCCTTTTTAGATAAGCTTTTTAATAAAAACGACTCAAAAACCACTACCGAAAACAATCCAACCGACTCTGAAACAAGTGATTCAGAGCATACAACTGAGCCGTCGGCAACAAATCCTGCCACAGACGAAAACACCGACAGCACATCCTCACCCGATAATCCTTCTGAAGAGGCATCTACCCAGGTACAAACAGATACTTCAAAGCCCGTTACAACTACCGATTCCGTTGAAACCACAGCACCAAAGGAAAGCAACGGCTTTACCTACACAATAGTAAACGGTGCTGTAAAGCTTCTCTCATATAACGGTAACGATTCAGTTGTAACAGTTCCCTCTGAAATAGACGGAAAAAAAGTTTCTTATCTCGGTAGTAACGTTTTTTCAAGCAAAAGCAATATTACATCAATTGTTTTCGAGGGCTCCTCATCGGGTAGCGAAAAATTCTATCTTCCCGCAAACACTACCGTTTTCAATTCACTTTCTAATCTTACCTCGGTAACATTCCCCTTTGAAACGAATAATTATTTTGTTAACGGTGACGGCTCTACAAGCTACTCTTATTCTTTCGGCACTTTGTTTTCAAGCTGTCCTAAAATAAGCTCTGTAAGCTTCGGTGAATATATCAACTCGATGTATTCACCTACAATGTCACGAATGTTTTCAATCGACGGTGTTGTTTTTGTAAACACATCTTCTGAAATTTCTCTTATCTGGTACCCTATTGCAAAATCACAGGCTGATTACACCATGCCCGATAACGTTCGCAAAATTGAGAAAAATGCCTTTTTCAATAACAATTACGTTGAATCAATAACCCTTTCTTCAAAGGTTAGGTCTGTTGCCACACCTAACTTCCGAAGCTGTTCAAAGCTCTCTTCATTTTCTGTTGCAGAGGGTAACACCAGCTTCACCGCAACAAACGGTGTATTGTATTATTCTTCTTCGTTTACAAGCAATAATATCAGCTTTTTAAATGCATTTTACCCCGCGGCAAAAACAGATACAAGCTTTACCTTCCCTGCGGATAAGCCTATAAGCTTTGATGCAAACACGTTTTGCGGTAACCCATATCTTAAAGAAATTACAATTCCTGAAAATTCAAGAATTGACGGTGCAATGCTTTCATCAGATTCAAGACCCTTGAATCTTGAAAAAATAAGGGCATCAAAAACTTGCTTACTTCCTGCAAGCACAGAAAACATTTATACAATTGAATATTACGATTGATAAAAACTCAATAAAAATAGTAAAAGTAAGGTGCTTTCCGCGTCTTACTTTTTTATATGCAATATTACTTGCAACGCTTCTTTTTCCGTGGTATAATTTCTTTAAATAATTTTTCCGAAAGGTTATGATTCTATGAAGTATTTAGGCTTCGCTTTACTTGCGGTTTTAGCAATTTTAATTCTTTTAATTGTGGTTGCCGCATTAAAAGCAGTTAAAATCAAGGCTAAAGAAAACACAAACAAACCTGCTATTAACCCCACTAAAGAAGAGGCAGATGATTATGCTCAGAAGCTTTCTAAAATGGTGCAAGTCCCCACAATTTCTTTAAGAGGAAACACCGACCTTACAGAATTTTATAAATTACATAAGGTTATGGAAGAAAACTTCCCTCTTATTTTCTCAAAGCTTGAGAAAACTGAAATTGAGGGCAACCTTCTTTTCCGTTGGAAGGGTAAAGATTCCAAAAGAAACGGTCTTTTACTTATGGGTCATCAGGACGTTGTTACAGCAGACGAGCCCAACTGGGAAAAAGACCCCTTCTCAGGTGAAATCTGTGACGGTAACATCCACGGTAGAGGTGCTATGGACTGTAAATCAACAGTATTTTCAGAGTTTCAGGCTATTGAAGAATTACTTGCAGAAGGCTATGAGCCGCCTTGCGATATCTATCTTGCAACCGCAGTTGACGAAGAAATTTCAGGCGACGGTGCTCCCAAGCTCGTTAACTATTTAAAAGAGCAGGGCGTTCATCTTGACGTTGCGATGGATGAGGGCGGTGCTATTCTTAAAGACCAGCTTCCAACAATGAAGGGCTGGTGTGCCGCTATCGGTCTTCTTGAAAAGGGTTACATTGACCTTAAGGTTATTGCAAAGGGTAAGGGCGGTCACTCATCAACACCCAAGAGCAACACACCTCTTGCAAGACTTTCAAAATTCGTTGCAGATATTGAAAAGGATAAACCCTTTAAAGCAGAAATTTCAGGAGCAGTTTATGCTATGCTTGACGAAGCTGCTCCCTATTTAGGCTTCCCGCTTCGTATGGTGCTCGGTAATATGTGGCTTTTCAAGGGCTTGCTTACAAAGGTTCTTCCTATGGTTTCACCTATGTGTAATGCCTTTGTAAAAACAACCTTCTGCTGCACAATGGCTGAAGGCTCTCATACACCTAACGTTATCCCCTCTGAAGCGTATATCGTATGTAATCTTCGTACATCACCCCATCAGAACGTTGAAGAATCTCTTGCGGTGCTTAAAAAATATGCAGATAAATACGACCTTGAATTTGAAATCATTCACGCAAGAAACGCTTCAAACACAGTTGATTACAAAGGTGAAGAGTTTACTTATCTTAAGAAATGTCTTAACGAATGCTACCCCGATGCAGGCGTTATCCCCTATCTTATGACTGGCGGTACAGACTGCCGTCATTACGAAGATGTTGCAGATAACTGCTTACGCTTCTGCCCCATTAAAATGAGCAATGCTCAGCTTGCCGCTATGCACGCCGCAAACGAAAGCATAGGCGTTGAGGAAGTTGCAAACTGTGTAAAATTCTATAAATATTATATTAAGAATCATAAATAAGATAAAGGGTCTGCGACAGCATAATGCTATCGCAGACCTTGAGTTTTTTATTGTGTCAAATAAATTAAATGAGTTCTCAAAACACTCCAATTATTAACAACAAGATACTGTTTTCCATTATCATTCTCTTTCATTTCAAAAGGCTCCGCCATTGATTGGTCAAGTAAAACGGGAGTCATACCGCTGTTAAAAGCTCCGTCAACATCGGCTGATTTGCTATCGCCGCAATACCAACAATTTTCAGCAGAAACGCTTGCATAATTTGCAGCACAAAGGAATATTTCCTTATAGGGCTTCGCTAGAAGCAAATCTGCACTTGTAAGGCAAAACTCCATTTTTGATGACGGAATCCATCGTTTAATTGCAAGGCTTAAGCTTTCACCGCTCATAGCGTTATTACTTATAACCGCCGAACGAATTTTTAAATCATTCAACGTTTTCAAAAGCTCTTGAGCACCGGTTATTACTACTCTTTCAGAATTATATCGGTCAAAAATCTCTTCCTGCTCTGCCATTGAGATTTTAAAACGAAGACCCGTTTTCATTGTAACGTATTTTATGGGCGCGGATAGCGGAAAATCCAATGTATTTCCAGACTTCGATTTTGCACCTGAGCCAACCTCATTCATATATTCATCCCAAAGCTTTTCAAGGGTTCCATTGTCAGTTATGTCAGGGTTTTCTGCCGCAAGACGAAGATGAGAAAGCCCATCAAAGGGTATACATTTCGTATCGTCAAAAAGTGTTCCGCCAACATCAAACAAAATCATTTTTGGTAATTTTTTATAATTCATAAAAGCTCTCCGCAAGAAACGATTTTAAATTTTTTCATCCGGTAATTTATAATCAAAACACTTTCTTTTTCCTAAATTTCCAGACTTTCTTTTGTGGTTTGAATTATCTTTCCAGGTTGAAATTCGTGCGAGACCGTTGCCGATAAAATATTTAAGATAAATATCCTTTGCTTTTTGTGTCCCGTTAAAAGAATATCCGTTAGCCAATGGTTCCTTTCCATTGATTTTATATTCTCTAAGTTCAAAAATGTTTAAAATACGATTGTTTTCATCAGTAAAATGAGTATTGAAAGACGGGTCAAGCACCACCCATTTTTCAAGCTCCTTACAGTAAACGTGGGTAACAAAATGGCACTCGGTTTTTGTAATATTATTAAGCATTATAGGATACGCTTTTATTCCGTGAGCAATTAACAAATCTGTTAAAATTATGGCTTTATCCCTACAATTTATTGCTCCTGAAAAACCTTTTCGGAAAGAATATTTCAATTTTTTCAAAGTATCATCCGGAAGTATTTTGAAGCTCATACCCAGATAATATGTATTTTCGGTTAACCATTGCATAATGGCAACAGCTTTTTCGAAATCATTAACAATATTATCTATTCCGGTTATTTTATATCTTTCTTTTATTTTATCATATTCAGTAAGATACAAAAATAAATTTTCTTCCTGTGCTTGCTCTTTCAACTCTGAATCAAGAATTCTAAACTCTTTTGAATGAATATAATTGCTTTCATCTGCTACAAAAGCCAAATAATTATCTAATTTTTTAAGATTTCTGTATCTGAATTTTCTTATGTGAAAATGAATATTCATACGATCCCTTTTCTTTATTTTTTGAAAATTAAATAAACGCAAGTATGTCTAGTTGGTCAGAAAATCGTGAAATGCACAAAAAGGCGTTACCTATAGCCAAAATGTGACGATTTTTTGATGCAGTTTGCGATTTCTCTGTCGCGAAGGCGTATCGAGATACGTCGAGGGCAGAAAATCGTGAAATGCGCAAAAAGGCGTTACATTTTTTGTTGTTCCTTGTAGAATTTATGTACATTAATAAACGCCAGAATTACACAGTAAAGTGCATACACACCGTAGATAAGATACGTAACCTGACTGTAATCATTCATTACCATCTGAATATTGAGAAAAAGACCTACAACCGCCTGCGCAATCCATAAATAAGTGTATTCAATATATGCCAACATTGTAAGTATGGGCACAATAAACCCGAATAAAAATGTAAGGCTGTCAAAGAGTGCGTATTCATATTTAAGATAATAAAATACGCCTGCAACTATTGCCCATAATGACAACAAACTAACGGTAAAAATAATTCTCTGTTTGGTCGTCATTTTCTTGAACATTACCGTCTTCTTATACGCCCTTTTCCGCCAACTGAAAAAGGTCATCAGCTGTATGGGGAAGCTGAAAAGCAAAGCCGAAGCCGCCGAAGCATAAACACCCATAATAATATAGGTTGCCGTATAAAGAAGAGCATTACCTGCACCGATTAAAACACCTATTCTGTTTGCTTCCGACTGAAAGCTCATAACGAAAAGCGAAACAAACAAGGGTATCATTAAGAAAAACTGTTGCTTACAAACAATACCCGCGGTGAGAATTGCAATACCCGTTACGATAATTATAATAACTTTTTTCTTGTCCATTTAATCTTCTATATGCTCCATTATTATATCTACTGCTTTTTCGATATCAACTGTAGCCACTTCGAAAATCAGCTTTTTAAAATTGAAAAAATTATACTATATTTTACCGTCAAAATCAATGCAAATACTTGACTGTAACGAAAAACAGTTGTAATATTGAAAAGGTTAGTAAAACCATTTTTTCAATTCAGAAAAAACTATCTCCAAGGAGGACGCTCATATGGATAAAAAATTAAGAGTTGGTATTTTCGGTGCAAGAAGAGGCTGCGGTATCGCGCAGGGTCTTACTCTTACCGAAAAAGCATATATAAGTGCAGTTTGCGACTATGACGAAAGCACTTACGAGGGTATTAAAAAATACTGCTGTGAGGAAACAAAATTCTTTACAGATTTTGATGAATTTATTGATAGCGGTTTAGATGCAGTTGTGCTTACAAACTTCTTCCACCAGCACGCAAAATATGCGGTTATTGCTCTCGAAAAGGGTATTCACGTTTTAAGTGAAACAATGCCTGCAGTTACTATGGCAGAGTGTGTTGCTATCTGCCGCGCAAGTGAAAAAAGCGGTGCTATTTATATGCTTGCTGAAAACTATGCTTACTTTGCAGTTACAAGCAAGCTTACTGAAATCTATCAGAGCGGTACACTCGGTGAAGCTCTTTACTGCGAGGGTGAATACGTTCATCCTATGAGCCACGAAGAGTACGTTCATTACACACCCACAACAACTCATTGGAGAGCGCTTATGCCTTCAGGCTTCTATCTCAGCCACTCATTTGCTCCTCTTATGAGAGTTACAAACGATATCCCCGTTTCTGTTAACGCAAGAAGCATTTATACTGACGGTATGCGTCAGGAACGCGAGGGCGAGCCTATTAAAGACGTTGCTTCTATTATGCTTTGCACTATGAGTCGCGGTGCAGTTGCAAGAATTACAGGCTGGGCAAAATTCGGTGGCCACGGCAACTGGTACAGATTTGCTTGTGCTAAGGGTAGTGCTGAAACTGTAAGAGGTGACGAAGGCAAGGTTCGCGTTTGCTATAACGATTGGGAAATCCCCGAGGGCTGCGAAAAAGAATGCGTTACTACAGTCGGCTTCCCCTTCGATAAGGATAAGGCAAGACAGTGCGGTCACTCAGGCGGTGACTACTTCGTTTCTCACGAATTCCTTAGCTGTATTCTTGAAGGCAGACAGCCTTACTTTAACGCTTATCGTTCATGTGCTATGTCTGCAGTTGCAATTCTCGGCTGGAGAAGTAGCCTTCACAACGGTGCTGAATATAGAATCCCCGATTTCTCAAAGGAAGAAGACAGAAAGATGTATGAAAACGACAACCTTTCACCCTTCCCCGATGAAAACGGCGTTGCAAACTACCCCTGCACAAAGTATGATATAGATAAATTTGATATCTGATAAGAAATATACCAAAAAGACCAGAAACCTTGAATCAGGGTTTCTGGTCTTTTGATTATTTACTATTTTTTTCTTCTTCTATAACCTTTAATGAGGGTTTTACTCCAAGGAAATTTGTAAACGAAAACCTACTTCCTTTGTAATCAAACTTCAATACCTGACTAAAAAAATAGGCTCTTATTTTTAAATTTTCAATATTTTTTAATTCCACTGTATAAAGCAACTCACCAATATTACTCTTCATATCAATATCATATAAATTAAGGTTGTTACCTTTTACACATAATACAACCATTCCATACTCTCCATTGGGAAGTTGAGTTGCAGTTGCACAAAAGCCTGCACCACGACTGTCACAATATCCGTCTAATACTAATTTTTCTTGAAACTTTCCCATTACAATTCCACCTTTTATATTTTTAAAATCTAATTTTCTGACTAATTGAATAACTCTTCGTCGTCGCAGTCCTCTTCCGAGGGGGTGAAGCACTCTTCTGAATAATATTTTATTGCTTCATTAATATCATCGGGGGATTTGCCTGAGGTTACTGCAATATGATAATATTTATTTTTGTTTTCCTCGTCACCTTGTAATGCATATATAATGGTAAGCAATGAGGCGGCTTCTACACCGTTGTTTTTTAATTCAAGGGCTTTCTTTGCATCTTCAATAGCACTATCAAAATCTTCTGTTCTGAAATAATAACTTGCACGGTTAGAATATGCATAATAATTGTCAGGCTTAATTTCAATTGATTTATTGTAATGCATTAAAGCTGATTCAAAATCACCCATTTTCGTATGTAAAAGACCTATATTGCTATGAGCCGTAGCATTGTTTGAGTCTATCTTAAATAAATCATAATAAACCTTAATTGCTTCTTCAGTTGCTCCTACATCGGTATAACATAAGGCAATAAACAATAATACCGCTGCGGTATCGCGATCGAATTCCGCCTCTTTAAGAAGCTGAAAAAGATATTTAAGCGCTTTTCTGTAATTTGATTCATTATATAAACGGCAAGCACATAAAAGCTTCTTTTTTTGCAAGGGCTTGTTATTAAAGGCGTAGCTAATCTCTTTTTCATAAAATTTCTCATAAAAATCAAGATTAACTCTTTCTGTTCCGCGATGCACTCTTATTAAAGTAGCAATTAATACACAAACAGTTGAAATTATACGGAATATGTTTTCATCGTAAGGCGTTTTAAAATAAAAAACGTCAACAAAATAGTAACCAATTAAACCGATAATCGCTACAATAATTAAAACTGTTACAGCAATTTTTCTTTTGTTCATAATAACTCTCCTGATGGTGATTTAATTGTACTTTATATAAACACTAACATTTATACCAAAAATTTTTTACTCTATTAATATTTAACGTATCCATCTTTGAAAAACAATTGCACAACTTTTCTGCCGTATTTTTGAGGATTTCTCGCTACTATAACAGAGCTTATGATAAACAAAGTCGTAAGAACAGATATAAATATTGCAATACCTATGTAAATTTTTTCTTCTTGCTTGTGTAATCTTGCGTTATCCTCAAAGCTTAAGATGTATTCTCCCTCGAGCATAATCGCTTTTATTGAAAAATAGTCTTTCTCATATTTCGGATTTACTTCTTTAGAATAAGTTACCAAAGATGTTTTTCCATCGCAATATTCTTTTATGTTTTCTACATTAAACTGTTCATCTGTGTACGCAATTTTATAAACGTCACCATTTACTGTAGTTAATCTTATTTCTCCATCGATTTCTTCTTCGCACGAAACGAATTTTACGGTCTGCTTTATTGTATCATCAATGGTATCTGTATCAAAATGAACAACGTATACTGCTATACCTACACCAACTAATGCAATAAGAACTATAAAAACATATGCAACAATTATGCTCCCAGGGTCATTAACATTACCTCTAAATATATCTTTATTATTTTGTTTTATTATAGGAATTTGTTTGCCATTGTGCAATTCTCTGTACTTCTTTGAGAAAAAATAAATAAATTCATGGCAGCCTGTAGAAATTTTGCTGAGAGCAACCTTCTTTGCCCCGATAAAAACGTATACATCTTCTACAGTTTTTCTCATACCGGTAATATCTTTGTAAGAAGCCCTTTTTTTAAAACCAAAAAAGTTTTTACTTACGAAGCCATCCTCATCGTAGTAGATTCTACAATTAACATATGCTATAACAAGACACATACCTAAAAGTACAAACGAAAGAAAAAGAATAGTAACCCATGCTGGTTCTTTTTCGTAAAAAGTGATTATAGCAAATATTAAGAAAAGTACTGCTTCCGAAGCACCCACAACAAAAAAGAGTTTCGGTAATCTTACTAAGCCTTTTTGTTCTCTTTCAGTTTTGCTCATCATTTTTAAGAGCCCTTTAATGATAATTGTTATCGTAATAGTTATAAAAATTTCAAGAAATATTTTCATAAATCAAACACCAAATATCACATAATCATTTTCTGTACGATCTTTTGCTATATAGTCGCCTTTTTTGAGACCACTTTTGCTTTCTTTATATGAATTCAAAATTTCTCGGGACATATTTGTTAAATCATCTCGGTTGAGTGCTTCTTCAACTGTTAAAAGTAAAACCTCGCTGTTTTCGTAGCCGTCAGATTCAGGCTTCCCTGATACATACTCCATAGTAAAAACTGCACACCATTGTTCAGATTTGAACTGCATTGAATAAAGCTCGTTTGATTTGCAACCCACACCCGTTTCTTCGAAAATTTCGCGGGCAACGGCAAGTGTAGGTAACTCATTTTCTTTTACATATCCACCGGGCAATAAAATTCTGTCTTTAGCCGTGCCGTATGTGTGGCGAACAAGCAAAATCTTCCCGTCTATCTCAACAATCCCGCAAACAGCAAAGGCTTTATTGTTTTCTTTTTTGTTTGATTTAAAAATGTTCATTTAACCACCATTGATTAAAATTTTATTATTTATTAACGTCTCGCAAAATTCTATTGCCGTCAGCACAAATTTCTACGGTTGTTATTGATATATTATCCAAAGCAAAGAAAAAATCACGGGTTTTGATTCCAAGAGCAGTTGGGATAAGATACTCAAGCATTCCGTGATGACTGAATACCGCAACGCAATCACCGAAAGTAAATCTTTTCTGTATGTAGTCAATAATTTTTTGTGCTCTTAAATTATTATCCTCTATGCTTTCGCAACCGAAATCATATTTTTCGCCTCCGAAAAGATTCGGGCACATTTTCGCATTTTCATAATATGATGAAAGCTTCTCAAGACTACAACCATAGTAGCCTGGCGTACAACCGCACTCAATAAGCTCCGGGCAAATTTCAAGCATAGGCTTGTTTTCCTTTGCCTTGCAAACACCTGTGGCTGTTTTAAAAGCTCTCAACAAGGAGCTTGTTATATACCCGTCTATTTTCACATTTTTAAGCTTTTCGCCAAGCTCCTTACATTGCAATTCCCCGTTAGATGTTAACTCACCGTCGCTGGGGTCACGCCCCTCCCAATCATTGTAATTGGTTTCAGCATGACGGATAAACATTATTTTTAAAGTGCCTTTATTTTCCATTTTCTCACCCTTGTATTTTTTCTTTTTAATATATTATAAATGATGTTTCACAATAACTAAGCAATACCGAAAACAGCAAAAACATCTGTTGTGCATTCGTTATTATCTGCAGTTTTCAAAACATTGATTTACATTATGCAATTTTATAAACCGAGATTTCTTTTGTCACCTATATAACTTCCTGCATCAGGAAAGTTATTATTTATTATTTCAACAAATCTTTCACTAAAACCCAAATTAATCAAATCATCAATAGATATAAAACACACATCATATATGGGATTATTTTCAAATTCATTATTTGGTTTAGAAAGTGTACCATTTTTCCTTATTAACAAAAATGATATGTGTAACAACGTATTATCTGTAGCAGAAACATCGCAAATATAAAGCATTTTTAATATTTCAACTTCAAGACCTGTTTCTTCTTTTATTTCCCGAACAATACCCTGTTCAAGAGTTTCTCCTTGTTCTAATTTTCCACCGGGCAAAGACCAGTTTCTTGTATCATTAACTTTTTGTTTGACTAATAAAATTTTATCTTCTTCTATCAAAATTCCTGTAACACGGATAGTAAAATTATACTTATCAAATGCACTATTCATTTTAAATTCTCCTTGGCGGTGGTGATGGATGCAATTAATAATCTTCTGATTGTACCGCATTGATTATATAAATCTTTAGCAACATCTTTATCTAAAATATCTGCTTTTACAAGTAATTCAATCCAATATTCAGTTTCATAGCACTCTTTTAAGGCAATCTGAAGCTTTGAAATAAAATCCTTTTTACCCTGTGCATAATTTGCTTCGCGAATATTTGCACCGATACTTGTGCCTGAACGCTCTAATTGATTAACTATTGAATAATGTCCCTTTATATTTTCACAGTTTTTCATTATTTTTACCGCAAAATCCATTGATAAATCTACGAGCTTATTCTCTTTCATATCTATCACCATAATTATTTTAACATATTTAGTGAAATATTGCTACACAATATGAAATAATCTTTCGATTATGAAATATTTTGTCTTAACAAAATATGAAATAAAATTCACCTTAATAATCATATGCGTTAGCATATTTCATACACGAAGTGTATTTCATATCGAAGATATTTTACTCGCCGTCAGGCGAATTTCATTGAAAAAGAAAAGACAAGTCTTTCGACTTGTCTTTCTTTTTCTGGCGCCTCCTGATGGACTCGAACCAACGACACCCTGGTTAACAGCCAGGTGCTCTACCGACTGAGCTAAGAAGGCATATAACCGGATGAAACATCCGGTGTTTGTGTCGGCATCGCCCTATTTTCCCAAGCGGCTTCCCACTAAGTATCTTCGGCGCTGTTGAGCTTAACTACCGTGTTCGGGATGGGAACGGGTGGACCCTCAACGCCATCAACACCGACTATATATTAACGGCTTGAACCGTTAAAAGCTTTTAAAATGGTGACCCGTACGAGATTCGAACTCGTGTTGCCGGCGTGAGAGGCCGGAGTCTTAGGCCACTTGACCAACGGGCCACATATGAACGTGGAACGTTTCAAGGAATATGGTGCACCTTCAGGGACTCGAACCCTGGACACCCTGATTAAGAGTCAGGTGCTCTACCAACTGAGCTAAAGGTGCGAATAACTCCTGTGTACAAGGCATATACCCTGAAAACTGAATAAAGATTAGCGAAGAAACAAACGAAATGGTCAAGCCCTCGACCTATTAGTACTGCTTAGCTGAACATGTCACCATGCTTACACACGCAGCCTATCAACCTCATAGTCCTTGAGGGGTCTTACTAACTTAAGTTATGGGAAATCTAATC
>JAZUBO010000010.1:0-109703 GCA_045638585.1 Acutalibacteraceae bacterium | reverse complement strand
TATTTTACTTTTCGGAGGTAATTAAAATGGCAGTAAAAATTCGTCTTCGCCGTATGGGCGCAAAGAAAGCACCTTTCTATCGTGTAGTTGTAGCTGATTCACGTTATCCTCGTGACGGCCGCTTCATCGAAGAGGTTGGTTACTATAACCCCATCAGCAATCCTGCAGAAATCAAAATCGATGCAGAAAAGGTTACAAAATGGATTCAGAACGGTGCTCAGCCCACAGATACAGTTCGTGACCTTCTTAAAAAAGAAAACATCATTAAGTAATTAGGTGACCACGATGAAAGAATTACTCGAAACAGTCGCAAAGGGCCTCGTAGATGCCCCCGACGCAGTCGAGGTCACTGTTGACGAGCCCAACGAAGAGGGTGTAGTTGTTTATCATCTTCACGTCGGACCCGACGATATGGGTAGAGTTATCGGTAAGCAGGGCAGAATTGCAAAAGCAATTCGTACAGTTATGCGTGCCGCAGCTATCCGCAAAGATGTTAAGGTGCAGGTCGATATCGACTAAGAAAGGAAAATGGGCTGGTTTCAGCCCATTTTTTATTAAATTTATGATTAAAGAATATCTTGAAATCGGGCAGATTGTCAGCACTCACGGTATAAAAGGCGAGGTGCGTCTTAATCCTTGGTGCGATTCACCCGAGTTTGTGAAAAAATTTAAAAATCTTTATTTTGATGATAAAGGTAACAAAGCTGTGAAGGTTGTTTCTTGCAGACCTCACGGCAATGTTGCCGTGTTAAAGCTTGAGGGCGTTGATACCGTTGAGGCTGCTCAAAGGCTTAAAAATACGGTGCTTTATATGAAACGAAGTGACGTAAGGCTTCCCGATGGCAAATGGTTTGTAAGTGAGTTAATTGGTTGTCAGGTTATTGATGCCGATGATAATTCTATTTGTTATGGTGAGCTTAAAGACGTTGAATCATACCCTGCAAACGATATATGGTACGTGAAAACCCCCGATGATAAAGAGGTGCTCGTACCCGCAATTAAAGACGTTGTTATTAAATGTGACGTAGCAGAGGATAAGGTTTATATCCGTCCGCTCAGGGGGCTTTTTGATGAGAATTGATATTTTAACTTTATTTCCTCAGATGTGTGAAGCAGTAATGAGTGAAAGTATAATCGGCAGAGCTAGAAATGCAGGTAAGGTTGAAATTAACTTTCACCAGATACGTGATTTTGCAGTAAACCGTCATAATCAGGTTGACGATACACCTTATGGTGGTGGTGCAGGTATGCTTATGATGGCTCAGCCTATATACGATTGCTTTATGAACGTATGCTCACAAGCCGAGGAAAGACCTCATTTTATTTATATGTCACCCTGCGGCAAAACTCTTACACAGGAGCGTGTAAAGGAGCTGGCATCGCTTCCTAATATCGCAATTCTTTGTGGTAGATATGAGGGTGTAGACCAGAGAGTAATCGACGAAATTGTTGATGAAGAAATATCTATCGGTGACTACGTCGTTACCGGTGGCGAAATGCCTGCAATGATTCTTGCAGATGCAGTTGCCCGTATGCTTCCCGGTGTTCTTTCCGAGCCCGAGGGCTTTATGGGGGAGAGCCACTATTCTTCCCTTCTCGAATACCCTCAATACACAAAACCGCCTGTCTGGCATAATATGGAAGTGCCGGAGGTGTTATCCTCAGGTCATCATGCTAACATAAAAAAATGGCAGCGTGAAAGGTCAATAGAAAGAACATTGGAGCGTAGACCCGAGCTTCTCGAAAAAGCAGAATTGAGCAAAAAAGAAAAAGCATTTTTAGATGAATTATTGAATACGAAATAAATAATTGTTTATATTTAATAATAACCATCTACATTTGTAGTTATTTTGCACAAAACAGAGCTTTTATATTTTCTTTTGTTTAGTATTACAACCGAATTATTGGTTTTTGAGGGAAAGGTTAGCTTTTTTTCGTTGACTAAAATCAATTTGGTGGTATAATATAGTAAGTGATAAGTGGAATTTTCTGCTGTAAACAAGTTAGAAATATATTTTGAATGTGGGAGAATTATTATGTACGTTAAAGATGTAACAGTTAAAAATCAGGTTGGTCTTCATGCTCGCCCCGCAACTTTCTTTATTCAGAAAGCAAACGAATTCAAGTCTTCAATTTGGCTTGAGAAAGAAGAAAGAAGAGTAAATGCCAAGAGCCTTCTCGGTGTTCTCTCTCTTGGTATTATGGGTGATACCGAAATCCGCATCATCGCAGGTGGCGTTGATGAAGAACAGGCAGTAAATGCTCTTGTAGCTCTTGTTGAAAGCGGCTTCGCTGAAGCATAATTATTGCATACTGTAAATTAACAAGCGACTAAAGACCTTTCAACAGTTAATCTGGTGAAAGGTCTGTTGTTTTATATTCAAATGTAGCCGAAGGATTTGAGCTTTAGGTATACGTGCTTCAACTCTTTTCGGCTGCAACAGTCAATATTTTAAATAAGAAGGTAGGTGAGTATATGGACGAAAGATTACGAAGCTTAAAGGATAAAGCAAACAAATTACCTTTAACCCCCGGTGTTTATATAATGAAGGATAAGAACAAAAATATTATCTACATCGGTAAAGCAAAGGCATTGAAAAACAGAGTAAGTCAGTATTTCGGTGCTCAGGAAAAGCATCTTAACAAGGTGCGAAAAATGGTAGAAAACGTTGAAGATTTCGACTATATACTTACTGACAGTGAGTTTGAAGCCCTTGTGCTTGAATGTAGCCTTATTAAACAAAATATGCCTAAATACAACATTCTTTTAAAGGATGATAAGGGCTTCAGCTACATTAAAATAACTAAAGGCAAATGGCGTAATATTTATGCCGTTTTACAGAAGGATGATAGTGATTCGGAGTATTTAGGTCCGTACACCGCAGGCTTTTCTGTTACAAAGGCGGTAGAGGAAGCAAAAAAGGTTTTCAAGCTTCCTACCTGTAATAAAGCGTTTCCCCGGGATATAGGGAAGGACCGTCCTTGTCTTAACTATCATTTAGGTCTTTGCTGTGCCCCTTGTTCAGGAAAGCTTACCTTAAGTGAATACGAAAAAAATGTTGAAAATGCTCTTGATTTTCTTAAAAACGGAAGCAAAAAAACTATCAGAAATTTAACAAAACAGATGGAAGAGGCTTCTGAAAGGCTTGATTTTGAACAAGCGGCAAAAATAAGAGATACAATAAGAAGCATTGAAAAGGTGGGCAGTAACCAAAAGGTTGTTTCTTCTACCTATAAGGTGCAGGATGTTTTTGCTTTATCCGTTATGGATGGTAAAGCCTGTTGGGCAGTTTTAAGATTTGATGATAATAAGCTTGTAGACAGTGAGCATTTCTTTACCGACGAGGGTGAAAGCATTGCTGAAATGAGAGCTGAGCTTATAACCTCTTACTATTCTCTGAATAGAAAAATTCCACCGAGAATAGAGCTTGATGGTGAGATTTCCGACAGCGAAAATATTGTAAAATGGCTTTCAGAAAAGCGGGGTACAAACGTAAATTTAGTTATACCTCAAAAGGGTGAGCAGGCAAAGCTTGTTGATATGTGTAAAGCCAATGCTATGCAAAAGCTTACTGAAAAATACCGTTGTAATGACCGAAGCAGAGAAGCTCTTGAAGAGCTTGCTATGATGCTTGGTCTTAACAGCACACCTGAATACATCGAGGCTTATGATATATCTCATACAGGCGGTAGTGATAACGTAGCCGGTATGGTTGTTTTCAAGGATGGTAAGCCCTTGAAAAGCGGCTATAAGCGTTTTGCTATTAAAGGCTTTTCGGGTCAGGATGACTATAAATCTATGGAAGAAGTGCTTTCAAGACGCTTTGAAGAATATTTCAAGCATAAAGAACAAGGTGTGACCGTTGGATTTGGCAGACTTCCCGATTTAATACTGCTTGACGGTGGTAAGGGACAGGTTAATGCAGTCTTACCTCTTCTTGAGTATTATGGCTTGGAAATTCCCGTTTTCGGTATGGTAAAAAACAGTAAGCACAGAACGTCTGCCATATCAACTGCAGGGGGTAGGATAGATTTTAATTCAAAGAAAAAAGCCTTTAATCTTGTGACGAATATACAAGACGAGGTGCATAGATATTCAGTTGCATATCACCGTAAAAAGCATACCAAGTCCGCTTTATCAGCCGCCCTTACCGATATAAAAGGCATTGGTGAAAAAAAGGCAAAAAATCTGATGATTAAATTTAAAACTTTAGAGGCAATCGGTAAAGCCGATAAAGAAACTCTTATGAGTGTGCCCGGTATAACAGAAGCTAATGCAATTGAAATTATAAAAGCCTTTAAGGGTGAATAAAAATAAATTGAGTAAACCAAAGGTTCTTGGTTTACTCAATTTTTTTATCTGTATTGAAAATTCCAATCAGGCTCACCGTTACAGCTTTCTTTCATTTTTTCGTTCCAATTACAGAATAATTCTGAATAATCATCGTTTAAAAAGAAGTCCAGATATTTGTCAAAATTAGGTGCTAATTTCATTGTTCTTACGTTGTCCAACGAGGTAAAAAACACTTTACCCTCATCCGTTGCATCTAATAGCTTACCGCTGTAATTTGTTGTCTTATAACAATGAACGAAATATTTATCGTTTGTTTCGTTGTTGTGCCAATGAATAAGACCGCAGTATTTAAGCTTTTCAATATCAAGCCCGGTTTCTTCTTTAACCTCTCTTACGGCACAATCGTATATGCTTTCACCGTTTTCAACGTGTCCGCCGGGGAATGATATACCGCACCAATATTTAACTCTGTTTTGCACTAATACCTCTTTTGTGTCGGGGTTTTGTACCATAATCATATTAGTTATTTCAATTTTTGCCATACTACAACTCCAAAAATATTTTAATTTATTTTAACATACAAATTATGGGGAATCAATAATGAAGATAGTATATCAAAAAAACTTGACAAAATACTATAATAAATGCAATAATATAATGATTTCATATGTTTACATTTTATTGGTATATGCAATCAAATTTTATTACGGAGGTGTTGTCTGATGCGAGTTATTACAGGCTCGGCAAGAGGTCGCAGATTAAAAACTCTTGACGGTGATAGTGTCAGACCTACGACGGATAAAGTTAAAGAATCAATCTTTAATATCGTTCAGTTTGAGATTGAGGGCAGGCGTGTTCTTGATATGTTCTGCGGCTGCGGTCAGTTGGGTATTGAAGCGCTTAGCAGAGGTGCTGCTTCTGCTGTGTTTGTTGATATTTCCCGTGCATCAATTTCAGTAACTGAAGAAAACCTTGAAGCAACAGGCTTCAGAAATATTTCTAAAACAGTTCTCGGAGACTCTCTTTCATATCTTGACAGAACGTCCGAGATGTTTGATATAGCGTTTCTTGACCCACCCTACAGAGCAGGTCTTATGAATGAAGCGATTGAAAGAGTAAGGCTTCATATTGCCGATGGTGGTGTTATCGTTTGCGAAACTGCCGCTGAAGAGGTGCTTCCCGAAGCTATTGATGGGTTTACCTCTAAAAGATATAAATACGGTAAAATCGCTTTGACTGTATATAGAAAGGACTTTTAAAATGGGTAAAACGGTTGTATGTCCCGGTAGCTTTGATCCGCTTACCATAGGGCATCTTGATATTATAACCCGTTCATCAAAGCTTTTTGATAAAGTTATCGTTGTTGTAATGCGTAACTACAGTAAAAACGTTGGTAGCTTTACAACCGAAGAACGAGTAGATTTTATAAAACGTTGCACAAAGGATTTGCCTAACGTATACGTTGATACTTATGCAGGTCTTCTTGCAGAATATGTTCAAGAGAAGGGGGCACACGCTGTTGTTAAGGGCTTGCGTGCTGTGTCCGACTTTGATGATGAATTTCGTCAGGCTCTTACAAATCAGCAGTTGAATCCCGAAATGGAAACTATTTTTATGGTTTCGAATGCCGAGCATATGTTTTTAAGCTCAAGCGTTGTAAAAGAAGTTTGCGGATTAGGTGGCGATGTCAGCAGCTTTGTACCCGCTGAAATCCGAGACGATATAGTAAAAAGATTATCAAGAAAATAAACCAAACGAAAGGATTGTTATCTAATGGGAACAAGCATTATTGAAAAATCACTTGCAGATATCGAAAGACTTATCGATGAAGCAAAAACTATGCCTTTAACAGGTAAAACAATGATTGACAGAGAGGAAATTTCAAGACTTATCGAAGACATCCGTCTTCATATGCCCGAGGAAATTACTCAGGCTAAAAGAATTGCACAGGAAAGACGCGATATTCTTGACCAGGCTCAGGCAGAAGCAGAAAGCATTATTGATAAAGCTCGTCAGAGAGCAGATATTATGATTGAAGAGCACCAGATTACAAAAGAGGCTAAAAGTGCTGCGGAGGATATTTTCCGTCAGGCAAAAATGGAATCTGAAGAGCTTCTTGCTGCTTCAAAGCAGAAAGCAGAGGATATGACTCTCAAAGCAGAGAAATGGTCAAACGATATCCGCAAAAATGCAAGTGCTTACGTTGAAAGCATCATTAAGGATACAGACGAAACTCTTACAAACAGCGTTAACGATATAAGACGCCTTCGTCAGAGCATCAAGGGAGCACTCGGTAACACAGGTGTTTCTTCAAGACCTGACTTTAAAGACTAATTTTACTAAGGTGAAATGACATAATGGAAAAAGAAAAGTTGTGCTTACGTTGTATGCGCAGAATAGGTAACAACACAGTTTGCCCCTATTGCCGCAACGAAAGCAGCGAACCTCAGACTAATCCTTATCTTCCTCTTAAAACCGTTATAGGTGGAAAATATCTTATCGGTAAAATGGTTGGTAATAACAGCGAGGGTACTACTTATTACGGCTTTGATTTAGAGAAAAAAGCACCCGTTACAATAAGAGAGCTTTACCCCGAGGGCGTTCTTACAAGGGGTGACGGAAATTACTGTCTTGTAAACGTTGGTAAAGCATCTGAGTTTATTGATATCAAAGAAGATTTTCTTAAGCTCTGGAAAGCGGTAGCGTCTTTAACGGGTTATACTGCTCTTACAACTGTGTATGCAATTGTAGAGGATTTAGGCACTGTTTACGTAATAAGTGAGTATTTAGGTGAGGGGCAGTCACTCAGAGAATATCTTCTCGAAAAGGAACAGGGTTACATATCCTGGGATGAAGCAAGAGTGTTGTTTATGCCCGTTGTTTCTGCGTTGAGTGAACTTCACGAGGCAGGAATTATTCACGGTGGCATTTCTCCCACAACTCTTGTTATTGATACAAAAGGTAAGCTTCGTATTACAGGCTATTGTATTGAAGCTGTCCGTCGAGAAAAAAGCGGTATGACAAGTGAATTGTTTGACGGCTATGCCGCAGTTGAACAGTACGGCTTCAGTAGCGGTCTTACCGAAAGCACCGATATTTATGCCTTTGCGGCTGTGCTTTACAGAACTCTTATCGGTAGCGTTCCTATGAGTGCGGCATCAAGACTTACAAACGATAAATTGATGATTCCCGGTAAGTTTGCGGAGATGTTACCCGCGTACGTAATCAATGCGCTTGTTAACGCTTTACAGATACTTCCCGAGGAAAGAACTCTTAATGCAGAGCAGTTAAGAGGTGAGTTATCAGCGTCTCCTGCAGCGGCAGGGTCAGCTTCATTGTATTCTTCCAACAACGAACAGGAAGAAGCTTATGATGAAGATGAGGAATATGACGAGTACGATGAAGAGGAATACGATGAAGAGGAGGATTTAGAAGAAGCTGAAAATCCTCAGAAGCTTCGTAAAAGCACAATAGCGGCTTTTGTTATCAGTGTTGTTCTTGCTCTCGCAATTCTCATAACTGTTATTGTAGGAATTAACCGTGATTCCGAAGATGAAAATACATCTACAACTGAAAATACGGAAGCCTTTGCGGGAAATACAGATAAAGAATCCGAAACAATTGAAGATATCGTTTCTATCAAGGTTCCCGATTTCAAAGGCAAGCTTATTGATGACGTTAAAAAAGATGAGCAGTATAAAAAGGTTCTTTCCTTTAACACAGAGTATGTTGACAGTGCAGAGGAAAAGGGTACTATTATTTCTCAGGATATACCTCAAGGAACATCTATTTCATCTGTTGCAGGCTTAAGAGATATTACCGTTAAGGTAAGTAACGGCTTCAAGGTTCCCGATGTTGAGGGAATGAAAATGAATGAGGCAATAGTTGCTCTTAACGATGCAGGCTTCAATAATGTTAAAACTGTTGCAGGTAACGTTGCAGACAGAGAAAGTAAATCTCTTGTTGTTTACCGTGTTGTATATGAAAAACCGGGAAGTGACGATTGGTCAGCTATTCCCGCTGACGGTAGACTTTCTGCTGGGGATTCTATTTTAGTTTACTATTACGGTGAGTTTAGTGATGAAACAACAACCGAAAGCTCTACTACAACACAACCCCAGACAACACAGCCTCAGTCAACAACTACTACCGAATCACAGCAAACGACAGAGGCTACTCAGAGTGACACTCAGAGTAGTTCCGAGACTGCGGCAGGTTGATTTTAAGCGTCAGTAAAATATTTTAAAAAACACTTGACAAACCAAACTAAAATTGATATTATATCAAGGCAATAAAGCAGAACTATTCCGTTCTCACCAAACGAGAGGTATTGTTTGGTCAATAGTTTCAATGATTTACGCAATATTTGCGTTTTGAGGCTCGAACGGAATTTTTCGTTCGAGCTTTTCATTATTTTTTGGAGGTGCTTAGGTATTAGCAAGGAGAATCAAATCAACGAGGAAATCAGAGATAAAGAAGTAAGAGTTATTTCTGCAGACGGTGAGCAGATTGGCGTTATGTCTGCAAAAGAGGCTCTCTCGTTAGCAGAAAAAAGTAATCTTGACCTTGTTAAAATTGCTCCCAACGCAGTTCCCCCTGTATGCAAAATTATGGACTACGGTAAGTTCAAATTTGAACAGGCTAAACGCGAAAAAGAAGCAAAGAAAAAACAAAAGGTTATGGATATCAAAGAAGTTCGTTTATCTTTGAATATTGACACAGGTGATTTTAACACTAAAGTTAATCACGCTCTCCGTTTCTTAAAAGACGGTGACAAGGTTAAAGTGTCAATTCGTTTCAGAGGCAGGGAGATGGCACATACCGACAACGGCATTGTAATAATGCAGCGTTTTGCGGATGCTTGTTCCGAAACTGGTTCAGTAGAAAAGCCCGCTAAACTCGAAGGTCGCTCAATGCTTATGTTCCTTGTTCCCAAGGCATCCAAGTAATTGCAATATTAAGGAGGATTTATCATGCCCAAACTCAAAACACATTCAGGTGCAAAAAAGCGTTTCAAAATGTCTAAAAACGGTAAGGCTATCCGTGCACATGCAAATAAGTCACACATTCTTACCAAGAAAACAACAAAACGTAAAAGAGGTCTTCGTAAGACCGGCGTAGCAGACGTTACAAATCAGAATCAGATTAAACGTCTTATTCCTTATAAATAATTAGAATTGGTAATCGGAGGTAACTTATAATGGCACGTATAAAAGGTGCGATGATGACTCGCAAAAGAAGAAATAAAGTTCTTAGACTCGCAAAGGGTTATTATGGCTCAAAGAGCAAGCTTTTTAAAACAGCTAAACAGGCTGTTATGAAGAGCGGTAACTACGCTTATATCGGCCGTAAGCAGAAAAAGAGAGATTTCCGTCGTCTTTGGATTACAAGAATCTCTGCTGCTTGCAAGATGAATGGTATCAACTACTCAACATTCATCAACGGTCTCAAAAAAGCAGGCATCGAGCTCAACAGAAAGATGCTTTCAGAAATTGCTATTGCTGATCCCGAAGGCTTCGCAGCTCTCGTAGAAAAAGCAAAAGCAGCTCTTTAATAATCGTTTATTACGCCCGACCAGATACGGTCGGGCGTAAGATGTTTAGGAGGGCTTTTTACGGAATTTATTACAAGCAAATCAAATGATAAAATTAAGTACGCCGTAAAGTTGAGGGAAAGCTCATCTTTCAGAAAAAACGAAGGCGTATTTTTCGTTGAGGGAGCAAGGCTTTGTGCTGATGCCGCTTTAACGGATTTAACAATAAACGAGCTTTACGTTACTGATAAAGCAAGAGAGAAATACGGTGACTATGTGCGTTTGGTTGAAGAGAAAGCCAAGCGTAGCTTTGTCGTGTCCGAAGACGTGGCTGAAAAATTGTCTGATACAAAGAGTAATCAGGGGGTTTTCTGCCTTTGTAAAATGCTTGACAAAAATACAAATATAGGTAAAATAAAATACAATGGGAAATATATTGCCTTGGAAAGCATTTCTAATCCGTCAAACTTCGGTGCAGTTGTAAGAACAGCCGAAGCTGTCGGACTTGATGGCGTTATTGTAAGCGGTGGCTGTGATATTTACAATCCTAAGTCACAAAGAGCGGCTATGGGGTCGCTTTTCAGACTTAACGTTATTACCACAGATGACTTACCCGAGTTCTTAAAAGAGCTTGCAAAAAACGGTATGACAGTTCTTGCAGGCGTGCCTGACAGAGATGCTCAAAAAATAACCGAGGTAGATATGACCGGCGGTGTTGTTGCTATTGTTGGTAACGAGGGTGATGGTATAACCGAGGAAACTCAGAATGCGGCAACAAAGCTTGTTACAATTCCTATGAAGGGCAGAGCGGAGTCGCTTAATGCGGCAGCAGCAGCCTCAATTATGATTTGGGAAATGATGAGATGAGTAAATGTCCTGTTGAATATTGGATATGGCTTCAGAATGCTTTAGGTGCGGGAGCAAGAACAGATGAAATTCTTTCTTACTTTACGACACCTGAAAAGCTTTATCTTGCAGGCTCAAAGGAATGGCGTCTGTCAGGTCTTTTTACCGAGAAGAAAATAGAAGCGTTTCGTTCATCAACTCCGTCAGAAACAAAAAGGATTTTTAACGAGTGTAAGCTCAAGGGCTACACCATAATCACACCCGATTCCGACGAATACCCCGACAGATTAAAAAATCTTTCGGATATGCCGTTGGTTTTGTACGGTATCGGTGATTGCTCCGTGCTTAAGGATACTTTGAGCATCGGTATCGTTGGTACGAGAAACGCAAGTCAATACGGAATTGAAATTGCCCAAAAGCTTTCTTTTTCGTTGGCATCATCCGGAGCAACTATCGTAAGCGGTGGTGCTTTGGGGATAGATAGTGAAGCTCATGCTGGTGCAATGCTTGCAAGGGGGCGCACGGTGGCGTTTTTAGGCTGTGGTTTGTCTTACGGCTATCTTAAAGAAAATGCTTCTTTGAGAAGAGCTATTACCCGTTACGGTGCGGTTGTTTCAGAATATCAGCCCTTTGCCTCAGCCAGCCGAACAACATTCCCCATAAGAAACAGACTTATTTCAGGTGTGTCTTTAGGTGTTGTAGTTATTGAAGCCGGTGTTAAAAGCGGCTCACTTATAACAGCCGACAGAGCACTTGACCAAGGCAAAGACGTTTTTGCCGTTCCCGGTGATATAGTCCGTTCCTCATTTGACGGAACAAATCACCTTATTAAAAACGGTGCTAAACCCGTTTTTTCTGCAGAGGATATACTCAGTGAATACGAATACTTGTACGGTGACCTGATAAACGCAGAAAAAGCCAAAGAGCCGTTATCAAAAATAGAGTACGTCAACTACAGAAAGCCAAAAAATAAAACAGAGAAATCTGTTGAGAAAGCTGCTGTAAAAGCAACTACCGAAGAATTAAAAACTGCAAGTGAAGAAAAGGTTATAGTTAAAAAGGAACTTCCTTGCGAGGTATCTGAAGATGCAAAAAAAGTTTATTCAGTATTGTCGGAAAGAGAAATTCATATTGATGATATTGTAAGACAAACAGAATTGAGAATGAATATTGTGTTAGCTTCGTTAACTGAGCTTGAGCTTTTTGGCGTGGTTGAGTTAGTAAGCGGCAAGAAATATAAGATTATTTAAGGAAGGATGAAAACAATGTCAAAGCTTGTTATTGTTGAGTCACCTGCAAAAGCAAAAACAATAAAAAAATATTTAGGCAGTGATTTCGACGTTGTAGCTTCAATGGGTCATATCAGAGATTTACCTGCGGCAAAGCTTAGCGTTGATGTAAAAAACGATTTTGCACCTAAATATGCAATTATAAAAGGCAAAGAAAAGCTTGTTAAGGATTTAAAGGATAAAGTTAATAATTCTGAAAAAGTTTATCTCGCAACTGACCCGGACCGTGAAGGAGAAGCAATTTCATGGCATCTTGCAACGGTTTTAGGTCTTGATTTAAAAGAAGCAAACAGAGTTAAGTTTAACGAAATTAACGAAAGAAGCGTTAAAAACGGTATCAATAACCCCGAGGTTGTTGATATGGGTCTTGTTGATGCTCAGCAGGCTCGTCGTATCCTTGACCGTCTTGTAGGCTACAGATTAAGCCCGTTCATTTCACAGAAAATCAGACGCGGACTTTCTGCAGGTCGTGTTCAGAGTGTTGCAGTTCGTCTTATCGTTGACAGAGAAAATGAAATCGCACAGTTTAACCCTGAAGAATATTGGTCAATAGATGCAAAGCTTCTTTCAGCAAGAAAAACATTTAGTGCTGCGCTTACCGAAGACGAAAACGGTAAGGTTAAAATCGAAAATAAAGAGCAGGCAGACTTCTATCTTTCAAGAGTAGAGGGTGCAGAGTTTACTGCTGATTCAGTTAAAAAGGGTACAAGAAAGAAACAGCCTGCACCTCCCTTTATAACCTCTTCAATGCAGCAGGAGGCATCACGTAAGCTTAATTTCCAGGCACAGAAAACAATGAAAATTGCACAGGAGCTTTACGAAGGTATCGATGTTGCGGGTTACGGTATGACAGGTCTTATAACTTATATGAGAACTGACTCTCTTCGTATCTCCGAAGAAGCCCGTGCAGACGCTAACAAATTTATCGCATCAGAGTATGGTGAAAAATATCTTCCCGAAAAGCCCCGTTACTTTAAAACAAGAGCAGGTGCTCAGGACGGTCACGAGGCTATCAGACCTACAAACGTTGCGATTACACCTAAAATGGCAAAATCAAGCCTTACAAACGACCAGTATAAGCTTTATAACCTTATCTGGTGCAGATACGTAGCAAGTCTTATGGCTGCTTGTATTCAGGATACTGTTAAAGCAGAAATCAAAGCAGTAAAATCAGGTGTTGACGGCTATTGCATTTTCTCTGCAAGCGGTTATTCAATTAAGTTTGACGGCTTTACAGCACTTTATGAGGATACAAGTGACAACGATGAGGATGAAAGCACTCTTCCTGAAATCAAAGCAGGGGATGTGCTTAAAGCTAAAGAGGTAAAGGGCAATCAGCATTTTACACAGCCCCCCTCACATTATACAGAAGCTTCTCTTATCAAGGTGCTTGAAGAAACAGGCGTTGGTCGTCCCAGTACTTACGCTTCTATCGTAAGCACAATCATTAAGAGAGAATACGTTAAGCGTGACGGTAAGCTTCTTAAAGCAACAGAGCTTGGTATGGCTACAACTGCATTGCTTAAAGAAAAATTCCAGAAAATAGTTAATACAAAATTCACCGCATCAATGGAAACAAGACTTGATGAAATTGATGAAGGTAAATGCAACTATATTGAAATGCTTCACGAGTATTACGATGACCTTGAAAATTCTCTTGCAAGAGCAAAAACAGATATGCAGGGTCAGAAGATTCAGCTTCAGGAAGATATCACAGATGTAAAATGTGAAAAGTGTGGCAGAAATATGGTTGTTAAGGTTGGCAGATTCGGTAAATTCCTTGCTTGTCCCGGATACCCCGAATGTAAAACAACTAAACCCCTTGTTGAAGAAACAAAAGCAACCTGCCCCGAATGTGGCGCACAGGTAATCGGTAAAAAATCAAAACGCGGTTATCAGTTCTATGGTTGCAGTAATTACCCACAGTGTAACTTTATGACATGGGATAAGCCTACAGGCGAAAATTGTCCTAAGTGTGGTAAGTCATTATTCAAGGGTAAGGGCGGAATGATTTCTTGTCCCGATAAAGCTTGCGGTTATACAACAAAGGCTGCAAGAAAAAATGCAAAAAAGACACAGGAAGATTGAGATGACTGATAAAAAAGCAGTTGTTATAGGCGGTGGACTTGCAGGTGTTGAGGCGGCTAATCAGCTCAGCAAAAGAGGCGTAAAGGTTACTCTTTACGAAATGAAGCCCTGTAAGTTTTCACCTGCTCATAAAAATGAAAATTTAGGTGAGCTTGTTTGTTCAAACTCATTGAAGGCTGCCCGTCTTGGCTCTGCGGCAGGTATGTTAAAGGCAGAAATGAGGCTTTTCGGCTCTGTTTGTCTTGATGCGGCAGATATTGCCCAAGTGCCTGCAGGCGGTGCTTTAGCCGTTGACAGAGACGTTTTTTCAGCTCTTATAACCAAGACTATCGAAAATGATGAAAATATTACCCTCATCAGAGAAGAGATTACTGAAATTCCTGATGCAGACGTTGTTATTATTGCCGCAGGTCCGTTGATGTCCGATGCTTTGTCGCAGAAAGTGGCAGAGCTTTGCGGTAAAAGCTTTTTATCGTTTTACGATGCGGCAGCACCTATTGTTACAGCTGACAGTATTGATATGGAAAATGCCTTTACTCAGTCAAGATATGACCGAGGCGGTGAGGATGATTATATCAACTGTCCGCTTAATAAAGAAGAGTACGAAAGCTTTTATGAAGAGCTTATAAATGCTGAAAGTGCCGAGCTTCACTCTTTTGATAAAAGAAAAGACGTGTACGAGGGCTGTATGCCTATTGAGGTACTTGCTTCAAGAGGTAAGGATGCAATGCGATATGGTCCTTTAAAGCCTGTTGGCCTTACAAACCCCAAAACAGGTCACAGACCTTGGGCAAACCTACAGCTTCGTAAAGAGAATAAAGATGGTACAATGTACAACCTTGTGGGCTTTCAGACAAATTTGAAATTCCCCGAGCAAAAAAGAGTTTTCTCAATGTTCCCTGCACTTAAAAATGCAGAATTTGTAAGATACGGTGTAATGCACAGAAACACTTTTCTTAATTCACCCGGCTTGTTGTCTTACGATTTCAGTATGATTAAAAAGCCGAATATCTACTTTGCAGGTCAGATATCGGGTGTTGAAGGGTATATGGAATCGGCAGCATCGGGTATTCTTGCAGGCTACAATGCAGCAAGAAGACTTTTCGGTGAAGAGCCGATTAAGTTACCAAAAATCACAATGCTGGGCGCATTATCACAGTATATAAGCGACGAAAGTGTTAAAAGCTTTCAGCCTATGGGTGCGGCTATCGGTTTAGTTGAGCCGTTAGACGAGGTAATCAAAGATAAAAAAGAGCGTTACGAAAAAATTGCACAACGTAGCCTTGATTATTACAAAACTATTGAACTTTAAAAGGGGTAATAATAGTGAATTTACAACTTTTTGAAGAAAAAATAGGGTATAAGTTTAAAGATGAAAATCTTCTTAAAAGAGCTCTTACCCATTCTTCTTATGCTAATGAAAATAAATTGCCTCACGACAATGAGCGCCTTGAGTTTTTAGGTGACTCTGTTTTAGGCTTTGTTACTGCAGAATACCTTTTTGAAGAGTTTAAATCTCGTCAGGAGGGTGCGTTAACAAAGCTTCGTGCAGCCGTTGTCTGTGAAAAATCACTTTTTAAATTTGCAGAAAAGATTTCATTGGGTGATTTTATTCTTATGGGTAAGGGTGAAGAGCTTACAGGCGGAAGAAACAGACCATCTATCGTTTCCGATGCCTTTGAAGCAGTTATTGCCGCAATGTATCTTGACGGTGGAATTGATGTTGTAAAACCGTATATTTTAAACTTTATAAAAGATGCGGTAAAGAGAGAAGCAAATTTCAAGGATAACAAGTCATTACTTCAAGAAGAAATTCAGAAGCAAAAGGGTAACACTCTTGTTTACGAGGAAATCGGTGAGTTTGGTCCTGACCACGAAAAGATTTTTAAATTTGTCGTTAAGTTTAACGGCAGAGTCGTAGGTGAGGGCGAGGGTAAAAGTAAAAAAGAGGCAGAGCAAGCCGCAGCAGGTGACGCTCTTTCAAAGATGTAATCAATGAAGCACGCTAACATTTCCCTTTTTGTGCCACATGCAGGTTGTCCTCATCAATGCTCTTTTTGTAATCAGAAAACTATTTCGGGCTCCGTAAAACAACTGACACCCGAAGACGTAAGAGAAACTTTAAAAAGAGCGCTTGAAGATAAAAACAACCCTGAAACTACCGAAATTGCTTTCTTCGGCGGTAGCTTTACCGCTATTGAAAGAGAATATATGATATCTCTTTTAGAAGAAACAGTACCGTATATAAAAAACGGCTCTTTTTGTGGTATAAGGATTTCAACAAGACCCGATGCAATAGATGAAGAGATTTTAGACTTGTTAAAAAAATACGGTGTAACCTCTATTGAGTTGGGTGCACAAAGCACTGATGATTCTGTGCTTTTATTAAACCGTCGCGGTCACACTCGGGACGATATAATAAAAACATCAAAATTAATAAAACAAAAAGGCTTTTCTTTAGGTCTTCAGATGATGACGGGGCTTTTAGGTGATACATCCGAAAAGTCCTTGAAAACTGCCGAGGATATCATTTCTTTAAAACCCGATACAGTCCGTATCTATCCCACAATTGTCCTTGAGGGTACATATTTAGCCGATGCCTTTAAAAATGGCACATATACCCCTCAAACAGTTGAAGAAGCGGTGAAGCTTTGCGGTGAATTACTGAAGATGTTTTATGACAACGATATAAAGGTTATAAGATTAGGTCTTCATTCAGGCGGTAACGTTGAAGAAGGGTATATTGCAGGGCCTTATCACCCCGCTTTCGGTGAATTGTGTGAAAGTGAAATTTATCTAAAGGAAGCAATAATGCTTTTGCAGGAGAAATATCCGTTGAAAAACGAGAATTTATGTTCTCTTACAAAAAGCAAGAATATTACAATTTACGTAAACGATAGGGAGCTTTCCAAAATGATAGGTCAGAAGGGCAGTAATAAAATTGCTCTTAAAAGACTTGGTTGGGAAGTAACCGTAAAACCGATGAAAACGTTAAAACAATACGAAATAGAAGTTGAATAGGAAACGGAGAAATCCAGATGTATCTTAAAGCTATCGAAATGCAGGGATTCAAGTCCTTCCCTGATAAAACCGTTCTCAATTTCGGTAAAGGTATAACCGCTGTTGTTGGTCCTAACGGAAGCGGTAAAAGTAACCTTTCCGATGCTATGAGATGGGTATTGGGTGAGCAGTCCACTAAAAACCTTCGTGGTTCTAAAATGGAAGACGTTATCTTCAGCGGTACTGATTCACGTCGTGCCGTAGGCTTTGCCGAGGTAACGCTGAAACTTGATAATTCCGATATGGCATTGAACAACCCGAAAAAAGAGGTAACAGTTACAAGACGTTACTACCGTTCGGGTGAAAGTGAATATAAATTAAACGGTGAGCAGGCTCGTCTTCGCGATATTCATGAGCTGTTTATGGATACCGGTCTTGGCAGAGACGGTTATTCAATGGTCAGTCAGGGTAAGATTGAAACCTTGATTTCAGGTAAATCTGAAGACAGACGTGATATGCTCGAAGAGGCGGCAGGTATCTCTCATTACAGATATCGTCGTGCAGATGCTATGAGAAGACTTAATCAGGCGGAAGAAAATCTTTTAAGATTAAGAGATATTCTTACAGAGCTTGAGTCACGAGTAGGCCCGTTGAAAATTCAGAGTGAAAAAGCACAGAAATTCCTTGAATATGCAGGGGAAAAGAAAGAACTCGAAATTGGTATCTGGCTTTACACTATTGAGAAAACAAAGAATGACTTACGTGAGCAGGAAAAGAAAATAACTATTGCCGATGCTCAATATACCGACGTATGTAAATCTCTTGAAGAAATTACTGAAAAAATAGATTCGGCTATTGCAGAAACTCAGAGGATAACAATAAACGTTGACGAAATAAGAAGGGCTTGCTCACAGCTTGAAGAGCAGGCGGCTCTTCTTGAAAGTCAGGTTGCAGTTCAGGAAAACACAATTCTTCATAACAACGAAACTATTGAGCGTATTGAACGCGAAAAAACAGAAGAAACTGATACTGATACTGAAATCGCAACTCAGATTGAAGACGCTAAAAAGGTTATTGATGAATTAACCGCAGTAATTGAAGAAAAGAAAAAAGAGCTTGATTCATTTACGGGTGAGCTTGATTTATTAAGTGACGAAAACAGTAAATCTGCCCAGAGAAGCGTAGAGCTTAGCGAAAAAATGTCGGCTCTTTCTCTTGAAATTGCAGATAACAGAGTTGTTTCATCAACTGCAAGCTCATCAGTAGAAGAGCTTGAAAGCAGAATCTCACAAATTGATGAATTAAGCGAAGCAAGAAAGCCTGTTTTAGAAAGCCTTAATGCTCAATGCAAGGAGTCGGAGGATGAGCTTTCTAAAATTGCGGAAAGAAATACAGAGCTCAACAACTCAATTTCAGGTATAGAGCTCCTCGTTTCGAAAAGACAGGAAAAGCTTAATGCACTTAAAGAGCAGGAAAGCTCATTAAGAAATGAAATTGAAATCAAGAAATCGCGTGTTACAATGCTCTCTGACCTTGAAAAGAATATGGAGGGGTATCAGGGTAGCGTAAAGGCAGTTATGCGAGAGGTAAAGCGCGGTGTGCTTAAAGGTATTCACGCGCCTGTGTCACAGATAATATCTGCAAAGGATAAATATTCTCTTGCTATTGAAACTGCTTTAGGTGCGCAGATTCAGAATATTATTACCGATTCAGAAAACGATGCTAAAAAGGCAATCGGCTTCCTTAAAGAAAGCAGAGCAGGTCGAGCAACGTTCTTACCCTTGACCGCTATAAAAGGTAAGGTTCTTGAGGAAAAAGGACTTGACGATTGCTTCGGTTATATAAATCTCGCATCCGAGCTTGTTGAGTATGATGAAAAATACACCGAGATTATTAAATCTCTTTTAGGCAGAACTGTTGTAGCGGAAGACCTTGATGCCGCTATTTCAATTGCTAAAAAATATAACTATAAATTCAAAATCGTTACTCTTGACGGTCAGGTTGTTAACGCAGGCGGTTCTATGACCGGTGGTGCAAAGCTTCAGAATGCGGGTATTTTAAGCCGTGGTAACGAGCTTGAAAGATTAACCGTTCAGGTAACAGAGCTTGAAGAAAAGCTTACTCTTCTTCTTAAGGATATTGAAGCTCAACAGGAAAGCTGTAATTCTGTTACAGCAGAGTTTGACGGCTGTAAGGCAGAGCTTATCTCGTTAGCAGAAGAGAAAATCAGAGTTGAGGGTGTTTTAGCTTTAAGAAAAGGCAACCTCGAAAACACTCTTCAGACGCAGACTCTTGCAGATGAAGAAAAAACACAGCTTCTCGAAAGAATTGAGGCAATTAAGCAAGGGGCATCAACTGCTAACGAAAAGCTTAAGGCTTTAGGTGAAGAGCTTGAAAAGGTTGAGGCAGAGCTTTCAACTCTTACAGGTGACAGAGAAAGCCTTAGAGAAAAAAGAGAAAAGCTTACTGCGGCTGCTGCTGATATCAACCTTGTTATTGCAACTGCACAGACGGAGATAGAATCTAAAAATGAAGAAATCACTCGTCTTGAGGGGAGAAGCACAAGCCATAAGGATAAGCTTTCACAGCTTGATAGCGAAATTGAAGAAATTCAGAAGAGAAACGAAGAAATTCGTGAAAGAATAGATATTCTCAACGGTGAAGCAGAGGGCTTGAGAACTCAAAGCTCTGCTTCAAAAGAACAGATAGCAACCCTTATTTCTAAACGTGAGCAGTATGAACAGGAAAGCGGTAAGCTTCGTCTTCTTGAAAGAGAAAAGACAGAAGAACGTGAAAAAATAAGCGGTGAAAAGGCTCGTCTTTCAGAGCGTAAAGAAACAATGGAAAGAGAGTTTGAAGATATTTCAAACAAGCTTTTCGATGAATACGAGCTTACAAGACGTGAGGCAGAGGAGCTTGATATCGTTATCGAGGATATTCCTGCCGCTAAAAAGCGTCTTAACGAATTGAAAGGTAAAATCCGTGCGTTAGGAAACGTTAACGTCAGCGCTATTGAGGAATATAAGGAAGTATCTGAAAGATACAGCTTTATGTATACTCAGGTTAACGACGTTGAAAAATCAAAAGCCGAGCTTATCAAGCTTATAAACGAGCTTACAGGCAAAATGGGAGTTCAGTTTAAAGAGCAGTTTGATAAAATCAATTTCAGCTTCGGTCAGACGTTCTCCGAGCTTTTTGGCGGCGGTAAAGCATCTCTTGTTCTTACCGACGAAAACGACGTTCTCGAATGTGACATTGATATTAAGGTACAGCCTCCGGGCAAAAACGTTCAGAACATTTCGTTACTTTCAGGTGGTGAGAAAGGTCTTTCAGCTATTGCACTTCTTTTCTCAATCCTTAAAATCAATCCTTGTCCTTTCTGTATCTTTGACGAGGTTGAAGCAGCTCTTGATGACGTTAACGTTGCAAGATACGCTTCTTATGTGCGCCGTATGACACATAATACACAGTTTATTCTCATAACTCACCGTCGCGGTACTATGGAAGAGGCTGATATGCTTTACGGTGTTACAATGCAGGAGAAAGGCGTTTCAAAGTTGCTTGAACTCAAGACTGCAGAAATGGCAACCAAATTTGATTTAACGTAATATCACGCAATCTTACGTTGAATTTCGAAACAATATAATATTATAAAAAATTATGTTGTAAAACTAATCCTCAAAAAGGAGGTATCCCTTTGGGTATCTTTAAGAAAATAAACTTCGGTTTAAGAAAAACAAGAAACAATATGTCAGGTGCTATTGATAACGTGCTTGACAGCTATACTTCTATTGACGAAGAGCTTTTTGACGAGCTTGAAGAGGCTCTTGTTATGGGTGACGTTGGTGTTACTACCGCTTCAGAAATAACAAAAAGACTTAACGACAACGTTCGTAAAAAAGGTCTTAAAAACCCTGCCGACGTAAAGAATGAAATCAAAGACATCATCGCAGAAATGCTTGAGGGCGGTGAGGATATGGGTCTTATCACCATTCCCTCCGTTATCCTCGTAATCGGTGTTAACGGTGTAGGTAAAACTACAACTATCGGTAAGCTTGCTGCAAGCTATAAGGCAGAGGGTAAGAGCGTTATTCTTGCCGCTGCTGATACATTCCGTGCGGCTGCTATTGACCAGCTTGATGTATGGGCACAGCGTGCAGGGGTTGATATAGTAAAACACAAAGAGGGTGCAGACCCTGCTGCAGTTATTTTCGATACAATTTCTGCGGCAAAGGCAAGAGGCACTGAAATTATTATCTGCGATACTGCCGGCAGACTTCACAATAAGAAAAATCTTATGGATGAGTTAGGTAAGATTTACAGAGTTATTGACCGTGAGCTTCCTTATTCTGACCGCGAGGTTTTACTCGTTCTTGATGCTACAACAGGTCAGAATGCCGTTAATCAGGCTCGCGAATTTGCAAAAATTGCAGAAATCACAGGTATTATTCTTACAAAGCTTGACGGTACTGCAAGAGGTGGTGTTGTTTTATCAATTAAAAACGACCTTAAAGTGCCTGTTAAATTTATCGGCGTAGGTGAGGGTATTGACGACCTTCAGCCCTTCAACCCCAAGGCTTTTGCAGAGGGTCTTTTCAACGATATTCCCGAGGATTTCGAGGAAGATGAAATCGACCTTTCAAAAATCAGAGAGGAATACGTGCCCGAGGATAATAGCACAGATGAGCGTTCTGAAATTGCTCAGGCAGTAAGCGAATTGTTTGAAGCATTTGCAGAAATCAGAGCCGAGGACGAGGATTTAGGCGATAAGCTTGAGGATGCAGTTGAGGAAATTGAAGATACTGCAGAAGAAATCAGTGAAATCATCGAAGAAAAACTCGAGGATATCAAAGAGGATATCGAAGAGAAAATCGAGGGTATCAAAGATAACGTTGAAGAAAAATTTGACGAAATCGAAGATAAAATTGATGATATTGAAGAAGAGCTTAACGAGAAAATTGAAGAAGCTATGGATGCCGAAGAACAGAATACACCCCTTGAGAGTTTAGAAGCTGTTGAAGAAGCGCCTGCTACAGAAGAGGTTAAAGAAGCTGTGGCAGAAGAGCCTAAAGCACCCGAAAAGAAAAAAGGCTTCTTCGGGAGGTTCTTCAGATAATGGAAAACAAGGTTTTTTTAATCGCAACCCACAATATGAAAAAGCGCGACGAGCTTTACAGAATACTTTCACCTTTGGGTATAGACGTTAAAACTGCCGAGCAGGCAGGTGTTGAAATTACAGATGTTGACGAAACGGGTGAAACCTTTTACGAAAATGCTCTTTTGAAAGCACAAAGCGGCTGCCGTGAAAGCGGTATGCCTTGCGTTGCCGATGACTCGGGTCTTGCAGTTGATTACCTCGTAGGTGCACCCGGTGTTTATTCTGCCCGTTTTGCAGGCGAGCACGGAAACGATGAGAAAAACAACCGGAAGCTTCTTAAGCTTCTTTCTGATCTTCCCGTTGAAGAAAGAACTGCAAAATTCGTTTCCGTTGTTTGCTGCGTATTCCCTAATGGTGATATAATTTCCGCAAGGGGAGAGTGTAAGGGCTACATCGGTTTTGAGCCTGTAGGTAATGGCGGCTTCGGTTACGACCCTCTTTTTATGGTTGGTGACAAGAGCTTTGCCCAGCTTTCACCTGAAGAGAAGGATGCTTTAAGCCATCGTGGAAACGCTTTAAGATTAATTTCAGAAAAGTTAAAAGAATATATGTCTTTATAATTAATTGTAATTGTTATTGTAAAGGCTAATAACTGTGCCGATTTCGGTAGTATCTGCTTTGACGGATAGCTTACCGTGTTCGGCACTTTTTGTTTTTAAAGCTACGGTTGTGAAAATGCTTTCCAGATCAATTTTTTCTATAAGCTCATTCGTAGCTTTTTCATCGTGACAAAAAGCAGTAATGCAGTCGATTATAAAAGGGTAGCATTCACTTTCGTCAATACTTTTTTGCGGTGTGAATGCAATATTCATTTGCCTTATTCTGCTCTTGTCATCAACCTTGAATTGAAGCATCAAATCCGTTTTGTCACCGAAAACAAAGAAGCGTGTATAACTGTTTTCGGTACCGTCGAAAATATATCCGTCAGGTGTCATGCTATAGCTTTCCTCATATGTATTCATGCGGTTACAAAAGCCTGTTAAATTATCACCGTTTTCTTTTGGTGCACAACCGTTTAATATAAGCAGACAAAGCATAATCACAAAGGAAAAATTAAACACGTTTTTCATAAATTACCTCCGTTTATTAACAAATAATTAACAAAAATATACAATAAGTGTTGTATAATTCTATTAATATGAGAAAATAGTATTGAATTTTCACATATAATTGTATTAAAATATACTATGTAAAATAATACGAAATTCAGAGTGGTAATTATGAGAAATAAATTAAAAAAGTTTATATGCATAATTCTTGCTGTCATTGTTTTATGCTCTACGTTTTCTGTTGCAGTTTCAGCTGCGTATACTACAGATTATCCCAATGGTGTAAATAAGGCGCAGGCAGATAATGCCGTACCCTCAACAGATAAATTAATCAATTACGCTGTGCCGCTTCTTACAGGTAAATCCTTAAGTGATAACGTAATACCTATGCTTTATAGCAGTGAAACTTTATCTGGGCTTCTTGTAGGTATTTATTCATCTATGGAGGCGGATGCTTCAACCTTAAGCTCTATTGGTGTTAATATCTCTCTTTCAGTAGTTGCAAAAGAGCTTGAAGCTTACCCTGAGGTTTACGATGCTTTATCAACGGTAACTACTTGGTCTGAAGCAGACCTTACGCTCGTCAATTGGGGCGTAACCGATAAAGTTGGTTTTGCTACCGCTTTAGGTAAAATTCTTTCACCCTTTAACGATTTGCTTTATACCTTGCTTTGCTCAGGCACTTACGAGATTTCAAGGTTTATTAAAATCAAAGGGTCAGATGGTTATGCAAATGGTATAGCACCGCTTCTTAACTCTCTAGGTTGCGAAAATCTTGTTTCGGGTGAGCAGTTTAAAACAGAAGCAAATACCGATAAATCAACAATGGTGAAAAACATTGTTATCCCCGTTCTTGGTCTATTAGAGGTTATTCTTAAAAATCCTGCAGATTCATTAACCGACATTTTACCGTCCTTCGCATATTCAGTTGAAAGCGGTGAGGCAGATGAATGGATAAATGCAGTAATTTCACCTATTACATCAAATCCGCTAATAGAAATTGCCTCATTCTTCAAGATAATTGACCTTAGTATGCTTGAGTCAGGCTCAGGTGCATTGATAAATAGTCTTCTTACCTCAATGGGTGCAGAGGGTGGCTTTAAGTTTGCAGAAATTGATTTCGCAAGGCTTTCAAAGTGTGGCTCTCATAACGGTACTCAGTTTGTTGCTGATAAGGGCAGAGCATACGTTGAAATTATGAGATGGCTCGTAGATTCTCTCAAGCTCAACGAAAGCACTTTACCTACACTTTTAAGTGATATGGGTGGTGAGGGTATAACCTTAACTCCCGAAGCAATAAAAACAATTACCTCAAAATCAACCGACGGTATCGTTGGTACGTTAATTCTTCTTTTTGATGCTTCAGAGCCGGGAAAACCTGAGGATATGGTTTACCCCTCTATAGTTAAAGCAACAGTACAGTATACCCCGAATCTTACTGCAGAGAATTACGAAAAGATTTTAAAAGAGATAGACTCTCTTCTTGATGAATTTGTAAAAGAGGGCGGCAGCTACAAGAGTATAAAGGCTCTTTTAAGCTCTGCAATTTACAGCAATAAAAACATAAATTCATTACTTACAGGTATTTACGGAGCTTTTGAAAAAGAAGGCCTTTCAGACTTGCTTATTCTTCTCGGTATTGATATTACACCTAACGGTGTTGCCGCTCAGCTGACTGAAAAGAATTATCAGCCTGCCGTAGAGGTAATGAGAAATAAAAGCAGTTGGGCAAACGTTTCCTTGAACGGTGTTTCATGGGGCTTCTATGACGGCTCAAGAACAGGCTTTGAAAATGCTTTGATAGCAGTTTTAAGACCTTTATATCCTCTTTTAAGAGTGATTTTAGCCGATGAGGATATGACAATTCTTGACAGTATCACAATAAAAGGTGCTCCCGGCTATAACGATGCAGTTATTCCTCTTTTAGAGGCTTTAGGCTGCAGGGCAGCATCAATAAAAAGCTATGATAAGTATTTAGCAAGTGCGAAAACAGACGATGTTTTAAGATATATTACAAACCCCGTTTTTGATTTGCTTGATAATATATTTGATAAACCTGTAGCTACCTTAACAGAAAAATTACCTAATATAATTTACTTTATAAACAGTGGCTCTCTTGAAAAATGTATTAACAACCTTCTTCTTCCCGTAACAGCTCTTACAAATAAATTATCGGGAATTTATGAAGTGAATCTCGATGTTTCTTCACTTACCAAGCAGTTGGATTTGAATTCTCTTATGAAAAATCTTACCGCAGGTACTGGAATGACAATTGCAGAGTTCGATATAAACATTCTCGGTAATATGGGTACGAAAACAGAGCTTACAAGTAAAAGAGTGGTTGACGGTAAACAGGTCAGCTATTCATATATTCAGGCTGACCGTACAGGTGTTTTAATGACTCTTTTAAGAGTTCTTGCAAAAACACTTAAAACCCCCGGTAACGAAAATCTTCTTATGGGTACAATGGGTGGCTCAAACGCAACCTTTGAAACCTATTCTGCATCAATTTCCGAACAGTTCAAAACTATGACGGAGGATGAATTAATCGAATGGTTATATAACCTCTTGTTTAAAGAACGTGCACAAATTGAAATTGTTGTTGATGAAAACTATTCTCCCACGATTATTTTTAAAGAGCAGGAAAAGGATTACACAGCCTTCTATATTGCAGGCGGTTATTTAGCATTTTCCGCAATAGTAATCGTAATAATGTATATAAAGAGAAAACGTTTATACTATTAATTTTAAGGCGTACAGGGTTTAACTGTCGCAAACTTTTTAGGGTGGATAAAAATGTTAGTATTAAAAAATATAGTTAAAGATTATATTTCGGGTGATACCACCGTAAGAGCTTTAAAGGGTATAGACATCAATTTCAGAGAAAATGAATTTGTTGCTATATTAGGTCCTTCCGGTTGCGGTAAAACAACGCTTCTTAATATTATCGGTGGTCTTGACAGATATACAAGCGGTGATTTGTTTATCAACGGCAAATCTACAAAGCATTTCAACGACACCGATTGGGATACTTACCGTAATCATTCTATCGGTTTCGTTTTCCAGAGCTATAACCTTATTCAGCATCAGACCGTTCTTTCAAACGTTGAGCTTGCTCTTACTCTTTCAGGTGTTTCAAAGAAAGAGAGAAGAAAAAGAGCTATTGATGCTCTTAAAAAGGTTGGTCTTGAAAATCAGATTCACAAGAAGCCTAACCAGATGTCAGGTGGTCAGATGCAGAGAGTTGCTATTGCACGTGCTCTTATAAATGACCCCGATATTCTTCTTGCCGACGAGCCTACGGGCGCTCTTGACAGTGAAACAAGTGTACAGATTATGGAGCTTCTCAAGGAAATTTCCAAAGATAAGCTTATAATTATGGTTACTCATAACCCCGACCTTGCAGATACTTATGCAAACCGTATTATAAAGTGTCTTGACGGTGAGGTTTTAGACGACTCAAACCCCTTTATTCCTGATGAAAACGATAAAAAGGTTGAAGCGGAAAAAGCAAAGAATGCAATAGAAAAAGGCAAAAAATCAATGTCCTTCGGCTCTGCATTTTCTTTGAGTATAAATAACTTAAGAACAAAAAGCGGTAGAACATTCCTTACTGCCTTCGCAGGTAGTATCGGTATTATCGGTATAGCTCTCGTTCTTGCACTGTCAAACGGTATTCAGGTTTATATTGATAGGGTGCAGGAGGATATGCTTTTATCGTATCCGATGATGGTCGAAAAGCAGACTATGGATTTAGAAAGCATAATGACCTCGTTTACGGGCATAAGTAACGAAATGATGGAAAGCATGGATGGCTCTGAAGCAGACGGTAAAATCTACGTAAACGAGTCGTTTATGCAGATGGTAAATGCTTTTATTTCAGAAGCCACCTCAAATAACCTTGATAACTTCAAAAACTATATTGAAGATAATCAGGAAGAGTTTGACGCAGTTTGTAACGATATTCAGTATAAATACAGCACACCGCTTAACATCTATAAGGCAGATACATCTGAGGGTGTTGTTAAGGTTAACCCCAGTACAATGATGGAAAATATGCCGATGGACGAAAGTATGGCTCAAATGACCTCTTCAATGTCGAGTATGATGACAACCTTCAGTGTGTGGATGGAGCTTATCGGTGACGAAAAGCTTATGGATGCACAGTATGATGTTATTGCAGGTCGTATGCCTGAAAACTTTGACGAGGTTGTGCTTATCGTTGACGGTAACAACCAGATAAACGAGCTTGTTGTTTACGCTTTAGGTCTTAAAGACCAGGAAGAGTTTACAAAAAATATTATGTCGGCTCTTGCAAGTGGTGAATCTCTTGAAGATACAAGCATAAAAGAATTTTCTTATGACGATATTCTTAATATGCGATTTAAGATGGTTTTAAGTGCAGATTACTTCGTACAGGATAAACAAACAGGTCTTTGGACAGATAACAGCGCAAACGAATACTTCGTAAAAGACTTGGTTGAAAAAGGTCAGGAAATAAAGATTGTAGGTATTCTTAAGCCTGACGAAAACAACACTCTTTCGATAGGTACGGGTGGTATCGGTTATATGCGCGAGCTTATGGATGTTGCAATTAACCGTACTGCAGAAAAAGAGGTTGTTAAGCAGCAGCTTGCCGATACCTCAAAGGACGTTATTACAGGTCTTGATTTTATTAACCTTACAGTTAACGATTTCGACCTTGCAGATGTCGATTTAGGTCTTATTGACTTCACATATCTTGACTACACACCATTTCTCTCTATGGCAGAGGGTATGGATATGAGTCAGGTTAACCTTATGGATATGGGTGCAATGTTCGGCTTTGACAATATGTCCGAGCTTCAGAAAAAGCTTATGGAAGGCTTCCTCAATGATGAACAGGTTTTAGCAATAAAGCAAGCATACGTTGACACAATTAACTCACAGTCTTCACTTTCTAACACTCTTACAAAGCTTGGTTACTCAACCTTTGAGTCACCCTCGTCAATTAACTTCTATCCCAAGAATTTTGAAGCAAAAGAACGTCTTAACGAGCTTGTTCAGTATTATAACAACAAGGTTACTGAAGACGGTCACGAGGAATGTCAGATTAAAGTAAGCGACTATATCGGGATGCTTATGAGCAGTCTTACAACTATTATTGATATCGTAACCTACGTTCTTGTTGCTTTCGTTGCAATTTCTCTTGTTGTTTCTTCAATTATGATAGGTATTATTACCTATATTTCAGTTCTTGAAAGAACAAAGGAAATTGGTATTCTCAGAAGTATCGGTGCTTCTAAAAAGGATATCGCAAGAGTATTTAATGCTGAAACCGCAATTGTAGGTCTTGGTGCAGGTATTATCGGTATCGCTTCAACCTTGTTGTTAGAGATTCCTATAAACCTTGCTCTTAAATATCTTGCTCATATACCTGCGGCAGCAGAGCTTCCACCCGTAGGTGGCGTTGTTCTCGTAGTAATAAGCGTTGCTCTTACTCTTATTGCAGGGCTTATCCCGTCAAGAATCGCGGCAAAGAAAGACCCCGTAGAAGCATTGAGAACGGAATAAAGGCTCGCTACGCTCGCAGTGAAGAGTGAAAAGTGAATAGTGAAAAAGTAAGGGTCTGCGACGGCAATTATATTTGCTTCGCAGACCTGATTTTTATTGATTAAATTAATAGAAGCGAAGCCTTTCATCCCTGTTTGCGAAGCAAATAGGGAGGGGGACCAAAAGCAACGCTTTTGGTGGTGGGTAGTTCTCTGACCTCTTAGATTTAGTCGGTTAGAATAACTGTAGGGAACGTGGCTTCAGCCCGTTTCGTTTGGTTACACCTTGCCATTTAGTTTCGTGTAAACTTTACTTTTAAAAATCCGATAATGATAGTGATAAAGAGCTCGGAATAATTTTTTTGTTTGACTATACCAAACTATGCGAATGCATGCGAAACTATGCGAATGCATGCATTCGCAACTGATAATGATAATGATAATGATAATGATAGTGATAATGATAATGATAAAGAAAATAATTTGAAAACCTTAACGTTTTTTTGTAAATATAGTGAGTACGTTTTTTGCTTTTTAAGTGTGTTTTTTCATTGTTTTTTATTGGAAAAATAATGGTTTAAATATTGAAAAACAAGGATATATATGCTAAAATATAACAGATAGTGAATTATTGTGTCCTAGGGAGGATTTAATATGAGAAAAGAGTCAGCCAGAATTGGTTTTATAGGTATCAGTGGCAGAGGCTCAGGTATGCTTGACCTTCTTTTACAGGTTGATGGTGTAACTGTTCCTGCAGTTTGCGACCTTATCCCCGAAAGAGCCGAAAGAGGTATTGAAATTGTTGAGAAACGCAACGAAAAGGCTTACCCCGTTCACGCATATCTTGACTACAAAGAGATGTTTGAAAAAGAAGAGCTTGACGCAGTTGTTATTGCAACTACCTGGATAACCCACGCTATGATAGCTATTGACGCTATGAATGCAGGTCTTCACGTTGGTATGGAGGTTGGCGGTGCTGCTTCTATAGAAGAATGCTGGGAAATGGTACGTACAAGCCTTCGTACAGGTAAAATCTGTATGCTTCTTGAAAACTGCTGCTATTGCCGTAACGAAATGGCAGTATTCAATATGATCAGAAAAGGTATGTTCGGTGAATTAGTACATATGGAAGGCGGTTACCGTCACGATTTAAGAGATGAAATCTGCCTCGGTAGAGAAAATATTCACGGCAGACTTTATAACTTTATGTACCGTAACGGTGAGGTTTACCCCACCCATCAGTTAGGCCCGATTGCTAAAGCTCTTAACATCAACAGAGGTAACAGATTCTTAACTGTTAATTCAGTTGCAAGTAAGTCTCGCGGCCTTCATCAGTGGATTAAAGATAACAAAGGTGAAGAGTACGACCTCTTTAATACAACCTTTAACTGCGGTGATATTGTTACAACTATCATCAAGTGTGCTAATGGTGAAACAATCAAGCTTACTCACGACTGTTCACTTCCCAGACCATATACCCGTGACTACGAGGTTCAGGGTACAAAGGGTATTTATTCAGAGCCCGAAGACGGTAAGGGTAGAGTTTATTTTGATGGTATGCATCCTGATGATGACAGCTGGACACATAGCTGGGATGATTTCGAGCCTTGGCGTGAGAAATATGAGCATCCTCTTTGGAAGCTCTATGAAAAGGGTGGCATAAAGGCCGGTCACGGCGGTATGGACTACCTTATTCTTTCATCCTTTGTTGATAGCGTTTTCGAGGGTGAAAAGGCAAATATCGACGTGTTTGACACAGCTTCATGGATGGCAATTACCTGCCTTTCAGAGCAGTCAGTTGCAATGGGCGGTGCTCCCGTTCCTGTTCCTGATTTCACAAATGGTAAATGGATAGATAGAGAGCCTGTAAGACGTGGTATGTACTGTCTTGAAGAGGTTTGTGAAGAGTTTTTTGAAGAATAATAGGTGATTATATGAAATATTATATTGGTGTTGACGGAGGCGGAACAAAAACCGCATTCGCTCTCTTTGATGAAAACAAAAATATCGTAGCTCAGAATGAAACTGAAGGCTCAAACCACGAAAACCTTGAAGGTGCAATTCCTCAGGCGGCAGGTATTATCGCAAACGGTATCAACGGTCTTTTAGAAAAAGCAAACCTTAAATTTGAGGATATCAGCGGTATTTTAATGGGTCTTGCAGGTATCGACCATCCTTATCAGCATGATGAAATGCAGGTTGAGCTCGGTAAATTAGGTATCACAGGCTGCCGTATTTATAACGACGGATTTATTGTTATCAAGGCGGGCGTAGGTGCCGGTGCAGGTATCGGCTACAATTGTGGCACAGGTACTTGCTGTAACTGCATCGACAACGACGGAAATATGTGTCAGATAGGTGGCTTCGACGTTCTTTCAGGTGATAAGGGTAACGGTCATTGGGTTGGCTCACAGGCATACAGAATTATGTATGACGAAATCTGCCTTGGCAAGAACAAGTCACAGATTACCGCTTTAATGGCTGAAAAAGCAGGTATCACAGATAAAGCAACTCTTCTTGGCTCTCTTGCAGTTCTTGAGGATGAAGAAAAGGGCGAAGAATTCTTAAGAAAGCTTATCGTTTCTTTCTTTGAAGCTGCAAACAATGATGACGAAGAGGCTCTTAAGGTTATTGAAGAAATGGCACAACGCGGTGCAGACTTTATCTGCGGTCATATCAATAAAATGAACTTCACTGATGAAGTTATCAATATTGTTCTTTCAGGCTCAATTCACACTAAATTGCCTTCTTACAAATATACCGACAGAATGGCAGAGCTTGTTACTGAAAGAACAGGTAAGAAACTCAACTTTATAAAGCTTAGCTGTGCACCCGTTGTAGGTTGTGTAAACTGGCTTCTTGAAGACTGATTTTGTAATTTATTCCGAAAGGACTTGAAATAATGAAAGAAATCAATTTAACAGTTATCGGCTCAGGTAGTACATATTGCCCCGAACTTATTTACGGATTTATTGAAGCAAAAGATTCTCTTAAGCTCAAAAGAGTAGCTTTTATGGATATCGATGAAAGAAAGCGTACCATCGTCGGCGGTCTTTGTGTTCGTATGCTTAAAAGTGCAGGTATCGACTGCGAGGTTGTTATGACAGACGACCTTGACCTCGCTTTACAGGGTGCAGATTTCGTTGTTACACAGATTCGTGTAGGTAAGCTTCCTTGCCGTCATATCGACGAGTCAATTCCGCTTAAGCACGACCTTATCGGTCAGGAAACAACAGGTATCGGTGGCTTCTTCAAGGCTCTTCGTACAATCCCCGTTATGAAGAATATTGCTGAAAGAATTGAAGCAATTTGTCCTGATGCATGGCTTATCAACTTCACTAATCCTTCAGGTATCATTTCTGAATTTCTTCTTAATCATACAAATGTTAAGACAATGGGTCTTTGCAACGTTCCCATTGCTATGATTGATGACGTTAAAGCCGCAGTAGGTGATGACGCAAAGATTACATATCTTGGTCTTAACCACCTTAGCTGGATTACTTCAGTTAAAGTAAATGGTGAAGAGAAATTCGATACTATTTTCGATGATAACTTTGCACCTACAGTTATGAAGAATATTCACGATGACGGCTTCGATATGGAATGTCTTAACGCTTGCAAAGGCTTCCCCTCATCATATCTTCAGTATTATTACAGCCGTGAAGCAAAGCTTCATCACTTAAAGCACGGCTCAAAGAGCAGAGCTCAGGTTTGTATGGAAATTGAAGAACAGCTTCTTGAGTTATACAGCGACAACGAGCTTGTTATTAAACCCGCTCTTCTTGAACAGCGTGGTGGCTACAAATATTCTCTTGCAGCAGTTTCTCTTATTGATTCTATTGCAAACGATAAGAAAGACGTTCACGTTGTCAACATTAAAAACAATGGTACTCTCAAATTTATGGATGACGATGATGTTGTTGAAATTGCAGCAGTTATCGGTGCTGATGGTGCAACACCTGTTGAAATCGACGAGTTTGACAACCGTCATATCATAAGCCTTATGAGAACAGTTAAGTCTTACGAAAAATATACTGTTGAAGCCGGTATCAAAGGCTCTGACGAGGATGCTCTCAATGCTCTTATGCTTCATCCTCTTTGCGGTGACTTTGCACAGTCAAAGGCTTGCTATGAAGAGATGAAGGAAGCCCACAAGGCATATCTTCCCCAATTTTTTAATAACTAACGCACATTGCACACTTCCAGCCACCCGAACTCGCGTATCTTTATACGCTTCGGGGTGACTGAAAATGCACACTGCACGTCGAGACTTTAAATATTAATTTAAGGAGCTTTATTATGGCTGAAAAACCTAAAAAGCAAAGGCAGGAGATTATTCCTGAGGGTATGAGCAGAAGCGATTATGCTGATGCTGCATTCAGGAAAAAAACAACTATTATATTTGGTTGTATTCTTCTTGTATTTATTATCGGTATCGTTGCAGTTGTTTTCTACGGTTGGTATAACAATCAGCAAGAAAACAAGCGCTTCGAGGCAATTGAAGCGGCTTACTATGCAGAACGCGATAAGGTTAAAGCAGATTTGGAAGAAATTGAAGCAAACGGTGGCTCTCACGAAGACAAGAGTGTGGTTAAAATCGAGCTTACTGATGAGAATTTCTCTTACTGGATTAACGATCTTGACCAATCTTATCAAGGTGACAGAGAAAGCGAAACCTACGGTTGCTATGGTGGTGCTGAAATTCATCTTCAAGGCATGTTTATAACACGTGATTTCCCCGGTGGAGTTCAATATTGGGTATACAGAAAGCATTCCCACAATGAACACAGCAATCACAGCCACAGTGAGGAAAATGTTGAGTCAGAGATTTCTGAGATGGTACCCATCGAGGTTATTTTTGACGATGACGTTGAGATTCCCGAAGACGGAACTTGGGTTGATATCGTTGGTATTGTAGGACCTGATTCAACTAAAAACCTTTCGGGTGTCAGAGATGCAAAAATGACATTGATGGAAGCTCCCGGCACAGAATACGTTGAATAACAGACAGCCACTAAGCCCGCATAAACATAAAAAATACTGATGTGAAAGCATCAGTATTTTTATTTGTCGTGTTTTTACCCACTCGAGGTACCTTTGTACATCTTCGGGGTAAAGAACACGCCATTCTGCAGGCTTCTTGACTGTCTGTGCTTAAAGTGATCATAAATCCGAATAAAAGTATAAAAGATGGTAACAAGCTTTAAACGTGTTACCATCTTTTATTGTTTTTACTTAAGTTTTCTTATGCAAAAGGATTTTCTGTTTTATAGGGAAGTGATGCAGGCTGGTTATAGCCGATATCTGTTACACCTAAATATTTGAATACTTCAAATATTGCCTTACCGTAGTGACCGAAAGCAACTGCACCGTGGTGGGGGAAGTTACCCTGAATAAGCACGTGACGGTAAAATCTGCCCATTTCTTTAATTGCAAATACGCCAATACCACCGAAGGAGCGTGTTGCAACAGGAAGCACCTCACCCTCTGCAACGTAAGCGCGAAGCTTACTGTCAGCAGTAGACTGAAGACGGAAGAAGGTAATGTCACCGGGAGCGATATCACCCTCAAGAGTACCGTTTGTATATTCCTTGGGAAGAGCTCTTGCCATAATCTTCTGATATTTCATTTCACAGAAGCTAAGCTTACAAGCGGGGGTATTACCACAATGGAAGCCCATAAAAGTATCAGTGAATTTGTAATCAGTTTTATCCTTGATTTCAGCGTCAAACATATCATGTGGAACGCTGTTATTGATATCAAGAAGAGTAACTGCATCTTCACTTACACAAGCACCTATGTATTCAGAAAGAACGCCGTAAATATCAACTTCGCAAGAAACGGGGATACCTCTTGAAGCAAGACGGCTGTTTACGTAGCAAGGAACGAATTTGAATTCTGTCTGGAATGCGGGCCAGCATTTACCTGCAATAGCAACGAATTCTCTTGAACCCTTGTGAGCTTCAACCCAGTCAAGAAGAGTAAGCTCGTACTGTGCAAGCTTTTCAAGAATTTCAGGCTTTTTATTACCTGCGCCAAGCTCGTTTTCCATATCCTTAACAACTGCGGGGATTCTTTCATCACCAGCATGTGCGTTAAAGGATGCAAAAAGGTCGAGCTCACTGTTTTCTTCAATTTCAACACCTAAATCATAAAGGCGTTTGATGGGCGCATTACAAGCAAGGAAATCCTGGGGACGAGGACCGAAAGAAATGATTTTAAGGTTTTTAAGAGCAAGAACTGTTCTTGCAATAGGAAGGAAATCCTTAATCATATCTGCACATTCTTTTGCATCGCCTACGGGGTATTCGGGTATATATGCTTTAATCTCACGAAGTGCAAGGTTATAGCTTAAGTTAAGAACACCGCAATATGCATCACCTCTGCCGTCAAGAAGGTCATTCTGACTTTCTTCTGCAGCAGCACAGTACATTACAGGACCACCGAAATGCTTTGCAAGTAAAGTTTCGGAGCTTTCAGGACCAAAGTTGCCAAGGTAAATAACGAGAGCGTTACAGCCTGCTTTGTTAACGTCGTCAAGAGCGTTAAGCATATCCTTTTCGTTTTCAATACAAACGGGACATTCGTAAATATCACCGTATTTTTTGTATTCATTAACAATTGCACTTCTTCTGCCTTCTGAAAGGCTCATAGGGAAGCAGTCACGGGATACGGCAACAATGCCGAGTTTTACTTCGGGAATGTTTTTCATAAAACAACCTCTTTCATTTTTGATAGTATTATTTTAATTCTTTAATTGTATATAGTCAATAAACTTTGATAAAGTTTAGTAAAGTTTTACCCATTCAAGCTCTACTTTATCTCTTGCAGAAGTGATTTCTATTAAAAATTCATCGGTTTCGACAGTACCGTCAAGCTGAATTATTTTTCTGCTACCGATTGTTGTTCCGTAACATTCAACACTAAACTCACCATCATTACCTTTTGCTTTTAGAATAAAGCTTTCAACCTTCTGACCGTTTGAGATTTTTTCTGCTAATTCAACAAAGGATATATTTCTTTTTTCGGGGAGCTTAACCTTAATTGTAGGTTGGGTTTCACTTTTTGTGTATTTAACTGTAACCTCTGCATCCTCTGAAAGAAGAGTGCCGAAGGATTTTTCAATTTTCTCACCTAACTCTTTAAGCCTTAAAACGTCTTTATCGTTGAATTTACCGTTTGGCATAGGCGGAATATTAAGATGGAAGGTAGAGTTATTACCAACTGTGTTAAGATATGTATTAAAAAGCCTTTCAAGTGAATGAGGCTCTTCGTTTTCGTGGTAAAACCAACCGGGTCTTATGGACATATCTGTTTCAGACGGAGCAAAAACAAGACCCTCCGAATACATTATGTTAGCAATAGAGCCTATAGTAATATCAGGGTTATAAATGCCCTCAAGAGACCCCTCCATTAAAGCACCGTCAGTTTGCTTTTCACAGAACGGGCAAAGCTCGTAGGGTACAACACACCATTGAGCAAAAGGTGCTTTACCTGCCTCGTTACCGCACCAACGGATAATCCCTTTATCGTTGAAAACAGTTGCATTCGGTTGATATTTTCTTATAAGCTCAAAATATCCGTCAAAGTCATATTCCTGCTTTTTACCGTTAGGACCTTCACCGCAAGCACCGTCAAACCAGACGTGAAAAATCTCACCGTAATTTGTAAGCAACTCGGTTAACTGATTTTTGTAAAAGGTATTATATTCATCAGTACCGTAATATTCAGAGTTTCTATCCCAAGGTGAGAGATAAAAACCAAATTTCAAGCCGTATTTTTTACAAGCCTCGGCAGCCTCTTTAACAATATCACCTTTACCGTTTTTATACGGACTGTTTTTCATAGAATGCTCGGTATATTCTGTTTGCCATAAACAAAAGCCGTCGTGATGCTTTGCTGTAAGCACCATACCTTTCATTCCTGCAGCCTTGATAGCTTTTGCCCATTGTTCACAATCAAGGTCTGTAGGGTTGAAAATAGCAGGGTCCTCCGTGCCGTCACCCCATTCAAGATTAGTGTATGTGTTAGGGCTGAAATGAACGAAAGCATAAAAGGGCATTTCGCGTAAAAGAAACAGCTGTTGCTTGCTTGGTTTTACGTTTGCCGCATTTTTTAAAAATGTTTTAAGTTCCATAAAAATACCTCGCAAAGAAGACGTTAATGTGCATTATCCTGTTTGCCGTTTTTGATTCTCTTTTCAAATACAAAATAGCAAATTGTAAGTGCTATAAATGTAATCGCCCACGAAATAGGGTAGGAGAGATATAAATTCCAAAGCTCTTTTCTTAATGGGAAGCCTGTGTAAAGCCATAAAATTCTTATACCGCAAGCTCCTAAAAGAGTTATTATCATCGGCTCTACGGATTTACCCATACCTCTTATCTGGCAACCTGCAACGTCCATAAGGCTACACAGGAAATATGTTGACATAAGAATATAAAGCCTGTGAACACCTATTTCAATAACGTCGCTTTCTGTTGTGAAAATACCGATAATCTGCCTGGGGAATATAAGACCTAAACCACCTAAAGCAACACTTATTGCAAAGGCTGTAGCAAGGCAGATAAAGAAAATTCTTCTTAAATTTTCATACTTCTTTGCGCCCATATTCTGCGAGGTGAAAGTCATAGCGGTTTGAGCTACTGCGTTTGTGCAGGTGTAAATGATAGCATCAGCATTCTGGGCAGCAGTATTACCCGCCATAGCAACCGAGCCAAAGGTGTTTATTGTAGACTGAATAAGAACATTTGAAAAGCTGAAAAGGCTGTTCTGGAAGCCTGCAGGCACACCTATACGGGCAATTTCTTTTAATTCCTGAGGGTATATCCTTATTTGCTTTAAATAAAGCCTGCACTCATTTGGTAAATGTAAAAGCCGTGCGACGATTAAAATTGCAGAGATGTATTGGGCAACTATAGTAGCAATAGCAACACCTGCAACGTCTAAATGGAAAACAACAACAAGAACGAGATTTAAAATGACGTTAACAAGACCTGTTGAAGCTAAAATATATAAGGGTCTTTTTGTGTCACCTGTAGCTCTTACAATAGATGCACCGAAATTGTAAATAAGTGAGCCGGGAGCACCTAAAAAGTATATTTTAAGATATTTGGTAGCAAGAGGCAGAACGTCATTGGGTGTGCCCATAAGCTTTAAAAATGCTTCAGAAAAGAAGTAACCGAAAATGCAAACAGCAATACCAGAAATTACGCTTAAAGCCATAGCGGTATGAACGCATTTATGCATTCTTTCAGAGAGGCTTGCCCCTATATGCCTTGCGGTTATAACACCTGCACCGGTTGAAAGACCTATAAATAAATTTATGATAAGGTTAACAAGTGAGCTTGTAGAACCTACAGCCGCCAAGGATGCGCTACCGGCAAAGCGACCGACGACCATAACGTCTGCCGCGTTATAAATAAGCTGTAAAACGCCTGTAAGCATCAAGGGGAAAGCAAATATAAGAATTTTTTTGAAAAAAGGCCCTGTAGTCATATCAAGAATACCGCGTTTGTTCAAAAAACCTCACCCCTTAAAATAAAATAACAGTATATAGTATAATACCGTTTGCAAAAAAAATCATCATTTTTGTAAAAAAATATTCAATATTAAAAAGTTTTTTGATAGTAAGTAAGGAGTTAGGGCTGTCGCAATAATTAAATATATCAATAAAAAACAACAGGTCTGCGATAGCAAATACAATTGCGTCGCAGACCTTTGATCTTTGTTTAATTATTCTTGTGTTTCTTGTATTGTTTCTGTTGTATCGGTAGAGCTTTCAACAGTTGCCTCCGAAGCCTCAACGGGTGTTTCGGAAGCCTCAACGGGTACTTCTGAAACTTCAACAGTTGCATCAGCTGCTATTGCCTCGTCAGCATTGTTAGCCTCTACGGGTGCCTGGGGCATTTCTGTTGATGCCTGAGGTGTTACCGGTGCCTGAGGTGTTACCGGCGGCTGAGGATAAGCCGGTTGACCAAAGGGCTGCTGATTATACTGGGGGTTGTATTGCTGATTTGGTTGAGCAAAGGGTTGCTGATTACACTGGGGATTGTATTGCGGATTAGGCTGTGTAAATGGCTGTTGGTTAGGCTGTGAATAGTTTGCGTAGTACTGAGGATTTTGTTGCGGGTTTGCAGGGTCATAATACTGCTGTGAATAATCATAGGTTGCAGGAGCAAAAAGCTCGTAATCGGGAATATCAAAAGGAGTTATAATACCCTTTGCTAACGCTTCAAGCCTTATATCTGAAAAGAATTCAACGTAAGTAGCCTGCTGATATGGTGAAACGTAAAATATACCTAAAAGACCGCTTGTAAAGCCGTTTAAAATGTTCCAGCCCAAAAATGAAAGCTGAAGCACAAATAACTCCCATTTGTGACCTTTCATAATTGTTTTACTTAATCTGAAAGCCTCTTGTCTTTCAATGTCAGGTCTTGTAGCAATGATATAATCAATTGCCCAATATTCATAAGCTTTTATAAAACCCGGAATAAAGAAAAGCAAACTCCAAAGATAAGTAAAAGCGAATTTACAGAATGAAATTTTACCGATATTTAAGAAGGTTTTATCTTTGAAATTCTGAAAAACCTCTTTAAAATCAGTAGGATTATTTTTTCTCAATTTAAGATAGTATCTGATACCGCCGGCTTTTAAAGTGCAGATAACAAGAATTGAAATGAGCAAAGAAATAAGAGATGAAATTATAACTGTAAGGGCAACACCGCCACCGAAAGCGTTTAAGAAATAGCTTGTTATCATATCAGCGTCGTTAACTGAAGAAAATACGGTGTCAATATCATCGATTTTAAATTCAAATTTAGGTCCGAGGAAAGAACCAAAGTTGAAAAGCATAAACAATGTAACAATTACACTCTGCCAATATCTGCTTTTAAAAAGGTCGTTACCGCCAAATAAGGCTTTTCCTCGTTGCTTTAAAACTTTTCTATCCATAATATATTACCTCCTCTGGTATTATTTTGCTTTAATTCTGTAAACCTTTACACCGTGAGGTGCAACAGTTTCAGTAATTGCATCTGTAAGAGTGAAGCTTTCGTTGTCCCAAAGCTCTGTAACCTCAAATTCTTTAGCAAAGGGGAGGTTAACGTAAGGGTCGTTATGAAGCTTGTAAATGGGTAAATTAAATATTTTTTCTGCGTTTGATTTATTCAAGAAGCAAACTGCAAGCTCGTTGTTTTCAAGAGGCTTAACAAGTATATCAGTTAAACCGTCAGTTGAAATTCTTTTTGCCTGTAAGCCAAGCTTGTCCTGGTCAATTGCAATAAGATTTTTATTTTTAAGGATATCAAGAACTTTGTTGTCGGTATCAACAGTCCCGTCATCTTTTATGAATTTTCTTATATCGTTACCTAAAATAAGGGGAGCAGCCATCATACACCAGAGAGAAAAATGAGTTTTATTTTCTTCCATTGTAAGCTCGCCAACACCAACCTCCAGCATATCGGGATCATTCCAGCTACCGATACCTGAATGCTTGTAAAGTCTTACATTGAATTCATAAATGAGAATCATTGAAGTCCAGGTAGGCTTAATATCGGGGGTCGTTCGCCAAAGGTTACCCGCTTTCATACCCCATTTCCAAGGCTGATTTATACCCCATTCGCAAATTGAGAAGCAAATAGGCTTTTCGGGTGTACCGTTTTTCTCTGCGAATTCCCTTGATGCTCTCTTTAACTCATTACCCATTTTTATATACTGCCTTTGAGCAGAGTCCATACGGGAGGCAACGGGGTTAAAGAAACGGAGAGTGTTAACGCCTTTTTTTAGAGAAACAACAATCTGCAATCTTCCGTCGGGTGTAAAGCCCTTTGACTGAGGGAAATAACAGTCGTATTCTTTATCATTGTTAACCTGACAAACAAGGAATTTCTTAATGTTTCCGCCTTTTCTGAAAACAATTGTAAGTGTGTAGTCACCGTCTTCAGGTACTTCAATTGTATCAAAATGAAGCTCACCTAAGCCACCGCAAAGGCTGCTTACAACAAAGCCACCGTCAACCTTTTCATCGGCAACAACCTTTGCACCCTTTTTCACAATACCGTGAGAAGCATACATATCTATAAAATCATTTTCACCGGGCTTACCGATGAGGATTTTAATTAACGATGGTGCAACTGTGGGTATTGTTTCATTGTGGCAGAAATCATATTTGAAATATTCAACGCCCCATTCCGCTAATGTATCTGCATCAATTGCTTCGTTATATAAGCTCGCAGGTAAATCCTCGCAGGTGAGCGTGCCGTTTGAGGTGTAAAGACCAACCTTGAAGCCCATATCGTTGATTTCTTCAATAAGAGGCTTCATACCTCTGGGGAAGCGTGTTAAGTCACCCTGTAGCTTACCCTCGGCAGTTCTTAATGAGCTTTGCCAGCAGTCATCAAGGTTGACGTATTTATAACCTGCATCAAGAAGTCCTGATTTCTTCATTGCAACTGCAATATCGGTAATAAGATTTTCGTCTATTGTATTACGGAAGGTGTTCCAGCTACTCCAACCCATAGGGGGAGTAAGAGCAACACCGCTGTTATATTTTTCTTTGTCACAAACGTGGACCTGAGTTGCGGCAATAGCCTTTTTAGCTGCACATAATGGACAGATTTCCTTCTCTTTAAGCTTTTTGCCAAGTAAAATACCGGTACCTGCACCTGCAACTATTGCAACAGCTTGCTTTAAATTCATCGTCAGTCATTCCTTCCAAATGTTGAGATAAGTTTTATTTCTTTAACTTTTTAACTATTGCGGCAACACCTGCAACGCCTGCAACACCTGCTGCAATATAAGATGCTATGTGCATATTAATGCTTTGACGGTCAGTAATTCTTTTTTCAATCGGGCCTAAAGACATACTGTCAAGACCTAATTCTTTAAAGTGATAAACCTTTGATTTAACGTCACGAGGATTGCTTTCTTCAACTGTTGTAATTCTTACACAAGAGTTGCAGCCGTCAGTATAGCAACAGAAGCCACTGGTTTTGTTCTGGCCGAGCATAATGCCGTCAACGTAGCCTGTGAAATCGTTAAGATGGTCGTGACCAAAGAATGCGGCAATAACGTCACCTGTTTTCTTCCAGCTTTCAAACTGACCTTCGTTAATACAAGGCGAGCAAGGACCTTCACCGAGGTAGCCCTCAACACCGTCCTTTTTCATATAGAATTTATCACTGAATTTATAATGACCTTTAGCAGCAAAGGGGATTTCATAAGGCTTTGCTTCTCTTAAAAGCTTATATTCCTCAATAACGGGCGTATGCTGGAAAAGAATTGCAGGAATTGTTTTTCCACCATGCTCTTCTTTAATTTTAGCTGCCTTTTCTTCGTACCATTGAATCTGGTCCTTATGCACCCAGTCATAAACAGAAACGTCTGAATCGCAGCAATTATTTGAGTCAATAAACCAAAGATTTAAAATATCCTCTGTACCTGCGGTGTTTTTTACAAGAATGTTGCAGTTAAAGTTACCTCTCGGTGCAGTTGTATCATTAACACCGATACAGGTTTCAATTTCTTCGTAAGCTTTAACGATAAGCTCCTCCTGACCTTGGTCGTGCTCGTGATTACCAAGAACGTAGCAGAAGGGAATACCTGATTCAATAATAGGCTTTAAAACGTCTTTTAAAGCAGTTTTGTAGTCAATAAAATCTTCAGAATCATCTCTTTCGTTAAGAGTGTCTCCTAAAAGCACGATAAGATCGGGCTTGAATGCAAGAATACCCATTTTAACAAGGTTGTGCATATCAAGTCTTTTTCTTATTTTTAAGCCTGTATCAAGGTGAAGATGCTCGTGAAGGTCACCTAAGGTCATTATTGTAAATTTGCCGTTGTTGAATTTGAGTTCTTTGTTCATTGGAATCACCTGTTTAAAAAAAGTCTTTTTGTTTTGAAATTAATCGTTTTCTTCTTCAGTATTTACTACTGTAGCATTATATCTGATTGCAAGCTGATTAAGATATTTGATTTTATAGACACTGTTTACAAAGGGTAAGAATCTCCAAAGCATAATATAAATTCCGCCGTGTTTTAAGCTAACGTTGTAATCACGTGCTTTCTGGAATAATCTTTCACCCATTTTGTAGTTCCAACATAAAGAGTAAATGAAAAGAGTACAAACACCGAGAGTGAATACTAATAAGTAATGGGCGCTTTCGTTATCGTCACCCTCGCAAACCTTGTTTACGTCATCAGTCCATTTAGACCAGAAAAATAAGCCGTAAATGCCTAAAGTTATTGTGTTAAGTAAAATGTACACCCAAGGATTTCTCTTTTTTATCATAAACTTAACCTCCGAAAAATAAATTCCGTATATACTATCTTATTGTAAATAATACAATATATACATATTAAAGTCAATGAAGTTTTTGTGAATATTGATGTAAAAACAAATAATCCTGCAGTGAAAACTGCAGGATTATTTATCAGTTAAATATTAGTTGTTAAAAAGTGAAAGCTCGTCGTTTTTCTGCTCTTCTTTATATTTTTCAATTCTTGCTTTAATTTTATCGGCAGGGTTAAGAAGACTGCTTACTGAACAGTCGTGGTTAAGAGTGTCGATGATAAGTGAGCAATATTTACTCATATCAACCTCAAAGTACCAGGGCTTTTCAAGAAGCTCGGGAGTTCTGTAAACAAGGTTTGTTGTGAATACACCGTCAAGAACACCTGCATCATAAGCTTTGTCAAACTCCTGAAGACCATTGCAGAAAAGACCGAAGCTTGTACAAACGAAAATTCTGTTTGCTTTAAGCTCTTTAAGCTTTGTTGCAACTTCAATCATTGAGTCACCTGATGAAATCATATCGTCAATGATAAGGCAGTCTTTACCTTCAACGTTGTCACCGAGGAATTCGTGTGCAAGAATGGGGTTTCTGCCGTTAACAACAACAGAGTAGTCACGACGCTTGTAGAACATACCTAAATCAATACCGAGAACGGTTGAATAGTAAATACAACGAGACATACCGCCTTCATCGGGAGAGATAACCATAAGGTGATCGTGGTCAATTTTAAGGTCTTTAAAGTTCTTTGTAAGAGCTTTAATCATCTGGTATGTGGGTGCAACGTTTTCGAAGCCTTTAAGAGGGATAGCGTTCTGAACTCTGGGGTCGTGAGCATCGAAAGTGATAACGTTTTCAACACCCATATCAATGCAAAGCTCCTGTAAAGCAATAGCGCAGTCAAGAGATTCTCTTCTTGAACGCTTGTGCTGTCTGCCTTCGTAAAGCATAGGCATAATAACGTTGATTCGTCTTGCTTTACCTTCAACTGCAGAGATTGCTCTCTTAAGGTTTGCGTAATGCTCATCGGGGGAGTAGTGGCATTCGTAGCCATACATATTGTAAGTTAAACCGTGATTGAAGCAGTCGCAGATGATGAAAATATCATAACCTCTGACTGTTTCGTGAAGAACGCATTTGCCTTCACCTGAACCGAATCTTGTGAAATCTGCGTCAACGATGTATGTATCTCTCTGATAACCGTAGAAAGCGATAGTTTCTTTATGCTCACTTTCTCTTTCTTCTCTCCATGATGTGAGATAATTATCAATTTTCTTTGCGAGCTCCTCGCAACCGGGGGTAGCAATTATACCTAAAGGACCTACCGGAATTGTGTTTGGAATACCGAATGCATCTGCCACGATGTATACCTCCGTAAGTTGTATTTTTTACATTTATATTGTACTAATTATTTTATTTCTTTTCAAGTCATATTCGAAAATTGTCGTATTAGAATTTATTTAAATATATCCGTAGTATTTTGTAAGATATTACAAAAACTGACAGAATACAAGAAAAAGCCGACCTTGCTTTTGCACAGTCGGCTTTTTAAAGCTCAAAATCTTCTTTTGAAAAATCTTTTGAAACTGATATTACTTTAGGCTCACGCTTCAAAGGGTCGTATTTGAATTTACGGCATTTTGAATAAGGGGTCATAATACCGCCTGCTTTGCGGCAGATTACACTTTCACCTGAAAGAACACCGTGTTCACAAAGAGCGCATTGAGGCTCTGTTTTTTTATTAAATATTTTAAGAGCCATAAATTCACCCACCCTGATAAATTGCTTCAACTGTATGTAATTTTACCACACTTTTTTACGGTTATCAACCTCTAAAATTAAAAGTGCGCACATTATAAGCAATAAAATAGCGGCAGGTATGCTTTTATACAGAATAAAATCGGTAGACTCTGTTCCTATAACAACCGCAGCTTCTGTGTATTGGGGGAAAGCTTTTGTTATCAATGAGTAAAAAACCACGGAAAACGACGAGCCTATTACACGTGAGCAAATAAGCCGGGAAAGCTTAACGTTGCAGGATGCTGCAAAAGAGCTTATCTGACAAATTACTGCAAAGCCGCCAAAGCCTATAACGGCCGTAACCACCGATACGGGTAAACGGCTTTCTATTGCAGTGTTGCAACCTGTAGTGACCTCGCTGACAGATTTTATAAACAGCTTAATCGATTCGTTTAAGGGTAAAGCAGAAACAACGAAAGAAAAGGCAGAGAAAATCAACACCCAGCCACATATACCAAGCATTGCTTCCGTACCGCTTGAAACTGCTTTTACAAAAGATGAGTCTGCTTTTTCCGGTACGGTGAAATCGATTTTCTTTGTGGTGGTTTCGTCGCTTAAAAAACGACAGAAAAAGCCTATAGTCAAAGATGAAAGAATACAAGAAATATAAATTATACCGCCTGCTTTTATGCTTCCCATCATCAGTAAACCTACTGCAGTTACTGTGAAAGCAGGGCTCGGGTTAATACACCAATAAAAAAGCCTTTCCGCTTCATTTTGAGTTAATTTACCCGTAATGTAATAGTCGCGTATTATTTTTGCACCTACGGGGTAACCGCCCATAATACCAAGAATAAAAGCGATAATGCCATAACCGTTTGTTTTAAATATTTTTTTGGTGAATTTGTCAAAAAATGATGCCACTTTGTGAATTAACTTGCTTTCACAAACGTATGCGCTTATTACCATAAACGGAAACAATGAGGGTAAAATATCAGAGCCTATAAGGCTTAATCCTGCTTTTATTCCGTCAGAAGCTTCTTTCGGGAATACAAGAAGTCCTGAAAGCGATAAAGCTATACCGATGAACGCGGGTAAAAATTTAATTACTTTGTTTTTTAATATTTTTCTTATCACAGTAAACACCCCGTATAAATCTATGAATAAACAGCATAAAAATATAACGGTGCATAACAAAAATAACGGTGGTGTTTATATGTTCAATTCACTAAAAAACATAAAAGAATCGACTGAAAGTGCAGGTATAGAATTGTTCGGTAACAAGAGAATGATAGTGTTTGACTGTCAATGTGTTGTTGATTATTCGGGAGAATATATCGTTTTAAATTTAGGTAAACTTAACCTCAAAATCAAGGGCGACGGGCTTGTGCTTTCGTCTTTTGCATTCGGGCAGACAGATATTACGGGTGATATAGTTTCTTTAGAATTTGAAAGGATAGGGTAGGGGTATGATACAGGTTTTAAGGCTCATAAAAGGCTATGTTTCCTTTACTGCAGAGGGTGGTTTTCCCGAAAGATTCATAAATCTTTGCAACAATAATGGTATCTTTTTATGGAACGTTCAAAATGATGGTGTAAAGGTGAAAGCCTGTACAACTACCGCGGACTTTAAACGTATAAAAACACCTGCTGAAAATTCCGGAATGGAAATAAAAGATATTTCAGAAAAAGGCTTAAAAGCCTTTATAAACCGCTATAAATATAGGTGTGGGCTATGTTTGGGGGCTTTTATTGCCGTTTTTGTTATAGTTTTTTTGTCGGGTTCAATCTGGGAGGTTGAAATTCTTTCAAAAGAGGGTGTGAATGTCGAAGCCTTTACAGAAAGTCTTGCAGAATCAGGGGTGAAAAAGGGAGCAAGAAAGTCGAAAATTGACATTTTAAAGGTACAGGAAGAGATGATGCTCAAGCATAGTGATTTGCTGTGGATATCGGTTAATATTTTCGGCTCGAAAGCACAGGTGGAAATAACGACGGTAACCCATAAAAAAGAAGAAGCAGATATGAAAACGCCTACAAACGTTGTCGCAAAAAAGGATGGGGTTGTAACTCTTGTCAAAGGCTATTACGGAGTAAATGTGGTTAAGGAGGGGGAAAACGTAGTAAAGGGCACTTTGCTAGTTTCGGGTATCGGTAAGTATGCCGATGGTAGTGAATATTTCACTCACGCAAAGGGTGAGGTGTTTGCAAAAACTGAAAACGAAGCCTTTAAAACTGTCAGCAGAAAGTTTGAAGCACTTGTTTCAAATGAAAACAAAAGTATTTACGGGCTTGAAATTTTCTCTTTGAAAATACCCTTTGGAAAAGTAGATAGTAAAACGGAGAATGCACAAACCTACACCTATCTTAAAAGTGGGGAAACATTTCTGCCTTTAGCAATTTACAGAATAGATTTTCATACAGCAAAAGAAACTAACATTTCGTTAACTGAAAATCAATGTATGCTTTATTCTCTTTCAAAGCTTATTGAAGAAAAGAGAGATAATTATACAGAAGCAGAAATTTATGAGGAAAAATACTCGGTTACACAAGACGAACAGATTTTTACATTGAAACAAAATTTGAATTGCATTGAAGATATAGCCACAGAACAACCTATTGTGGTTGAAAATTAATGTGCTTTGTATATAAAAAACGGGAAAAAACTAATATCTTTTCACAAAAAATTCGAAAAATTTTAGTAGACATTTACAAAAATTGTGGTATACTATATTTTGTAAAATTATATTAACTTGTAAATAATCTATATAAAGAGGGTAATTAAGTCGGAACAGATAATCAATGTTGACAGAATGGAACAGGCGGTAAGCCTTTTCGGTAGCTTTGATGAGAATATTTTACTCATCGAAAAAGCTTTCGGGGTAGACGTTATAAGCAGGGGCTCTGACATTAAAATCAATGGTGAGCCTGAAAACGTTTCAAAAGCCGTAAAGGCGGTAAACGGTCTTTTAATGCTTCTTAACAGAGGTGAAACCCTTAACGAGCAAAACGTACGATACGTCATCTCTCTTGTGGATGACGGTAACGAGGACAAGCTTGTTACAATGTCGGGTGACTGTGTTTGTATTACCAGCAAGGGTAAACCCGTCAAGCCTAAAACGTTAGGTCAGAAAAAATATGTTGAATCTATAAAAAATAATACGATTGTCATTGGTGTTGGCCCTGCGGGTACGGGTAAAACTTATCTTGCAGTTGCTATGGCGGTAAACGCTTTCAGGGCAAAAGAGGTTAACAGAATTATTCTTACAAGACCTGCCGTCGAAGCCGGTGAAAAGCTGGGCTTTTTACCCGGTGACCTTCAAAGCAAGGTGGACCCTTATCTCAGACCGCTTTACGATGCACTTTTTGATATGCTCGGTGCTGAGAACTTCAACAAATACCTTGAAAGAGGCAATATTGAGGTTGCACCTCTTGCTTATATGCGAGGCAGAACTCTTGACGACAGCTTTATTATTCTTGATGAAGCGCAAAACACAACACCCGAACAGATGAAAATGTTTTTAACCCGAATGGGCTTTAATTCAAAGGTTGTTGTTACGGGTGACGTTACGCAGATTGACCTTCCCGACGGTAAAAGGTCAGGTCTTGTAGAGGTAACGAAGATTCTCAAGAATATGGAGCAGATTGATATTGTTAAATTCTCAGGGCAAGACGTTGTAAGACACAAGCTTGTTCAGGATATCATAAGAGCTTACGAAAAATATGAGGAGGCAAAGAAAAGAAAATGAAAGAGAAGATTAAGGTAATTATTACGAACGACCAGAAGACAGTGAAAATCCCTACAGGTGTGCGTCTTCTTGTAAGACGTTGCTGTAATGCAGTGCTTACCTTTGAAAATTTTCAGGAGCCTGCTGAAATTAGCGTAACCTTTGTTGATGATGAGCAGATTCACGAAATCAATAAAACTCACCGTAATATTGATAACCCTACTGATGTTTTATCATTCCCCTTAGGTGAAAATGGTGTTTATGATAAGAATTTAGATACAGGTGCTTGTCTTTTAGGTGATATCGTAATTTCTGTTGAAACTGCAGTAAGACAAGCTGATACATACGGTCACACCTTACAGAGAGAAATTGGTTTTTTAACAGTTCATTCAATGCTTCACCTTTTAGGCTATGACCACGTTAACGGTGGTATTGAAGCAGTTCATATGAGAGAAAAGGAAGAACATGTTCTTACCGAGTTAGGTCTTAAGCGTAACGAGTCTTATTATATGAATTCCGAGGAGGAATAATTTATGAAAGACCTTAAAAGTCTTTTCAAAAGCTTCGTTTATGCTTTTAAGGGTATTTTCTGGATGGTTACCCACGAAAGAAATTTCAGAATACATATAACCTGCCTTGTTTATATGTTCTACTATCTTTTGAGGTATGATTTTTTCACTGTTACAAGAACGGATTTTGCGATTTTGCTTCTTGCAAGCGGTCTTGTAATAGGCGGTGAAATGATAAATACGGGTATTGAAAAAGCAGATGATTCTGTTTCGCAAGAAAAACGAAAAACTATTGCTATTTCAAAAGACGTTTCTGCAGGCGCCGTTCTTGTTTTTGCAATTTTTGCGGTGCTTTGCGGTATAGCAATTCTCTTCCAACCCCAAGCCTTTGAAGCTTTGTTTAACCACTACATACAAGCTCCCGTTAACATATTGTGGTTTGTTTTGAGTGTGGTTGTTGCAACCTTGTTTATATTTAAATTTGACGTAAAAAGTAAAAAACAAAAATAATTTTGATTAAAGAAAAAGGAACTGAAAAATGTCTGAAAGAAAAACTGCTTTTATAGCTATTGTAGGTCGTCCCAACGTGGGAAAATCTTCGATTCTTAATAATTTATTAGGTCAGAAGGTGGCTATTGTTTCCTCAAAGCCCCAGACCACAAGAACAAAAATTATGGGTGTTTTAACTGAGGGTGACGTTCAGCTTGTGTTTACAGATACTCCCGGCTTCCATAAGCCTAAAACAAAGTTAGGTGAAAAGATGATAAAAGCCGTTGACGATAGCATCGGTGGTGTTGACAGCTGTCTTTTCGTTACCGAGTCAAAGGGTGAAATAAGAGAAGCAGAGCTTGATTTACTTAAAAAGCTTAAAAGTGAAAGAATCCCCGTTGTTCTTGCAATAAACAAAATTGATATGCTTTCCGACAAGCAGGATTTAATGGCAAGAATCGTTGAGCTTACAAGGTTATTTGATTTTGAAGCCGTTGTGCCCGTATGTGCAAGAGACGGTGACGGAATGAATGAGCTCAAAGACGAGCTTTTCAAGCTTGCAGCCGAGTCTGAATTCTTCTTCCCTGAGGATACTCTTACAGACCAGCCTGAAAGAGTTTTAGCCGCAGAGATGATAAGAGAAAAGCTTCTTCATAAATTAAGTGATGAAATCCCCCACGGTATTGCCGTTTCTATTGAGCGTATGAGAGAGCGTGAGGATAAACCCATAATCGATATCGAAGCTACAATTTACTGCGAAAGAGAAAGCCACAAGGGTATTGTTATCGGTAAAAAAGGAGCAATGCTTAAAGAGATTTCAACTAATGCCCGCCATGAGCTTGAGCAGTTTTTAGATTGTAAGGTTAATTTACAATGTTGGGTAAAGGTTAAAGAGGATTGGCGAAATCGAGAGGGTCTTATCCACAATTTTGGTTTGGATTGATTTGGCAAGCCTTTAATTGCTTCTCTGTTGTATAAAGATTTTTCTGCCGAATAAAATATTAAAGATGATATGTGACATTTGATATTTGATATTTGATATAGTTTTCGGTGGAGTTGATTACAATGGATGAAAACGAGCTTTGGCAAAAATTTTGTCAGGGTGGTAAGGTTGCGGATTACCTTGAATACCGCAACTTTGTTAATTTAAAACCTGCGGAGATGAAAAACAGTGCTGAAAATAACTGCACCGGGTCTTGTGATAAGAGAACAGAGTATCGGTGAATCCGATAAGCTTATAACCGTGCTTACTGCAAAGCACGGTCTTGTTCGTGCTTTTTCAAGAGGTGCAAAAAAGGCAAAAAGCAAAAAAGGTGCAGCCACGTCACTTTTAGCATACTCCGATTTTACTTTTTCCAAAGCAAAAGACGCTTTTTCAGTTGAAGAAGCTCTTGTAAAAGAAGTGTTTTTTGAGTTGAGAGAAGACGTAAGCAAAATGGCACTTGCACAGTATTTTTGCGAGCTGGCTTATGAGTTTTGCGAGGAGGATTTTGAATCTGAAGAAATTCTTCGTTTGTTTCTCAATTCTTTATGGCTTTTAAAAAGCGGTAAAAAGACTGTACCTTTTATAAAAGCGGTTACTGAAATGCGATTAATGTCTTTAAGTGGCTATATGCCTGCTTTGGTAGCTTGTGACAGATGCGGTCAGTATGAAACAGATATAATGTTCTTTTCTTCTGAAGATGGTAAGCTTTTCTGCGAAAGCTGTAAACCGACCGAAAGGTGCATTCGCATAAATTCGTCTGTTGTACAAGCAATGCGATACGTAACGTTATCAGATTTTAACAAGATATTTTCTTTTACTTTGACGGGTGATTCTCTTAAAGCCTTTTGTGATTTAAGCGAGGATTACCTTTTACATAAAACTCAGAGAAAATTTAAAACTCTTGAGTTTTACCGTGTTATAGCCGACGAGAGTTGAACACCGCACGGTTTTGGAAGGCAAATTTCCGCACTAACTTCGTCAAAAACCTATTGAGGATTAACTTATTATGAAAACGATGAATAAACATCTTAAAGCACTTGAGTTTGATAAGGTTTTAGAGCAACTCTCAAAAAGGGCGTGTAATGACGATGCCCGTGAGGGTATTCTTTCCTTACGCCCTGAAGCTAAAGAATCAGAGGCTTTAAGACTTTTAAAATTAACTGAAGATGCTTACATACTTTTAGCAAAATATGGCGGACCGTCTTTTGGCGGTCTTAAAAATGTAAGCAATTCACTTGCAAGAGCTGCCGCAGGCGGTGTGCTTTCTATGAAAGAGCTTCTTGATATAGGTAGCACTGTCCGTGCAGTAAGAGCTATAAGTGAATGGCGTGCTAACAGCGGTCAGGATGAAAAAAGCATAGATATTTATTTTAATTCGCTTATGCCTAATAAATATCTTGAGGAAAGAATTTTCGGTGCGATTCTTACCGAAGAGGATATGAGTGATAACGCCTCACCTGAGCTCGCATCTATAAGACGACAGATAAAAAATAAAGAAAACAGCGTAAGAGAACAGCTTGAAAGACTTATCCGTTCTCAAAGCCTTAAAACCGTTTTGCAGGATGCAATTATCACCCAGAGAAACGGCAGATACGTTGTGCCTGTAAAAAATGAGCACAGAAACGCAGTTTCAGGTCTTGTTCACGATACATCTTCAACGGGTGCTACCGTGTTTATCGAGCCTGCAGGTGTTGTTGAAGCTAATAACGATATAAGAGTTTTAAGAGGTAAAGAGGCGCAGGAAATTGAAAGAATTTTATATGAGCTTTCAGTTTTGGCAGGCGGCTTCCTTGAAGAAATAAAGGGTAGCTATGAATGTGCGGTAGAGCTAAATATAATCTTTTGTAAGGCTCATCTTGCTTACGATATGAAAGCAACCGTACCTATAATTAACAGTAAGGGCATAACCGAGCTTAATAAAGCACGTCACCCCTTGATTGACCCTAAAAAAGTTGTTGCAACAGATATCCGTTTAGGCTCTGATTTTGACACTCTTGTTATAACAGGACCTAATACGGGCGGTAAAACGGTAGCTATTAAAACTATCGGTCTTTTGTCCTGTATGGCAGCAGCCGGTCTTATGATACCTGCCGCAGACGAAAGTAAGGTCAGCGTTTATGACAACATTCTCGTTGATATAGGTGATGAGCAAAGCATTGAGCAGTCTCTTTCAACCTTCTCATCTCATATGGTGAATATTGTAAACATTTTAAAGGTTGCAAATGAAAAATCACTTGCACTTATTGATGAGCTGGGTGCAGGTACTGACCCTGTTGAGGGTGCGGCACTTGCTATGGCAATTCTTGAAGAGCTTCACAGAAAGGGTGCAAAAATTGCCGCAACAACTCACTATGCAGAGCTTAAAGCATATGCATTACAAACACCGAGAGTTGAAAACGGCTCTTGTGAATTTGACGTAAATAGCTTAAGACCTACCTACAGACTTCTTATAGGTATTCCCGGTCGCTCAAATGCTTTTGCAATATCTGAAAGATTAGGTATAGAGAAAAGCATTATTGAAAGAGCAGGGGAGCTTGTATCGTCTGAAAGTGTAAGGTTTGAAGATGTTGTTGACCTTCTTGAGAAAAGCCGTCTTGAAATGGAGGGCGAACATTCAAAGGCAAAGGAAATCACAAAAGCCGCAAAAGAAGATAAAGAAAAAGCGGCACAGCTTCTCACAGATACACAGACTAAAATCGACCGTGAGCTTGAAAATGCACGCGGTGAAGCATTAAGAATAGTTGAGAGAGCAAAAAGAGAAGCAAACGCACTTCTTAACGAAGTTGAAAAGCTTAAAAAAGAGGCAAAGCATACTAAGGATGCCGCTGAGCTTGCAAGAAGAGCAAAAAGTGCAGTTAATGCCCATCTTAATTCAATAAACGATACGGTTAACCCTGTGTTTAATACAATGGATGACGATGAGGATTACACTCTTCCGAGAGAGCTTCAGATAGGTGATACCGTGTTCTGTAAAACTATCGGTAAAAATGCAACTGTTACCGCCCTTAAAGATAAAAAGGGGACAGTTGAAATTGCGGCAGGTATGCTTAAAATGAGAGTTAAGGAAGACTCTTTAAGGCTCATTGACAAACCGAAAGAAAAGGATAATAAAAAGAAAACCCATGTTTCAACAACAAGGGTTTCAGGTGAGAGCAAGGCAACAATGCAGATTAACAACCGTTGCGACTTAAGAGGTCTTATGGTTGATGAAGCAATAATTGTTCTCGACAGATTTTTAGACGACCTTCTTCGTTCAGGTCTTACAGAATGTACTATTATCCACGGTAAAGGCACAGGTGCTTTAAGAGCCGGAGTTACCCAGTATCTTAAATCCGACCCGAGAATAAGAACATTCCGTTTAGGAACCTTCGGTGAGGGCGAAAATGGCGTAACGATTGCAGAGATAAAGTAAACACTATGTTTGTAGTGAAGAGTGAAAAGTGAATAGTGAATAGTGAAAAAGTAATGGTCTGCGACGGCAATTATAAGCTTCGCAGACCATTAATGTTTAATTTTTATCTCCTCGCGAAGCTCTCTGGCATCTGCCGACTTTACTATCGGCACGAAGTGCCCCTTACCTATTCACTCTTCACTATTACCTATTCACTGTTTCAGCGAGTGCGTTTGTCTTTGTGCCGCTACAAGATTTGCATATATACCGCCCATTGCGATAAGCTCTTCGTGAGTGCCTGTTTCTGCAATTCTGCCTTTTTCGATAACAACAAGGCGGTTTGCATTTTTAAGAGTAGCAAGTCTGTGAGCAATTGCAATAGTTGTTCTGCCCTCAATAAGTCTTGCTAAAGCCTCTTGAATTTTAATCTCAGTTTCGGGGTCAAGTGAGCTTGTTGCTTCGTCAAGAATAAGTATTTTCGGGTTCTTGAGAATTGCTCTTGCAATACTTACCCTTTGTCTTTCACCGCCCGAAAGAGAGTGACCGTTTTCACCGATTACTGTGTTATAGCCGTCAGGTAATTTTGTAATAAATTCGTGAGCGTTTGCAGCCTTTGCTGCCGCAATAACCTCGTCAAGAGTAGCATCGGGTCTTGCGTATGCAATGTTCTCAAAAACAGAGCCAGAGAAAAGATAGGTTTCCTGGAAAACTACACCAATATTCTTTCTCAACTCATCCTGAGGAATGTTTCTTATATCAACACCGTCGATAGTAATGCTGCCTATAGATGGGTCGTAAAGACGCATACAAAGGTTAATCATTGTAGATTTACCTGCACCCGAGTGGCCCACAAGACCTATCATTTCACCTGAATTTATATGAAGATTTATATTTTTGAGAACAGGCTCATAGGATTTATATCCAAACGTTACACCGTTAAAATCTACCGCACCCGAAGCGTTAAGCTTTTCAGGGGCTTCGGTTGATACCATTTGTGGCTCTTCATCAAGAATTTCATATATCTTAACAAGGCTTGTCGTACAGTCTGCAACTCTTCGGGGGAATAGTGACATCCAACGAAGCGGTGCATATAAAAACGCAAGATATAAATTAAAACGTGTTAGCTCACCTAAAGTGAGTGTGCCGTCAAGCACCATCTTTCCGCCAATTAAAAGAACGAGAAATTCACCTAAAGCCATAAAGTTACCAACGAGAGGGAAGGTAACTGCCCAATATTTTTCATTAGATGAGCTGATTTCGGCTAATTTCTTTGAAACCTTTGAGAATTTCTCAATTTCTCTTTCCTCGTTACCAAATGATTTTACAACTCTTATTCCCTTAATAATATCGTGAAGAATAGAGGTTGCTTTTGAGTCAACTCGCCATTGTTTATGATATCTTACTCTCGTCTGATGCCTAAACATAGTCATAAACAAAACACCTATGGGAATAGGTACGATAACTGCGAGTGTTAAAGGAACGTTAGTAAGGAAAAGAATTGTAAGAATAACGGTGAACATTATAACCTGTTCAATTAAATATCTTCCTTGCTGGTTGAAGAATTCTTTAACTCTTTCAGTATCTCTCGTTACTCGGTGAATAAGATTACCCGGGGTTTTGCCCGACATTGATGAAAGGGAAAGCTCTTGGATTTTACCGTAAACCAATTCCCTTAAATCCTTTGAAAACTGTGAGCCGACTTTAACCGCTATTCTTGAACTGAAAATATTGATAACTTTAGATATAGCAAAAGTCAGCGCCATTAAAAGTGCGATTACAATAACACCTGTAGTGCGTGATTCAAAATAAGGTGTTGCACTTTCTACGGGTACGAGATAATGGTCGATAAGAACTGAGTTGAATAAAGGCATGATTGCCCCCAGTATATTTGCAATTGTTAAAAGAATACCCGAAAAAGCAACCGATTTTACGTATGGCTTGAAATAGGTGAATGCACGGGAGAAAACGTACGATTTCTTTACGCAAAAAAGGCATACGTTTATTCCTCGGGGGTAGTGACGGTGACATTTGGGGCAAAGGGGTAAATCGTTGATGCTCATCTGTAAAAGCTCACCGTTTTCATAGTAGTGGTTAAGCACCTTTACAAGCTCACCGATTTCACCAACACAGCTCATAGAAAAACGACAAATTGTCACGTTTTCGCTACCGTCGGAAGATGCTCCGCAGGGCTTTAACTCAAGCTTTCCACAGCCGATATCAGTTAACTGAACTGCCTCGCAGTAATCGTTAATATTAAATTTTTCTTTGATACCGTCAAGGCTTCTTATAAGCACACCGTCACATAGTGTGAGCGTACCGTTACAAACCTTGCCGATAGGTGAAATATCAAAATTTACTGTTGAAATATTCATATCAATATAAATAAGGCTCTAAAAGTCGTCTGCTTTTTTGTTCTATTTTTTCGTATTCGGGTATAACGTATCTGTTTCCGTCAACGTCAAAAATCAAAAGGGTGTTTTCGCTTGAGAAACGAAGATTTCTTGTTAAGTCTCTTACGGTGAAGCTTTTGTCTTTACCGTCGATTATTGTTTCAAAATAGAAGTGTCCCATTCTCTCTTTGATGCTTTTAACTGAAGTAACACAAGGGCAGTAATATCTGCTTTCAAGCTCTTTTTTACAGCTCTCGCAAGAGCTTTCGTCAAGGGATTTTAAGCTTCTGAGAATGCCTATCTCTTCATTTTCAAGATTTTGAACACAGATGTATTCTTCTTTAAGGGTGTAGGGGTAGCTTCTGATAAGCTTTACTCTGCCTTTGCTTTCACCTTTAAGTGTAAGCACCAAAAAGCCGTTGTCGTTAAACTTGAAAATACATTCTTCAGGCTTGAGAAATTCAATAGATAATCTGTTATCGGTCATTATTCTCGCCCTCCGTTTCTTTTATGTCGTTAGTTTCCTTATCTGCTTCTTCGCCTATTCCTATAAAGCGAAGTGCTTCCTCCTGAAGCTTGAACATATTGTAATATGCTCCTTTTTTATCCATAAGCTCTTTATATGAGCCGAATTCAATACATTCACCGTCTTCAATTACTGCTAATTTATCTGCATCACGAAGAGTTGAAAGTCTGTGAGCAATTGCGATAGTTGTTCTGCCTGCTTTAAGCTCTGAAAGTGAATTCTGGATGTTTCTTTCAGTTTCTGTATCCATAGCTGCAGTAGCTTCGTCAAGAATAAGTATTTTAGGATTCTGGATAATTGTTCTTGCTATTGAAATACGCTGCCTTTCACCGCCCGAAAGGTCCTGACCGCCTGAGCCGACCCGGGTTTCGTAGCCGTCGGGAAGCTTTGAGATAAAGTTATGTGCCGAAGCGGCTTTTGCAGCGGCAATAACCTCGTCGTTTGTAGCATCAGGCTTTGCGTATCTTATGTTATCGGCAATAGTACCCATAAAAAGATAAATGTCCTGAGAAACAATGCCGATATTTTCTCTTAATTGCTTTGACGACAAGTCTTTAACGTCAATACCATCTATTTTTACAATGCCTTCCTTGGGGTCGTAAAGTCGGGCAATAAGATTTGAAATCGTAGTTTTACCTGCACCCGTTTTACCTACCATACCAAGCATTTCACCGGCTTCAATTTTCAAGGAAAGATTTTTTATAATCGGGTGTGCCGGCTCGTATTCGAACTGTAGCTCGTTTATTTCAACAGAGCCTTTGAAGTCTTCGAGAATAATAGGCTTTTCTTTGTCTTTGATGTCAGGCTCAGTGTCCATGATTTCAAAAACACGTTGAGCAGAGTCAACACATCTTGCCCACCAGTTTGTAACCCAAGATAAAAATTCAATAGGTGTCTGAAGCATGCCGAGATAAACAACAAACGTGAGAAGCTCACCGATAGTAAGCTCGTTTGATTTTATACAAAGCACACCACCGTACGCTAAAACAATTACGCCTAAAAGGTAAACGATAATTGAAAGAATGGGGAATACTGTGTTTTCAGCATTAGCGGCTTTGATTTCAGATGCCATAAGCTTACCGCTTATTTTGTCAAACGCCTGAAGCTCATCGTCTTCCTTTGAAAAAGCCTTTATGATTCTATGACCATTGATGTTGTCGCTTACCTTTGAGGTGAGTAAAGAGTTTTGCACCCATACCTTGTGGTGAAGCTTTCTGAAAAACTTATTGAAAATAGGGTATAAAATTAATATTAAAACTGCACCGATGATTATCGCCAGTGTTAATTTTACACTTGTTAAGAACATTATAATAAGAATGCCCATAACTGTAATTGCGTTAGAAATAAGATAGGGGAAGCCGTCAACGAAAAACCAGTAAATGTTGTTGGAATCTCTTGTAACACGCTCCATAAGTGAGCCTGTTTGCTTATGGGTGTAAAAGCCTACAGAAAGCCCTTGCATAGCTTTAAAGATTTTGATTTTTATGCTGTAAATTACCTTCGGCAAAATACCTGCAACGATATATTGATAGCAAAGGGTAAAAAGTTGGTTTGATAATTTAATAAAAGCAATAGTGCCGACTACGGAAAGAAGTGCTTTTAGAAGAGCGTCATACCCGAGAGGATTACCAACGTTTAAAACCTCATCGTAAAGCTTTTGAGTGCTGAATTTCGGGAGTATAAGGTTAAAGCCTGTGCTTACAAGTACCGCAAATATCATAAACACCATTTTCCACTTTACTTCACCGAAGAAAGAGAAAAGTCTTTTAACTGTAGAACGCTTGTCTACGCAGCTTTTGCAAAAGCGCATCCCCTGAGGTACGGGTGTACCACATTTAATACAAACTCTGTCTGTTGCGTTAAAAATATACTGTGTATAGTCTTTGCCTTCCTTAAATGATTTGAAAATTTTACGGAAAAGGTCGGCTTTTTCAAGAAGCCCGATTGAGAAATAAGCTAACGAATAATATTCACCGTTAAATCTGTAAGTGAGCTGACCCGTAGCTAAATACTGTTCTGCAAAAACCTCGTCAATTTCATCAATAGGGAGGCTTGAAAGCTTTAAGAGAACAGGGGATAACTCTTCCGGCTTTTTGCTTTTCTTTCTCTTGCTTTTCTTATTTGCGTCAACCTCGGGGATTTTGAATTCTGCAACGTATACGCCTTTTTCGTCAAAGCAAACGTACACCTCACCAAAGGTTTCAGGTGAGTTCATATCCGTTTTGAATGTATATATTAAATCATCAGTATTAAGCCCGTTTTCGTTTAAAATTTGTTTTATAGGCTCGGGTAATTGACCCGAGGGTGTAAAAACGGGGTGTTGGGGTTTTTTAAGATGTAGTTTGAAAAGAACTTTATTGATTATTTTCTTCATAATAACTCCCGACTCGTGTTACAAGCTTCAAGAAAATTTATCGTGTTAATGTTTACCCTTTATTATACCATATCAAAAGGTGAATCGCAATATTTGTTTTGTTTTATACCTCTGCGGTGTAACAATTAACAAATTATTAACACATAAAGGATAAAATAACTAATTGTTAGTCACCGCATTTGTGCAAGTATCCATAATTTTGATTTTTCACTAAAAAATGCAAGCGGTGAATTGACATTCACTCACGCTTTTGTTATAATTAAATCACAATATTATCATAGGGGAGTAAGTGTAAAAATCAAAACACCCCCTATTAAAAACGACGTTATTTAACGTTTTTTGCGGTTTTTATATGAGCTTTTTCTCGTAAAAAAACTTGAAATAAATGTAATTTTAACTTGAAATAACAAGGAGATTAAAGGTTTATGGCTGTAAAAAGTATTACAAGATTCGGTATCCAAAGAAAAATCGTTGCTAATATGACAACCGAAAGCTGGCAGAATATCCCCCACGTTAGTTATTTATATGAGCCTGACGTTACAGATTTCTTAGCAGAATTCAAAAAGTTTCAGGCAGAGTGCGGTTACGAGGTAAAGCCCACTTTTAATGCAGTTCTTCTTAAAGCAATAGCAGAAGCTATTGAGGTTGACCCTGTTATAAATGCTCATATCCATTATGAAAGAGGTCTTGTAAGAGGTAAGGTTACTGTTTTCGATAATATTGATATTTCAGTTCCGTGGACTCTTCCTGACGGCAATATGATGACTATTACAATGAAAGATATGGGTAATAAAACTCTTAAAGAAATAGCAGAGTATCAGGCTGATATAAATCGCAGACTTGAAAAAACAAATCTTACAGAGGCTCTTTATTCTGTTTCTTTCCATGATACAGTTGAGAAACTTAAAAAAGGCCATGTTATTAAGGCTATAAAGAGAATATATGGTGCGAATACTAATCCTAACCATAAAATAAAACTTCTTAAGGGTGCTGAGAAAAAAGCGTACAATGCGATTCCCGAAACTGAAAGAATTACCCGTAAAGACCTTAAGCAGGGTACTATTACTGTTTCAAACATCGGTGCAGATTCAAGAGGTCTTGCAGGTGAATGTGCAATGCTTATGGTTATCCCGCCTCAGATTTGTGCTATCGGTGTAGGTGCTATGCAGAGAAGACCTGTTGTAGTTAAAAATGAAAACGGTGAAGAAGAGATTGTTATCAGAACAATTCTTCCTATGAATATCTGTTTTGACCACAGAGCCCTTGATTTCGGTGAAGTAAGACCTTTCCTTACTAAAATGCAGGAGATTTTTGAAAATCCTGAAATGATACTTAATCACAACGCATAATTATTACATAACTTTTTGCGACTGTCGTCAGACGGTCGCATTTTTTATTGAATATATATTTTGTTTGTGGTATTATTCAAAGTGAGTGAAAAGTAAATTTACGGAGTTGAGATTTATGGATTTCAATATATATATGCCAACAAGGATTATAGGCGGAAAAGACTGTGTTGTGAAAAACGGAGATGTTTTCTCTTCATATGGTAAAAGGTGTCTTGTTGTTACAAGTAAAAGCGGTGCAGTTAAAAGCGGTGCTTTAAAGGATGTTTCACAAACGCTTGATAAAGAGGGGATAGATTATATCATTTTTGATGAAATAACAGAAAATCCTCTTGCTTCTGCTTGTATTAAAGCGGGTGAAACGGCAAGAGAATTCAAAGCAGATTTTATTATCGGTATTGGTGGTGGCTCACCTCTTGATGCTTCAAAAGCCGTCGCTATATGTGCAAAAAATCCATGTTACGATATCGACGGGCTTTATAACAGAAACATTCCCTCAAAAGCATTACCGCTTCTTCTTATAGGAACAACAAGCGGAACGGGTAGCGAGGTTACAGGTGTCAGCGTTTTAACTAATGATAAAACTATGATGAAAAAGAGTATTTCGGGTGCAGATTGTTATGCAGCAGTTTCTTTTCTTGATCCGAAATATACTTATTCAATGCCGTATAACGTTACAGTGACAACTGTGCTTGATGCTTTTGCGCATGCTGTTGAGGGTTGGTTTTCTCAAAAATGCACAGAGTTACCCACCAAGTATGCAGAAATGGCATTACCCGATATTTACAAGGGTCTTAAGTATTTGTATGAAACAAAAGCTTTGCCCGATGAAAAAATGAGAGATAGTCTTTATTATGCATCAATTTATGCAGGGCTCACCTTGAATGTTTGTGGCACTGCTTTTCCTCATACTGTAGGTTATATTCTTACAGAAGAATTTGGTGTGCCTCACGGTAAAGCTTGTACGGCATTCTTTCCTGTATTTTTAGAAAAAGCAAAAGCTAATTCACCCGAAAGAGTAAAGAAGCTTTTCTCTTTGCTCAAAACAGATGAAAAAACACTTTTAAATATAATTGTCGGTCTTGCAGACGTTAAAATTGAAGCAGGTAAGAAAGATATTAAAAAATGGTGTTCACGTTGGGGTGTGGTGAAAAACTTTATGAATACCCCCGGTGGCTTTACAAACGACGAAGCCGAAGTGGCCGTTTATGGTTTAAGTAATCCGAAATAGCTTTTTGAATGCGGATTATTCTCGTCAACTTATAAAAAATAGTAGAAAAATTTTATAATGTGTGGTATAATACTCAAGTTACGAAATTTAAAACTTACGTTAATTGTTAAAGGAGTAAATTAATGAAAAGAAAATTAACCGTTTTATCATCATTGATTATTTGTATTGCTGTTTTAGTGACAGTTGTCGGTGTCGGTGCTGACAACGCCAAAGCAGATACAACAATGGTTGAGATAAATATGCAGTATGCAAAAGAAACAGGAGCAACAACTAATGCAATCGGCGGTTTGATTGAAAATGTTGCAGGCGGAAACATTGTTGGTGATGCTTTAGGTAGTGCCGGTCAGAATATAGGTAGTGCTTTAGAGGGTGTTACGGGCAATTTATCCGGTGCTGCCGGTAATGTTGGTGATGCAATCGGTAATGTGAGCGATGCTTTAGGCAGTATTGGTAACGGGGGCGGTCTTGCAGGTGTTGTAGGCGGTCTCGGTGATGCAATAGACGGAATAAGCGGTGCGTTAAACGGTCTCACAACAACAAAACCCGCAACAACAGAATTAGGTACAATTACCCCTGTTCCTGCAGTTTCACAGTATGATACACAGGCGGCAAACCCCATAGTAAATCAAAATACAACTACTACCTCAGCTACTGACGGTGTAGGTGAAACAGTTGATTATTCAGCTACCTCAAACCCCTATAAAAAGCCTACTGTTGAGTTGAAGGCAGGGGATAAAGATAATTCAGTTAAATGGGTACAATGGATATTTATTTACACCCATTACGGTCTTAATGAAGATGGAATTACAGGTGTTCTTGACGATAATACAGTTCATTTAATCAAAAAATTCCAGGCTGAAAAAGGTCTTCCTGTTGATGGAAATATGACTAAAGATTTTGTAAACAGCCTTGAGCTTTATTTCTATGAATGTGCGTTTGGAACTAGTTCAACCACAGCTGTACCCGCAGTGAATGCTACACAGATGGAAACAACAGTTGGTGTTGATAGCGGTAATGAGAAATCAAATCTTCCTCTTCTTATTGCAGCACTTGTTTTAATTTGGGTTTTAGCTATTGCAGCGATTGTTGTGCTTGTGATATTCCTTAAAAAGAAAAATGGTGGCAAGAAAGCTTCAGCACCTGTAGAGGCAAAATCCGAGACAGCTAAACCTGAAGAAATTGAACAAACAGAGAAAAAACAAAAAACTCTTGAAGAGCTTTTTGATGAAGATAATAAATAATTTCATTTTTTGGAGGGGGTCTTTACAATGGATAAATACGTGATTATCAATGCGGATGACTTTGGTATGTGTCATTCAGCCAACCTTGGTGTTTTTGATTTATTCGAAAAAGGCGGAATTACGTCAGCAACAATTATGACACCTTGCTGTTGGGCAAAAGAAGCAGGAGTTTGGGCGGCAAAGCATCCTGAATATGCAGTAGGTGTTCACCTTACTTTTACAAGTGAGTGGGGCAATTACAGATGGAGTCCTATTGCTCAGGGTGACACATCTTCTTTAAGAGATAAAGAAGGCTTTATGTATTATGAATCTGATGAGTTTGAAGCAAACGCAGATTTAGAGCAGATAGAAAAAGAAATCAGAGCACAGGTTGAAAGATTCCGTTCATTCGGTGTAGAGCCATCTCACCTTGACAACCATATGGGTTCTCTTTACGGAATTGAATCAGGCAGATTTGAGGTGCTTAACCTCACTCTCGATATGGCAGGTGAATACGGTCTTCCTTTCCGTTTCCCCGGCACTTTCGTTCCTGAAATGTTTAAAAATGATACCCTTGACGTTAAAATTGACCAACAGCTTATTGCTATGGTGTTTGATAAAGTTCTTCAGTATGCAAAGTCAAAAGGTGTTGCGATGCCCGATTTCCTTATTCCCGGTGAATGGAATGGTCCTCAGAATGACAGCTATGAAAACTTTAAAGAATATATTTACGAGCTTTATAGGTCATTCCCCAATGGTATTACTGAAACTTATATCCATCCCGCCCTTGAAAGCGAAGAGCTTAAAGGCATTTCAGGCGCATGGCACAGAAGAGTATGGGAGCATAAATTATTTTCAGACCCCCAGACACTTCAACATATTAAAGCTTGCGGTATAGAGCTTATAAACTACAGAGATTTAGCAAAAATGAAAGCATAACTAAAAAAACAGAGTCAATTTTGAATAAAAATTGACTCTGTTTTTTATTATTTTAACTTAAATTCAACCTTCGAAAAATCAAGCTTTTCAAGGTCTGCTTTTTTTATTGTGAAATAACCGATTTTTTCGGTTTCGGCTAAAAATTCGGGCATTTCATCATCAAGGGGGTCGTATTGTAAAAGGATAATTTCATCACCCTTTGAAGCAAGAATACCCGTTCCGTCGGAAGCTTCTTCTGTTTCATAATAATCAATTGAATATTCTGTTTCAACGTCACCTAAATCATCAAAGCCTGCATTAAAATCGTCGATGAGAGTGTCAGGCTCTTTTTCGTGATATTGAATATTGGGGATAAAATTACCATCTGATTCAGATAAGAAGAAGTAAATAAACCCCTTATCAGCTAGAAGGTTTTCTTTATCAAATGCCTTGAATTCAGAGAGCTTTAACTGACAAAAGAAGAAATCATCGTCACCAATAGTACCGTCTGAAAGCCATTCTTCAGGCATTGTGGGTGAGCCGAAAAATTTACTTGTTCCGGGGTCGTATTCACCGTGTGCTTTTTCTACCTTTATGCCAATCATTTAATAAACTCCTAAATACTCTTCTAAAGTAAGATTTTTCTCTTTCATTTCTTTTGCTGCTTCAACACCAACGTATCTCCAATGCCAAGGCTCATAAATAACGTTTGTAATATGTTGCTTTTCTTTGGGATATCTCATAATAAAGCCGAAATCAGCAGCGTTTTCAGTAAGCCAACGGAACTCTTTTGTGCCCTCAAACCATTCTTCAACGCAAACGATATCCATAGCGTAGCCTAAGTTGTGTTCGGAGCTTCCGGGAGGCATAATTATTGTAGCGGCTTTTACTTTAGCCTCTTCGGTTGAATAGCCCTGACTTTCAAAATAACTGATTTTGTTTTTGTAGTTTCTTTCCTGTGTAGCGTATGAACGGTAGCCTGAACATGGAGTCAGATAAACACCCTCTTTTGCAGCTGCTTCAAACATTTTTTCATATTCAAGTGCAATTTTACGGTCAAGGCTCTCTCCTGTACCGCAAACTTTTACAAGGTCAGGTGAGTATGTATCAGGAATTCGGTAACTAGAATTAACAAGTGTAAGCTGCCAATTGTTTTCGTCAATTGTAATAACCGTTGGATTATCTATTGTGCCGGGTTTATGAGTGAACGCCGGTTTAGTAACGCTTTCCTCGGTTGTAGTAGTATTGATGCTTGTCTTGTTATTGCTAACAGCACTTTCGGTTGTTGTTTTTGTTGCCGTTTCTTCTGCTTCTGTATTCTTTTGGGAAGCCTGGTCTTTTTCTGGTTTAACTGTATTACCGTTAGTTGCTAAAAGGATACCCGAACCAAAAGCAATAATTGAAGCTAAAACAAGGCAAACAAAGTATATTATTTTTTTCTCTTTCTTTTTCAATTTCATTAGTCACACCTCTTAAGGTTGATTATATTCTCTGTGAACCCAAAAGTCAATTGTGATTATATAATAATTTAAATACATATTAGTTGTTAATAACAAAAGGTGAGGCGGGTTTTTGTGCTTTTTATACAAATATAAAAAAATATAAAAAATTACTGTTGTTACTGTAAAATTTGTGATATAATCAGTTGGTGAATAAGTCGGTTTGTGCCGATATATACAAATTTCCGAAAGGGGAAAAATTTAATGAAACGTATTTTTACAGTTGCGATTTCAATTTTACTTGTCAGTACTCTTTTGATGACTCTCACTTCTTGTGGCTCATCTGACACTCAGTCAGAGACAGAAGAGGTTCAGTCAACAGAAGAAGCAGTTTATGAGGAGAGTGCAACACCCGTAGGTAACACAAGTGTTGAAGTTCTTGCATATTTCAATAACCTTTTAAACGGCATAAAAAACAGTAAACCCGCAATTTATTACAATATCGAAAAGAATGTTCCTAACGACACTCTTAGAGTTACTAAAAAGGGTGCTGAGGATGCAGAGGAAATTGATGATTCTCTTAAAGCAATCAACGATGCTGCAAAGGGTATCAAGGATTTAATGCTTGAGGATATCAAAGGTAAGTCAGGTGACATTGCTTACGGTGACGATAATTCAGAAATGCTTTTCGTTACAGGTGAGTCATGGGCTTCAAAGCTTACTGCTGACGATATTGCTTACGCAACTATCAAAGAGGTTGGCGATGTTTACTACATCACTATCGCATTCAATGACCTTACAAGCGAAGAAGCACAGGATGTTCTTACAAAGGCTTTTGACCTTCGCGATAAAGAAGAGCTTCTTGCTTCAGAAGAATTCCAGAAGAGCAAAGATTATTTAGTTCTCAACGATTATGAAGTAGTTTACAGTGGTTGCAAAATTACTGCTACAGTAAATCGTCTTACAGATGAAATCATTAACATCAACTATTACAAAGCTGCAAACGTTACAGCTGATATGACAGGTGCAGGTACTCTTGAATCTTACGGTGATGTAAGCGTTATGTTTACTCTTGAAGATAAAGCATACTACGAAATTAATTGGGAAAGCGGTCTTCCCACAAGCCCTATTGAAACAACAGCAGTAACAGAATAAAAACCGCGAACAACGGAGGTAAGCCCCTTGACTAAAAGAATAATTGCTTTGATGGCAGTTGCAACGATAATTTTTGTATGTACTTTTGCCGCTTGTGGCAAAGATGACGAAATTAACGTTTATGCCAATGATAAAGATTTTGATTTTGTTACAGATGAAAATGGTCAGAAGGTTCTTTCTGATGACGGTGAATTCATCGTTTACGCTACTGATGAAGACGGCAAGCGTGTAACAAATATCAATAAAGAAGAACAGACATTGTTCCAACAGTTTGAGCCTTTAGAAAATGACGGTGTTGTTGAAAATTACGGTTACATTTTCACTTTACCTGAAGGTTGGAAAACTGATAAAACTGATGTTGGCAAGTTCATTAATAAGGATAAAAATGCAGAAGCAAGTATAGGTGTTGTTAAGTATTTCTATGATGATTATTATCAGCTTAATAAAGACACATACGAAACCTTGAAAAAAGAGCTTGGTGAAGATCTTGTTGAATGGGAAGATAACGTAGATATTCTTCCTGAGGCAGAAAAAGCTTGTCGTTTCACAATGAAGAACGATGAGGGTATGAGCATTCTTATTTTCTTTGAGAACTCAGGAAACATTTACAAAATTCTTTATACTACAACAAGTGTTGATACAGGTGTTTATGATTGTGAGATTTTCTGCAAAGCATTGACATTCAAGGCTTTCCAGTATTATGACGATATAACAGCTGTTAGTGATAAAAACCAAGAAAATAAATAAAATTAAAGCCTTTCAGTAGTTTTTTACTGAAAGGCTTATTTTTAATTTTATCTACAGAAAAACAGGTTTTTAAATATTTGTAAGTAATTTATATTTTAGATTTGAAATATTTTTCGGTTGCCATGTAAAGAGTGGGAACAACGATTATTGCACTTGCAAGCTCAATTAAACCGTTTGTGCTGATGAGTGTAGTAATAATAACATCAAGTGCTTTTGCTGACTCACCGAAAAGAGTTGTAAAGCCACCGAATAATTGAAGTGAACTAAGAACAAGAACGGTGTTAGTAACAGTACCTGCTAATGCAGAAAGACCTAATGAGATAGGCTTTTTGCAATTTGTTTTTGATAAAAGCATAAATACAAGCCCTGCAACTAAACCGACAATCAATCTCGGTAAAAGTGAAACCATTGGATTCTGAAAAGGTATTATTCCGAATTGGAATGCACGCATAATGCAGGTTGCACCCCATACAGCACCTAAAACAGCACCGTATTTCGGGCCTAATACACAAGCACCGAAAATAACTGCGATATGAAGAGTTGTTATTTCGATGACACCAACTGTAATGTAGCCAAGGTAGGGTGTGAATGTCATAACGACTATCAATGCCGCAAATAAAGCACACATTACAAGACGAACAAGCTTTTTCTTTTCTTTCATAATAAAAAACTCCTTTGCTGCTGTTCTCTTGCGAGATACAACGCCTTTTAGACTCGTTTTTACCTGTTTTTCTTGTATATTGTTAAAAGCCCTTGTAAAATTAGGTCTTTATTGTATATTATTTCTTCTTCGCAACAAGAAACGATGTCTTTTGCAAGACCGCCCGTTGCAACAATGGAACTGAATTTTTGCCCCAGCTCTTTTTCAATACGGGAAACCATACCGTCAAGCATAGCCGCATTACCAAAAACAGTTCCTGAACGGATACACTCGATAGTGTTTGTACCGATAACGTGTTCGGGAGCTGAAAGCTCGATTGTAGGTAATTGAGATGTTCTTGCGGCTAATGCATCCAATGAAATGCCGATGCCGGGTGCGATAGTGCAACCGCAGAAAACACCTTCCGAATTTATAATACAAAGCTTGGTTGCAGTTCCTAAATCCATAACGAGACAGGGAAGAGGGTATTGAGCTAATGCGCCAACAGCACCTGCAACTAAATCTGCACCAACCTCTTTAGGATTATCTGTAGCGATTTTTAAGCCGGTTTTTATACCGGAGGCAACAATAAGCGCATCGCAGCCTGTAACTTTTTTTATAGCATCTTTAAAGGCGCGGGTAAGCTCGGGCACAACAGAGCTTATAACTGCACCCTCAAAATCGGTTTCAATATTTTCTAATTCAAAAACAGCCTTTAATTCAATTGCATACTGTTCTGATGTTCTGTGACGTTGTGTAGCAAGTCTTGAAATGCACACAGGCACGTCATCCTTGAAAATACCCAAAGTGATATTTGTGTTTCCTATATCTGCGGTGAGTATCATATTAAATCGCCTCCATAGAGTGTCTGTATTAAACTATATTGGATTCGGATGCATTCACTCTGATTTGCAAGGCTATTATACATTATAAATTTATAGAACGCAATAAATTTTTCATTTAGTATATAAAAATAGTTTGCAATATCAAAGTATTGTGGTATAATCACCTTATCAATTTTACGAAAGAGGTTTTTAAAATGGCTAAAAACAAAGCAATTGAAAAAAGCACAGGCTTTTTTAAAGAATTTAAGGATTTTATTTCTAAAGGTAACGTTATTGACCTTGCAGTCGGCGTTATTATAGGCGGTGCTTTTTCCGGTATCGTTACAAGTCTTGTAACAAACATCGTTACACCCCTTATTTCAATTCTTACAGGCAGAATTGCATTTGCAGATTTATTTATCGCTCTTGATGGTAAAGAATATGCAACTCTTGAAGCAGCAACAGAAGCAGGTGCTTCAACAGTTAACTATGGTCTTTTCATTGAAGGTGTAATCAACTTCATTGTTACAGCTTTCGTTATTTTCCTTATGGTTCGTTTTATCAATAAAATAAGAAACAGAAATAAGGTAGAGGAAGAAGTAGCACCCACAACAAAGGTTTGCCCCTTCTGTAAGAGTGAAATTGCTATTGATGCAACTCGTTGCGCTCACTGTACATCAGAGGTTGAATAATTATAATGGGACAGATAAGATATTATCTTGCCTTATGGGCATCTAAAACCGTGTACGTTCTTTTGAGAATGCTTAAAAGAAATGCAACAATGTATCCGGGTTTTATAGCTCTTAAAATATGCCCCGATTACCTTAAAAGAACGAAAAAATCACCTAACGTGCTTTGTGTTACAGGTACTAACGGCAAAACCACAACTACTAATATGGTAGCGGATATACTTTCTGAAAGTGGTATGAAAATCGTTTCAAACAGGTACGGCTCCAATATAAACACAGGTGTAGCAACAGCCTTAACTCATAGCGTAAACATTTTCGGTAAGCCCAAAATCGATGCTTTGGTGCTTGAGGTTGACGAAAGATTTTCAAGGCTTATTTTACCTTTTATCAAGCCCGATTATCTTATTGTAACAAATCTTTTCAGAGATTCAATTAAGCGTAATGCTCACCCTGAATACATTTTCAGTATTCTTGATACATATGTGCCTAAAGAAACAAAGCTTATTCTTAATGCTGACTGTTTACAGTCCTCACAGCTTTTAAAGGAAAACAAACGCGTTTATTTTGGTATAGATAAGCTTGATACTGACGTTACTGAATGTATTAACCTTATAAACGATTTTTCGATTTGCCCTGTATGTGATTCAAAGCTTAAATTCAACTATTTAAGATATCACCATATTGGTAATGCGTATTGCCCCAACTGTGATTTTAAATCATTTGATGCAAATTACCGTTTGACAAACATTGATTACGATAATAAGGAGATTACTGTTGAGCACAATGGTAAAAAAGACGTTTATCCTATGGTAAACAGAGCATTGTACAACATCTACAATGAGCTTGCAGCGGTAAGCCTTATGTCTGAATTCGGTGTTGATGCCGAAATGGTTAAATCATATATGTCAAAAATCAGCGTTACCCAGACTCGTTATAACGAAACTAAAGCGGGTAAAACTGAAGTTGTAAGAACAATGGCTAAAGGTCAGAATTCAGTTTCTTGTTCGAGGACACTTGATTTCGTTGGTAACAATGAAAAAGGTGACAGAACCGTGTTTATAATGATTGACGACCTCTTTGAGCGTCGTGACTCATCTGAATTTATGGGTTGGATATATGATGCCGACTTTGAATTCCTTAATGTTGATGGTGTTAAACAGATTGTTCTTGCGGGTCCTCGTTGCTTTGACTACAAGCTTCGTCTTTTAATTGCAGGCGTGAAAGAGGATAGAATTCTATGCGAGCAGGACGAGTTTAAAGCAGTAGATATAATGGATAAAGATATAGATAAATTGTATCTCCTCCACGATACCTCAACTTATGACCTTGCTTGTAAGGTTGAAGAAAAAATCAAAACCGTTTTTTCAAAAGCTCATAGTGAGAAAGCAGGTGAACAGGCATGAAAATAGAAGTTCTTTATCCGGAAATTTGTTGCTTGTTCGGCGATAAGGCAAATATGCGTTACTTTGAAATGTGCTTGCCTGATGCTGAGTTTATCAAAACACCTGTAAGCGAACAACCTTTATTCCTTACTGAAGACGTTGATATGGTTTATTTCGGTTCTTGCAGTGAATCAAATCAAGAAAGAATTCTTTCAAGATTAAAGGGTCACGAGGAAAGAATAAAATCCCTTATTGACAAAGGTGTAATTTTCCTTATGACAGGTAACAGCTTTGAAATTATGGGGAATTTCATAGCTAAACCTGACGGTGAAAAAATTGAGGGCTTGGGTATAGTAGATTTCTATTCTGAAAGAACTATACCGAAGAGAAACAACTCTTTATTCTTGGGTAAGTTCAAGGATATGGATATCGTAGGTTATACAAGCCGTTTTTCAAATTCTTATGATATTAAAGACGAGGATTCTCTCTTTAATGTAACAAAGGGTTACGGCTCATATATCAACGGTAAAACAGAGGGTATTGTAAAGAATAATTTGTTCGGAACATATCTTTTAGGTCCGTTCCTTATTCAAAACCCACTTTTCACAGAGCATCTTATGGAATTACTTGGAGTTGAGAATCCTCAGCTTGCTTTCAAAGACGATATTATGAAAGCATACGAGGTAAGACTCAATGAATTCAAAAGAGATATTGTTTTTGCAGAATAAAAACAGAAGAAATGTTAAAAGACCTTGTAGTTCAAAAATGAACTGCAAGGTCTTTTTTGTGTTTGTTTATTTAGTTTGTTGTGAACGTTGCTTTTTAAAGCCTTTGTTTACAAGTGTGTTAAGGATTATATTAATTGTGAATAAGCCGATACCAACGAATATACCGTATTGCAACGAACCGGTTAACACGTTAACGGATGTGCCACCCATTTGAGAAACGCATATACTGAAAAGAATAGCGGAAATAAGGAAGCAAAGCGCAGAGCTTATACACATTGTCATATTGAAGCCTGCTTTTAATTTTGATGCCCGTAAAAGCACGAAAACAAAGTTTAATACACCAAAAACAACTGCAAGGTATAAAAGCAAAATCGATGCAAACAGCATGAGGAACTCTACGCCTAAAATATCAGATGTAACGAGAGTTATAAGTGAGCCCCAATTCAAATTTAACAACGTGTTAAGTGTGAAGTCAACCAAAGTCATATTTCCTGAAGCGGAAACAAAGGGTAAATTCACCGTGTAATTTGCAAGTGGTAAAATCAAAGCAACAAGAGGAACAAAAGTAAAAATGAAACGAATTATTCTTAATTTGTTACCGAATAAAGCACTTTTGAAATTACCTGTAAATATTCTGAATTTAGCCCAAGCGATTTCCGCATTTCTTGCGTCTTCGTCAAGACGGTCTTCCCAATTATAGTTTGGAATGTTTACACCGCAATAAGGACATTCGGCTTTGACGTTCCATATTTTAAGAGGGTGGGCGCATTTAGGGCAGTATGCCATAAATGTTCATCCTTTCTGTCAAGCTGTGTTAATTTGATTTATCAACAACTTTTATCAATAATCAAGCACTCTGAGAGTTGCTTTTACGTTAATGGGTAATTTGCTGATTGCTGCACGAGCTTCTTTCTCGCGCATAACTGGTGTAACGAAAGCAATTTCGTTCTGGGGAGCATTTTCTCTGTGAAGAATTATGGGAGAATCAAAGATTTTATTAATTTCGTTGAAGGCGGCAACGTAATCATCTGCTTCAGCTCTTACGTAGAGAGAAATGTTCTGTAAAACGGGGTCGATAACGTAATTGTCTTCTGTGGGACCCCAGCCGAAAGCTTTTCTTCTTGCTGTGTGCTTTGCGCAGTCAATAACGTCTGCAACAACTGCACTTGCAGTAGGAAGCTTACCTGCACCTTTACCATAGAAAACAACGTCACCGATAGCATCACCTCTTACAAGGATAGCGTTGAAAACGTCATCAACAGATGCGAGCTGACAATGATTCTGAATAAGGCAAGGACCAACAGTAGCGATTATGCTCTTATCGTCAAGCTTCTGTGCTCTACCGATAAGCTTGATAACACCGCCCCAGTTTTTAGCGTAGTCAACGTCTTCAGGTGTGATTTCTGTAATACCTTGAGTTTCAACAAAGTCAGGATAAACGTGTTTACCGAAGCAAAGAGAAGCAAGAATACATATCTTACGAGCAGCATCGTGACCTAAAATGTCTGCGGAAGGGTCTCTTTCTGCATAACCGTTGTCCTGAGCAAGCTTGAGAGCATCTTCGAAAGCCATACCCTCAACAATCATTTTTGTAAGAATGAAGTTTGTTGTACCGTTAAGAATACCTGCTATTTCGCAGATTTCATTAGCGGCAAGACACTGGCTGATAGGTCTGATAATAGGAATACCGCCACCAACACTAGCTTCGAAAAGGAAGTTTACGTTATTTTCTTTTGCAAGCTCAAGAAGCTCATAGCCCTTTGCAGCAACAAGCTCTTTGTTTGAAGAAACAACACTCTTACCGGCCTTGAGGCTTTTTGAAACATATTCATAAGCGGGTTCAGTACCGCCCATACATTCAACAACAATACCGACAGAGGGGTCGTTAAGAATATCATTGAAATCACGGGTAAAATATTTACCTAACTCGTGATTACTGAAATCTCTTATATCAAGAATGTATTTGATTTCAAGAGATGCCTGTCCGCTTTTAGCGACAATGCTTTTTTGATTTTTTAATAAAAGCTCGGCAACACCGGAACCGATTGTACCGAAACCCATAATAGCAATTTGCATATGGAATACCCCCATACTAAGAATATACTAAAACATTCTAGCACATTTTTTTGAGATAATAAAGAGTAAAATCGATTTTTTCTTTGAAAATATTAAAAAATTTTAATAATTCTTTAAAAAATAAGTTTTTTATTGTAATATTTGAAATAATGGTTTAAAATGATAGATGTATCGTTATATGAATTATCTGTCAGGAGGGACTGAAATGGATAATATAGTTGAAAAGAGAAAAGCCTTTATCATTAATTTTTTATATGTGAGCATTTTCATTGGCTTATATTATTTTATAATAAAATATGCTTTCGGCTATGTGTTTCCTTTTATCGTAGCCGCAGGCTTTGCTATTTTGTTACAAAGACCGGTCAGAGCGATTTCAAACAAGCTTCATATTAAAGCTCACGGTGCAGTATCAATATTCCTTGTTCTTTTAATAGTGCTTGTTCTTATTGGTGGATTGGCAGGAATAGGCTTTGCTCTTGTTACCGAGTTAAGAGATTTCTTTTCTTATTTATTTACACAGGTATCTTCAGTAGGTGAGCTTATCGAAATCGTAAAAGATTTTGTGATGGGATTGGTAGTGAAATTACCTGCTTCTGTCAGCGAAACAGCAGCGGCTTATGTTACAGACTTTTTCGATAATCTTGGAAGCAAAGATTTGAACCTTGATATGTCTGCTTTTTCTGCACCTTTAAGCGGTGCTTGGAGCGTAGTTAAAGGTATTCCATCTGCATTCCTATCCGTTCTCGTTACTATTATTTCTTGTGTTTTTATGACTGCCGATTATGACAAAATTAAAGAAATGCTTCTCGGTATGTGCTCAAAGGCAAAAGGTGACAAGCTTATATATTCAAAAAGAACAGTGACAAAGGGCGTTTCAAAGCTTTTTAAGGCGTATGCTACAATTATGCTTATAACTTTTACAGAAATGTTTGTTGGCTTGTATTTCCTCAAGCTTATAGGCGTTTATAAGGGTGGTTATATTGCTATAATAGCTTTTGTTACTTGTATCGTTGATATCATACCCGTTCTTGGAACAGGTACAATTATAATTCCTTGGGCAATATATAATCTGATTACAGGTCGAGTTGGCCTTGGTATTGCGCTTATTATCCTCTATGGAGTTATCACTGTATTGCGTCAGGTTATTGAACCTAAATTAGTTGCAAATGAGGTGGGCCTTCCCGCTATCGTGACCATTATGGCAATGTTTATCGGTGCAAGAGCCTTCGGTACGTTTGGAATTATCATTTTACCCCTTACCGTAATAATCGTTAAGCTTATGTATGACGAGGGTGTAATCGGTAGAAAGAAAGAGCTTGAGGAAGAAAATAGAAAAACAGAAAATAAAGAGTCAGATAAGGTTAACGTAGAAATAGGTGCATCTGATGAACAGTAAATATATTGATTTACATTCCCACGTTTTATGGGGTGTTGATGACGGCTCACAGAGCTTAAATGAATCTGTGGATATGTGTGCTCTTGCTGAAGAAAGCGGTACAGATACGCTTTTTCTTACACCTCATCTTATGTATTGGGATAGGGCAGAGGAGCTTTTCGATATAAGAAACGAAAAAGCTGAATATCTTGAAGAGGTGCTTTCACGTAACGAAATAAACATTAACTTGAAATCCGGCTTTGAAATTCTTTGCGATGATGATATATTTTCTATAAAATATTTTAATCCGTATACGTTATGCGGCTCTAAATATATTCTTATTGAATTTGATTTCTTTAAAACAACCGTTGAAGACGTTTTGTCATGGTGTTCATATCTTCAATCCTTCGGTCTTGTGCCGATTATTGCCCATCCCGAAAGATATCGATTTATGTTGCTTGACGGAAAATGTATTGATACGTTATCCGAAAAAGGTGTTCTTTTTCAAATCAATGCCGGGTCACCTGCAGGAATGTTTGGTCAGACAACTGCCGAGTTTTCTTTAAAAATGATAAAAGGCGGATTTGTTGATTTTATCGGCTCTGATGCTCACGATATAAGAGCCAGAAATACAGATATGGCGTTTTGCTTCGATAATTATCCCGATGAAGCGGATAATGGCTTTTTACACAGAGCAAGCTATCTTAATCCTTTGAAAGTAATAAAAAACGAAGATATATCAATTCAAAGGCTTTCTCATTTTTCGGATTTATAAAAAAAATATATCTTTTTTCCAAAAAAGAAAAATAAATATTTTGGGATATGATATATTACTGTTAGATAAATATGAAAGGAGGCGTACACATGTTAGATTCTATTTGGCAGCTTCTCAAAGACAACGGTCTTGACACAGAAGAGATTTCAAATGGCATTAGCTCACTTTTCACTGTTAACGAAGATGGTACATACGGTGGCTTATTAGCAGCTCTTGGTGATTTCCCCCTTATCGGTACAGTTCTTCAGTTGTTCTCTTCATTCACACCCGGTGTTAACTAAGTTCAAACGCGTTATACTTAGTTAATTGTGTGAGTTATTGCAATAATTTTCACAAAGAGAGTGTGGGTAACCGCACTCTCTTTTCCTAGGATAATAATACTTAAGACATCTTAAGTTATATATACATATTATATATTAGTGATGATAGAGGTTATATTATGGCTAAAAATAACGAAAAGAAAACCGTAGGTATAATTATAGCTGTTGCGGTTTTAATTTTAATTGCAGTTGTTATTTTCTCAATATCAATTGTAAAAGCAATTAAAAATGAAAGTACAAGCAATACAACAGAGTACACTCTTCAGGGTAATCAGACAACAACCCAGTATAATACTATAGATAATGGTGTTATATCTTCAGACATTATTGTTCCACCAAGTTCAGATACTTCAAGTGTCAGCTCATCTGAAACAAGTACTGCTACAACAAATAATAATACTTCAACGACTAAAGAAACTGACAAACCCACTTCAGCCCAAACAACAGAATATGACCCAATAGCTGCTTACGAAAGTCTCGAAAAGCAGGGAGATGCTTATGCTTCTGCTGACCCGAATAACAAGCACATTAAAAAAATCTCCGAAAAATATGGTGTGGACCCTGCGTTATTAGTGGTTTTATATTCAGAGCCTAAATCAGGTGAAAACGTAGGAACAAACTTTATCCTTGAATTTGACGGTACAAAAGATAAAGCGGGTAACTATGTAAAAAGTCCTGATACCTTGAAAAAGGTTTACCATATTGATAAAGAGGGGAATATTTCTGTAACTCAGGGTAAAATGACAGGTAATATCGGTGTTTCTTATGCAGATGGTATGCTTGTTTTCAATATGGTAAAAACAATTCTTATGCCAAAATATCCTGATTTCTTTACAGGTGTGTAAAAAATATACAAAAAACAAAAAATTTTTTATTGTAAGATGTTACAAAATTTCTTTAAAAAATTCTTAAAAAAATACCAAAAAACTCTTGCAATATTGAAATAGTTGTGATATTATGATAGGGCACGCGAAAGGGCGTACCCTATCTTTTTATGCCCTGACGCAAGCAGATATGCGTAGATGCGGGAGGTGGCTGCCCTCTGAGGCAGGGAATTTCCGCGGAGTATGTCCGATTTAAAACCGGGCGATTAAAATACCGAATACAAACCCGTTTGCCGTCCTTAACTGTGGCTGCGTGTGTGTATCGGAGCGTGTGTTTCATCCCGGAATTGCATTCCGGTTTTTAAACGGGGGATGCGATAAGCCCGGGCGAGTTGATGAAAAATGCGCAAGCCCGCCAAAATTTTTAGGAGGCGTTTAAAATGGCAGTTAAGGAAAAAATCAGAATCAGACTTAAAGGTTACGATCACAACCTCGTTGACAAGGCAGCAGAAAAGATCGTTGAAACAGCAAAGCGTACAGGCGCTCAGGTTTCAGGTCCTATCCCGCTCCCCACAGAGAAAGAGGTAGTTACAGTGCTTAGAGCAGTTCACAAGTACAAAGATTCTCGTGAGCAGTTCGAACAGCACACTCACAAGAGACTCATCGACATTCTCAGACCCTCAAACAAAACTGTTGAGGCTCTCACAGGTCTTGAGCTCCCCGCTGGTGTTGATTTTGAGATTAAGCTTTAATCCGATAGAAAGCTTGATTTTGAATATACCTATTATATATATAGTAGGTTGCAGGTCATGTTGAGGAAACTCAACCAATAATCTGACAGGAGGAAAATAAAATGAAAAAAGGTCTTATCGGAAAGAAAATCGGAATGACTCAGATTTTCGATGAAAAGGGTAACATGATCCCTGTAACAGTAATCGAAGCTGGTCCTTGCGTAGTTGTCCAGAAGAAGACAACTGAAAATGACGGCTATGAAGCTGTTCAGATCGGTTACGGCGACGTAAAAGCTAACAGAGTAACTAAGCCCATGGGCGGTCACTTCAAAAAAGCTGACGTTGCTCCCAAGAAGGTACTCAAAGAGTTCAGACTCGCTGATACCTCAGCTTTAAACGTAGGCGATATTCTTAAGGCAGATGTTTTTGCTGCTGGTGAATATGTTGACGTTGTAGGCAAGAGCAAAGGTAAAGGTACAGCCGGTGTTATCAAACGTTGGAACTTCGGCAGACTCAGAGAGACTCATGGTACAGGCCCTGTTGCAAGACACGGCGGTTCATTGGGTGTTATCGACCCCGCTCGTATTTTCAAAGGCAAAAAGATGGCAGGTCACCTCGGTGCAGAGCGTGTTACTGTTCAGAATCTCAGCGTTGTCAAAGTTGACGTTGAAAACAACCTTATCGCTATCAAGGGTTCAGTTCCTGGTCCTAAAGGCGGCATCGTTGTTATCGCTGACAGCGTAAAGAAAGCATAAGGAAGGAGTGTAACAGATGAGTAAATTATCAGTACTTGATATGGCAGGTAAAAAAGCAGGCAGTATTGAACTTAACGATTCTATTTTTGGTATCGAGCCCAATATGTCAGCTATGCACCTCGTTGTAGTTGGTTATTTAGCAAATCAGCGTCACGGCACTCAGTCCACAAAAACTCGTTCCGAAGTTAGCGGCGGTGGTAAGAAACCGTGGCGTCAGAAAGGAACAGGTCGTGCAAGACAGGGTTCAACAAGAGCTCCCCAGTGGTATCACGGTGGTATCGCACTTGGTCCCAAGCCTCGCACATATGGCATCTCAATCAACAAGAAGGTTAGAAGACTTGCTATGAAGTCTGCTCTTTCATCAAAGGTTGCAGCAGAAGAGATGCTCGTTCTTGATTCTATCAAGCTTGATGCAATCAAAACAAAAGCAATGGCAGAGATGTTCGCTGCTATTAAAGCAGGTAAGAAGGTTCTCGTAGTTCTTCCTGAAAATAACGAAGTAATCTACAAGAGCATCAGAAACATTGAGGGTGCAAAGGTTTCAACCGTAAATACTCTTAATGTATACGATATCCTCAACTGCGATTCACTCGTAGTTCTTAAGGATGCAGTTACAAAAATCGAGGAGGTATATGCATAATGAAACTCGCACAAGACATTATCATTAAGCCTATCATCACAGAAGCTTCTATGATGGGTATTGCTTCCAAGAAATACACTTTCAAAGTTGCAACAGACGCTAATAAGATTGAAATTGCTAAAGCAGTTGAAGAGCTTTTCGGTGTTAAGGTTGCAAAGGTAAACACAGTTACCGTTAACGGTAAGATGAGAAGATACGGCAGATTCGAAGGCTACACTGCTTCTTGGAAGAAGGCTGTTGTTACTCTTACTGAAGATTCAAAGACAATTGAGTTCTTTGACGGTATGATGTAATCTGTTAACTTATTAAACTATTATAACTTATACCCGTATGGTATAGTATGGAGTTGACATTCTCCGCAAAACCATTATAGGAGTGTGAATAAAATGTCTATAAAAGTTTATAAGCCGACTACAAACGCAAGACGTAATATGTCGGTTACAGATTATTCCGAACTTTCAAAGGTTGCTCCTGAAAAGAGTCTTTTAAAGGCACTTAAGAAAAATTCAGGTCGTAACAGCTACGGTAGAATTACAGTTCGTCATCGTGGCGGCGGAAATCGCAGAAAGTACAGAGTAATCGACTTCAAGAGAAACAAGTTTGACGTTAAAGCAACAGTTAAATCTCTTGAATACGATCCCAACCGTTCAGCACACATCGCTCTTATCGAGTACACAGACGGTGAGAAAGCATATATCCTTGCTCCCGTTGGTCTTAAAGTAGGCGATACAGTTGTTGCAGGTCCTTCAGCAGATATTAAACCCGGTAACGCACTTCCGCTTACTAATATCCCTGTTGGTACTTTCATTCACAATATTGAGCTTTATCCCGGTAAGGGTGGCCAGCTCGCAAGAGCAGCAGGTAATGCAGCTCAGCTTATGGCTAAAGAAGGCGTTTATGCTCTTCTCAGACTTCCCTCCGGTGAGCTTCGTAACGTTCCCGTACTTTGTATGGCAACAATTGGTCAGGTAGGTAACCTTGACCATGAAAACGTTAAGATAGGTAAAGCAGGTCGTACACGTCACCTTGGTATCAGACCTACAGTTCGTGGTTCTGTAATGAACCCCAATGACCACCCCCACGGTGGTGGTGAAGGTAAGTCACCCATCGGTCGTCCCGGTCCTGTTACTCCTTGGGGTAAACCCGCTCTCGGTTATAAGACAAGAGCCAAGAAGAATCGCTCCGATAAGCTTATCGTGAAGCGTCGTAACGGCAAATAAGCCGGAAAGGAGCATAAACAATGAGCAGAAGCATTAAAAAAGGACCTTTCGTTCAGCCTAAGCTCCTCGAAAGAGTTCAGAAAATGAATGACAACGGCGAAAAAATCGTTCTTAAAACATGGAGCAGAAGCTCAACAATCTTCCCTGATTTTGTTGGTCACACTTTTGCAGTTCATGATGGTCGTAAACATGTTCCGGTTTATGTAACTGAGGATATGATTGGCCATAAGCTCGGTGAATTCGCTCCCACAAGAACCTTCAAGGGTCATGCGGGATCAAAAACTTCAAATAACGGTAAATAATTAGTCGAAAGGAGTGTGTAACAATGGAGGCAACAGCAAAAGCTACTTATATAAGAATAGCTCCCCGTAAGGTTCAGATAGTTCTTGACCTTATTCGCAATAAGCCTGCAGATGAAGCAATGGCAATTCTCAAGCACACACCTAAGGCTGCTTGTGAGCCGCTTGAGAAGCTTCTTAAATCCGCTATCGCAAATGCGGAAATCAAAAATATGGACGTAACTTCACTTTACGTTGCACAGTGCTGGGTATGCCAGGGTCCCACTCTCAAGAGAATCAGACCCCGCGCAAGAGGCAGCGCTAACAGAATTAACAAAAAGACATCACATATCACCCTTGTTCTCAAGGATGCAGAATAAGCGAGAGGAGGAAATACAATGGGCCAGAAAATCAATCCTACCGGATTAAGAATAGGCGTTATTAAAGATTGGGAATCTCGCTGGTTTGCTAAGAAAGGTGAATTCGGTGATATCCTTGTTGAAGATAACAAGATCCGTGAATTCCTTCTTGAACTCCTTGCTCCGGCAGGTGTTCCGAAGGTTGAGATTGAGCGTGATCCCAAGAGAATCCGCATCAACATTTTCTGCGCAAAACCCGGTATCGTAATCGGCCGTGGCGGTGCAGAAATTGAAAAACTTAAAGAAACAGTTAAGAAAATGCTTGGTACAGATAAAGATGTATTCATCAATATCACAGAAATCAAGCAGCCTGACCTCAATGCACAGCTCGTTGCAGAAGGCATCGCAGCTCAGCTTGAGAAACGTGTATCTTTCCGTCGTGCTCTTAAACAGTCAATCGGCCGTACAATGAAAGCAGGCGCAAAGGGTATCAAAGCTCAGGTTTCAGGTAGACTCGGTGGTGCTGAAATCGCTCGTACAGAGCAGTACCACGAAGGAACAATTCCGCTTCAGACAATTCGTGCTGATATCGACTACGGTTTTGCAGAAGCAAAAACAACATACGGTCGTATCGGTGTTAAGATTTGGATCTACAAAGGCGAAGTTCTTCACGAGTCACGTAAGACCAAAAGGGAAGGAGGAGCCAAGTAATGTTATTACCTAAAAGAGTTAAATACCGTAGAGTTCAGAGAGGCCGTCTTAAAGGCGCTGCTCACAGAGGTACAAAAGTCAACTATGGTGATTTCGGTCTTCAGGCTCTCGAACCCGCATGGATTACATCTAACCAGATTGAAGCAGCCCGTATTGCTATGACAAGATATATCAAGCGTGGCGGTAAAGTTTGGATCAAAATTTTCCCCGATAAACCCATTACAGAAAAACCTGCTGAAACTCGAATGGGTTCAGGTAAAGGTTCTCCCGAATATTGGGTAGCTGTGGTTAAACCCGGCAGAGTTATGTTTGAAATTGCAGGTGTTCCGGAAGAAACAGCTCGTGAGGCTATGCGTCTTGCAGCTAACAAGCTTCCTATCAAATGCAAATTTGTTACTAAAGCAGAACAGGATGGTGAGGCAGAATGAAAGCAAGTGAATTAAGAACTCTCTCTCAGGCGGAGTTGGATGCTAAGCTCCTTGAATTGAAGAAAGAACTCTTTAATCTCCGCTTCCAGCAGGCCATCAATCAGCTTGATAACCCAATGAGAATAAGTGCCGTAAGAAAAGATATCGCTCGTGTTATGACAGTAATCCGCGATATGCAGCTTAACGGCAAGAATTCTTGATCACGGAGGGCAATTAAATGAGTGAAAGAAATTTAAGAAAAACCCGTGTCGGAATCGTAACAAGCGATAAGATGGATAAAACTGTAGTAGTTTCCATCAAAGACAGGGTAAAGCATCCGCTTTATGGTAAGATTGTCAACCACACACTTAAGGTTAAAGCTCATGACGAGACTAACCAGTGCGGTATCGGCGACCGTGTAATGATTATGGAAACACGTCCTATGTCAAAAGACAAAAGATGGCGTGTATGCGAAATTATTGAAAAGGCCAAATAATTTGGTCGGTAGAAGGAGGCACACACTGTGATACAGCAGCAGAGTTACCTCAAGGTAGCCGACAACACGGGCGCAAAAGAAATTATGTGCATCCGCGTTTTAGGCGGTTCCGGTAAGAGGTATGCCAACATAGGTGATGTTATCGTGGCTTCTGTCAAGAAAGCAGCACCCGGTGGCGTTGTTAAAAAAGGTGACGTTGTAAAGGCTGTAGTTGTTCGTTCAGCTAGCGGTGTTCGTCGTGACGACGGAACATACATCCGCTTCGATGAAAATGCAGCAGTTATAATCAGAGAAGATAAGAACCCCAAGGGTACCCGTATTTTCGGACCTGTGGCAAGAGAGCTTCGTGAGAAGGAATATCTTAAGATTCTTTCTCTTGCTCCGGAAGTACTTTAATAGGAGGTACGACTAATGAGTAAAGTTCATGTCAAATCAGGTGACGTAGTTGTCGTTATTCAGGGTAAAGACCGTGGCGTAAAGGGTAAGGTGCTTCAGGTATCTCCCTCAGAAGGCAAGGTTATCGTTGAAGGCGTAAACATCGTTTCTAAACACGTTAAACCCCGTAAGATGGGCGAAGCAGGCGGCATTCTTAAAGCTGAAAGCGCTCTCTATGCGGACAAAGTTCAGCTTGTTTGCCCCAAATGTGGCGTTGCTACAAGAGTAGGCCACGAAGGCACAGGTAAAGACAAAAAGCGCGTTTGCAAAAAGTGCGGCGCTAAATTTGAATAAGGAGGGACTTAAATAATGGCAGCAAGACTTAAAGATTATTATGTTTCTGACGTAGCTCCTCAGCTTATGAAGAAATTCGGCTACAAGAGCGTTATGCAGGTCCCCAAGCTTGATAAAATCGTTGTTAGCGTAACATCAGGTGAAATTAAGGATAACTCCAAAATCCTTGATGCTATCATCAGCGACCTCAAGCAGATTACCGGTCAGACTCCCGTAGTTTGTAAAGCAAAGAAATCAGTTGCTAACTTCAAACTTCGTGAAGGTATGGATATCGGTGCAAAGGTTACTCTTCGTGGTGACCGTATGTATGAATTCCTTGACAGGTTCTTCAATCTCGCTCTTCCCAGAGTTAGAGACTTCCGCGGAATCAACCCCAACTCATTCGATGGTAGAGGTAACTATTCCGTAGGTGTTAAGGAACAGCTCATTTTCCCCGAAATTGAGTACGATAAAATTGATAAGGTTCGCGGTATGGATATCAGCTTTATTACAACCGCTAACACAGACGAAGAAGGCCGCGAGTTACTTACACTCCTCGGCGCTCCGTTTGCTAAGTAAGGAGGGGTCATCGTGGCTAAAACATCTATGAAAGTTAAGCAGGCGAGACCTGCAAAGTATTCCACAAGACAGTACAACAGATGCAAAATCTGTGGTAGACCGCACGCTTACCTTCGTAAATACGGCGTTTGCCGTATCTGCTTTAGGGAACTTGCTCATGCAGGCCAGATTCCCGGTGTTAAAAAGGCAAGCTGGTAAGAGCAATTGATAAAGGAGGAAACACGGCATGCAGATTACTGATTCAATTGCTGATATGCTTACAAGAATCCGTAATGCTAATTCAGCAAAGCACGACACAGTGCAGATCCCGGCATCTAACATCAAGAAATCAATTGCTCAGATTCTTGTAGATGAGGGTTATATAAAAAGTTTCAAGGTAATCGAAGACGGCAAGCAGGGTATTATTGAGATTGCTCTCAAATATGGCCCCAACAAGTCTCAGGTTATCACAGGACTTCGCAGAGTTTCCAAACCCGGACTCCGCATTTATTCAAATTGTGAGGATATGCCCAAGGTTCAGAACGGCCTCGGTATCGTAATCCTCTCAACATCAAAAGGTATTATGACTGATAAGGACGCTCGCAAAGCTAACGTTGGCGGCGAAGTTCTTGCATACGTTTGGTAAGGAGGTACAGTACTATGTCTCGTATAGGCAGAATGCCCATTGCCGTTCCGGCAGGCGTTGATGTCAAGATCGACGGTAGCACTGTAACCGTTAAGGGTCCCAAAGGCACACTTACCAGAACAGTTAACAGTACTATCAAAGTTGAACTTGATAATGGCGTGATTAATGTAACACGCCCCGACGATTCAAAAGAGAATCGTTCACTTCACGGTCTCAATCGTACACTTATTGCTAATATGGTAAAAGGTGTAAGCGAAGGCTTTACAAAAGAGCTTGAGATCAACGGTATCGGTTACCGTGCAGCAAAGCAGGGCAAGGACCTTGTTCTTAACATCGGTTATTCTCATCCTGTAACAATGGCTGAGCCCGATGGTATCACAGTAGAAGTTCCCGGCCCCAACAAAATCGTTATTTCCGGTCCTGACAAGCAAAAGGTTGGTCAGTTTGCAGCTGAAGTCAGAGGTAAGAGAGCTCCGGAGCCTTATAAGGGTAAAGGTATCAAGTATGTTGATGAAGTTATCCGTCGTAAGGAAGGTAAGGCCGGTAAGGGCGGTAAATAATCCCTGAATTCGTTAAAGAGGTGAAGAAATAATGGTACAAAGACCGAACACTAATAAAGCAAGGGTTCAGCGTCATAAGAGAGTTCGTGGCAAAATCAGCGGTACAGCTGCTTGCCCCCGTCTCGATGTATTCCGTTCTCTTCAGCATATTTATGCTCAGTTGATTGATGACGTAAACGGTACAACACTCGTTTCAGCTTCAACTGTTGAAAAGGACTTCAAGGATTACGGCGGAAACAAAGACGCAGCCTTTAAAGTAGGTAAGTTATTAGCAGAGCGTGCAGCGGAAAAAGGAATTACAGACGTAGTTTTTGACCGCGGCGGTTACATTTATCACGGCCGTGTAGAGAGCTTGGCCGAAGGCGCCCGTGAGGGCGGCCTCAACTTCTAAGAAAGGGAGGAATTACTTTGGCTAAATTCGATGCAGCTCGCAAAGACTCTGAACTTCAGGAAAGAGTCGTAGCCATCAACCGTGTATCTAAAACGGTTAAGGGTGGTAGAATTATGAAATTCTCAGCTCTTGTTGTTGTAGGTGACGGCGAAGGCACAGTAGGTTTTGGCTTAGGAAAGTCAAACGAAGTTCCCGATGCTATCCGTAAGGGTATCGAGGACGCAAAAAAGAATCTCGTAAAGATTTCTCTTAAAGGAACAACTATTCCTCACGAGATTATCGGTAAATTCGGCGCAGGCGTTGTACTTCTCAAACCTGCAGCACCCGGTACCGGCGTTATCGCAGGTGGTCCCGTTCGTGCAGTTGTTGAGACAGTAGGTATTAAGGACATTCGTGCTAAGTCACTTCGTTCAAACAATCCCTGCAACGTTGTTAGAGCAACAATGGATGGTCTTACAAGACTCCGCAATGTTGAAGAAGTTGCAAACATTCGCGGCAAATCCGTTAAACATTTTAAAGACTAAGGAGGGTGGTAACAATGGCTAACATTAAAGTTAAGCTCGTAAAGAGCCTTATCGGTTCAAAGAAAGATCAGATTGCCACCGCCAATGCGTTAGGTCTTCGTAAAATCGGCGATACTTCTATTCAGCCCGATAACCCCCAGACCAAAGGCAAAATTAAGAAAATCGCTCATCTTATTGAGGCTACTGAAGAATAAGCAAGGAGGTGCAATATATGAAGCTTCACGAGCTTTCACCCGCAGCTGGTTCCAAAAAGGAAGTTAAGCGTATCGGTAGAGGTCCTGGTTCAGGCCAGGGTAAAACAGCCGGTAAGGGTCACAAAGGCCAGAAGGCACGTGCCGGTCGCGGTATCCGCCCCGGTTTTGAAGGCGGCCAGATGCCTTTACAAAGACGCCTTCCCAAAAGAGGTTTTGTTAATATTTTCGGTAAAGAGTTTGCTATCGTTAACGTAGCTGCTCTTGAAGACAGATTTGAAGATGGTGCAGTTATCGATATCGATGCACTTAAATCAGCAGGTCTTGTCAATAAAACACTTGACGGTGTTAAAGTTCTTGCTCATGGTGATATCACCAAGAAATTCACTGTTCAGGTTAATGCTTATTCTGATGCAGCTAAAGCAAAAATTGAAGCTGCCGGAGGAAAGGCAGAGGTGATTTAACATGTTTCAGACATTGGCTAATGCATGGAAAATCGCTGACTTAAGAAAGAAGATTCTCTTCACAGCATTCATCATCGTGCTTTACAGAGTTGGTGCTAATATTCCCGTTCCTTTCGTTGATATCATCGAAGGCGGTCTTTTATCAGGTACTGAAGGAACAACTTTCCTTAACTACTTAAGCATGATGACTGGTGATGCTTTTAACTACGGTACAATTTTCGCCCTTTCTATTACACCCTATATCAACAGCTCGATTATTATCCAGCTTCTTTCAGTTGCTATTCCTGCACTTGAAAGACTTTCAAAAGAGGGTGAAGAAGGCAGAAAGAAAATTGCTACTATCACACGTTATGTAACTCTCGGACTTGGTCTTCTCCAGAGTACAGCATACTTCATCTACCTTAATGCAAAGGATTACCTCCTTTACACAGGTGATGGTTTTGCTAAGGTTTTCGAAGGAATCGTTATTATCTCAGTTCTTACCGCAGGTACAACACTCGTTATGTGGCTCGGTGAACAGATTAACGGTAAGGGAATCGGTAACGGTATCTCAATTATCCTTTTTGCAGGTATCATTTCTCGTATTCCTACAGAAGCAACAATGCTCTTCGGTACATCTGAAGGTGCTCAGGGTTACTTCGCACGAGGCGGTATTTATTACTTCCTTGCTCCCTTCGTAGTTGTTTGCTACATTCTTATGATTGCTTACATCGTATGGATGGATAATGCAGAACGTAAAATCCCCGTTCAGTATGCTAAGAGAGTTGTAGGCCGTAAAATGTACGGTGGTCAGAGCACACACATTCCGATCAAAGTTAACATGAGTGGTGTCATGCCCGTTATCTTTGCTAGCTCTATCCTTTCACTTCCTCCCACAATCGAGCTTTTCGTATCAAGCAAGATTAAAGAGGGTAGTTTCTGGGAGACATTCTTCGGATGGTTTGAGCCCACAAGCGTGGTTTATGGTGTTCTCTACTTCCTTATGATAATCTTCTTCGCATATTTCTATGCTGCAATTCAGTACAATCCCACTGAAATGGCTAACAATATCCGTTCAAACAGCGGTACTATCCCGGGTATCCGTCCCGGTAAACCCACTGCTCTTTATATTGAGAAAATTATCTCCAGAATTATACTTCTCGGTGCATTGCTTCTCAGCGTAGTTGCTTTGTTCCCCACAGTATTTACTCAGATTACTTCTCTCATTACAAAAGACGGTATGAACATTTCACTTGGCGGTACATCAATTATCATTATGGTTGGTGTAGCACTTGAAACTGTTAAACAGCTTGAAAGCCAGATGATGCTCCGCCATTATAAAGGCTTCCTTGATTAATTGATAGGAGGACTTCAATAATGAAACTTATATTTCTCGGTGCCCCCGGTGCAGGTAAAGGTACCCAGGCAGAAATCATAGCAGGCAAGCTTAACATTCCCACAATTTCCACAGGCAACATCATTCGTGAGGCGCTTGCTAACGGAACAGAAATGGGACTTAAAGCAAAAGCATTTATTGAAGCCGGTAAACTTGTTCCTGATGATGTCGTAATCGGCATCATCAAGGAAAGGTTGGCTGAGGATGATTGCAACGGCGGTTTTATCCTTGATGGATTCCCCAGAACAATTCCTCAGGCAGAGGCTCTTGATAATATGGGCATCATAATCGACAAGGTTGTTGATATTGATGTTCCCGATGAAAACATTGTAAACAGAATGTCAGGCAGACGCGTATGTAAGGCTTGCGGTTCTTCTTATCATATTGAAAATAAGAAGCCAAAGGTTGACGGTGTTTGCGATAACTGTGGCGGTGAGCTTCAGATTCGTAAGGACGATGCTCCCGAAACAGTTCTTGACAGACTCAATGTTTATCACGAACAGACCGAACCGTTAAAGGATTTCTATGCTAAATGCGGAAAGCTTCGCAGCGTAGAGGGTACAGCTCCTATTACAGAGATTACCGCAGCAATCCTTAAGGTATTGGAGGATTAAGCATGATAGTGCTTAAAAGCGAAAAGGAAATTAAGCAAATGCTTGAAGCTTGCAGAATTTCCGCAGAAGCACTTAAAGTAGCAGGTCAAGCGGTTGAGCCCGGTGTTTCAACCTGGGAAATAGACCGAATAGCCAGAAAGTTCATAGAAAGTAAAGGTGCCAAACCTACTTTCCTTAACTACAACGGCTTTCCTGCTGCGGCATGCATTTCCATAAATGACGAGGTCATTCATGGTATTCCCGATAAAGCACATATCATACGAGCAGGCGACATAGTGAGCATCGACCTCGGAGCCTGTATCAACGGTTATACCGGTGACAATGCTGCTACTTTCGCATGCGGAGATATTTCCGCAGAAGCGAAGCGGCTGATGGAAACTACCGAAGAGAGCCTTTACGTAGGCATCAAAAAGGCAGTTCCGGGCGGCAGAGTCGGTGATATAGGAAGCGCAATTCAACAATATTGTGAAGAGCGTGGATTCAGTGTTGTAAGAGAATACACAGGTCACGGTGTAGGTGCCGCACTTCATGAAGACCCCGCAGTGCCCAATTACGGTACACCCGGCAGAGGTGTCCGCTTGGTGCCAGGCATGACAATTGCCATTGAGCCCATGATTAACGAGGGTAAGGCATCTGTTAAAACATTATCTAACGGCTGGACGGTAAAGACAACCGACGGTAAGTTATCTGCCCACTTTGAGCATACAATTGCAATAACAAGTAGCGGACCGTTGATAATGACAAAAATATAATTACAGAATGAAAACACAAAATAGTCAATCTGGAGGTAGTTGTTATGTCAAAAGACGATATGATCGAAGTAGAAGGTACTGTTTTAGAAGCATTACCTAACACAACCTTTCAAGTAGAGCTTGAAAACGGTCATAAAATTTTAGCCCACATTTCCGGTAAGTTAAGAATGAACTACATTCGTATTCTTCCGGGTGATAAGGTTACAGTAGAAATGTCGCCATATGACCTTACACGTGGACGTATCACATGGCGTTCAAAATAAGTAAAAAGGCATAAGCTTAATTTTAGGAGGTATTCTAATGAAAGTCAGACCTTCTGTCAAGAAAATTTGCGAAAAATGCAAGGTAATTAAGCGCAAGGGAAAAATCATGGTTATCTGTGAGAATCCTAAGCACAAACAGCGTGAGGGTTAATCCCTCACGCAAACCATATTTGGAGGTGCAACTGACAAATGGCGCGTATTTCAGGTGTTGATTTACCAAGAGATAAAAGAGTCGAAATCGGTCTTACTTATATTTTCGGTATTGGCCGTAAGACTGCCAGTGACATCATTGCTGCTACAGGTATTAACCCCGATACAAGAGTTAAAGACCTTACAGAAGATGATGTAGCAAAATTACGTGAGTATATTGATCACAACGTTAAGGTCGAAGGTGACCTTCGTCGTGAAACAGCTTTCGATATCAAGAGACTTGTAGAAATCGGTTGCTATCGTGGCGTACGCCATCGTAAAGGCCTTCCCGTAAGAGGCCAGCGTTCAAAGACAAACGCTCGTACTCGTAAAGGTCCCAAGAAAACGATAGCTAACAAGAAGAAATAAGTCGAAGGAGGTATTAGAATGGCTACAAAAGCAACCGGCAAAAAGAATGCCGGAACACGCAAGCGTCGTGAACGAAAAAATATTGAACGCGGTGCGGCTCATATCCAATCCACCTTCAATAACACGATAGTTACAATTACTGATACTCAGGGCAATGCCGTTTCTTGGGCAAGTGCTGGTGAAATGGGCTTCAGAGGTTCTCGTAAGTCCACTCCCTTCGCTGCTCAGACAGCTGCTGAAACTGCAGCAAAGGTTGCTATTGAGCACGGTATGAAAACTGTTGAAGTTTATGTTAAAGGCCCCGGTGCAGGAAGAGAAGCTGCTATCAGAGCATTACAGGTTGCAGGTCTTGATGTTACACTCATCAAAGACGTAACACCTATTCCTCACAACGGCTGCCGTCCGCCCAAGAGAAGGCGTGTATAACATAATAGGAGGAAACGAATTATGGCAAGATATACCGGTGCGGTATGTAAGCTTTGCCGCCGTGAGGGCCAGAAGCTCTTCTTAAAGGGTGGCAGATGCTATACCAATAAATGTGCTTTAGAGCGTCGTTCTTACGCACCCGGCCAGCATGGCCAGGGCCGCAAGAAAATTTCCGGCTACGGAATGCAGCTTCGTGAGAAGCAGAAAGCAAGACGTTACTACGGCGTACTTGAAGGACAGTTCCACAAGTATTTCCTTATGGCTGAAAAAATGCAGGGCCAGGCAGGTGAAAACCTTCTTCGCATCTGTGAAAGCCGTTTGGACAACATTGTCTATCTTCTTGGTTGGGCAGATTCCCGTGCAGAAGGCAGACAGCTCGTTACACACGGTCACTTCTGTGTTAACGGCAAGAAAGTCGATATCCCTTCTTACCTTTGTAAGGCAGGCGATGTAATCTCTATCAAAGAGAAATCGGCTCAGACTGACGCTATTAAGAATATTATCGAAGCTAACGGAAGCCGTCCCGTTCCCGCTTGGCTTGATATCAATCGTGAAGCTAATTCAGCTAAGGTTGTTAACCTTCCTGAAAGAGATCAGATTGAAGCTCCTGTTGCAGAGCATCTTATCGTCGAGTTCTATTCAAAATAATGCTCTTTAGCCTCATGCTTGTATTGACAGGCAAAACAAAAATTGCAGTTATACTGTAAAATTTTAAGGAGGGTTTGGTATGATTGGTATTGAGAAACCCGAAGTAAAGTTTATCGGTTCGGCAGAAGATTCAGCATACGGCTCATTTGTTGTAGAGCCTCTTGAGAGAGGTTTTGGTACAACACTTGGTAACAGCCTTCGCAGAGTTCTTCTTTCATCCCTTCCCGGTTACGCAATTACATCTGTCAAGATTGACAATGTTCTTCATGAATTCTCAACGATCCCGAACGTAAAAGAGGATGTTACCGAGATTGTTCTTAACCTTAAGGGCGTTATTCTCAAAATACACGGAGACGATCCGAAGATTATGTATATCGAGGCAAACGGCTCCGGTGAAATCACAGCGGGTGACATCAAAGCTGATTCAGAGGTTGAAATCCTTAACCCTGATCACCACATTGCAACTCTTGATGCTGACGCACACGTTGTAATGGAGCTTACAGCTGATAAGGGCAGAGGTTACGTTTCTTCAGACAGAAACAAACAGCTTCTTGACCCCGCAATCGGCGTAATAGCTATTGACTCTATTTACACACCCGTTTTAAAGGTGAACTACACAGTTGATAATACTCGTGTAGGACAGATTACCGACTACGACAAGCTCACAATCGATGTTACAACAGATGGTACAATTTCTGCTAAGGATGCTGTTTCATTTGCTGCTAAGATTCTTACTGAGCACCTTAACCTCTTTGTTGAGCTTTCTGATGAAGTTTCCAACACAGAGATTATGGTTGACAAGGATGACACAGAAAACGGCAAGGTACTCGAAACAACTATCGAAGAACTTGACCTTTCAGTTCGTTCATTCAACTGTCTCAAGAGAGCCGGTATCAACACTGTTGAAGATTTGATTAACAAAACTGAAGAGGATATGATGAAGGTTAGAAACCTTGGCAGAAAATCTCTTGAAGAGGTTGTTGCTAAGCTTGCTTCACTCGGTCTCTCTCTTCGCGACGAAGACGAATAAGTTAGGAGTGATTTAGATGCCCGGAACCAGAAAACTCGGCAGAGCGAGCGATCACCGCGATGCTATGCTTCGCAACATGGTTACAGCTTTACTCGAAAACGGTAAAATGACAACCACAGTCACAAGAGCGAAGGAAGTTCGCGCTATGGCTGAGAAGATGATCACCCTCGCAAAGGTCGACAGTCTCCACAATAAGAGACAGGCTTTGGCATATATTACTAAGGAAGATGTCGTTAAGAAACTTTTTGACGAGATCGCTCCCAAGTATAAAGACGTAAACGGCGGTTACTGCCGTATAATCAAGACTGAAGCTCGCCGCGGTGACGCTGCAGAGATGTGCATTCTTGAATTAGTTTAATTAAACTGAAAAAGTTGCTTGACTGTTACGGTCAAGCAACTTTTAGTTTCATATAAAAAACGGCTCAGTTATCTGAGCCGTTTTTATCATTCTTTATCAAGTATAATCTTAGCAATTTTGTAAACGTCACCGCAACCGAGTGTTAAAACAAGGTCACCGGGTTGTGCATTTGCTTTAACGTAATCCGCAACTTTCTGGAAAGTGTCAAACCATACGCTACCGGGGATTTCATCCGCAAGGTCTTGGGTTGTGATGCCGTAGGTGTTAATTTCTCTTGAACCCATAATCTCAGTGAGAACAACTCTGTCGGCAATTGAAAGTGCCTTTGCGAAAGCATCAAGGTGAAGCTTTGTTCTGCTGAAAGTAAAGGGTTGGAATACGGCCCAAACTTTATTATAATCCATTTTCATTGCGGCAGAAAGGGTAACTTCAAGCTCAGCAGGGTGGTGAGCGTAGTCATCAACGATATCAAAGCCATTGTATTCGCCCAAATACTCAAAACGTCTGCCTGCGCCCTTGAAGGTTGCAATACTCTTTTGACATTGTTCGAAGGTTGCTCCGCAATACATCGCAGTGCAAATAGCAGCAAGGGCATTGAGCACGTTGTGGTCACCGGGGACACTCAATTCAACTCTACCTAACTTTTCGCCCTTATGATAAACATCAAAGCAAGGGAAAGCACCGTTTTTCCAGTCAATATTTTTAGCAGCATAGTCACAACTGTCGGTTTTACCGAATGAAATCATTATTTTGCCTTCAACACCTGCGATACTGTCGATGGTGTTCTTGTCATCGCCGTTATAGATAACGCACTTTGACATATCTGCAAACTTTCTGAAAGATGCTTCAAGATTTTCGAGGGTCTTGAAGTATTCCATATGGTCGCGGTCAACATTGAGTATTACGCTTACATCAGGACTTAAATCAAGGAATGTGTCCTTGTATTCACAAGCCTCACAAACGAGAATGTCACTTTTGCCAACTCTGCCGTTTGTGCCAGTAAGGGGGAGCTTACCGCCGATTACCGCAGAGGGGTCAAAATTATTGTCAATAAGTATATGGGTGAGCATTGAGGTAACGGTTGTTTTACCATGAGTACCGCAAACACCGATACAATTATCGTATTTCTTGGTGAAATATCCGAAAAGCTTGCTTCTTTCAAAGGTGGGAATACCCTTTTCTTTCGCTGCAACAAGCTCAGGGTTATCGGGAAGAAGTGCAGCGGTGTAAACAACCATATCCGCACCGTCAACATTCTCTGCCTTTTGACCCATTGTAACGGGAATACCAAGGGAGCGGATGCGTTTTAAAGTGTCGGATTCATTATTGTCCGAGCCTGTAAGGTTGTGACCCTGAGAATGTAAAATCTCTGCAAGGGGACACATACCACTACCGCCTATACCGATAAAATGAATTCGCTTTGCGGTATTTATAACTTGCTCTATGTTCATGAAAAGATTCCTTTCATAATAGATATTAATGTGCTTTATAGAATTATACTCTACTTTTTCGTAAAAATAAACCCCTGTAGGATAATTAGTTAAATTAGTTCGAAAATACGCGATTTTTCTAAACTTTTTCTTAATGCCGTACCAATAATACCACAGGAAATTACCTCACCTATACACACTGTTAAAAGTATAAACCAGTAAGCATCCTGAACACCATAAACTAATATGAGAACAGGGGGTACTATAAGTGTATTTGCAATAATAGGGGGCAAGGTTGCAAGGATTTTGTGGTGTCTTAGAAGATATGTAAAAACAGCACCCAGAAGTGTTGCAATACTACCGAAGATAATATCCCACAAAGCACAACCCGTAAGAATGTTTGAAATAAGGCATCCTATAAATAGACCGGGAATAGCTGCAGGGGTAAATATAGGAAGTATAGTAAGGGCTTCCGAAAACCTTACCTGAATCACACCGCTTGAAAGACCCAGTGCGGAGGCGAGGTAGGTAAGTACTACGTAAAGTGCCGCAACAATAGCGCCAACGGCAAAGTTAACCAACTTTTTTCTGCTTTTCATTTTTATCACTCCATAGTTTTGATTTGAACCGCGGGAATAGATGATTCCTCGGTTCTGTGAGGATGGTTTCGAACTCACATTTTATATAAAAATCTTTGTTCACTTTCGTGAAAAAGAGATAATCATATTTTCTTGAAAAATATTGAAGGGTAGTATATTATATTACTATAACCTTCTTTAAGAAAGGAAGAAAATTTATGATAAACGTTACAATCTGGAACGAGGGCAGACACGAAAAAGAAAGCGAAAGCGTTGCTAAAGTCTATCCCAAGGGCATACATAATTGTATTGCAGACTTTTTGAAGACCGATGAGGAACTTTTTATAAGAACTGCAACTCTCGACGACCCCGACAATGGACTTCCCGAGGATGTTCTTGAAAGCACCGACGTGCTTTTATGGTGGGGTCATATGGCTCATGAATGTGTACCCGATGAACTTGTGGAAAGAGTTCACAACCGTGTTATGCGCGGTATGGGCTTTATTGCCTTGCATTCCGCTCATTTTTCAAAGCCTTTTATTAAACTTATGGGCACAACCTGTTCACTTAAATGGCGTGATGGCGATAGAGAAAGATTATGGTGTATAAATCCCTCTCACCCCATTGCCAAAGGTATTCCCGAGAGTTTCGATATTCCTGTTGAGGAAATGTATGGTGAACGTTTCGATATTCCGGCACCTGATGAATCAGTTTTTATTGCATGGTTCAAGGGTGGCGAAGTATTCAGAGCAGGTAACTGCTGGTATAAGGGACTTGGTAAAGTCTTTTACTTCCAACCCGGACACGAGGAAAACCCCACATACTACATTCCTGAAATTCAGAAAATTATTAATAATGCTGTTCATTGGGCTGCTCCTGCTAAGGTTGTTGACAAAATAGAATGTCCCTGGGTTGAATCTCCCGAAGAAAACTACAACGGACCCAATAAATAATTATACCACTATAAATCATTATTATCAATAAAAAACAGGTGAATGATATGATTAAATTTTTATTTCAGGGCGATTCTATAACTGATGCAGATCGTCGTCGCGAAAATGACCAGAATTACGGCTACGGTTATCCTAACCTTTTTGCTGCAGAGGTTCTTAAAAACAGACCTTATGAATTTGATTTTGTGAACCGCGGTATCAGCGGTGACAAAATTGTGGATGTTTACGCGAGAATTAAAATGGATATTATTAATCTTAAGCCTGACTATATGTCATTGCTTATAGGTGTTAATGACGTGTGGCACGAGCTTAACGAAGAAAACGGTGTTGCAGAAGAAAAATTTGAGAAAGTATATGATATGCTTATTTCAGAAATACTTGAAGCATTACCGAATCTTAAAATAATTCTTCTTGAACCCTTTGTTCTTAAGGGTTGCGGTACCGAGCGTTATTATGATGTTTTCCGTGAGGAAGTAATTAAGCGTGCCGAGGCAGTAAAAAGAATTGCCGATAAATATAATCTTAAGTTTGTACCCTTACAGGCAAAGTTTGATGAAGCCGCACAGGGCGGAAACGACACTTACTGGCTTGCAGACGGTGTTCATCCAACTTCTGCAGGACACTGCCTTATTAAAGACGAATTAATGAAAGCATTTAATGAATAAAAGTTATGGTCTGTTACTCTTTATTTAAAGTGTAACAGACCATTTGTTATATTGTTATAATTCCGCCTGAGTTTTCGGGCTCGGCTACTTTTAATATGTAGTCACGATTTTCCAAAGCACCTATGTCAAGAAGTGTTTTAGTTGTCGTGTTGTGAGCGAGTTCGGGCGTGTTATTATCCCGACTTAAGTGAGCTAAAACAATATGGGTTGTGCCTTTATTCACAAGTGCTGTAAGTGCATCTGCACATGCATTGTTTGAAAGGTGACCGATATCGGAAAGGATACGTTTCTGCAAAGTGTAGGGATAGGGACCGCTGCGAAGCATTGCAATATCATGATTTGATTCTATGTATACTAACTTACTGCCTGTAATTGAGCTTAATATTTCCGACGAAACAAAGCCTGTATCAGTAGCAATTGCTGCTTTTGTGGTGCCGTCGCAGCCTGTTATAACGTAGCCTCTGCCGTCGGCACAGTCGTGGGAGGTTTTAAAAGGCTTTACGTTAAGGCCTGCAATTGATATATCATCCGTATTTATACTGATATCAACGTGCTTCGTGTTAAGTACGCCCTTGTTTTTTAGAGCTAATATAGTACCTGATGAAGCGTACACAGGTATATTATGTCTTGCGGCAAAAACACTAAGACCATTGGTATGGTCCGTGTGCTCATGAGTAATGAAAATACTCTTGATATTGCTGATATCAATATTATGATTTTTAAGCATTAATTCAGTTTGTTTGGCACTTCTGCCTACATCCACAAGTATACCACCGTCACGGTCTGCTATGTAAACAGAATTGCCGCTGCTTGAAGAAAACAGCGGACAAAATCTAAGCATATTTAATTATTCCTCTTCGAATTTTACTCGTGCAATGTCAGCGCCTACACCTGTAAGCTTTTCGATAAGTTTTTCATAACCTCTGTCGATAAGCTTGATATTACCAACGGTTGTTTCGCCTTCTGCCATAAGACCTGCAATAACCATTGCGGCACCTGCTCTTAAGTCATCGGCTTCAACAGGTGCACCATTGAGGTTTTCAACACCTGTAATCAAAGCAGTGTCACCATTTACAATGATATTGGCACCCATTCGTCTTAATTGGTCGATGTATTTGAAGCGGTTGTCCCATACGTCCTCAACAACAGTGCTTGTACCGTTGCATGTGCAAAGGAGTGTAGCAAACTGGGGTTGCATATCTGTGGGGAAACCGGGGTGGGGGCTTGTCTTTACTCTGCAGGCTTTACAACGTCTGCCTTCGGAAATAATTCTTACACTTTCGTCACCCTCGATTACAGTAACACCGCAATCCTCAATTTTATTGGTAATTGACTCAAGGTGCTTAGGGATAACGTTGTTGATTACAACGTCACCGCCTGTTGCGGCAACGGCTACCATATAGGTTCCTGCCTCAATCTGGTCGGGGATGATTGAATAAGTGCAACCATGCATGTTTTCAACACCGCGGATTTTAATAACCTCAGTACCTGCACCACGGATGTCAGCACCCATGGAGTTAAGGAAGTTAGCAAGGTCAACGATATGGGGTTCTCTTGCAGCGTTTTCAATAACTGTAAGACCCTTAGCCTTAACTGCTGCGAGCATTACGTTCATAGTAGAGCCAACAGAAACCACGTCAAGATAAATTGATGAACCGTAAAGCTCCTGTGCCTTGGCACAAACAACCGCCTTTTCGGTGCTTACGTTTGCACCTAAAGCTTCGAAACCTTTGATGTGCTGGTCAATGGGGCGAAGACCAAAATAACAGCCACCGGGTAAAGCAACACAAGCGGATTTGAATTCGCTTAAAAGCACACCAAGAAGATAATATGATGCACGTAATTTGCGTGTCATCTCGTCGGGAATGGGACGAGGCTCAATGTTGGTTGAATCTATAAGTAAAACGCCATCCTCGGGTCTTGTAACCTTGGCACCAAGGAATTCAAGAATCTTAACCATAGTATTAACGTCGCTGATATTGGGGACGTTTTCAATACGGCATTCTTCCCTTGCGAATAAAGCCGCAGGGATTATGGCAAGTGCCGCATTTTTTGCGCCACTTATGTTTATTGTACCGTTCAGCTTGTTTCCGCCGTGAATAACAAATTTTTCCACAAACTGCACTCCTTTTCTTGAAAACTTATAAGGAAAGTTGAAAAATCAACATAGCATCTCAACATAATATTACACATTACATAGTATAACACCTTTGGTATAAAAAAGGAAGTGTTATTTGCAATAAACAGTGGAATTTTTAATACAAAAAAGATGAATTATTTTGTTAGCAATATACAAAAGTTATTTAACGTAAAGCATTTTATAGTAGTTGGGGTAAGCACTGAAAAATTGAGCAAGAGTTGTTCGTGTGTTTGAGCCCGGGTCGTTGATAATAAAGGATGCATTTGTGAGAGTTGACGTAGCCGTTACACCGGTTACAACTACGTAGTGTTGACTGCCGTTGGCTTTTTTAGCGCCTACAATAACGGGCTTGCCTGCTTGTAAAGCGTCGTAAATCTTTTGAAGATATCCGCTTGATGAGGTTATAACCGTGTAATTGGTGGGCCAATAAACCGCACCACCCGAAGTGTAGCTCAACTTTTTAGCCATCTGATGGGGGTATATGGTTGTTCCCGTTCTGCAGCTTTCGGTCATAGCAAGAGCAGTTGTAGCACAACCTATTTTACCTATGGATTGCCCCGAAGAGCCAAGAGTGACGTTAGCCCAGCGGCTATCCGTCTGCTTGTAGCTCGGTACGTTAAGCTTTATGGCTTTGTACTTGGTTGCAGTAGTTGAGGGTGTAACAAGGTACTTTGTGTGAACGTATCCGATTTTATTGCCATGGTAAATAATTTTTACAAAATTATTGTCGGCAGTCGAAAGAATTGTTGCGTAGCGACCGCTGTCAATATAGTCTTTTATGGTGTGACTTGTGGAGGCACCGCTACGCACGTTTAAACGGCCACTTGAGGTTTTAACCTGGCGCACCTTGGTTGAAACCTGAGTGACGTAGTCCTGATGGCAATAGCCGTAGGAATTTTCACCATAACGGACGTACCAGAAGCTACCGCTTTTCTTTATGAGCGTAATATAAGCGTTACGCTTAAGGGTAGTTTTTACGCTTGCACTTGTACTCGGAGAAGAACGGACGTTGAGTGACGTGGATGTGGTGGTTACACGACCTGCACCCACGGGTTTTGTTGTTGCCTGTGCTTTAGGCATTGATGAAAACAGGCTCACGCTTAAAAGAATTGCGAGAGCAAATGAAAAAAACTTTTTCAAAAAAATCACCTCGTATGAAGATTGTCATTTTGGAAATGACTGTGTAAATTCTATCATACGAGGTTTTTAATTTCATTGCACAAATATTGGAAAGAGGTTTTTTCGTTACTGTTTTTGACAAGGCTTTTTTCTTGTGATACCATAAAAAATAGGGATAAAAAATTTTGAAAAATTTTATGTCAAAAAATGTAGGTTCCGACACTATATAGTGAAAGGACTTTCGAAAGGGGTGTGCAGGTGAGTAAAAAACAAATAGCAAACGCCAAACTTGAGCGGGATTATGGTCTGTATTTTTCTAACCTGCAACGCTTCTGTATGGTGAAATTGAAAAATCAAGAACAAGTTGAAGACTTAGTTCAGGAATGCTTTTACATACTGTACCAGCATTATATGAAGGACGAGGATATAAAGAATGTAGCCGGGTTCCTGTATAAGATAGCCGATAATCTGATAAAAGCCCAATGGCGGGAAAATCAAAAAACGGAAAAGATGGTTCAGATAGATGATTTGTCCGATACAATTCCCGCAAAGATAGATGAATACAGCGACATAGATTACGATTTATTGGCGGAAAAGCTACTGCGGAATTTAAGTGAAAGCGAAAAACAACTTTATAAGCTGAAATACATCGATAACAAATCTTTGGATGAGATCGCAAATCAGCTTAATATGAATTATCAGGCAGTAGCAAAGCGACTATCACGACTACGGCAAAAGGTGAAAGACCTTATAACAGAGCATTTTGAAGGAGATGACGACTTTTGAAAGCTTCATTAAAGCAAAATTTCATTACTAATGAAAATATGAATGATAATTTCTTCTACAACTCATTGGCAGAAGAATTGAATAATATAATAGACGAAGAATTAAGCAAAAACTACGAAGATATAAATGCTGAGCTTATTGATGATTGCTGCCTTGCCTTAAGTGCAATTTATGAGTTGCAAAACGGCAACAACGAAAACTTAGAAAAAATCATTAATATAAACACCATAATTAAAAAATACAATCTTCAGAAACGTAAAAAGCTTGTTGTTTCAGCGGCATGTGCGGCTGTAGCGGTGCTTTCCCTTGGCACTACATTTGTTGCTTTCGGCAACAAAACAATGATTGTTGAAAGTGAGATTATAAAATCCGCCTTAGGAAAACTCGAAAAGGTATTTAACGTAACAGAAACCACAACAACCGAGCCAACCACGGAGGAAACCACACTTCCCGAAGCTACTGAGCCGATTACCCAACAGACCACTGAGGCTCCAACAACTGAAATCACAAGGCAGATAAAAAATATAACCGTTTATCCGCCACCGGGATTTTACAGTAGCTTTGAGTCACTTGATGATATCAACTTGAAAAAATTCTATATTTCGGTTAATTACACCAATGGCGAAAAAGCAGTAGTGCCAATTTCGGAGGGTAGCTATGAAATATGCAAGCCTCAGGCGGATGGCACCACCGAAATAAAGGTTTATTACAAGGGTTTTGAAACATCTTATTACGTGACTGTTATACCTGAGGAAAAACTGAACCCCGTTATAATTACATCCATTTACGGAACCTTTGCGAACGAATACACGGTAGAGGATATGAGTGTAATTGCCGTGTTCAGTGATGGAACAGAAAAATGGATTCCAAAAAGCGAGTGCACAATAACCACCGAGGCCTTTTCGGATGGTGACGAAACAGGTGTTATTGTAACAGTCGAATACGAAAACTGCAGTTTTCAGTTTTTGAGTGAGTGAAGTTCATTTTGTGTGGAAAAGTTAAAGATGTGTTCATACCCCCTCTCTTCGAAGAGAGGTTTGACACCATATAAAACATTTCCGAGGAGGAAACCATGAAAAATATATTTAAAAAATCCTTATCAATATTTTTAACCCTTTTGATGCTCGTATCAATAGCACCAACAAGTGTCATAACCTACGTGTGTGCAGCGGACGCAATAGAGTGGACATTTGACGGTGAGAATTTAGTTGTAAGCGGTTCGGGTGAGTTGTCATCAACCTACACCTCAACCGAAGAATGGAAAAATATGCAGGATAAATGCGTAAATGTTCTTGTTGAAGGCGATGTTACCATAATCGGTAAAAAAGCCTTTAAGGAATTTACCGCCCTTAAAAGATTAGAGGTTACAAGTCCACTGAAAACTGTGGACGAATACGCTTTTTACGGCTGTACCGCACTTGAGGAAATAACCTTACCCGATACACTTCTTACTATAGAACAATATGCTTTTGCTGAGTGCTCGGCGGTTAAAGATTTTCAATTTCCTTCAAATTTAAGAGAAATCAGTGCATGGGCTTTCAAAAATTTCACCTGTTTTGACGGTAAACCCCTTATTTTACCTGACTCCCTGAAAAAGGTATCCTTCGGCTCATTCCACGGTGCTGATATAACAAGCCTTACTGCACCCTTTGTAGGATATGGACTTTTTGGTAATATGGAGGATTCGGAGGGTAGCAATAATATAGGCACAATGTTCGGTGACATCCAGCTTCCAAACACCTACTTTTGCAGATATAACGGTTATAATAATAGCGAATATTACTATATACCCAACTCTCTTAAGGAGGTTACAATAACAAAGAACGTTGATGATTATAACTTTCAGAATGCCAAAATGATTGAAAAAATTACTGTAAAGGAAACTGTAGAGGAATGGTGGATTCCTACAGGCTTTGTAATGAATGCTCAAGGACTTAAAGAGCTTATAATTGAAAATTCTGATAAAATAACCAAGATATTCGGTTCGGCTTTTGAAGGCTGTTCTTCTTTAAAAAACTTTACAATACCTGAAAATGTTACTGAAATCAGCTCCAGAGCTTTTGCTATGTGCGTTTTCGACAATATAGAGCTTCCCGATAGGGTAGAATTGATAGGTAGCTATGCATTTTTAAACTGTGTTAATATTACAGAAATTGTGCTTCCCGATAGTGTCAGCAAAATAGAGGATTATGCATTCAAGGGTTGCGTTAATCTTAAGGATGTAAAATTACCGAGTACATATTATTGGATGGGAACAGGTGTGTTTGACGGTACTCAATACACGGGAACAGGTGATGATTTTATTATTACCGATGACGGTGCACTTGTACAGTATATGGGCGATGATACTGAGGTTATAGTACCCGAAGGAGTTACACGAATCGGTACGGCTTTTTCAGGAAGAAAGGATATAACAAAGATAGTTCTTCCTGACGGATTGCTTTATATTTCAAAAAATGCATTCAAGGGTTGTTCCGGTCTTACGGAAATTATAATTCCCGACACTGTTCTCGAAATTGAATACAGAGCCTTTGACGGTTGCTCGAATATCAACGAGCTTGTTATTCCCGACAGCGTAGTTAAAATTCATAATGAAGCCTTTGCGGGTTTATGTAAATTAGAAAAAATGACAGTGCCGTTTATAGGCGAAAGCCGTGATGTTCAAGGTGATACTCAAGAAGCTCTCATCGGTTATTGGTTCAGCAACTCTTATGAAAGTCACAGATGTATTTATAATTGCTCCTCCGGAGGGTTTAAAGAAGTTAAGCAGGGTTATAGCGATGGTTGGAAAGATTATTATTACCGATATGCATATAAACCACGCAGATTTGTTGAGTTAACAGTAACCGATTCGGTTATCAGAGCCAATTCACTTAATGGGTTTGAATTAAAATCCTTAACCCTTGGCGAAAACGTTAAGGGGTTGGAAAAATATGCCGCCGATAAATCAGGTATTGAAGAATTACATATAGACGAAAATATAAAAATCACCGAAATTCCCGATTATGCATTTGGAAACAGTAATCTTACAAGCGTGACCATTCCGGGTAGTGTAAAAAGAATAGGTAAGGCATTTGTATGCAATAATTTTACAAAAAATAAACTCAGTCAAATTAATCTTAGTGAAGGTCTTGAGATTATCGATGGCTCTTTTGCCGGTGCTAAGATTACCTCAATAGACTTACCCGATAGCCTGATAGAAATTGGGAGAGAGTCTTTCTATAATTGCGGTGTGCTTGAGAGTGTTGTCTTTCCCAAAAACTTAACAACCATAGGTTGGGATGCCTTCTGGGCTTGTTTCTCACTTGAGGAAGTAGTTCTGAGCGAAAGTATTACGACTATTTACGGCGGTGCATTCTGTTGGTGTCCGATTAAAAAGGTTGTTGTTCCCGAAAGCCTTGTAAGTATTGTGGGAAATACCTTCAGCGATTGCGATAAACTTGAAATTGTAGTAATCGGTGGTAAGGTTGAGGAAATCGGAACGGAAGCCTTTAAGAACTGTGGCTCATTGGATACTGTTGTTATCCCTGACAGTGTTACCGCAATAAGTGACGATGCCTTTAAAAACGCCAATGAGGATATGGTTATTTACTGTAACGAGGGCTCTTACGCTCAGGAATATGCTATTCAGAATAACATAAAATATACAACCCTTGTTCTTGATTCCATTCCAAACCAGACCTATACGGGCAAAGAAATAAAACCCGAGGTCAAAGCGAAAGCCAATAACAGACCCCTGACTTTAAATACCGAGTATAAGCTCAGCTACAGTAATAATATCAACGTAGGTGTTGCAAACATTACTGCAAAAGGCTTGGGCGATTTCAAGCACCTTGTGGCAAAGGGTAAATTCAATATTTTAGCCTGTCAGCTTAAAAATATTACTGTAAAGTATGAAGACTTTACGGTATACTCTCCCAACGGTATCAAGATTGATTTAGCCCTTTATATGGGTAACGATTTACTTACCGAGGGCGAAGACTACGAGATAATCGGTCTTGATAAAGTGACGGGTGTGGGTACGTACAATATAGCCGTTAAAGGTACAGGTAACATAATCGGTACCCGGAACTTTACCCTCGACGTTCTGCCACGCAGTATTACCGAAACAAGGATATCTTCTGATGATGGGGTAAAGGTAACCTGCTCCGGTTGTACGTTGGTTGAGGGCGTTGACTATAAATTGGAAAAACGCACTACCGAAAGTGGTGAGCTTGAAACCTACGTGGTGGGTATCGGCAATTACACCGATGAAAAGCGTATAAGCTCCACGGGCGACTCCTTTGAAACCAATCTTTTGTACAGGATATTTGCAATTTTTGAAAAAATCTTTGCTGCTATACGCAATATTTTTAGTTAATACAAGTTTTACCTGAAAAAGAAACCACACTTTCCGTATGGAAGTGTGGTTTCTTTCAGTTTTGTTCAATTAATTCAAGGGCAATTTGTTGCAGTTCTTCAATGGAACTGATTAAACCTATTCTTGCTCTGTAATTGGCGGCACCGTGAAGCCCCTTTGTGTACCAGGCGGCGTGTTTTCGTGCTTCGCGGATACCTACGCGTTCACCTTTGTACTCGCATATTTTTTCAATATGCTTTAACATCACGTGCATTTTCTTTGTTACTGAGGGCTCGGGTAAAATTACCTCGTGGTTAAGGTAAGCGTTAATTTCCTGAAATACCCAAGGGCGACCAAGAGCACCTCTGCCAACCATTACCATATCGCAACCTGTTTCCTCTATCATTTTTGCGGCGGATTTTCCGTCAACGATGTCACCGTTACCGATTACGGGGATGCTTACGGCTTCCTTAACAAGGCGGATAATGTCAATGTTAACAGGGGGTGCGTACATCTGCACCTTGGTTCTGCCGTGCACTGTTATGGCGGCGGCACCTGCGGCTTCACAACGTTTGGCAAGTTCAACGGCATTTATATTAGCGTCGTCCCAACCTGCACGCATTTTAACCGTTATGGGTACGTTTACCGCTTTAACAACCGCCTCGACAATTTTGGCGGAATTTACAGGGTCCTTCATAAGTAGTGCACCACCACCCGAGGACGCAACCTTGGGTGCGGGACAACCCATATTTATGTCAATAAAGTCGGGGGAGTATTCAAGAGCTTTTTGTGCGGCAATTGCCATGGTTTCGGGGGAGTTTCCGAAAATCTGTGAGCCTGCGGGTCTTTCGGTTTCGCTTATGTATAAAAGTTCGGCACTTTTTTTGTCACCGAGACTTATGCCCTTTGCACTTGCCATTTCGCACACGGTGTACGCCGCGCCATAGCCTCGGCAAAGCTCACGGAAAGCACGGTCCGCAACACCTGCCATAGGAGCAAGTGAGGCTTTATCATTTATTACAAGATTACCGATTTTCATAATAAAAATACTCCTGCAAAACTGTAATTTTTTCTCTGTAAAGAATACCACGAAACAGGGGACAATTCAAGTAAAATGGCTTAATAATATATTATAAATATACTTTCAAGAGGAAAATATTGGTTTTTATAGTAATAAATCAGTAAGTTTAACAGTTTTTTTGCGTGATGTTTGTTAAAAGTGATAATATGAATTTCTGAATAAGTGTGTTATAATTCAAGGGTAAAAGTATACTTTTTAATTTGGAGGAATACACTATGAAGAAATACTTCAAAAAATCCTTAGCTGTGTTCATGGCAATGTTAATGCTCCTCTCCGTTGTGGGCGTTTCTGCTATGGCTGCCGCATACAAGGTTGAGTTCTTACCCGGTCGTTATGCTACCGGCACAGGTCCCGATCCCATCACAGCTGAAAAAAACACAATTATCATCCTTCCTGGGGCATCATTTACCCGTGAAGGCTATGTTCAGGCCGGTTGGTCAACCGCAGCTGCAGGTTCAAGAAAGAACTATGATCTTGGCGCTGAATTCAAAGTAACCAAAGCACAGAAACTTTATCCCTATTGGGAAGAAGTTAAGTGTATAGTAACCTTTGCTCCCGGTGAGTTCGGCATTGGCGCAGAAAAGACCGCTGACGTTGCTCAGGGTAAAACTACTAAATTCCCCGGTGGAATCTTCACACGTGACGGCTACATCCAGATTGGTTGGTCTTCAGTTGACGGTGGCGCACTTGAATTTGGTTTAACCGATACAACACCCGTAATTACAACTGATATTGCATTCTACCCCGTATGGGAAAAATGCATTTACTCTGTTGAAACAGATATTACAAGCGTAACTTTCGGTAACGTTTGTGAAGACTACGCAACACCTGCTGCTCAGTATATTTCTATTACAAACACAGGTAACGACACTATTAAGTACACATTACCCGTAGCTGCAGGTTTCGATTTCACAGTTATAAGCGGTAACCTTAACCTTGCTCCAGGCGCAACTCTTAAAATAGCAATTCAGCCCAAGGCAGCTCTTAGTGTTGCTAACTATACAGGTGATTTCCTTGTGGATGCAAACCACGACGAAGCAGACGTTACAATCAATGCATTCTTCATTGTTAACGCTCACAGTTACGATAAATATGTTTCAGATAACAACGCTACTTATGAAGCAGATGGTACAAAGACTGCTGTATGTTCAAATGGTTGCGGTTGTTCTGATACAATTATTGACCTTGGCAGTATGAAGATTTACTCAGTAGATAACAATACTGTTGATGGTCTTCTTAAAGAATATATCTATCATAAAACAATTCGCGTAACTGCATATGGTAGCGGTATGGATAACATCCAGGAGGATGGTTCAATTGCTCCCGGCACAAAGAGATATCGTCCGGTTTCATGGTATGTAAACGATGAATTCAACGGCGAATTCAAGGACGATAATTACGATATCAACTTCGTTCATACATCCTTCGGTGATTACACACTTAAAGTTAAATATGTAGAAGAAGTTTATGCTTGTGATAATCACACCGGTCCTCAGTACTTCTGTGAAGATTGTGGTGAGCTTACAGGCGAAGCTTGTGAATACTGCGGTGCAGCTACACTCCAGCTTATCTGTGACCTTTGTGAAGACCCCACCTGCGGCAATGTTCTTTTCGAAGATGATAGCGAAAAAACATTCGGTTGGGTTGCAACAGGTGAAGAGGATGAAAAATCTTTCGACTACTACGTAGGTCCCTCTGAAAAGGAAGAACAGGAAGTAATCAGACCCAATACAATTACATCTATTATCTTCGGGCTTTTCGCAAAACTTGCTGAGTTGTTAGGCGGTTTATTTGGATTTTAATTGAATAATCTTTTATGCAGACGGTGTTACGCCGTCTGCTTTTTTATATTGCAACAAATGATATTTGTGATATAATTATTTATGTGAATAACGGTAGGTGATATTATGTCAAAAATTATAGTAGCGGGTGGCGGTCATGGTGGTATTGCCGCGGCGGCGCTTATGGCAAAAAATGGTCTTGACGTTACCGTTTATGAGAAAAACAGTGCGGATAATATGGGTTATGACTGGACGGATATTTTTGCCCCTGATTCATTGGAATTAATCGGCTTGGGATTACCCGACACGGATTTGTTTGAATATAAAACCGATATGACGTTTTATTCAACAAATGAGAAAATTGCTATAAATCAGGATGTACCTCCGGACGAGCTTGAAATAAAAATGGAGCGTAGAGATATTTATAAATACATTATAGATTATGCTCTTGAGTGCGGTGTTAAATTTGAATATGACCACACAATAAAAGCCCCAATCATTAAAGATACACGTGTTGTGGGTATTAAAACTGATAAAGGCGATATTTATGGCGATTTAATAATAGATGCCTGTGGTTGTGAGTCACCCGTAAGAAGGGGGTTGCCCAAAAATTGGCATATACAGAACAACACACGAAAAAATGAAAAGTTCTATGTTTACAGAGCTTTCTATAATAAGAATGATGGCGCACTTGCCGACGATAAATATAAGGTCTGTCTTTTGCCTGAGGGTATAACGGGTATTGGTTGGGTCGCAAGTGAGGATGAATATACAGATTTGCTTATCGGCAGATTCGAGCGTTTTGATATTGATGAAGCTAACCGTACCGCAGAGGTTTTCAGACAGAAAAATCCCACCCTTGGTACAGAGGTAGTGCGTGGCGGTCAGTTTGTAGAAATACCTGTTCGTCAGCCATTGTCGGTTATGGTGTGCGACGGTTATGCTGCAATTGGCGATAGTGCATTTATGACAGTGCCAATAATAGGCTCGGGTATTGCAAACTCCTTCAGGGCAGCAAAAATTCTTGCAGAAACGGTTATTGCGGATAAAACAGGTGTATTTACAGGGGAAACCTTATGGAATTATCAGTATAAATTCTATAAAAAATTAGGTTCGGGCTTAGCCCCATTAGCCGTAGTTAAACTTCTCTTAACCAAACTTAACCCTATGCAGTTGGATTACATTTTTGAAAAGGGTATTCTTACCTCAAAGGAAATGACAATTACCGCTAAAAGCACAAGCTTTACGGATTTCTTTCACCTTTCGCCCGATTTACCTATGCGAGGTCTTGCTATAATTAAAGATAAAGATTTACTTGTGAAGATGTTATGGGCAGGTAAAACTATGGCGGAGGTTGTAACAACCTGTGCTAAAATACCGAGGAAATACGAAAAGGCAAAGGTGCTTTCATGGGCATGGAAATACGACCAAATATTCAGATAATAAGAAAACCTCTCAGATTTAGTTCTGAGAGGTTACACTTTTATTCAGGGAGCTTGCAAACGTCAATCCATTGTTTGTAATTTGAATATTTCTCCAATTCTTCGGGGGTTAATTCAATAGCACTGTTACTGCTGCCGCAAGCGGGAAAAACGGTTTCAAATCGCTTTATGCATTCATCAAGGTACACAGTAACCCCTTCATTTATAGCAAAGGGGCAAACACCACCAACTGCGTGACCGATTTTTTCCTCTACCTCGTCAAAGGATAACATTTTTGCCTTAGCGCCGAAAAAGGCTTTGTATTTTTTGTTATCTATCTTAGCATCACCTGCAGTGACAATAAGAATAGGGGAGTCGTTGACAGAAAATGAAAGGGTCTTTGCAATTCGGCATCCTTCGGTATTAAGTGCCTTAGCTGCCAGCTCAACAGTTGCACTGGAAACAGGGAACTCCATAACCTTGTCTTCCATATTATATTGCTTGAAATATTCTTTAACTTTTTCAATGGACATAACGTTCCTCCAGAGAAGTTGTATTTTTTGAATTAATCGGATATTTATAATAACATAAAAATTTATGAAAATAAAGTGAAATATTTTGCCTGCGTCAAAATGTGAAATAATCCTGCGGATTGTGAAATATTTTGTCCGAAGACAAAATGTGAAATAAAATTTGCCCACATTCGCGTAAGCGAATATTTCATATTTACGAAGTAAATATTTCACAACGAAGTTATTTCACTTGCCCGTAAGGGCAAATTTCGTTGAAAAAACCACTTCCGAAGAAGTGGCTTTTTCTGGTGGAGATGATGGGAGTCGATGGGCTCTGC
>JAZUBO010000009.1:0-53406 GCA_045638585.1 Acutalibacteraceae bacterium | reverse complement strand
GCAACGCCCTGGGCATCAAGTGTGCCTCGGATGATGTGGTAACGCACACCGGGAAGGTCCTTTACACGACCACCACGGATAAGAACCACGCTGTGCTCCTGAAGATTGTGACCCACGCCGGGAATGTAAGCTGAAACTTCGATTCCGTTTGTGAGACGAACTCTGGCGAGCTTTCTAAGAGCTGAGTTAGGTTTCTTAGGTGTGTCAGTCTTAACAACTGTACATACACCACGCTTCTGAGGAGAATTGTTGTTTGTTAAAACATTCTTCTTAGAGTTGAGACCTTTACCTAAAGCAGGAGCTTTAGACTTCTTTTCAAGAGTTGATCTACCGCTGCGAACGAGCTGATTAAATGTTGGCAAGTATTTTCACCTCCGATATAAATATAGGTTAAATACAGGAAAAGGGCATACTTATCCCATACGCACCGAATAATAATCTACCACAATCCCTTTTTTTTGTCAACACTTTTACCAAACTTTTTTACTAAAAATCGTCAATATTTACAAAACTTATTTTTATACTAAAAATATCCAAGCTTATGCACGAAAACAGAGTGAGTCATCAGACTCACTCCTCACTAAAAAAAGCTCCTTGCCGAAGCAAGGAGCTTTTTTATTTTATTCCTCTGTGGGAATTTCAATTGTATTAAATGCGTCTTCGGGAGCTTTAGTAGAAACAACGTCTACATCGCTGTAGCACTTCATACCTGTACCTGAGGGAAGAAGTTTACCGATAATAACGTTTTCCTTAAGACCAAGAAGCGGGTCAACCTTACCCTTGATAGCAGCATCTGTAAGAACCTTTGTTGTTTCCTGGAAGGAAGCAGCAGAAAGGAATGATTCTGTAGCAAGAGAAGCCTTTGTAATACCAAGAAGAACAGGAAGAGCAGTTGCAGGTGTAAAGGGCATACCCTCTGCTTCGCAACGAGCCTTAGCGGCAGCATTTGCAGCGTTAAGCTCAAGCTTTTCAATTGTTGTTCCGGGAAGAAGTGTTGTTGAACCTGCATCGTCAACCTTAACCTTTCTCATCATCTGACGAACGATAACCTCGATATGCTTGTCGTTGATATCAACACCCTGCATACGGTATGTCATCTGAACTTCCTTGATAAGATAGTTGTGAACAGCGTCAACACCGAGAACTGCAAGAACGTCGTGGGGGTTAACTGCACCTTCAGTAAGATGCTGACCCTTAACAACGTGTGCACCCTCCTGGATTTCCTGACAAAGTCTTGCATCGAAGGGAATAAGATATTTCTTAACGTCATCCTCACCTGTGATAACAACGTAATTACTCTTCTTAATCTCTTCAAATGAAACCTTACCGTCAATCTCACTGAGCATTGCAAGAGTTTTCGGTTTTCTACCTTCAAAGAGCTCTTCAACACGGGGAAGACCCTGTGTGATGTCGGCCTGAGAAGCAACACCACCGGTGTGGAAGGTTCTCATTGTAAGCTGTGTACCGGGTTCACCGATAGACTGAGCAGCGATAATACCAACTGCTTCACCAACTGTAACGGGGCCTGCTGTTGCAAGGTTTGAACCGTAACATTTGATACATACACCATGGTCACATTCACAAGTAAGAAGTGAACGGATTTTGATTTTTCTGTCTTCTGCATTGGGACGAGCATTAACCATAGCTGCAATTTTCTTTGCAAGCTCATCGTCAATCATTGTGTTTGTATCACAAATGATTTCGCCTGTTGCATCGTCGCAGAAGTTTTCAAGAAGATATCTGCCGGTAAGACGTTCGCTTAAGGGCTCGATGATATCTTTACCGTCTTTAATGTCGTAAACTTCAAGACCTTCTGAGCAATGGCAATCCTCTTCACGGATAATAACCTCCTGTGAAACGTCAACAAGACGTCTTGTAAGATAACCTGAGTCAGCAGTACGAAGAGCTGTATCGGCAAGACCTTTACGAGCACCACGAGATGAAATGAAGTATTCGATAATGTTAAGACCTTCACGGTAGTTAGCTCTGATGGGAATTTCGATAGTTTTACCGGCAGTGTTAGCGATAAGACCACGCATACCTGCCAACTGACGAAGCTGAGAGTCAGAACCACGGGCACCTGAATCAAGCATCATAAAGATGGGGTTGTAGGGGTCCATAGCGTTACGAAGCTCTGCGGAAACGTTCTTTGTACAAACCTCCCAAGCCTTGATTACACTACGTGAACGGTCTTGGGCACTTAAGAGACCCATCTGATAATCGTCTTCAATTGAGTCGATAAGTGCCTCTGTTTCAGCAAGATACTGTTTCTTTTTCTCAGGGATAGTAGCATCGCAAACAGCAACGGTAATACCGCTTCGTGTTGAGTAGTTATAACCCTGTGCTTTGATTTTATCAAGCACTTCTGCTGATTTTGCTGTACCGTGTACTCTGATACAACGTTCAATAATCTTACCGAGAACCTTTTTATTAACAAGCTCGTTGATTTCAAGCTTAAACATATTATCGGGGTTAGTTCTGTCAACGAAACCAAGGTCCTGAGGAACGGGTGCGTTGAAGATAACTTTACCGAGAGTTGTTTCAAGAAGCTCTGTGTAAACCTTACCGTCAACCTCTTTTGTCATACGAATCTTGATAGGAGCGTGAAGACCTAAATCGCCTTCATCGTAAGCCATCATAGCTTCGTCAACGTTTCTGAATACCTTGCCGTTACCGATTTCCTCGGGTTTAACAAGTGTAAGATAGTAAGAACCAAGAATCATATCCTGTGTAGGAACAACAACGGGCTTACCATCAGAGGGCTTAAGAAGGTTGTTAGCAGCAAGCATAAGGAATCTTGCTTCTGCCTGTGCTTCTGCTGAAAGAGGAACGTGAACAGCCATCTGGTCACCGTCGAAGTCGGCGTTGAAAGCTGTACATACAAGAGGATGAAGCTTAATAGCTCTACCTTCAACAAGTACGGGCTCGAAAGCCTGAATACCAAGTCTGTGAAGTGTGGGAGCACGGTTAAGCATAACGGGATGGTCTTTGATAACTACTTCAAGAGCGTCCCAAACCTCTGTGCTTGCTCTTTCTACCATTTTTCTTGCGAATTTGATGTTATTTGCTTTACCAAGCTCGCAAAGTCTCTTCATAACGAAAGGCTTGAAAAGCTCAAGAGCCATTTCTTTAGGAAGACCGCACTGATAAAGCTTAAGCTCAGGACCAACAACGATAACTGAACGACCTGAGTAGTCAACACGTTTACCCAGAAGGTTCTGACGGAAACGGCCCTGCTTACCTTTAAGCATATCGGAAAGAGATTTAAGAGCACGGTTGTTAGGACCTGTAACGGGTCTTCCGCGTCTGCCGTTATCAATAAGTGCGTCAACTGCTTCCTGAAGCATTCTCTTTTCATTGTTAACAATGATTCCGGGAGCGCCTAATTCAAGAAGCTTCTGAAGACGGTTGTTTCTGTTAATAACTCTTCTGTAAAGGTCATTAAGGTCTGATGTAGCAAATCTGCCACCGTCAAGCTGAACCATAGGACGAATATCCGGAGGAATAACAGGAATAACGTCAAGAATCATCCATTCAGGACGGTTACCTGATGCCTTGAATGCTTCAGCAACCTCAAGTCTTTTAAGAATTCTGATTTTCTTCTGACCTGCAGCTGTTTCAAGCTCTTTGTGAAGCTCCTCGCAAAGCTTTTCAACATCAATTTCTGAAAGAAGCTCTTTGATAGCTTCTGCACCCATTGATGCTTTGAAAGAGTCGCAGTCATATCTCTCTACCATTTCCTCATAATCTTTTTCACTGAGGATTTGTTTTTTCTCGAGAGGTGTATCACCGGGATCTACAACAATATACTTTGCAAAGTAAAGTACTTTTTCGAGGTCGCGGTGTGAAATATCAAGCATAAGACCCATTCTTGAGGGTGTGCCTTTAAAGTACCAGATGTGTGATACAGGTGCAGCAAGCTCAATGTGGCCCATACGCTCACGTCTTACTTTAGCTTTGGTGATTTCAACACCGCAGCGTTCGCAGACTTTGCCTTTAAAGCGAATTTTCTTATATTTTCCGCAATGACATTCCCAGTCCTTTGTAGGTCCGAAAATTTTCTCGCAGAAAAGACCTTCTTTCTCGGGTTTAAGAGTACGGTAGTTAATAGTTTCAGGTTTCTTAACCTCACCATATGACCATTCTCTAACAAGATCCGGAGAAGCGAGTCCTATTTTAATCGATTCAAAATCAATGTTGTTTTCTTCAACAGGTACGTTTAATGAATCGTATGCCATTTATGATACCCTTCTTCCTATAAAAGTTATCTTGTCAATCAAAAGTCTTCCTCGTCTAAATATGAATCATCAAAAGCATCTTCTGAATCTTCAAGGTCTGAGAAGAAAACATCATCCTTTGTTTCCTCATCGGTTACTGACCAACCGTCTGCATCTTCTGTATCGTTAACGTCAGAGAAAGCGTCGTCAAACTCTGAGTTATCAACAACAGGAAGTACAACCTCGTCATCAAAATTCTGTCTGAGGTCGATTTCGTTGTTATCTTTATCAAGAACACGAATATCAAGACCAAGAGACTGAAGCTCTTTAATAAGAACCTTAAATGATTCGGGAACACCGGGCTTGGGAATATTGAAGCCCTTAACGATTGATTCATAAGTCTTAACACGACCGACAACGTCGTCAGACTTAACAGTAAGAATTTCCTGAAGAGTGTATGCAGCACCGTAAGCTTCAAGTGCCCAAACCTCCATCTCACCGAAACGCTGACCACCGAACTGTGCTTTACCACCGAGGGGCTGCTGTGTAACGAGAGAGTAGGGACCTGTAGAACGTGCGTGAATCTTATCATCAACAAGGTGATGGAGCTTAAGATAATACATTATACCAACTGTAACAGGGTTATCGAATTTTCTACCTGTACGACCGTCAGTAAGCCAGGTCTTACCATCTGTAGAAAGGTTTGCTTCGCTGAGCATATCTCGGATATCGCTTTCATGAGCACCGTCAAATACAGGTGTCATAACCTTATAACCGAGAGCTCTTGCAGCATAACCGAGATGAACCTCAAGAACCTGACCGATATTCATACGAGAGGGAACGCCCAAGGGGTTAAGAACGATGTCAAGAGGTGTACCGTCAGGAAGGAAAGGCATATCCTCCTGGGGAAGAATTCTTGAAACAACACCCTTGTTACCGTGACGACCGGCCATCTTGTCACCAACGCTGATTTTACGTTTCTGAGCGATATAGCAACGAACAACCTTGTTAACACCGGGGTTAAGCTCATCGCTGTTCTGTCTTGTAAACACTTCAACCTGAACAACAACACCGTATTCACCGTGAGGCACTCTGAGTGAAGAGTCTCTTACTTCTCTTGCTTTTTCACCGAAAATAGCACGAAGAAGTCTTTCCTCGGGAGTACATTCTGTTTCACCCTTAGGTGTAACCTTACCAACGAGAATATCGCCTGAATGAACTTCAGCACCGATTCTGATGATACCGTTTTCGTCAAGGTTTGCAAGAGCATCCTCACCAACGTTGGGAATATCTCTTGTGATTTCTTCCGGTCCGAGCTTTGTATCTCTTGCTTCTACCTCATGCTCTTCGATGTGAATAGAAGTATAAACGTCATCACGAACCATTTTTTCGTTAAGAAGAACGGCGTCTTCGTAGTTATAGCCTTCCCATGTCATAAAGCCGACAAGAGCATTCTTACCGAGTGAAATTTCACCCTGTGAGGTTGCGGGACCGTCTGCGATAACGCTACCCTCTTCTACTCTTTCGCCTATTTCAACAACGGGACGCTGGTTAATACATGTGCCCTGGTTAGAACGCATGAATTTAATAAGCTCGTATACGTCTGTTTCACCATTATCAGCAAGAATTTCAACCTTCTTTGCGCTGACCTTGTTAACTATACCACCGCGTTTTGCAAGAACAACAACACCACTGTCAACAGCAGCCTTGTATTCCATACCTGTACCAACGATGGGAGATTCCGTTTTAAGAAGCGGAACTGCCTGACGCTGCATGTTAGAACCCATAAGTGCACGGTTCGCGTCGTCGTTTTCAAGGAAGGGAATCATTGCAGTAGCAACTGATACAACCATTTTGGGAGAAACGTCCATATAGTCTGCATACTGAGGAGCAACCTCACGGAATTCGTCACGGTAACGAACTGTTACACGGTCATTCATAAAGAAGTTGTTTTCGTCGAGAGGCTCGTTAGCCTGAGCAACGCAGTAGTTATCCTCAACGTCTGCAGTCATATATTCAACTTCATCAAGGACCTTACCTGTTTTCTTATCGATTTTACGGAAAGGTGCTTCAATAAAGCCGTATTTGTTAATTCTTGCAAATGTAGCAAGGTAAGAGATAAGACCGATGTTAGGACCTTCAGGAGTTTCGATAGGACACATTCTGCCGTAGTGGCTATAGTGAACGTCTCGAACCTCGAAGCCTGCTCTGTCTCGTGAAAGACCACCGGGACCGAGAGCTGAAAGACGTCTCTTGTGAGTAAGCTCAGCAAGGGGGTTTGTCTGGTCCATAAACTGTGAAAGCGGTGAAGAACCGAAGAATTCTTTAATAGCCGCCATAACAGGTCTTATATTGATAAGTGCAGCGGGAGTAGCCTTATCGGGCTCCTGTGCTGAAAGAGTCATTCTTTCACGAACTACTCTTTCCATTCTTGTAAAGCCTATTCTGAACTGGTTCTGGAGAAGCTCACCAACTGAACGGATACGACGGTTACCTAAGTGGTCGATATCGTCGATGTTGCCAAGCTCGTTTCCGAGACAGTTAAGATAGTTAATTGATGCAAAAATATCGTCAATGATGATGTGCTTGGGAATAAGCTCATCACAACGGAGTTTCATCTGCTCAAGAAGAGCTTCCTTGTCATCACCGCATTCATCGATGATTTCTTTAAGAATTGAGAAACGAACTAATTCGTTAATAGCAATTTCTTCAAGCTCATCTCTTGAAATGCAATCAATGAAATCAAGAGGGTCAACCATGTTGTTGGAAATAACCTTAACACGTTTTCCTTCAACGTCGAGAATAACCTCTTTAACACCTGATTTGTTAATAGCAACTGCCATTTCAGATGTAATCTTGTCACCTGCAGAAGCAAGGAGCTCACCTGTAAAGGGGCTGAATACGTCTTCAGCGGCGATACCGCCTTCAATTCTGTCAGTAAGAGCAAGCTTCTTATTATATTTGTATCTACCAACACGTGAAATATCATATCTGTGAGGGTCAAAGAAAAGATTATTAACGTGTGTTTCAGCAGATTCAAGTGTGGGGGGCTCACCGGGACGAAGCTTTCTGTAAACTTCAAGTAAAGCTTCTTCAGTGTTCTTTGTTGTATCCTTTTCAAGAGTTGCTTCGATTCTGTCATCATCACCGAAGAATTCACGGATATCATTATTTGAAGAAAGACCGAGAGCACGGATAAATGTAGTGATAGGAAGCTTTCTGTTCTTATCAATTCTTACATTGAAAATATCGTTCTGGTCAGTTTCATATTCGAGCCAAGCACCTCTGTTAGGAATAACAGTAGATGTGAAAAGCTTTTTACCGTTCTTGTCATAGGTGAAACCGTAGTATACACCGGGAGAACGAACAAGCTGAGAAATGATAACACGCTCTGCACCATTGATAACAAAGGTACCGCTGTCGGTCATAATAGGGAAGTCACCCATGAAGACCTCATTCTCTTTGATTTCGCCAGTTTCCTTGTTGTAAAGGCGTACCAACACGCGAAGGGGTGCAGAATAAGTTGCATCTCTTTCCTTGCACTCTGCAACGCTGTACTTCGGCTTCTCGTCCATACGATAATCAATAAAGGTAAGGACAAGATTACCCGTGTAATCCGTGATTTCGTCAATGTCACGGAATACCTCTCTAAGCCCTACGTCAAGGAACCACTTATATGAGTTCTTCTGCACTTCAATAAGGTTGGGCATCTGCATAACCTCATTGATTCCTGCAAAACTCATTCTCGTGTTCTTACCGAGCTTTACGGGTTTTACATTCGCCATAAAAGACATCACTCCGTTCTGTATTTAAATTCTCTTTTCACCTATATTCAGGCTGAAAAAAGAAAAAATTAACTACTGAAATATTGGCTTATTTTACAAGCTTCGACTTACGTCAAAACATAATTATTCATAATAATCCAATATAATTGAGAATATAGTATACAACACCATATTACAATTGTCAAGAAGAATTTTGGAAAAAATAAAAAATCTGCGACAGCAAATATATTGCCGTCGCAGACCCTTAACTTCTTCACTATTCACTTTTCACTCTTCACTACGACCGTAGCGAGTCTGTCGCAGACCGTTATTTTTTAATTTACTGACCAATTCTTCTCTTCACCTTCCGCGAAGCTATGATATACGCCGGTATTAAGAAAAGGTCGGCTACTATCCATGCTACAGGGTTAGCAACGCAAGCTGCCGCATAGCCTATTGTGTTAACAAAGCCGAAGCCCATAACACCTCTTGCTACTAATTCGAAAGCACCCGTTGTCATAGCTGTCAGGCTGTAACCCAGACCCTGCAAAGCGTTTCTCAAAACAAACAACAACGAAAGTATAAGATAGAAATAGCTACCTGCATTTATATACTGTTGAGCAAGTTGAATTACCTCTGTTTCAGAGCCATCAATAAAGAGAAGTGATATATACGGACCAAGGAATTGTGCAACACAGAAGCCGATAACCGCATAACCGAAGGCGAGAGCAACTCCCCTTCTTACACCCTTTTCGATTCTGTCAAATTTTTTCGCACCTAAATTCTGTCCGCAATAGGTTGCCATAGTTATTCCTATTGTTTCCGCGGGAAGAACTATCATAAGCTGTGTTTTACCGCCAATTGTAATAGCGGCAATACAGTCAGCACCCAAACCGTTAACGCAAGACTGAAGCATAACCGAGCCTATAGCAGTAATTGAAAACTGCAACGCCATAGGAAGCCCGTTTTTCATAAGATATTTTATACAAGAGAAATCTAATGCCTTTGTTTCTTTTGTTATATGAAGAATGGGAAAGCTTCTTTTTACATATATAAAGCAAAGCACACCGGAAACGAACTGCGAAATAACAGTTGCAACAGCCGCACCCCTTACTCCCATTTCAAACACAATTATAAGAAGTAAATCAAGACCGATATTCAAGACTGAGGAGAACAACAAGAAATAAAGAGGGGTTTTACTGTCACCTAATGCCCTTACAACACTTGCAAGGAGATTATATAAAATTGTAGCACCTATACCTGCAAAGATGATACCTATATAACTATATGCTTCGTCATAAATTTCTGCAGGTGTATTTACAAAGCTTAAAAGCGGCTTTGTAAGAAAAACAAACAATGCAGTTAAAACACCACCGAGAACAGCCGCTGTATAAATAATGTTAGCTACAAACTTTTTGAGATTATGTATATCCTGCGCACCGAATCTTTGTGCAATAGGTATTGCGAAGCCTGTGCAAAGACCGATAACCGAGCCTATAACCAAAAAGTTAAGAGGACCAACCGACCCAACAGCCGAAAGAGCATTCTTACCAACAAACTGACCTACTATAATAGTATCAGCCATATTGTAAAACTGCTGAAACAGGTTACCTATCATTAAAGGCAAGCAAAACCTTACAATGTTTTTCAACGGGCTACCCGTTGTCATATCCTTTGTCATTTTCTTTCTCCAAATAAAATAGAACTGAACTAAATGAAGCTTAAACGTTTATTACGTCATACGCCATATCAGGGTCGTCACTCATAATACAGTCCGCACCTAATTCATTGAGGCTCTTAACGTCCTCAGGGTCGTTTACTGTCCAATACTGAACTGCAATATTATTTTTATGGGCATAATTCACCATTCTATGAGATGCAAGTGAGAAAACGTAATATCCACCGTGAGGAATCTGCAATGCTTTGTACTTGAAGAAGCCTTCCTCAAATTCTATATCGAGGGTAGCCGCAAAATAGAAAACTATAACCTCTGTAATACTTGCAGAACGCATCATATCGGGGTACTTTTCATCCATATATTTTGTAACATTGTTGTTGAAAGTTCCGACAACAACGTTATCAAGAAGCTCTTTCTCTTTAAGAATTCTGTAAAGCTCGTCAGCTGCCCTTTCACCCAACTCACCTGAGTCTTTGATTTCTATAATGTAATCAAAGCCACCGTTACTCTCAAGGTAATCAAGCACATCTTCAAGAAGAACTGCCTTGAGATTATCGGGAACATCTTTTTCTTTCAAATCTCTGTAAGGATACTCACCATTTTGATTGCAGAAATCTGCACCGAAATTTAAAGCTCTTAATTCTTCATAGTTTTTCTCTGACGGTATTACACCCTCTTTACCGAAAACAGCTTCAGAATCAGTTGTTCTGTCAAGAGTATTATCGTGTAAAAGAATAAGCTTTCCATCTTTAGTTATATGAAGGTCAAACTCAAAAATGTCAACGTCAAAGTTTTCGCTTTCAATACAGGTTTCAAAAGCGAGCATTGTATTTTCGGGAGCAATATCCTTACCCGAACGGTGAGCGGAAACAAGAGCTTTATCTGTTGTTATGTATGGATTCGTAACTTTAGTATAATCTGCCTTTTCACCTTGAAATAAATTACAGATAACCCCGCAAGCAACAATTACAACTATAACAAACGCCAAAACCGATGCGATTACTTTACCTGTTATTTTTAAAATCTTCTTAAACACACAATCCCTCCTGATATTTCAAGAACAGTCAATAATTGCCAATGAACAATTATAAAATCTATCACACACAAAAACATTTGTCAACAAACCAAAAGAAATATCTTGTTGAAAATTAATATTTAAATATGGTATAGTATATTCATCAACGAGGTGATATTGTATGAAGAAAAAAACGTCTGTAAAAACACGCACAATAAGAAAGATGCTAAATTCCACAATGCCTGCTTTAATGGTTTTATGTTCTCCCCCGAAATTAGAAAGCATAAAAAAGGCTCTTTTTATACAACCCCACCCCGACGACAACCAGATTGGTGCAGGCGGAACTATTGCCCGTCTTATTGATATGGGCGCTGAAGTTTACGAGTTAACAGTTCTTGATGACAGATACACCGACCTCACTTATAACGGTAACGGTCTTACAGTAAGGCAAAAAGAAGCTTTAAATGCGCAGAAAATATTAGGAATGAAAAACGCAGGCTTTTTAGGGTTTGGTGACAGAACAAAAGCTACCGACAGAGAAATATCTGAAAAAATTGTTGAGGTTATAAGAGAAATTAAGCCCGATGCAGTTTTCACCGTAGACCCATCTCTTTTAACAGAATGTCACGAGGACCACATAAAAATAGGTAATGCAGTAAAATACGCCGTTCTTGATTCAGGCTTTGATTTTTACCCCGAATTTGTTGACGGCAAGCCTCGTAAAGACGTTCACCACGTAAGAACCTTAGGCTTTTATTATACCGATAAGCCTAACCTCACCGTTGATATCGGTGATTTCGAAGACTTGAAGTTTGAAGCAATAAATGCTCACGAATCACAAAAGAACGTTGCACTTAATGCCGCTTTAAGATTGCAGTCACAATATTTTGCACAAGGCACAGATTTTAAAGCCGCCGAGGTTTTAAGGCTTCAGAACACCTTGCAAAGTCATTGCTTTAATCTGCCTGTTGAATAATTGGTTTGCAACAGCGATTATAAAGATGCCGGATGCCAGACTCGCTACGCTCGCAGTGAGGAATTAGGAGTGAGGAGTGTCGGGCCTGCGGTCGGCATTATAAGCTTCGCGGGGAGCTAATAAACTTAAGAATTCAATAAATTTTAAAAGGCGGTGTACCTCTCTTCGAAGAGAGGGGGACCGCCTTTCGCTTTGTTGTTTTTTAGAATAAATAAATTTCGTGCCAATGATTTTTTGTTGAAATGAAGTTTTTCGGGCGGTGGAGAGTTCTCGACGTGAGCCCTCGAACGTCGTTGAATCATTAGATTCAACTGTAATACACTCACCGCTACTATTATCTATATTCAGGTGAAATTTTTACCCCTTTTTCCAAAGAATCGCACACGTTATTTATTATATATTTAACGTTTTCAATATCTTTATTTACCTCTGTATTTTCAAATCTTAAAACATAAAAACCAAGGCTTTCAAGATATTCTGTTCGTTTATTATCGTACTCTTTATTTTCTTCGTAAAAATGCTGATATCCGTCAATCTCAATTATCAACTTTAATTTAGGACAAAAGAAATCTACAATATAGTTACCTATTATTCTTTGTCTGTGAAATTTAGGAACACGACCTCTTAAAATCTGATACCAAACTTTCTTTTCTTCATCGGGCATATTCTTTCTCATTTTAACAGCATATTCTTTTAATTCGGGGTTTATGGGTAATGGTTTTCTTTTATCCATTTCTTGCTCCTTTGCTTTTATTGTATCAATTAGTTTATTGCATTTGAATCTAACGATTCAACGACGCTCGAGGGCTCGCGTCGAGAACTCTCCACCGCCCGTTAAACTGTATCGTAAAAATTACTTTATAGGCACGCTTAAAAATTAATAAAATGAGTAAAAAATTGAAGGCGGTCCCCCTCTCTTCGAAGAGAGGTACACCGCCTTTTAAAATTTGTTGAATTAGCAAGTTTGTTGCTCCCTGCGAAGCCATCTGGCATCTACACTTTGCCACTTGCCACTTTTTCAATATGCAAAATATGACAAGCAATTTTATTTCGCAACAATGTTAATAATTTTACCCGGCACGTAGATTTCTTTAATAATCTGCTTACCGTCGATAAATTCTTTAACCTTTTCATCTGCTTTAGCGGCTGCAATTGCTTCTTCTGCAGTAGAATCTTTAGCAATAGAGATTGTTGCACGAAGCTTGCCGCAAATCTGAACGGGCACTTCAATAGTTGAATCAACTGTTTTTTCCTCGTCATATTCGGGCCACTGAGCTACTGCAAGAAGACCTTCACCACCGAGATTTGCCCAAACCTCTTCAGCAACGTGAGGTGCAAAGGGGTCAAGAAGCTTAACGAATGTCTTAACCTCATCCTTTGTAACTGAGCCTACCTCGTAAATCTCGTTAAGAAGTGTCATAAGAGCCGCGATAGCTGTGTTGAACTTCATATTCTCGATATCTTCTGAAACCTTCTTAATTGTTTTGTGGAAAGAGGTTTCAAGCTCTTTTGAGTAGCCCTCACCATCTTTAATAATCTCAAGAAGATTCCATGTTCTATCTACGAATCTCTTACAGCCCTTAACGCTGCTTTCGCTCCAGGGAGCAGCCTTTTCGTAGTCGCCCATAAAGAGAACGTAAGTACGAAGAACGTCTGCACCGAGAGAGTCAACAACCTCGTTGGGGTCAACAACGTTACCCTTTGACTTACTCATCTTTTCACCGTCAGGACCAAGAATAAGACCCTGAGCAGTTCTCTTTGCATATGGCTCTGCAAAAGGAACTTCACCTAAATCGTAAAGGAATTTGTGCCAGAAGCGTGAGTAGATAAGGTGACGTGTAACGTGCTCCATACCACCGTTATACCAGTCGATAGGTCCCCAATATTTAAGCTTTTCTTTATCTGCAAAGGCCTTGTCGTTGTGTGGGTCAATGTATCTTAAGAAATACCATGATGAGCCTGCCCACTGAGGCATTGTATCTGTTTCTCTCTTTGCAGGTGCGCCACATTTAGGACAGCTGCAGTTTACGTAGCTGTCAATTTTTGCAAGAGGGCTTTCACCGTCTGAACCGGGCTGGAAATTGTCAACCTCGGGAAGTCTTAAGGGAAGCTCTTCATAGGGCACGGGAACGATTCCGCATTTTTCACAGTGAACAATCGGAATAGGCTCACCCCAATATCTCTGACGGTTGAATGCCCAGTCCTTCATTTTGTACTGAACACCCTTTTCGCCTATACCCTTTTCGCTGAGGAATGCAAGCATTTTTTCAATAGAATCAACCTTTTTCTCTGTACCGTTAAGGAAATCAGAGTTAACCATTTCACCGTCACCGGTGTATGCTTCTACTGAAATATCTCCGCCCTTGATAACCTCGATAATATCAATACCGAATTTCTTTGCGAATTCGTAGTCACGCTGGTCGTGTGCAGGAACAGCCATAATAGCGCCTGTACCGTAGCCCATCATAACGTAGTCAGATATGTAAATCGGAATCTTTTTGCCGTTAACAGGGTTAATAGCTTCAAGACCTTCAATTCTTACACCTGTTTTTTCTTTTACAAGCTGAGTTCTTTCAAACTCTGTTTTCTTTGCACATTCTGCACGGTAATCTTCAATAGCACCCATATTGCCGATTTTATCAGCATATTTGTCGATAAGAGGATGCTCGGGAGCCATAACCATAAAGGTTACACCGAAAAGTGTGTCGGGACGTGTTGTGTAAATCTTCAAGGTTTCGTCTGTACCGTCAAGAGTAAAGTTTACGAAAGCACCTGTTGACTTACCAATCCAGTTAACCTGCTGAAGCTTGATATTGGGAAGATAATCAACATCATCAAGGCCCTGAAGAAGCTTGTCAGCATATTCGGTAATACGAAGATACCAAACGTCCTTTGATTTCTGAACAATGTCACTGTGGCAGATGTCACATTTACCGCCCTGTGAGTCCTCATTAGAAAGAACAACCTTACAAGATGGGCAGTAGTTAACAAGAGTTTTATCTCTGAAAACAAGACCGTTTTCAAACATTTTAAGGAAAATCCACTGTGTCCATTTATAATAGCTCTCTTCAGTAGTATCAACTACTCTGGTCCAGTCAAAAGAGAAGCCAACCTTTTTGAGCTGTGAAGAGAATTTTTCGATATTCATATCAGTAACCTTACGGGGATGAATACCTGTTTTAATAGCATAGTTTTCAGTAGGAAGACCGTAAGCATCAAAGCCAATGGGGAAAAGAACATTGTAGCCCTGCATTCTTCTCTTACGTGAAATTACCTCAAGACCTGAATATGCTTTGATATGACCAACGTGCATACCTGCACCGCTGGGGTAAGGGAATTCAACAAGACCGTAAAACTTCGGCTTGTCTGAATTATCCTGTGCGTGGAAAATGCCTTCATCTTCCCAAATTTTCTGCCATTTGCTTTCAACGGCGGAAAAATCGTACTTCATTTCTATCACCTTTCTGTGAAATGCAGATTAAAAGCTCTGCATAAAATTTACTTTTTAAAATTTATTTGCTTCGATTAGTCGATAAGCTCACTTATATCAATCTTTGCACCGTCTTCCCAAAGACGCTCAAGGTTATAATAATTTCTTGCGTCCTCAAGGAAAATATGAACTACAACACCTTGGAACTCAAGAAGCACCCAACCGGTTGCTCTGCCTTCTGCGTGGTCAAGCTTAATACCTGCTTCTTCAAGCTGATATTCAACTTCATCTGCAAGAGAGCGAATGTGTGTATTTGAGTTTGCAGTAGCGATTACAAAGTAATCTGCAACAATTGTAAGCTCGTTAATTTTAATAACCTCAATATCGTTAGCCTTTTTATCATCAAGAGCTTTAACTATTTTTTTAACTGTTTCCATACTCATTTATTTTCACCTTTATACTCTTATCTTGTAATATTTAAAAGATTTCTCATTGCATCATTGTAAGCGTCTAACGTATCGGGATGAACTATTCTGCCTTGGTCAATCAAATCCTTAATTGTAAAGCTCAAGCCCTCAACAATAGCTTCATCAAGTGATTTCACGGCTTTTTCTCTCATTATTTCAACACCGTTATAATCTCTTTCATCGCTTATAAAATCTGCTATAAAAATAATTTTCTCAAGCAACGACATATTTTTTCTGCCCGTTGTATGATATCTTACGGCATTTATTATATCCTGATTTTCTATACCGAATTCTTTTTTCACAAAAACACTACCGCAAATTGAATGATAAAGCTTTGCTACATCTATTTCATATTCGGAAAGCTCCACACCGTTTTCAAGCATATATGAAAGCTGAAGACCTGCAGGAGTATCCTTGCAGCAATCGTGAATAAGCCCTGCAGTATAGGCAATAGCTTCATCGCAGCCGTAAAGCTTTGCAAGCATTTTTGCAGACTCTGCAACGTTAAGGGAGTGAATATATCTTTTTTCTGTAAGTCTGTTTTTCAAAATTTCTTTGAATTCATTATCTCTATTCACAGTATAACCCCCTCGACCTTATATATTGATAAACATTCTCGTCAAGAAAACTGAAGTTACCTTTTTTTAAGCCCTCGCGTATTTCCGTAGAGCTTATTTCGATAGGCTCACTTTCGCAGATAACTATTTCGTTTTCTTTTAAATTCAAAACGTTTTCGGCATACGCTTTCATTTGCGAAAGCTTTTCTCCGTCTTCAGTTCTGCAACCGCAAACCAACGTGCAAAGCTTTAATATTTCATCATATTTATGCCATTTATGGAATGACAAAAGCATATCGTCACCCATAAACAAGTAAAGCTTGTCATCGGGATAAAGCCTTTTCAATTCGCTTACCGTATCAATGGTGTAGCTTTTACCACCGTTCTTGATTTCCCAACTGCTTATTGTGAATAAATCCTCCGAAAATGCAAGTCTACACATATTAAGCCTATCCTCGTCGGAAGCAACCGTCCCCTTTTTAAACGGAGAAACTGCGGCAGGAATTATAAAAACCTTATCTGCATTTATTTCTTTTGAAAGATTTTCTGCTAATAGCTTATGACCTTTATGAACAGGGTCAAAAGAGCCACCGTAAATACCAATTTTTCTCATATCAGTATAAAGTAACGTTTTCCATTTCAAGCTGTCCTCTGTATGAGGTAATCTTAATTTTAACTCTTGTTACTTCAACAGGGGTAATTTTAACAATTCTTTTGTAGCCTACAACCTGACCCTCGGCAACCTTTTTAAATTTACCGTCGCCTTTATCTATGTAAACCTCGTAGCCCTCAATATGCTGACCGTTAATAATATGCTCCTGCATAACGATTTTATCAAACATATCCTTTTGTGAAAGAGTTATCATAAGCTCGGGCTCTTTATCATTATCGGCAGGCTTCCAGGTTTTAAACTCATCATCACTGAAAAGATTTTCAACTCTGTATTCATCGGAAAGCGAGCTACTTGCAGTAATTGTACCGATGCTTGAAACCTTATAATTATATGACCTCTTCAAATCGTGACCGAAGGCTTTAAGAATCTGATAATCCATCTCTGCAAACTTACCGTTCTTCATAGGCGGAACACCAAGCATCCAACCACAGTTTGAGCCAACAGTCTGAAGATAGATTTTCTGAAGTCTGTCTTTTGTTTTTGCTGAATATTCATCTTCCTTGTGATAGTACCATCTGTCACGAATTGACATACTTACCTCACATGGATACCAGATAAATTCACTTTCTTTTTTGATAGCTTTTCTTGAGCCTAAATCGGTCTCAAATTTTTCTGCTTTTCTTCTTGCTTTTTTAGAAGTGTCCTTACTACGTTCAAAGGCCTTGTAAATACTATGTCTTTCGGGAACAACGCTCCACTCGTTTTCACGGATTACGCCCCATTCGTTACCGTACCAACGAACATCAGGACCAACGAGAGCAATAACCGCATCAGGCTGACACTCTCTTACAACCTCATAGTAGCCGAGCCAATCGTATTCCTGAACGTTACCGTTTTTATCAGGCTCTGCAGCACCGTCAAACCGAACGTAAAAAATATCACCGTATTTTGTTAAAACCTCTCTTAAGAGATTTTTGAAATATGTATTGTAAGCCTCACCGCTACCGTAAGATTCTTCTCTTCTGTCAAGAGGTGAAATAGCAATACCGAATTTAAGACCTTGAGCTTTACACTCTTTACTTAAAAGGTCTACGATATCTCTGTTTTCAACCTCCCAATCAGTAGCAGATGCAACAGAATATTTTGTGTATTGAGAATCCCAAAGGCAAAAACCGTCGTGATGCTTAACATTAAGGACCATACCCTTAAAGCCTGCATCCTTGAAAAACTCAACCCATTCTACTGCATCAAATTCGTCAGGGCAAAAGTTAACGGGACTGACAGAGCCGTCTGTCCACTCTCTGTTTACAACTGTAGCAAGACCGAAATTGATAAATCCGTAAAACTCGGTTTTTTGCCAGTTAAGCTGTCTTTCGGAGGGCTTTACCTCCGCCGCAATTTCGTAAGGCTTCATTCTTTATCCTTTCAACCCAACTCGCCAAAACGGGTTGGGCTTGGTTTTTTATCTTATTTACCGCAATCGCAGTTAGTTGCAACAATATCCACACCTAAGCCGCAGATATTTTCAATAACAACGTCACCAATTTTAACGGGAGCTTTTATTGATGCTTCGTTAATGACCTTCATACAGTCAAACATTTTATCCTTAGGCACAGGTCCTGCAGATTTAACAGGAACTACAGGGTGAACACCACCCTCAACCTTAACACTTGTTGTAAGGCTTCTTACGGGGTTTGTAATTTCTGTTCTTGCATACTGGTCACCGCGTTTACAGGTGTTACCTGTAACAGAGATAACCTCACCGTTTTCAACCTCAACCTCAATAGGACAGCCTAAAGGACAGGATACACAAATAAGATTCTTTTTCATTTCAGTACCCTCCTTATTCTTCGATGCGAACAATAATTTCGCTGTCTTTATTCATATCCTTCAACATTTCTGTTGTAATGGTTACGTTTTCCATTTCACCGGGTGCAAGCTTAACCTTCTTTTTAGAGGAAAGGATTTTGCCGTCACATTCAACAACAACCTTTGCACCCATATAAACCTGACCAACACGGAAATAAAGCTTTAAGCTTTCGTCACCCTCGATGTTAACTCTCTGGGGAACGATATAACGAACACCGTTGATACCCTTTGTGTTGATAAAAGTACCGCCTTTTTTCTTTCCGAAAATATAATCAGCCGCACCTTTACCTGCTATCTGGCTTTCTTCAGTAACGTAGTCAACAAGGTCGTGTACCTGTAAAACGTTACCGCAAGCAAATATGCCGGGGTGAAGTGTTTCTCTGTATTCATCAACTACAGGACCGCTTGTAACTCTGTCAAGCTCAACCCCAACATCCTTTGAAAGCTCGTTTTCGGGGATAAGACCAACAGAAAGAAGAAGTGTATCACATTCGATATATTCTTCTGTGCCGGGAATAGGCTGTAATTTCTCGTCAACCCTTGCTATTGTAACACCCTCAAGTCTGTCTTTACCGTGGGTTTTAACAACTGTACAGCTGAGTCGAAGCGGAATACCGAAATCATCAAGACACTGAACGATGTTTCTTGTAAGACCGCCTGAGTAAGGCATAAGCTCACAAACGACCTTAACCTCTGCACCCTCAAGAGTCATACGTCTTGCCATAATAAGACCGATATCACCTGAGCCGAGTATAACAACCTTTTTGCCGGGCATATAGCCGTCAATATTAACGTATTTCTGAGCAGTACCTGCGGTCATAATACCTGCAGGTCTTGAGCCTGCAATAGAAAGAGCACCTCTCGGTCTTTCACGGCAGCCCATAGCAAGTACAACTGCAATTGCCTTGAACTGCATAAGACCCTCTGTGTTATTTACAGCAGTTACAACGTTATCATCGGAAATATTAAGCACCATTGTGTCTGTAAATACGTCGATATCTGTCTTTTCAACCTGCTCAATGAATCTGCCTGCGTATTCAGGGCCTGAAAGCTCTTCACCGAAATAGTGAAGACCGAAGCCTGTGTGAATACACTGCTCAAGAATACCGCCGAGAGTTTCAGCTCTCTCAAGTATAACTATCTTTTCAACGCCCTCTTCCTTTGCTTTAAGGGCAGCAGCCATACCGGCAGGGCCGCCGCCGACTACAACAAGATCATAATTCAACATTTTGCCCTACCTCCTTATTTTGTCTTATGGTACATAATTTTCGACTCTCCGCCGAATTTAGTAATTTCATTCATCGGTACGTTCAATTCTCTTGCAAGAATTTCAACTACCTTGCTACCGCAGAAGCCACCCTGACATCTGCCCATACCGGCTCTTGTTCTTCTCTTAACACCGTCAACGTCGCGAGCACCTGCAGGAGCGTGAATAGCATCAAGGATTTCACCCTCTGTAATAGTTTCGCAACGACAAACGATTCTGCCGTATGCTTTATTCTTTTCAATAAGCCTTGCTCTTTCCTCTGTTGTCATATGACGGAAGCGAACAGGCTCCGGACGAATAGGGTCGAAATCTGCCTTTTTCTCAAATCCGCCTGAAAGCTCGTTGATAATACCGTCAACCATCTCTGCAATAGCAGGTGCGGAAGAAAGACCGGGAGATTCAATACCTGCGGCATTGATAAAGCTTTTATCTGCCTTTGAAGAGCCGATAATAAAGTCGTCTGAAGTGGGATGGGCTCTGTTACCGCTGAATGAGGTAATTGCATTTCTCAAGGAAACAGCGGGAACACTCTTTATTGCATTAACGTAGATTTTATCAAGACCTACGGGTGTTGTTGAAACATCGTCACCATCATCAATATCTTCAGCAGAAGGACCTACGATAAGGTTGCCGTCAACCGTGGGAGAAACAAGAACGCCTTTACCCATTTTTGAGGGGCATTGGAAAATAGTTCTTGAAACGAGAGAGCCCTGTGATTTATCAAGAAGATAATAGTCACCGTGACGAACAACGATTTCAATAGAATCGTCACCTATAAGAGCTGCGATTTCACCTGAATGAACACCTGCGGCATTTATAACGTAAGTAGCGGTTATATCACCGAGTGTTGTACTGAGCACAAACTCACCGTCAACCTTTTCGATATTTTTTACTTCGCAGTTTCTTAAAAATTCAGCACCGTTTGTAACCGCATTTTCAACACCTGCAATTGTAAGCTCGTAGGGGCAGACAATTGAAGAAGTAGGAGCAACAAGTGCACCGACTGCAGTATCACCGATGTTAGGCTCAAGCTTAACTAACTCTTCTCTGTTTACAATGTGAAGACCGGGAACACCGTTCTTTACACCTCTTTCAAGAAGCTCGTTAAGGTGAGGCATTTCATCCTCTGAAAAAGCTACAACGAGAGCCTCGTTATTTTTAAGCGGAACGTGAAGCTCTGAACACACCTTTTTCATAAGTTCAACACCGCGAACGTTAAGCCTTGCTTTAAGTGTGCCGGGAACTGCATCAAAGCCTGCGTGAACAATGGCACTGTTAGCTTTTGTTGCACCCATTGCACAGTCGTTTGCTCTTTCAAGAAGAGCGATTCTGATGTTGTATTTTGAAAGCTCACGGGTAATAAGAGAGCCTACAACACCTGCACCGATGACAGCAACATCGTACTTCATCAATAAACATCTCCTTGGGGATAAAAAACACTTATCCAATATCAAAATTAAAATCAGTTCATTATACCATAGCAGAATTATAAAAATCAAGTCTATATATAATGTTTTATACCTTGTTTTTTGGTAAATAATAGTGTACAATAATTAGAATGTGAAATATTGTGAAAATTTGTTGTTTTTCTTAACGCGAAAAAACATTTTCCACAGACCTTGAAACTCTTTAATTGAGTAAAAAACTTTTATTCCGAGGTAAAAATATATGTCAAAACCCGAACTTCTTGCTCCTGCGGGAGATATGAATTGCCTTATTGCTGCTGACCGTTTCGGTGCAGATGCAGTCTATATCGGCGGTCCTCTTTTACAGTTAAGAGCAGAAAAATCTGCCTTTACTGAAGAAGAAATCGACCAAGCCGCAAGGCTTTTACATTCTAAAGGCAAAAAGCTTTACGTTACCGTAAACAGCTTTACAAAAAACAGCGAAATTGAGCCTCTCAAAAGCTATGCGAGAACTCTTCACTCTTTAGGTGTAGATGCTGTTATTGTATCTGATTTAGGTGCGGTAAGAACAATTAAACAAGCTCAGCCCAATTTAGAAGTTCATATAAGCACTCAGGCAAACTGCTGCAACTATGCCTCTGCCCTTGCCTATTACGAAATGGGTGCTTCAAGAATAGTTATCGCCCGTGAAATGACAATAGATGAAATTGCCGAAATGCACTCAAAAATCCCCGAGGCTTTAGAGCTTGAAGCATTCGTTCACGGTGCTATGTGTATGGCGTATTCAGGCAGATGCCTTATCTCCTCATATATGAATGGTAGAAGCGGTAACAGAGGTGAATGTACCCAGCCCTGCCGTTGGGAGTATTACCTTGTTGAAAGAAACAGACCTAATGAATATTTGAAGCTTGAAGAATACCCCGACCATTCAGCCCTTCTTTCTTCTCACGATATGAAGGCTATCGGCTTCCTTGATAAATTAGCTGAAGCAGGTATCGATTCCTTTAAAATTGAGGGCAGAATGAAAACTGAATATTACGTTTCACACGTTGTAAATGCTTACAGACGAGCTATTGATAAATCTGCTCCCTTAGAGCTTCTTGACGATGAGCTTAATGCAATAAGCCACCGTCCCTACAACAGCGGTTTTTATTTCGGAAACCTTGTTCACGGTCACAAAAACGACGGTCTTTATCATTGGGATTGCACCTTTGCAGGTGTTGCTCTTGAAGACTGTAAGGATGGTAAGCTTAAAATCCAACAACGAAACTTCTTTAAATTGGGTGACACTATTGAAGTCCTCTCCCCCGAAACCTTCGGTATGAATTTCGTTGCTACAAAAATAGTAAACGAAAAAGGCGAAGAATGTGAAAGCGCTTGTCATCCTCAGGAATTTCTCACTCTTGACTGCACCGCAGACGTTAAAAAAGGTGACATTTTAAGAGTAAGAACAGAGAAAAAAGAAATTATTACAGATATCTGATATTATGAAAACTTTTGAAATTCTTGCCCCTGTGGGAGCAAAAGAACAGCTGTATGCCGCTGTAAGATGCGGTGCAAACGCAGTTTATCTGGGTGCGGGTAATTTTAACGCCCGAAGAAACGCAGAAAACTTTGATAACAACACTCTCAAAGAAGCGATAGATTACTGTCATTTAAAAGGTGTAAGGGTATACGTAGCTCTTAACACTCTCATTTTTGATAAAGAGCTTCCCGACCTTTATGAATGCGTAAAAAACGTTGCAAAATGCGGTGCAGATGCAGTTATCGTGCAGGATTTTGCAGTATTAAAGGCGGTTAAAGATATCTGCCCCGAAATGCCCGTACACGCTTCAACTCAAATGGCGGTGCATAACGTAAGCGGTGCCCAATTTTTAGAAGGCCTCGGCTTTTCAAGAATAGTTCTCGCAAGAGAATTATCTCTTACCGAAATAAAAATAATTCGTGAAAAGGTAAATGCAGAGCTTGAGGTTTTCGTTCACGGTGCTCATTGTATGAGTGCATCCGGCAACTGTTATCTTTCTTCAATGTTAGGAGAAAGAAGCGGTAACAGAGGTCTTTGTGCTCAAGGCTGTCGTCTTAACTGGCAAAACACTCACGGCAGAGAATATGCCCTTTCACTTAAAGATATGTCATACCTTGACAGTATAAACGAGCTTCAGAAAATCGGTGTAGAATCCTTTAAAATTGAGGGCAGAATGAAACGCCCCGAATACGTTGCAGCGGCTGTTATGAGCCTAAAAAAAGCAATGAACGGTGAGCCTTACGATAAAAGCACTCTTCGTTCCGTTTTCTCAAGAAGCGGCTTTACAGACGGTTATCTTAAAGGCGAAAGAAACGTTTCTATGTTCGGCTACAGAAGCAAGGAGGACGTAACCTCTGCACAACCTATTCTCAAGGACCTTGAAGCACTTTATAAAGACGATATCCGCCCGAATAAAGTGGATATGCACCTTACCTTAAAGCGTGGTTTACCGTCAGCTCTCACAATTAAATGCGGTGATTTTTCAGTAACCGTAAACGGTGAAATTCCCCAAGAGCCGAGAACCGCACCGTTATCTTATGAAATTGCCTTGAGAAACCTGAGCAAGCTAGGTGATACCTCTCTTTATCTTGATTCTCTCACCTTCCAAAACGAAGCTTCTTTAACCCTCCCCGCTTCCTCGATAAACGCTTTAAGGCGAAACGGGGCAGAGCTTTTAGAAAAAGAAATCTGCAAGGTAAATTACACCGTAAACGACGTGTTACCACAGGTAAAAAACGAAAACACTCTTCAACCGAAAAAGGAAACACGAGTTCGTCTTGAAAGCTTTTCTCAATATTCCGATGCTTTCGAAAAAGCAGATATGCTTATTTTAAAAATCGAAGATATTCTCAAAAACAAAGAAGCCGTTGAGGAGTTACCCATTAAAATCTGTGCCGAGCTTCCTGCACTTATATACCCAGAAAACGAAGAAAAGCTTCTTTCGCAGCTTAAAGAAATCAAAAAAATGGGTATCGTAAGAGGCTCAACAGGTAACATAGGCGGTATTGCTCTTCTTAAAAAAGCAGGGCTTCGAATCTTGGGTAACCACGGTTTGAATATAACAAACTCTGTATCCCAAGAGCAATATAAAAATTTTGGTATTGATGATATAACTCTTTCATTTGAGCTTACCGAAAAGGCTATGAAAAATATGAGTGCACCAATTAAAAGCGGTGCATACGTCTACGGTCACTTACCCTTGATGCTTATGAGGGCTTGTCCGCAAAAAAGCGAAAACGGTTGCGGAAAATGTAACGGTAAAACAGAATTAACTGACAGAAAAGGTATAACCTTTCCCGTTATTTGCCATAATAAAGTGTATTCTGTTCTTCATAATAGCGTACCTCTTTATACAGGTGACAAAAATCTTTCATATCTTTCCTTTGCAACTCTTTATTTCACAAAGGAAACGAAAGAAGAATGTGAAAAAATCTTTAAAGCATACTTACAAGGTAAAACAATTGAAGGCAAAAAAACAAACGGATTGTTTTACAGAGAGCTTATATAAAAACAAATCTTATCCCACACGAAAGGAGATGACTCAATGAAAACCGCTATAATTATAGGTGCAGGCCCTGCAGGTCTTACTGCCGCATATCAGCTTTTAAAAGAAACTGATATTTTACCCGTCATTTTTGAAGAAAGTGATTTTATCGGTGGCATTTCCCGCACAGCACAGCATAACGGTAACAGAATAGACATTGGCGGTCATCGTTTCTTCTCTAAAATCGACGAGGTAAATAACCTTTGGCAAGAGCTTTTGCCCTTGCAAGGCTCACCCTCCTTTGACGATATAAAAACAGAAACTGAAAAAGACCTTTCCCCCAACGGTCCCGACCCCGAAAAAGAAGACAAGGTTTTACTTTTAAGAAACAGAGTTTCAAGAATTTATTATTTAAGAAAGTTCTTTGATTACCCTATCTCTCTTAAGCCGGAAACCTTTATAAATATGGGGCTTTCCCGTACCTTAAAGGCAGGCTTCGGTTATATTTATTCCTGTGTATCAAAAAAAGAGGAAACCTCTCTTGAAAACTTCTATATAAACCGCTTCGGCAGACCTCTTTACGAAATGTTTTTTGAGGATTACACAGAGAAATTATGGGGCATTAACCCCTCTCAGATTTCTGCAGATTGGGGTGCTCAAAGAGTTAAAGGTCTCTCTTTAACAAAGGCTTTACTCAACATTGTAGCAAAGCCCTTCAAAAAGGGTAACAACGTTGAAACCTCTTTGATTGAGCAGTTCTATTACCCCAAAAAAGGTCCGGGTCAGCTTTGGGAAGCGTTAGCAGACGATATCGAGAAAAAAGGCGGTAAGATTTTAAAGAATCACCGCGTGACCGATTTCACTACAGAAGCAGGTCAGATTTCCTCTGTTTTCGTTGAAACACCTGAGGGTAAAAAGCAATTCAAGGCAGATTACGTTATCTCAACAATGCCCGTAAAGGACCTTGTAAACGGCTTGGGTGATTCTGTTCCCGAAAACGTAAAAGCTGTTGCTGATGCTCTTCCCTACCGCGATTTCCTTACCGTTGGTCTTCTTGTTAAAAAGCTTAACCTTGAAAATAAAACGAAGCATAAAACCTTGGGGAATATCGTGCCTGACTGCTGGATTTACATTCAGGAAAGAGACGTTAAAATCGGCAGACTTCAGATTTTCAACAACTGGTCACCCTATATGGTAAACGACCCTGAAAACACCGTGTGGATTGGTCTCGAATATTTCTGCAACGAGGGTGACGAGTTCTGGAGCATGAACGATAAAGAGTTCACCGAATTCGCAATAAACGAGCTTCAGAAAATCGGTGTTATAAGCTCAGAAGACGTTTTAGACAGCGTACGTCTTAAGGTTAAAAAGGCTTACCCTGCTTACTTCGGCTCATATAAAGATTTTCCCGTTGTAAGAAAGCATCTTGATTCTATTGAAAATCTTTATTGCATAGGCAGAAATGGTATGCACCGCTACAACAATATGGACCATTCAATGATGACCGCTATTGAGGCTGTTAACTGTATTAAAAACAATTTCAAGGATAAATCATCAATATGGAACGTTAACACAGAAAAAGAATACCACGAAGAAAAATAAATAAAAAAATCCCCGAAGTTTTTTAGCTTCGGGGATTTTTATGGTTTTTTTATATAATCTCTTTTTTGATTTTCTTATTGATAAAGGGGAAAACCTTTGGTACAAGAAGCTTTGCATAAATAACGTATGCAACAAGACCGCCGAGCAAACCAACTACTGCACCTGCAACAACGTCTGAGGGGTAGTGAACGTGAACGTAGATTCTTGAGAAGCCGATAAGTAATGAAAGAACGAATGCGGGAATACCAAGAGCAAGCTTTTTATCCTTACAGCAACCAAGAAGAAGAGCAAAGCCTGCACCGATAGAAGATGATGTATGACCTGAGGGGAATGACCAACTGCTGCTCTTATCAATAAGACCGGGCCAGATGTATTCATAACCTGCGTTAGCCCATACAGACGGGTCAATGTTATAAGGTCTGGGACGTTCAATAATGTTCTTGAGAGCAAGGTTGTTAACTGCTGAAGCAATTGCTAAGCCTGCAATCATAAGAACACCGAGCTTTCTTGTCTTTTTAGGGATGAAAAGAATAACCGCTAAAACCCACCAGATAATACCGGGTGTATCACCGAGATGAGTTATAAAAGTAAATATTGTGTCTAATACGGGATTCATAATGCTATCAACGAACTGATAAACAGCAACGTCGAAGTTAACTATAAATTCGTTTAAAAAGAATTCTGCCATAACTGCCTCCTAAAAATTTAATGGAACTATTTTACTATATTCAAGACGTAATTGTCAACAGTCTTAATTACTGTTTAGCACCGTTATCGAACATCTCAAGCACTTTAACACTTGCCGCATAGCATTTTTCAAGGCATTCCTTGTTAAGTGCTTCGGGTGTATCACGTCTTGTATGATAAAAATCAGGGAGGGCGTGACTAAGTGCAGTAACACCTGTTGCTCTGAGACCTGCTTGAGCAAATGCTGCAGAGTCGGTTGCACCACCAAGAGGCGGAACCATACCTTTTTTACAGGGTATGTTCAATTCCTCACAAGCTTCCATAAATAAGTCGGAAACCTCTTTATCAACCTTAACAGTACCGTTAAGGTCACGATAGTTAACCATAAGCTCTTCCGGCTGTGTAATTGTATCGTATGAATAAATAAATGTGGGAACATCGTTCATTTCATCCTTATGAGCTTCGCACCAAGCCATAGCACCACGAAGACCTGCTTCCTCACTACCTGAGAAAATAACACCGATTTCTGTGTTTTCAAGCTCAATGTTATGCTCCTGAAGCATTTTAAGAATACCCATACCGATATAGCAGCCTGAAAGGTTGTCGTTAGCGCCATCAACAATTCTCTTTTTGTTCCACATAAAGTAAAGACCAAACCAGAAAGGCACGAAAGCGATAGTAACAAGACCGAGCTTTAATGCTAAATCACCTGCAAGAACACCTGCTAATTTTAAAATAGCAATAGCAAGCAAATAGAAAGCACCAAGGAAACAAGCCATCAAATGAAGATCAAAGCCGAGATATGTAAATTTCTCCTTAAAGGGCCATTCCCATACGGCATCAACGTGACCTACAAATATAATTCTTCTTTTTATTTCACCTGCAGGCTTTTTGAAGCCTGTTGCGTTGTGACCTGTTTTCTCTTTAAAGAATTTATCAACTAATTTCTTATAAAGACCAAACTGTATAAAGCAAATAGCAAGACCAATCACAATAAATGCAATTGATAAAACAGGCATAAAGAAATATGAAGCGAAAGCTAAAAAGCAACAAGTGATTGTAAAGTAAATCCATCCGAAGAATGAACCGGGATTTTCTTTAAATTCCTCAACAAATGCTCTGTCACAACCTAATTCCTTCATTTTTTCTACTGCATATTCGCAAGCCTGATGCTCACCCTTTGAGCCGGGATCTCTTTTTTCAAAAGTGTTGCAGATATATGTGATTTCATCAATCATATATTGAGCCGCGTTACTTTTTGCTTCAATAATCTTACTTAAATCCATATTTTTCTCTCCTTTTGAAATAAAACATTATTTCTTTTTTCTATTTTATAAAAAATTTATTCAAAGGTCAACAAAAATATAATATTTTTAAACAAATGTTAAACTAATCTGATATTTTATATTTTTCTAACATTTTAGCAAATCGGCAAGCTCTCACATAGCATTCCGCAACATACTCTTCAACGGGCATTTTAAAATACTTATCATTTTCGTGTCTGTTCGGTTTTGAAAGCTTGTTAAGCTCAAAAGTAAGTGTACCGTTAAAGCCTGTTTTTGCTATCCTTTTAGCATTATATTCCCAGTCACCGATACCGTCAAAGGGTAAAAGGTGCAAATCATCGTGCCAGAAGATTTTACCGTTGAAATCTTTTATGCCCAAATTATCGTTAAGGTGAGTTATAAAAAGTCTGTCACCGTAAAGAGCTAATAAATCCTTTGAAAAGTTGTAGCACATTTCGTGACCCGAATCCCAGCAAAAGCCTATATGCTTTTCGTTTTTAAAGTAGGTAAGAAGCCCGTCAAGGCATTTTTCACCCTCTGTATTTTCAAAGGCAATTCTTATACCTAATTCTTTTGCACGTTCAATAACCTTACCGTAATTTTGTAGACCAAATTCAGTAGGCTCACCTACTTCATCAAAACCAACGTAAACGTGAGAAACCATTAAATCCACGTCTGCTTTTGCGGTAAGCTCAAGGTAATTTATAAGATTATTAACACCCTTTTGTGATAACTCTCTCTCGTTTTCATTCCACATATCGTCGGTATAATCCCAAGGAGCGTGTACCGCCTCAAATTCAATACCCTCAAGCCTTCCAACTCTTGCCGCTTCAAGAATACCGTTTTCATTTCCAACGTGCCAGCAGCCTGTGAATGCTTCAAAGCCCGTCCTTTTAAAAAGCTTTATCTGCTCTTCATCGCTTATTCCGAATCCGCCTAAAGAAAGGCATAATTTCTGATTATACATAAATATTCTCCAAACAAAAACAGACCCTTGCTTCATTAGAAAAATGAAGCAAAAGTCTGCTCGTAATTTAATTAAAGCTTACAGATATCTGCTTCTGTAATAAGGTGGAAGCCTGCATCCTCAAGTGATTTTTCAGTGGTAGCAATATCCTCAACTCTTAAAACAACGTAAGCGTGTTTTTCTGTACGAGCCATAAAAGCATAAAGATATTCTGTGTTAATACCCGCTTTATCGAGCACACCCAAAGCCGCTGAAAGCTTACCGGGAGCATCACCGATTTTAACACCTACAACGTCGGTAATTTTTATAAGATAGCCTGCGTCTTTAAGTGTTTTTTCTGCAAGCTCTTCGTTATTTACAATAAGACGAAGAATACCGAAGGATTCAGTTTCTGCAATAGAAAGAGCTCTGATATTTACGTTATTCTCAGCAAGAGTGTCTGTAATAGAAACGAGAGCACCTTTTTTATTTTCAACAAAAATAGTTAACTGCTTAATTGCCATAGTGATTTTCTCCCATCTTATATTAGTTTTCGTTTATCAATAACTCTTACAGCCTTACCTTCACTTCTTGTAATGCTCTTAGGAGCAACAAGTCTTACCTTGGGGTTAATACCAAGCATAATTTTCATAGCATCGGCAAGAGCTTTTTCCATTGAAAGAATGTCGCCAACCTTGTCGGTAAACTGCTCGGGGCTCATTTCAACGTTAACCTCAAAGGTATCGTTATTGTTAACTCTGTCAACGATAATCTGGTAGTTAGGCTCGTAACCCTCTTTAAGAAGCACAGTTTCAATCTGGCTGGGGAATACGTTAACACCGCGGATAATAAGCATATCGTCAGTTCTGCCCATAGGCTTTGCCATTTTTATAAGAGTACGTCCGCAAGAGCATTTTTTTCTTGAAAGAACGCATATATCACGGGTGCGGTAACGAAGAAGCGGGAATGCTTCTTTATCAAGAGCTGTGAAAACAAGCTCACCCTTTTCGCCCTCGGGAAGCACCTCACCTGTATCGGGGTCAATAATTTCTGCAATAAAATGGTCTTCATTTATGTGCATACCTGTCTGCTCTGAGCATTCGAAAGCAACACCGGGGCCCGATGTTTCGGTAAGACCATAAATATCATAAGCCTTGATACCAAGTGTATTCTGAATATTCTGTCTCATTTCCTCTGTCCAGGGCTCTGCACCGAAAATACCTGCTTTAAGAGGAATATCCTCAGGCTTGTAGCCTTGTTCCTTAAGGCTTTCACCTATGTATGCAGCGTATGACGGTGTGCAACAGATAATTGAAGCATTAAGGTCCATCATAAACTGAATCTGACGTTCAGTATTACCTGATGACATAGGAAGAGTAAGGCAACCAACCTTATGAGAGCCACCATGAAGACCCGCACCGCCTGTGAAAAGACCGTAGCCGTAAGCAACCTGACAAACGTCTTCGTTACTGCCGCCTGCAGCAACTATAGCTCTTGCACAGCAGTCTTCCCATAAATCAACGTCGTGCTGAGTGTAGAAGGCAACAACTCTTCGACCTGTTGTGCCTGATGTCGAATGAATACGAACACATTCGCTTAAGGGCTTTGCAAGAAGACCGTAAGGATAAGCATCACGAAGGTCAGCCTTGCTTAAGAAGGGAAGCTTGTGAAGGTCGTCAATGCCCTTGATATCTTCGGGCTTAACACCTTTTTCATCCATAAGATTACGATAATATTCAACGTTATCGTAAACGTGCTTCACCTGTTTGACAAGCTTTTCCGATTGAAGCTTTTTCATTTCCTCAACAGGCATTGTTTCAATTTCTTTTTGATAGTAGTTTTTCTCCATTTTTATCACCTTTTATTTTCAGAACACGAAAAACAAAAACGCCCTCCGTATTCCGAAAAGAATACAGAGGACGAGAAAACCCGTGGTACCACCTCAGTTTACCGTTATCTCACGATTACGGCCTTAAAAAGTGTCAATTAACACTCTCGTTCTATAACGGGAACACCCGTTGCAGCCTACTCAAGAAAGCTCTTTCGGTGCACTGCTAACAGAATGAATTCGAGAAGGACATCCTCTTTGCCTCGCACCAACCGGCAACTCTCTCCAGATTCTTTCCAGCCTACTACTTTCTGCTCAGACGCATTTAATGTGGTTATTCTATCACTTTACCACAGTAAAGTCAATACTCAAAATCCAAATTATGTTTAAAAAATTTCACAAACAAATTTGCCGTTAAAAATTTTTATTTACCAACTGCATCTCCTATCGCCTTAAAAAGAGAACCGTCTTCGGTAGATGGTATATCGCAGTTATAATGCCATACCATAACACCGCCATAACCGTTTTTTATAGCATACTCTGTTTTCTGTGCAATTACATCAGGGGTATTAAACCAGAAATCCTTATCAGTTTCGGGGCAATGATACCACCCCTCTTCGTCAATATCCTCGTAGTAACCGTTATAGCCGTACCACAAAGCATCCAAATCAGTAGGTCTTGAGTAAAACGGCAAGCCCACGTTTACCTTCCATAAAGCTACCTTACCAAAATCTGTTTCTTCCAATCTTTTTGTAATATCCTCAAAGGTTGCGTGTTTACCGTTTTCATCTACGTAATCATACATCATAAGCTCTAATGAATCGATTGCCTTTGCAGATTCGCTTGAATAATTCATATTCCATTCCACACCGGCTACCCCTAAAGTATAATCACCAAGCTTTTCATCTAACGACACAAGAAACTTGTTATAACAACGCCAGGCTTTATTGGAAAGCGGATATTCATAATCGAAATGAACACCTTGGAAGTCGAATTCATCAAGCACAGAAATAATATTTTCCTCTAAAACACCGCTTTTAAAAGCCTTGTTATGCTCATCACTCTGAGCTTTCATCTGTTCTTCCCAGCTTTCAAACTCACCCTGTGCCGACGGGCCTAAAAGATTGAGTGTGATATTTATATCCCTGTCACCTATTACGTCACGAATAATCCCGAGAACTGATTCAAGCTTTTCTTTTTCGTATATTACTTCACCCTTACTGTCAAATGAAGCACATTCGAAAACAATAACGTCTGTAATAATATCAAAATCCTCGGAGCATAAATCCTCTTCCGATTTAATATAGTCACCTCGGATATAAGCAGTAACCTTAAACTCTCTGTTTTCAGGCTTCGCCTCCTCTTTCCCACAACCGAAAAGAGAGCAAGTAAGCATAACCAATGATATAAACAAAGCAACTGCCTTCACACACTTTATTCCTACTTTATTTTTCAACACACTACCCTCTCCTTTTGATATTATTATATATAACACGTCCGTAATTTTCAACCAACAAACATAAAAACAAATCCCAAAGCACTTTCAAAAGTGAAAATGTTTTGGGATTTTTTATCTTTTCAGTTTAATTTCGACTGTCTAAAAATTCTTTAAAGCCTTTTTTCGTCTTCTTCTCTTTGCTTTTTAGAGTTAATTGCAAACGGTATTCCGAAGCCCAGACCCCCACCTACAAGCAAGCCTCCTGAAAGAAAAAGCCACCATAACGGATTTTTCTTTTCTTCTTTTTCCTCTTTCAATGCTTTTACAACCTTTTTCTCAATAACGGTTTTTACATCGTGGGTAAGAGTATATTCGTTACCAAATGTGTCTTCGTAAGTAATTGTTACCGTGCCTTTAACCTCACCCGTCTTATGGGAATCAACGAGTAAATTTGCATTTGCAGTTGAATTCTGTTGTGCTTCAATAACGCCTACAAAGCTACTGCCCCCTGCATCAAGCCCCTCAATATCAAAATCAACCTTGCAGTTATAAAGCGGTGTTTTACCCGTATTCATAAGATTGATATTAAGAGTAACTGTTTCCTCCTGAACAACCTTTATGGGAAGCTTAACTCCGTCAAAGGAAAGCTCTGCAGGTTGACGAACCTCAAGCCTTATTAAGTCATTTGCACTGTAACCAGAACCGTTGGAGTCCTCATATTCACAAGAAAAGCTCAGCTTATGCTCACCCACCGTAGCGGTGTGAACAGCCCTGATTTCAACAACCCAGCTGTAATATCCACCTGCACTTATTGAAGAAACGTATTTTGTTCCCATACCCGTTACGCGAATTTCGTCTACATCCTCTGAAATGCTTAATTTAATATTGCTCACAGCCTTTGAAGCGTGCATATTTTTAAGTGTTACTGTTAATTTTTTTGTTTCTTCAGGGCTTATAAAGCCGTCCTCAATTTCATAAGAAACAACCATAAGACGAGGTTGAGAGTTGTCTATACTTTCAGGCTCTTCCTGCTTTTCGGGTATCTCAACCTCTTCTTTTCCTACAGGTGCTTTCTCTGTAGCTTGAGTTTCCTGTGTTATAGGCTCTGTTTTTTCTGTTATGAGCTCTGTTGTGTTTTCTGCAATAACAGCTGTAACCGCCTCTGTTGCTTGTGTTGCTTCAGGGTTTTCTTCCCCCTCCGCCGCCAAACAAGGCGTTACGCAAACTGACAAACAAAGTATAAATACAAACAATTTTTTCATATCATCACCAATTTCCCATTCGGAACAAAGTGTAAATTTTGCGAAGCCCTATCCCTCTTTTTTGCCTTGGCAAAAAGGAGGGGGGACCATTCTTTTCGTTAGTAAAATATTAAATTGTATAAATTCCGGGTGTTGTAGTTTCTTTTAAAATGGAGCTTGGGCGGAATGGTGGGTGGTACCCTTGTACTTATTTCGTTTTTATATACCACCTACCACCCTGCCCCCGAAATTTGCCACTTTCTACTCACGAAGTTTCTGGCATCTGGGAACTGGCATCTGGTATCTTTACAATCGCAACGCAGTTCCGACACTCCTCACTCCTCATTCCTAACTCCTCACTTTATTTACAGTTCTCTTATATTCTCAACAATACTATTCTTCATTTCTTTTCTGATTTTTGAAGCCATATTTATGGTGCAGGATATGAAGAGTAGCACTACACCTACAAGCGTTTCAATAAGGCTTATCTTAATATCGTCAGGCTCGTCACCTATTGAGGTGAAAATAAGATAATAAAGACCGTAAAACGCGAAAAATAGAACAAATCCTGCTACTGTACCCCAACCCAATATCGACATAATCTGGCGTATATAAGAGTTGTTTATATCCTTTTGTGTTGCGCCAACCGCACGAAGGGTACCTATTTCTTTTTTGCTTTCTCTTATACGGGCAGTGATAGAATTATTCACCATACTACCGCAAGCAGTAAAGAAGAGTGCGGCAACTGCTATAATTACAATAAGAGTTGCACGGAAGCTGTTCATTTCTTCCTGCCTTTTTTCATATAAAGATGTAACGCGACCGTTTGTACCTGCTTTAACTCTTGTGAAAAGATTCTGCATTTCATTATCTATTTCTTCGGTACATTCACCATTAAGATTAACTCCTACCGTATGATAATCAACGTTGCCACCCGTAAGCTTGTCGAAGCCCTCGGTAGTAGTTATGATCCATACGTTTTCGTAAAACATATTGTAATAAAGAGAGCCGTCATCCGTTGCAGGCATATCGTAGATAACAGAGCCTATGCTGACTGTATTTTCAATTTTTTCGTAATCAATAGGCTTCTGGTCTTTTGCAAGATGATAAATATCTCCATCAAATTCAGGTGTTTCATCTGCATATAACCAACCAAGCTTCAATTCCTGCCCCACTTCCATATCGCAGGCAGTTTCACTAAGGAAAATATCTTCCTCAATATACCAAGGGTTTTCCTCAAGAGTTGTAGGATATGCGTTTATATAAGAATATTTATAGGTTTCCTGATAATGACTTACTGTAAGCAAAATGCTTTCAGGTGCAACAAATATTACCTCTTCACCGGAATTCAGCTTATCAATATCAATTTTACCAACGTTCACGCTTTCAGAGAGTTCGGCAATCATATCTTCACTGAATCCAACTAATTCAACAGGTATCAAATCACCCTGAATCTGTGCACATTCTCTTACAAAAAGCTCTTCCGCTGCATTTTTATTTCTGTAATCCTTATAATTCTCTTCCGTAACCCAAACGTTTTCAATCTGATTATCGTAATTAGAAGTAAAATGGCAAAGATTATACATATACTCGGTGAAATTTTCTGTCTGCATATAAAGCTTTGCTTTTTTCTGTGTGCTTATATCCTCAACGTTCTCATTAAGTAAAATCTCCGTAAGGTTATTTTCACTAAATCCTCTGAACTCATTATCGTAGTTTGATAAAAATCCGCTTGCATCGAAGTTGTCAGCGTTTACAACGTAGTCGTGAGTATAAACGGTAAAATCATCTTTAAATCCGTTAATTACAGAAAAACCGATGCAGGATATAAACACCGAAACGCACACAATTATACTTGTAATAACGCCCTTGCCCTTAAAAAGAGTTATATTTCTTTTAGCAAGAAGCTTTGCTGTATCAAAGCTTTTCTGCGTTTTAATTTTTTTATTTTTAAATTTCCTGCCAAGCTCCGTATTTCTTATTGCCTGCATCGGTGAAATTCTTGATGCAGAAACAAGAGGTATAAATGAAGATAATAAAACGAAAATTATACTGATTACAATGCTTACGGGAATCACCCAGAATTCAGGCTCAAACACGTAATTCTCACCAAAGAACGGCACTATCACCGCTACAATACCTAAAGAAATAAGTACACTTACAGGGGTACATATAAGACAAAGAATAAAGCTTTCTCTTCCGTATATTTTTATAATCTGGCGTTTCGTTGCACCAACGCTGCGAAGAAGCCCTATCTGCTTTTTCCTCTCCTTTAAATTCGCGCTGAAAGCATTAATTATACCTATATCCGCCACAAGCATAAAAACGAAGGATAAAACTGCAAGAAGCACAACGGGAGAAGCTATACCGGAAAAATTCTCTAAAATATCGTACCTTGCAAGCTGTGATATTTCAAACATACGAACTCTACCGTTACCGTCACCATAGTTTTTCAAAAATGCAGAATATTGCTCGTTATATGCCTTTTGATTTATAAATTCACCCGTAGAAACAAACGCCATAACACAAGCCTTACCACCGGGGGCAATAACATAATCATCTGAAACGATTGCCGCAGGAAGCTGCTGATAATAAAGAACTGTCAATTTCTCAATATTAGGTCTTTTGTTTTCGAGAATACCCGTAAGAACGAAGCTTTCCTTTTGAGATTTTTCTGAAACTTCTTCTCCTTTTTTCACAAACATATCAAGTGTCAGAGTATCACCGATTTTCGCTTCAAGCCCCATACGGACGAGAGCCTCTTCCTCGATAGCAATTTCATTTTTCTTCTGAGGTAATCTGCCATCCTTCAGTTGAACATACATATCCCTTGAAGCATCGTCGAAGCTTGCAAAGCAGAAGCCACTACCCTCTTCAGAGTCAGATTTAGAAAGATAGCCGTAAACATTTGCATAACCAACCGAACGAAAGCTTTTTTCAAGATTCTCGGTCAATCTTTCGTCTCCCGTTACATCAGGTACAATTATCTCGCTTGCGCCATACAGAAAGTTTCTTGTAGCCTCTGCGGAAGAAAGTGAGCTTGAAATAAGGAACGGCACACTTGCAGAGAAAACCATCGAAAGAATTATACCGACTATCAATAACGTATATTGCTTCTTTCTGTGCCTGAGATTTCCATAGGCAAGAGAATTAAAGGTTATTTTTTTCTTGTTCACCTCTCACACCTCCGCTTTTTTACTGTCGGAAACAACTGCACCGTCTTCAATTCTTATAACTCTGTCTGCCTGCTCGGCAACGTTTAAATCGTGAGTAACAAGAATAAGGGTAATTCCTAACTCTTTGCTGACGTATTTGAGAAGTGAAAGCACCTCCCTACCGCTTTTACCGTCAAGGTTACCCGTAGGCTCGTCTGCAAAAAGAATCGAAGGCTTGTTTGCAAGTGCTCTTGCAATAGCAATTCTCTGTTGCTGACCGCCCGAAAGAGCAGAGGGAAGATGAGAAAGTCTGTCCTCAATACCGAGAATATCAATAATTTTCTTTATATATTCTTCATCAGGCTTCTTTTTATCAAGCATAACGGGAAGAAGAATATTTTCGTAACCGGTCAATTCTTCAACAAGGTTATATGCCTGAAAAACAAAGCCGAAACGTCTTCTCCTCAAAATAGAAAGCTGATTATCGTTATATTTCTTCAAGCTTTCGCTATTATAAATAACCTCGCCCGAGGTAGCGTTTTCAAGACTGCTCAGACAATGAAGAAAAGTAGATTTTCCAGAGCCTGAAGGCCCTGTTATTGCACAAAACTCACCCTCTTCAAATTCTAACGACACGTCGTTAAGTGCCACAACGATATTTTCACCGCTTAAATATTCCTTTGTGAGATTTTTACATTCAATAATACTCATAGAAAACTCTCCTTGTTTCGTTTTTTTGAGAACACACATTCTCTATGTTGGTTACATTATAAATCATCAATCTTAAAATAAAGTGACTTTAACCTTAAGATTTCGTAAGAAAAAAAGAAAACCGTCCTTTCGGACAGTTTTAAATAGCCAAAGCTCCGTCAATTTTAGGAAAGCACATTATAACCTCAAGTCCTTTTGAAGTATTCACCGCACTGACTGTTCCGTGATGCTTTTCTACAATAGCTTTTGTTATGGCAAGACCAATTCCTGCACTTTGAGGCTTTGCATTTTTAGTTCTGTGAAACCTTTTAAAAAGCTTACCTATATCGTCTTTTTCAACACCGCCACCGTTATCAGAAACGGTAACTGTTGTAGAGCGTTCATTATCTTCAACAGTTATTTCTATTTCACCGTTTTCATCGGTATGCTCACAAGCATTTTTTATAACGTTGCCAATTGCCTCGGTTAACCATTCCTTATCGCATCTCATTCTGCTCTTACCAATAACCGAAATGCTTTTATCGGGGAAAATATGCTTCATATCATTTACGGTGCTTTTAATAATTTCGCTTACCTCGTAAAACTGAAAATTCATTGTAAAAGCATCGCTTTTAAGCTTTTCAAGACGTAAAAGCTTCGCTATAAGCTCTTCAGTTTTTTCAACAAGCTGTAGCTCTTTTTCCGTATGCTCTGTAGGATTATGAGCTTTATCCATTTCAAGATAAAGACGAAGCCCCGCTATAGGTGTTTTAAGCTGATGAGAAACGTCTGCAATAAACTCACTGTTCTTTTTCGTTTCAAGCTCTGTGTTATGCTTTTGTACTTGAAGAGCATTTTCTAAATCGCACACCGAATTTTGAAGATAAGCAAAAGCATTATCTGCAGTACTCAATTTTGTAAGCTCGCCTTTTTCAAGATATTTATTTATGCTTCTGGTCAGCTTTTTAACTTTTCTTTTATTATTCCAAAGTAAACATCCGAAAACAATCGTAACAATAAGCAACAGCCACACGGAAATAACAAGGCAAATTTCAAAAGCTGTCATTTCTTGTCCTCCCATCTGTAGCCGATACCTCTTACAGTAACGATATGCTCCGTTCCGATTTTTTCACGCAGTCGGCTCATATGAACAGAAAGAGTGTTATCATCAATAAAAGAACCGCCCTCATCCCATATATTTTCAAGCAAAACAGACCTTGTAACAATAACACCGTTATTTCTTATGAGAGTTGAAAGAAGCTGAAATTCAGTAGGCGTTACGAAAACTGTTTCACCGTTCTTTTTAACAGTCATAGAGCTTATATCAATAAAAATATTTTCACCGCTATAAACAGTTGTTTTGCATCTTCTTAAAAGAGCCCGTATTCTTGACAGTAACTCAAGCAACTTAAAAGGCTTTGTAACGTAATCGTCTGCACCTGCATCAAGCCCTCTTACCACCTGAACCTCATCGTCACAGGCAGTTAAAAAGAGGATGGGCACGTCTTTATTTTTCTCTCGGATAAAGCTACACATATCAAAGCCGTTACCGTCGGGAAGCATAACGTCAAGGATTATAAGATTAAAGCTTTCCTTTAAAAAGCTTTCCTTTGCATCCTTAACAGTTCCTGCGGCAACAACGTTGTAGCCTTCTTTCTTGAGCATCTCGCAAAGCCCGTCACGAAGGAAAGCATCATCTTCAGTTACAAGAATTTTCACTGCCATTTTTATCACCGATTAAATGATATCATACAGCGGTAAAGAAATCAAATTAAGATTTTGTAAGAAATGACAGCGATATGAAATAAAAAAAAATTCAAACTATATCTATAGGTGTAGACATTATAAAAATAATATGATATATTTTCCTTGTAATATTTGAGTGTAGCTTACACTCGCAGTTTTTTAACTATGAAAGGCTATGATAAAATGAGAAATCTTACTAAATACCACGGCATAATCCCCGCTTTTTACGCTTGCTACAATGACGACGGCAGCGTTAGCCCCGAAAGAACAAAGGCTTTTGCAGAGTTCTTGCTCAACAAAGGCGTTAAGGGTCTTTACGTTTGCGGTTCTTCAGGTGAATGTATTTACCAGAGCAAGGAAGAAAGAAAATTGATTTTAGAGTCAGTTATGGAGGTTGCAAAGGGTAAAATGACAATTATTGCCCACGTTGCTTGCAACAATACCGCTGATTCAATGGAGCTTGCCGCACACGCTGAAAGCTTAGGTGTTGATGCTATCGCATCTATTCCCCCTATTTATTTCAAGCTTCCCGAAGACTCTATCGCACAGTATTGGAACGATATTTCATCTGCTGCACCTAATACAGATTTTGTTATTTATAACATTCCTCAGCTTGCAGGCGTTTCTCTTACAATGCCTCTTTTCAAGGAAATGCTCAAGAACCCTCGCGTAATCGGTGTTAAAAACTCATCAATGCCCACACAGGATATTCAGATGTTCAAAGCTGAAGGCGGTGACGATATCGTTGTTTTCAACGGTCCCGACGAGCAGTTCGTTGCAGGTCGTGCAATCGGTGCTGAAGGCGGTATCGGTGGTACTTACGGCGTTATGCCCGAGCTTTTCCTTAAATGTGACGAGCTTATCAAGGCAGGCGACCTCGATAAAGCAAGAGAAATTCAGTACGCAATAAACGAAATCATTTACGCTATGTGCGCTTGTAAATGTAATATGTATGCCGCAGCAAAAGAGGTTCTTCGTTTACAGGGTATTGATATAGGCGATGCAAGAAAGCCCCTTGCACAGCTTAAAGAAGAAAGCAAGCCCCTTGCCGCAAACGTTAAAAAGATGATTGACGAAGCAATCGCAAAATTCTGCTGATTGAAAAAACAAACAAAACCGATTATTGAGAACTGAACTCAACTCTCAATAATCGGTTTTCCTTTTTATGTTTTATTTCTCAAAATAAATTGCACCGCTTTGTGCAAAAATTAATGGCGGTAAGTCCATACCCTTTTGCTCGGGGATTCTTGATGCGATAGCAAAATCGTGAATTTTACTATACACAAAACCGGGCTCAAAAACAACGTGAGCGCATATAAAGCCCTCTTTCTTAACGGGAAGAGTAACAGAATAATCCTGCGTTTTCTTTGCCTTATATGAGAAGCATTCACCGTCAGCATCAAAAACTATCAATTCGTGATTTCTGTGAAGCTTTTTAACGTTTATTGTAACCTTTGTGTTATTGTCAAGCTTTACGGTATCGCCTAAAATTTTACCGTCACTTACAACGTCAATAAAGGTTGTGCCACTGGCAAAGCAAATTGTTGTACGGCCTGTAACAATTGCGTCAAGTATGTCCTCTGCCGAATTTGATTTAGCATACACATATGTAACGGGCCAGGTCAAAAGATTTGTTACACCGTAATAATCTCTATGAAAGTCACTACCGCCTACAACGGGAAGCTTATGACCTTTTCTTAACTGCTCATGCCACCATTCAGTACATTCGAGATTATCATAGTGTGTAGGCGCATTCCATACCTCTAAAACGTCTATGTCCTCGGGATTTTTCTCCCATCTCCACGGACATTGTTTGCAATGAGGATGATTCATACAAATTACTGCACCGCGTTCTTTAGCCTTGTTTTTAACTCTTAAAAAGTCCTCATACGTTTCGCAGGTTTCGTAATCCTTATCGTCTATAACGTCTTTAACGCCCCACATATTACAGTGACCGCCATCCTTTGAAAGCTCTGCACCGTAAATTAAGGTCAAACCGTCTGTTTCGGGCAATTCCTTACAGTTTACGTTATGGTCTGTAATCATAATGAAGTCAAGCTTATTCTTTTTCGCACTCATAATAAGCTCATCTAAAGTAAGACCACCATCAGAAGCAGTTGTGTGACAATGGGTAACACCAACGTACCATTTATAATTCTTGTAGCTCATAGTATGTTAATCCCACTCCTTGTTCATCACAACAAAAGTCATTCTTTCCTGAATACTTGCACCACCGTGACCTGTTTCAACACCACCGTGGTCTGAGGTTACAATAATAAGCCAATCTTCAGTATCATAAGTATCTCTGTCTTCAATAGCTTTAATTACCTCGTAGCCATAAGCATCCTCGGTATTGAAAGCCTCTTTATATACAGGATTATTGTAAGAGAATCCGAAATTGTGACCTGCCGAATCAGTATCCTCATAAATAATGAATACGAAGTCCGCACAATCTGAACTTGCAATCTCTTCCATAGCGCCCGTATGAATGTCTTTTTTGTTTTTACGAAGCTCAAACTCAACGTCTATGTTATTATCTTCGCAATATTTCATTTCTTCAAGATAGGTCGCACCATTTCTTGAGAAATGACCCTTCCACTTTGTTATGAAGGAAGCGCTTTCAATGGTTCCATCTTCAACAAGGCTTGTCAAAAGTGTTTTAGGTTCAACCTCTTTTGTTATGCCGTTACCCGTTATACCGGTAACGTCTGCCCATTCACTTGTAATAATTGAGCACCAACCGGGTGCAGTAGAAGTATCCTGTGTATTTACCTCAGGGTAGTTAACACCTCCACAATAAGTAAGGTTATTTGATGCACCGTTTTTAAGAAGATAGCTTACCGCACCCTTTTCCTGTTTTTCATTAAGAATATCTGCACGGCAACCGTCATAGCCGATAATAACTACTTTTTTCTCTGTTTTTCCCTCAGGTAATTCAGATTCAAAATGGTCTTTAATGATATCATAAACGTCTGTTTGAGGATATGCAGCTTCAATTGTATTTTCATAGCCTACAGCAGCAACGTTCTTTCTGAATAATTCTTCTGTATCATCTTTATCCTTGTGATATCTTGTAAAATACAGAGCCAACGCACCTGCAATAATACCAAGAACGACTATTACAGAAATAACTGAAAGTATAATTTTCTTCTTGTTTTTCATAATTACACTACCTCATTCCGCTTTATTTTCAATAGCAAGATTTTCTTCGTGGCGTTGTGCTCTTATAATGTCAAGCTCACGATACATCTGCTCTTTCTTCTCACCCTCAACATCATAGAAGAATTTAAGGATGATAGCCTTAAGAACGTTTGCTATAGTATAACCAAAGAGCAAGAAGGCAAGAATCTTAAGACAAGTATCAAGATAATCAGGTTGAGCCTGCATTGTTGCAACAAGGTCACCCTCTGCTGAAGACATATAACCCGCCCAAGCAATCATAAAGGGAATCGCAAGCTCTTTAAGGTAATTACAAGCTGAGTTTATCCAACCGGGAACAATACCCTGAATAGCTTCCATTCTTTCACCACACTGCCACTCAAGATAGTCGAGGAATTCAACGTTAAAGTGAGAGTTTGAAAGCTCCTGAATACCGATACCGATACCGAAGATAAAATAGAACACATAGAAGAAAATGCTGTTCCAACCTGAGAAGAACTTAATACCAAACTGAGCCTCTACAAAACAGATTGCAAAAAGCACACCTGCAGAAACAAGTGAATATGGACCGCAGAATTTGAGAAGCTTTGTAGGCTCGTATTTTTTTGAAAGCTTAGTGGCAATAACGTTACCTACAACAGTACCAACCGCTGTGGGAAGAGTAAGTAAAAGGTTTTTAGAAGAGCCAACCGTAATAGCAGCAAGATATGTAGACATTCTTCCAAGCCATGCAAAAGCATTTACCCACTGCATTGCGTGATATGCTCTATAATTCTTGTATTTAAAAAGAGAGAATAAGCCTTTTGAAATCTTAACCTTTTCTTTCTTGGGAAGCTCAATTCTTTCCTTACAGAAAAGACCGCACATAAGGTTACCGAATGCCGTTACGGAGGCAGCAACAATGGCAAGTGTCATATACATCTTATTCTTATCGTCACTGAAAAGACCGTAAACAAAGGTTGCAATATAAGCTCCGCCGTAACCGATGTAATATGATAACTGCCACATTGTAGCGACCAGTTTCTTTTCTTTATGGTTTGGGGAAATAACCTGAACAACATTCTGACCAAAGTTATTAAAAGTATTGAAAACCGTCTGACAGCAAGCAATACCGTAACGGAAAAGAGTCATCTGCTGAATTGTCCATCCTTCAGGAACGTAGAAGAAGAAAACGGTAAGAAGGAAAATGGGTACAAGGCAGATTATGTACCATTGACGATATCTACCCCAACGGCTCTTCCATTTCTGAACAATAACACCCGCAATAGCACCTATGCCTATACCTAAAACAGTTGTAATTGTTGACTGAACAGCAAGAATTGAAGCAATATCATCAGCGCTTACACCAACCGGACCAAAATAAAGCTCATGTAAGAAAGCTGCCGCAAGAGTACCGGTAAGAGTTGTACCAAACTGACCGCCGATTCTTGCAAGCATAATACAAACATACTCAAATGTTGTAATATACTTACCTTCGTTATGATTAAGCGCACCTTGTGGTATCGCTGTAGCAGAAGCTGTTTTCCTTTTAAACATCATATCATCTCCAAAACCGACACTTTGGTTAATTCTAACATTATTTCTCTGAATTTTCAAGCATTTTAGTGCAATAACACAAACCTTCCATATATATCCTGTGGCGAAATTTATTAAATTAATATTAAGATTGTTGAATAACGTCTTCTGATATGGTAAAATGAATATAATTTAAAACAATTCAAAGCAGGTGTTTTATGAAAAAGCATTTAGCAAATATAGTAACATCAAGCAGAATTATAGGTGCGGTTATTTTATTTTTCTGCAAGGATATTACAACAACATTTTTGATTATATACGTTTTATGTGGCTTTACTGATTTGATAGATGGTCCTATTGCAAGAAAAACCAATTCTTCCAGCACTCTCGGTGCAACACTTGATACAATAGGTGACGTTGGAACGTATCTTGCCTTAACGAAAATCCTTATTAAAAACAAGCTTGTCCCTTGGTGGATTCTTGTGTGGATATTAAGTGCAGGTGTTCTTTTCGGCGGTTGCTCATTGGTATCAAAAAAGAGATTCAACAAAATCTATCTTCCTCATACTTATTTAGGAAAAATATTTGGTGGTGCAGTGTTCGTTTTACCTATTGCGATGCAGATAGTTGACGGTGCCGTCTGGATGGCTGTAATTTGTACAATTGCTTCAGTTCACGCTATTGAGTTATTTATTATTCAAAGTAAAAACAATAAAGCTTTAGATTTTGTGCCCACTGTTTTTCACATTAACAAAAATCAGCTTACCGACACAGCAGAGTAACAATAAAAGGAGCAGATTTGGGTCTGCTCCTTTAGTTTTTTATTTACCGCAATAAACTTTTATTGCTTCACTAACAAATTCTGCTGTACCGTCCCCCTGCTTATCGATGTTATTCTTAAAGCGGTCATCGTAAACATACATCTGACCAAGACTCGATAAAATATCCTTTGTGCAATTATAGTAGTTTTCAGTGATATAATTCTGAAGACCGTTTACAAGCTCTTGTACATTTTCCGAGAAAGGCTCGTCACCGTTTTTCATACATATAGAAAACTCTTTGAAAATACCGTTCATTTCATCGGTAAGTCCGTTCCATTTATCCTTTGAATAGCCCTTCGTTTTTTCCTGATGTTCCTTGAATGTCTCGGTATTACCCCATCTCTCCTGCACTTCTGCCTTATATTTTTCAAAATCATTGTTATCAAATGCATTCATAACGTTTTCTCCCTTCATAGCATTATCTATAGCATAAATCAGTCTTTCTAAACGTTCTTTTTTCAGTACAAGAAGATTTTTCTGCTCCGCCAATAGCTTTTCTTTATCATAATTCGGAGATAATAAAATTTCACCAATACTTTTCAAAGAAAAATCAAGTTCACGGTAAAAAAGAATTTCCTGCATACGAATAACGGAGCTTTCATCGTAAAAACGATAGCCTGTAAACTCATCAACAAAAGCAGGCTTCAACAGTCCTATTTCATCGTAATAATGTAGTGTGCGCACACTTACTCCCGTAAGCTCTGCAAAATCTTTAATCTGCATTTTCATCTTTACCACCTCACAAAAGAGAGTATACACTATAACGTAACGTAAAAGTCAATAGGTTTTTTTCGAGTGAATAAAGAGTTAGCTGAAGCTGCCTAAAAAACACAGATGACAGCTTCCTCCATCTATTAAAAATAGGATTATATTTCTCTCACATCTATTCTATTCTTGATTTTATAAATAATTTGAATCATAATGTAAAATAGAATAAATATGTGGTAGGGAATTTTTATGTTTACTCCAAAAATCGATTTAAACAACAAAACCGTTCTCGAAGTTTTTTCAAGAATTTTAATGATATTTTTTAATATTAATTTTTTGTGTGATTTTTATATAAATCCCCTTTTTTTATAAAAAAATAATCAAAAAAAACAAAACCGAAAGCCCCGTATTTCAAAGGCCTTCAGTTTTGATTATGAAACTCTTATATTTCTCAAAAAAAATTGTTATTTACTTTTTTTATCGCCTTTCTTTTCGTAACCAAAGGTTGAAGCGAAAAGGTCAATTTTAAAGGCTTTAATTACTGAGCTGAAAAGTCTCGAGCCCTGAACAGGCATAAGTCGGTTGAATCTGCCCATTGCATTACCGTCAAAGCCAACAACAATATATGACTTTTTACGAAGAATACCCTTAAGGATTTTGTTAACTGCCTTGTGGCAAGGAGTTGAAACCATATTGATAAGGTCCATACCATTTGTTTCACCCTGATTTCTGAAAATATCTGTCTTTGTGAAGCCTGGACAAACAAGACCTATGTAAGCTTCTCCTCTGAGCTCTTCTCTCATTGCCTCTGTCAAGCCCTTAACAGCAGCCTTACTTGCAGAATACATAGATGTTCCGCCGAGAGCCATAAGCGCTGCTGATGATGCAACGTTAATAATTGCGGGAGTTTCACTTTTCATAAGAAGAGGAAGCATAATTTTTGAAGAATATGCAGCTGAATAGAAATCTATATTAATTGATTCGTCAATCTCTTCTTTTGTATAGTTCATAAGTCTGTCAAAACGAGGAAGAACACCTGCATTGTTAATAAGAACATCAGGATTAATATTGTTTTCAACGAGCCAATCATGGAAGCTCTGCCAATTATCATAGCTTGAAACGTCAAAGAGCTTGTATGAAAAAAGCTTTGCATAATCGCCAAGCTCTTCGATGAAGTTAAGCATTTTCTTTTCGCTTCTTGCAACACCGATTACTTTACAGTTGTGCTCTTTCATAAGTCTTTCAGCAAGCATTTTACCGATACCGCTTGATGCACCTGTGATAATTACGGTTTTGTTATCAATCCACTTTGACATCTATATACACCCCAAAATTAAAATTTGAATTTAACAAAAAAAGAATACCACAAATATTTAATATTTTCAACAGTTATGTACTGTTTTTATTTTGTCTGCACAGAAATAATTCAAGCTTCTTTTGATTTATAATATTTTTGAGCAATGAAATATACAGGTAAACCAATCAGTGTAGCCGCAATGCTTCCGATTGATAATTTTGTTGCTTCTGCACCTGACCAGAAAATCTGGCTTAATACAACATAAACACCACTGATAATTGCAAGAATCGGAATAACGGGATAGAGCGGCACTTTATACTTTCTTTCGAGCTCCGGATGCATTTTTCTCCATTTCATAACCGCCGCAAAGGTAAGTGTATAGAATATCCAGCAAGAGAATACAGCAAGGTTTGTAAGCATATCAAATGTTCCGCCGATACAGAACAAGCAACTCAGAAAGCCTATTAAAATAATTGAGTTTGCAGGAACATGTTTTGAGTTGATTTTACTTAAGGTTTTACTGAAAGGAAGTGTTTTTTGTTCTGCTAACTGATAACAAACGCGAGAGCCCGACATCAAAAAGCCGTTTGCCGCACCGATAACTGAAATGATAATACCTACTTTTATTAAAGTACCACCAAAATTACCAAAGATTTTTACCGCAATTGCTGATGCAGGTGACTCTAAATGCATAAGCTCATCCGCAGGAAGTACTTGGATATATGCAATATTTATTACGATATATACAAGCATAATAATTGAAACTCCGCCAACAATCGCACGAGGTAAATCACGCCCGGGGTTTTTCATTTCACCTGCTATCGCACCAACATTTGTCCAACCCTCAAAGGCAAATAAAACTGCCAAAAGTGTTGAACCTAAAACAGCACCGGTCTGCTTACCCTCTGCTACTAAAGGTGTAATAACAGGGTTTCCGCCTTCACCAAGAATAAAACCGAATATCATAAGCAAAAACAAGGGTATAAGCTTGCTTACAGTAAACACAATCTGGAATCTTGAGGCTGATTTTGAGCCTAAAACATTAAACACAACAAGTATTACAATTGAAGCCATAGCAATAGGAAGAGAATACTCTTGCCCAACGTAAGAAGAAAGCTCGTTACCTACTGTAACACCATAGCTTGCCAAAAACGCAGGATAAAAAATTAAGGTTTGCATCCAACCGGAAAGGAAGCCTATTTTTTCGTTATAAACATCTGTAAGATACGCAACCATACCACCTGTACGTGGTATAAGAATAGCAATTTCCGCAACTGTTAAAGCGGCAAAAATACTCGCAAGACCGCCAACAACCCAAGCAACCATACCCATACCGGGTGCCCCTCCTGTTGCCTGATAAATAGCGTAAGGCTTAAAGAAAACACCTGCACCAATTACACAGCCCACAACAATTGACATCGCAGACATAACGCCCAGATTCTTTTTTAGTGTTCTTTCTGTTCCCATCAAAAATCCTCTTTTCGTAATTTTGATACTTTAATATTGCCAAGCAAAGAAAAAAGCATTGCGAAAATGCAATGCAAAAGAACGTAACACAAAAAAGTGTTTTATAGCTTCTGTCCTTTTGCCTGAGAGATTAGCGACGCACGCTTTGCACCTTCGGCACCTGATTAAACAGGGTTCTCCAGAATGTTATCCGTTTGCAGTCTGTGTACCTGAGAGCGTTACTCCTTCGGAAAAGCTTAAAGCTTTATTTCCTGCAAATTTCACTTAACAAATATTAACTTGCGTTTAATAGTACATAATTTAGCCTTGTTTGTCAATATGATTGATCTATTACTTTGTATATATAAAAAATCATTAAGTGAAGCCGACATACTCCCGTTCAATATTCCACGCTCAATTCTATCTAACATCTGTCCGAAATCACCATTAAGAACCTGCTCTAACTTTGCCATTGCTTATCCTCCTATTCTATACGCCATTGTTTAGTTATATCTACAAATAGGAATTTAATCGATACTTATATTCCTATAATTTCTCTGATTTCTTTTGCATCAACATCATTCAGACTGCAATTCTGCGAAACGGAGATGCATGCCGCAGCACCTGCCGCCTCACCAATCCCCACACAAATAGGCATTACCCTAAAATTCGAATGTGCCATATGTGTACCCGAAATGTTTCTTCCGCAAAGCAAAAGATTTTCTTTGGTTTCGGGAAGAAGACAACGGTAAGGAATTGTGTAACCTTTATCCTGTTTAAAATATTTCTGCACACCTGTTTTATCAAGACCAGAACCCGTGATATTATGCACATCAAAATTGAAATAAGCATCTTTTACAACATAATCCTCAAACACTTTAGCTTCAAGGATATCCTGCTCTGTTAAAGTATATTTCCCCTTGAAATGTCTTGTTTCACGGATGCCGATTAACGAAGCGGAGCTGATAACATAACAATTCTCGTAACCAGGAACAAACTCACGAAGATATTTGACTATGTCATCCATCTGTCTGCGGCATTTGAGCGTAGCACTTGTCAGATCATCTGCATTTGTGCCGTCAATATCAATTGCATTTGTCATATTGCATGTAACAACACCGGGAAGGGTTGATTCATATGTGAGAATATGCCCTGCAGGATAGGGTATGTGTTCTTTTGCAAGTGCCTGCAACTCGCCGTTGGGTGTTTCATAGATTGATTCAAACGAGCCTAAAAATACTGCACGGTCATAGTCAACACCGCCAACCTTGAACATTAGGGTTGCAGGTTGCATTTTATTATCACTTTCTCTGCCAAGAACAAATTCAGCACCTGCTCTTGCGGCAATATCACCATCACCCGTAGCATCTATAGTAATTTTGGCATAAATATCCGTCTTCCCCGATTTGTTGATAACGGTAGCACCGAGTATTTTATCGCCGTCACAGATTGCATCTTCTGCAAAAGTATAAAGCATAACACGGCAGCCGACCTCACAGAGCATTTCAAGATAAAGTGTCTTCAGCTTTTCGGGGTCTATCAGGTTGGTGATTTTGTTTTTGAATTCACCTTCATTATTCTCGGATGTTTTTTTCAGAATTTCATAATACAAAGGACTGCCACAACTGCCTGTCCAATGGCTCATAAGACCTGAAGTTGAAATTCCTCCCACATCTCCGCTTTGCTCAACAAGAATAACCTTAGCACCATTTTTTGAAGCAGTATATGCCGCTGCAAACCCGGAAGGTCCACTTCCGAGAACGAGAACATCAGTATGTAATTCAAATTTTTCAATCATATTTTACGCCCTCCGAAATCTCATTTATCAAACCCATTATACCATACACTCCGCCATATTTCCACAGTTTCATATATGCAAAAAACTTTACTGCATAATACAAAGAAGGGAGTTGACTAAAAGTCAGCTCCACTTATGTTTTATCTTATTATTTAGACTTCATCTACTTCATAAAATCATAATTTTTTAACAGATAGAATTTTATATTCCCAATCCGGCTCAAGAGGCATTTTACGTTTTCTGATTTCGCAAGGGTAATCTCTCCATTCACACTCAACCCATGCCTCAAGTCTTATATCCCACAAAGCATCTACTTCTTTGTATTTACCTTTGTTACGATTTATCAGTTTTGGTTTGATTGCATATTGAACACCTTTGATACCTTTGCTTCGTTGTTCCCTTATATCCCTTTGTGCTGTTTCCCATGTGATATATTTTTTCATCTCAAGAGTTGCATTTTTCGGATAAATCGGTTTTGTTTTTCTTGGAAATATCTCCACAACAATTCTTTTAAAATCCCATTTACAATCCCAATTTTTTTGCCCTTGCAACTCAATAACATCTATCCATTTATCTTTTGTATTTATTGATTTTACAATGTCTCTTGTAATAAAAACTGCTGCAGAATCACCATTTGCTAAATATGAAATATATTCAGGACTATACTTAATTTTTTGATTATTACGCTTCATTTTATAAACCTTTCATTTATACATTTTAATCAATTTTCATTATTATTCATTAGTTTTAAAATAAAAAATCCCAAACCTCCCCTTAAACAATTTGCTACAATGCTGCATATCGTCTTATGCATTGGTCGCTCGGAAACGCTTGTGCTATCAGATTGATATTCACACAGTTGTTTCTCTTGTTTAAGCTCAGCTTGAGTTTTTCTTAAACATTAAATTTTCTAACCCCATAATAACATAAAGAATAATATATGTCAATAATTACTATCTTAAATTCAACATAAAAACAGCAGGTAGGCAATGCCTACCTGCTATTTTTGGTCGAGATGACGGGATTTGAACCCACAACCTCCACGTCCCGAAAAGATGTCCCCGTCTGCTCTCAGGAACTGCACACAACATCTTGTGCTTTCGTGTATTTTGGGAATGCTCTTTGAAGCTGAATTTCACACTGTTTTCATATAGTCCAACTCTGTCTGTGGGCTTTATGTGGTCATTGGTGGGTTTCAGCAGAAAAACATATTGGCATTTATATTAATATCCATGATCCACGTGTTTCCATTTTCCACCATCATTTCTTACTAATATCCACATCCAATTCTCATAGGTGCTGTTGGAGTTTAAAGAACCATCGCCACCTGAAGAATCAACATCAAATGAAGATAAAAGAACAATTACTTCATCTGCATTATATCTGTCAGCCCAATCCTGACAATCTGCAGATTCTTCATCCCCTGCATAATATATTTCTGTAAGGGTACATCCGCCCCATTCTCTTTCAAAATCCTTTTTAATTGTATCAATAGCAGATGCGATATCTTCTTGTGAATAAACTTTTGAATCAACCTTCTTGGTTTTCACATCACTTACTTTTCCGCCATAATTACCACCATAGGTACACGAACTAAACATAAAAAGCATAAACAATATTAAACACAAAGACTTTTTCATAATTATATTCTCCAAAATTTTATATCACTGAATCACAACAACTCTCTCAATTTACCAAGGAAAGCCTCTTCTCCCAAGGTATTTACCTTAAATAACATCGCCTGACTTCCACCCGATGTAATTGCAGTAAGATAAATAGGACCATTCGCATTCTGAAACAATGTTACATTCATGCTAACTCGGTTACCGCCAGCATAGCTATATCTCTCGAAAACACGAACACTGCACCTTGCATCACCATCAACAATATCGCTTGAATCTTCAAGAGATGCAGACATACTGCCATTCAATATTCCGTTTTCGATTGTCCTTAAAATCTGTCCGAAATCACCATTAAGAACCTGCTCTAATTTTGCCATTGCTTCTCCTCCTGTTCTTTACGTTTAACTATATGTAAAATTCTTTTTTCTATCGCATTGATATTTTAATATATCCAAGAAATCAAATTCTTCAGGTAAGAAACTTTTATCTTCTGTATTAAACTCCATAAATAATCGTTTTAGCTTTTTACAATTCTTTAATGGAGTAATTGTTTTTACAGGATATTTATTAAACATTGAACTTAACAAAAGCAATTCTTCAAGATTTGGTGCATATTGCATTTGTTCAAGATTATACAACATTTTCTTACTATCAGAAATCATAATTCCTTTCAAATTTTCGTTTTCGCTCATATCCCACAACGCAGTGGCACGAACATTAAAAAACAACAAATACTTTACTTTCTTCAATTTAGACAATGCTGATAAATCTTTAACCTTTTGGTTGTGAAAGAAATAAATAGATTCATAATCATCACCATAATTGGTAATAAAATAATCAAACTCTTCCTGCGTCAAGTTGCAAACTTTGATAGATGATACACCAACATGAAATTTCATCTCTTCATCAACATCCGATAAGGCAATGGATGGATTTTCTGAAAAAGTAATAATCTGATTGGATTCGTATGCCATCCCTGAATATTTATGTAATTCAAACTCACTCATACCAGCTTCTCCTCCTGTTCTTTACATCAACATTTGCTTATATATAAATCCTCGTTCATCAACCCCATTATACCATACCTTCCGCCACATTTCCACAGTTACATTCATGTAAAAAATTTTACTGCATAATTCAAAGAAATACACCTACCAAATGGCAGGTGTACGACTTTAAAATTACAAACCTAAAATTGTTTTTATTCTCTCAATATTTCTTTTTGACATTTCCGTTTGCCTTGCAAAGAATTCCCATTTCGAAACAGCGTTTCTTACTTGCTCAATGCTTTTTTCTGCATCAGATTTTTTGATACCCACCTTTTCGGCAACCGTTAACATATCCTCTTTTGTTATGTTGTCAGCCTTTCCGTTAATAAGCATCTGATGAGCCTTAACCCATTGACTGTCTTTTCTGTATGCAAAGGTTACATCATAAGCAGGTGATAAAGACCAGACGCCTTTTTTATCCATAAGGAAGGATATGTTTTTGGTATGGTCATCATAATTTTTGGCATATTCATTGAAGACCATTCGTTTGAACAATTGAATGTAGTCGCTATAAGGAAGCTTAAGCTTCTTCATTACAGAAAAAGCATCCTCGTAGGAATAAATCATTGGTGAATTAAAGTCCATATGAGCTAAAGCGCAAAGC
>JAZUBO010000008.1:0-61233 GCA_045638585.1 Acutalibacteraceae bacterium | reverse complement strand
CACCCGCACCAATAACGAAAGAGTCACTTTTGTGGCTCTTTTGTTATTTCATGAGATTTTTTATTACATCTTTTCTGTTTTTATCTTGAAGACTGACTTTTAAAGGTGTATAATTTTTTAAAATTAGTTTTGAGGTGATTTCATGCCACAAATTAAAATTGAGCCTGACTATTCAGGTGAATATTACTGGGATTCTTATTGCAAAACTCTTGATATCGAGCTTAAACAATGTATTGACGAGGGTCTTGATATTACAGATTTCGAATTATTATTTAAAAAGGCAATTGAAATGCCATATTCAAAAGAACAAGCAGACCTTGCTGATGAAATTTTTGAGAAAATTATAAATGCCGAAACAAGGTCTGATTATAAATATAATGAGCCATCTGATTTAGATGGTATTAAGGCGCTAAGAAAGCCTTATGAATATAAAAAAATCCTAGTTGATGATAATTTGTTATATGAAAAAATAAAAGGTGCTTGGTATGGAAGAATTTGCGGTTGTCTTCTGGGTAAGCCTCTTGAAGGAATAAAGAAGGGTGAGCTTTACACTCTTTTAACATCAACAAACAACTATCCGTTATCGCGTTATGTAGTATCAAGTGATATTACAGAGGAAATGATTGAGTCTTACGATTTTTGGCTAAAAGATAAAGCATGGGCAGATGTTATAGAATGTGCACCCGTTGATGATGACACAACCTATACGGTTTTAGCACAAATTTTGATTGAAAAGTTTGGTCACGATTTCACGTCGAAAGATGTTGCAAAGCTCTGGCTTCAGAGCCAGCCGATTGAAAAATACTATACAGCCGAAAAATCTGCATACCGTAACTTTATAAATGGTTATGCGCCACCATATTCAGCGGTTTATAAAAACCCTTACCGCGAATGGATTGGGGCACAAATCCGTGGAGATTATTTTGGATACATAACACCCGGAAATAAGGAGTTAGGTGCTGAGTACGCTTTCCGTGATGCATCAATTTCTCATATTAAAAACGGTATTTACGGAGAGATGTTCGTTTCAGCTATGATTTCAGCTGCAGCAGATGCAGACAATGTTTCTGATGTGATAAAAGCGGGACTTTCAGAAATCCCTTGTACATCACGTCTTTATGAAGCGGTTTATGATATTATAAACAAATATGAAAACGGCGTCCCCTGCGACGACTGCATTTCATTCATAAATAATAACTATGATGAGTTTGACCCACATGATTCCGTTCACACAATAACCAATGCTTTGATTGTTGTTATTGCATTGCTTTATGGCAATAGTGATTTTGGAAAATCAATTTGTTTGGCGGTTGGAATGGGTTATGATACCGATTGCAACGGTGCAACTGTTGGCTCTGTTTTAGGTATGCTTAACGGATTTGATTCTATAGGTGACAAGTGGATTAATGTGCTTAATAATAAACTTGATACCGGTATAACAGGTGTCGGAGTTGTTAAAATTTCTGATTTAGTAGAAAAAACAATCTCTTATATCAAAAGGTAATAACTGCAAATACGGTACTCTGTTTAACACCAATTACGAAGAACGAGAAAACCCCTATCACCCACACCAACAAATAAAAGCTCCGACCACGATGGTCGGAGCTTTTAGGTTATATTTTAAAGTTCAATTTTAAGGCATGAATAGCCAAGAAGCTTATCGCTTACGCTATCGGGCTGATGTCCTCCGATATAAAATGTAATCTTTCCGTCGGGGTCAACTCTTTCACCATCCATTGTAACTGCTTTCACCCAGTATCTGTCAATATCAAGAGTTACCTCTGCTTTTTCACCTGCTTCAAGCACAACGGGCTTAACCGAGCAAAGCTGCCAATGAGGAGTTGCAACACGGCTGTCGGTATAAGCGGCGTAAACCTGGACAATTTCCTTACCCTTAATGCCACCGATATTTTCAACCTCTGTGCTGACAGTTATCTTTTCGTCATCCGTAGCAACAAGCTTTGCATTTTCATAAGCATATTTCGTGTACGAAAGACCGAAACCGAAGGGATAGAGCGCATCGCCATCAATGTATCTGTAGGTTCTGCCCTTCATATTATAATCCTCAAACGCAGGAATATTGTGGTCGCCTCTGTAGATTGTAATAGGAAGCTTTGCCGAAGGATTCATTTCACCCGCAAGAATCTCTGCAAGAGCAAGTCCACCGAGCGAGCCGGGATACCATGCATGAATTACTGCCTTTGCGTGATTTCTCACCTTCTCACCAACATCAATAGAGCTACCACAGAGAAGTACAACAACAACATTTTCGCAAACATCGCATACCGCTTCTGCAAGCTTCTGCTGAGTTGCAGGAAGATAGAGCGTACGCTTATCTCCACTAGCTGTGTAATCATTGTCCAAGCCCGTGTCCTCACCCTCGACTGAGCAGTCAAGACCTAGTGCAAGAATTGTTATATCAGCTTCGGCAGCTGTCGCGATACCGTCACTTATCATATTTCCGAAGCCACCGCAGAAGTTGAGTCGTTCTTCGCAGTAGTTGCAGCCCTTTTCAACCGATATTGCCGCATTCTTGAATATTCTTCTGATACCGTCGGCAACGGTTACATATTCAGAAGCATAGCCGTTGTAGTTACCTTCAAGAGCAGTAACAGAGAGTGCGTTAGGTCCAATAACTGCAATTTTCTTATCCGTATTTTTATCAAGAGGAAGGAAATTATCCTTGTTGTCAAGGAGAGTTATGCATTCTTCTGCAGTTCTGAGGTTGAGTGCCTTATGCTCTTTGCTGTCAAGCTTATCTAAACCAATATCCGAATAAGGTCTTGTTTCTTCAAATTCACCAAGAAGATAACGGATTGTGAAAAGATTTTCTGCCGCTGCGGTTATTTCGTCCTCTGATATAAGGTCCATCTCATATGCATCGATAAGCGCCTCGTAGGTTTTTCCGCAGTTGAGATCGCAGGTATTCTTAAGCGAAACAGCAGCAGCCTCTGTTTCTGATTCAACAAACTTATGGAATTTATAAATATCTCCAACTGCGTCGCAGTCTGAAACAACGTATCCGTCAAAATCCCACTTCTTGCGAAGAACATCAACAAGAAGATACGAATGAGCAGAACAGGGTTCATCATTCATACTGTTGTACGCACCCATAACACCTGCAACACCTGCTTTTACGGTCTTTTCAAACGCGGGAAGATAGGTTTCCCACAGGTCATGCATATCTGTTATAGCGTTGAAGCCATATCTGTTCTTTTCGGGGCCTGAATGTACAGCATAATGCTTTGAGCAGGCGGCTGCCTTGAGAAACTCGCTCTCACCCTGAATGCCTTTGATGAATGAAACACCCATCTGAGCAGTGAGAAATGGGTCTTCGCCGAAGGTTTCCTGCCCTCTGCCCCAACGGGGGTCGCGAAAAATATTGATATTGGGCGCCCAAAAGGTAAGACCCTTGAAAATATCGTGGTCACCGTATTTCACATACTTGTTATACTTTGCACGTCCCTCTGTTGAAATTGCATCTGCAACCTTGCCTATAAGTTCGGGATCAAAAGTAGAAGCCATTGCAATTGCGTGAGGGAACACGGTTGCAGTACCTGATCTTGCAACGCCATGTGACCCTTCGTTCCACCAGTTATATTCGTCAATACCGAGTCTTTCGATTGCGGGTGCAGTATATATAAGCTGAGAAATTTTTTCCTCAACTGTCATTTTTGCTACGATTTCCTTTGCTTTCTGCCTTGCTTGTGCTTTTGTCATACAAAAACCTCCTTTTGCAGTAACAAATAAAGTATATGTCAGGTTTTCAATAAAAGTCAATAGTAAAACACAATCGATAGAACGAATTAATTTCACCTTGAAATTGGAGCTTTGATGTCCCGAGTTCAAGTCCTGTTGCTTTATATACATTATTACAACAAATGACTGATAATCGTTGAAAGACTTTTTTGGGATACAATATTAAAATTTATATTCCAGCATAAACTATGGTGATTTTTGGCATAACAATTATTCAGCATTTGATACCCTTTCGGACCTGACAGTAAGTTCTTCAAACACAAGTTTAATAGCTTGATTCGCCATTGATTTAAAATCGAATCTATCAACAAACTCAATTGCTTGCTGTATTTTTTCCTCTTTAAATCTATAAATAAGCATCATCATTTCAACACATCGCTTTGACTTGATTTGTGCAGTAAAATACACATCACAAGGAACGCTGATATATCCTCTCATTATTCCTGAAGAGGCAATTTCTATTTCATAATAATCCTTTGGCTCAAGCTCGGGTAATTCAGATGATAGAATATGCTGCATTTCTTTAGTAAGACGAAGACGTACAGCTTCACTGACCTTTGGCAATGAATAGGCATTAAGGTAAAGATTTCGCATATCTTCACTTGTTTCTGCCATATAAAGCTGCAAACAAACATACACCATATAACGCAACATCTCATCATCGGTTTGTTCTTTTGAATAAGAGTTTGCCAGACCAAAAACTCCATCTAAAAAGTGGTTGAGTAATGCGCAGAGAATATCCTCTTTGGTTTTCATTTCGTAAAAAATGGTATTTGTGGGCACCCCTGCAAGCTTTGATATATCCTTAACAGTGGTATGCTCGTACCCTTTTTCAATAAATAATTGTGTTGCTGCCACAAGAACCTTTTTACGTATTTCTGCAGTTTGCTCTGAATTTCTTATGTTCGCCATAGAAAATACTCCTATTAGAAATTTTATTTGTATTTTTCACGCAATATTTTGCATGGTAATGTTCATCACATATCAGAATATATCGACATACAAGGCGAGGTCGTAAGACCCCGCCTTTCGTTTTTGTTGTTTTTCCGCCAGATTAGTAATCATAGTGACGTGTTATGCCCAAAATGCAACGGATGAAACCGAAAATTCTTGCCAACCAGCATGCCTGTGAATACATTTCAACGCTATCTGATTCAAGAACATTTCCGTCTGCATCGTAAAGTGTTGCAACAAATGTTGTATAACCACTGTTAATAGACGTAATCTTTAATGATTTTCCATCATTCATTTCTTTTGTCTTAAAGTTATTATTATTTGTTGTCCATACTATTGTTGCACCTTCAGGAGCATCCTCACTTACCAAAGCATGAAGGACAAGTGAATCAATAAATAGAAGACGAGTGCGTGATGGTTCACGAAGCTTCAAGAGGGGTTCTGGTGTTGTGAAAATATCAATGAGAATCTCAAGCTCTGCCTTAATACCCTCAAGCTCAGCTCTTTCATCATCAGTAAGATTATTTCCGTCTGTGAGAGCTTCAATATCTTTAACCAATTTTTTGATTGCCGGTATATCACTTTCGTCGGACGTATCTTCATTATAATCTTTAGCAGCTTCTTCTATGCGCTTAATTTCTGCAGAAACTTCATCAATCTTCGCAATAAGCTTATCTGTCTTTTCATCAGCTTCTCTTAATGCGTCTTTTTCAGAATCTGAATACTTTCCGCTTTCTTCAAGAGCCTTAATATCATCCTTAATCTGCTGGATATCATCTTTGTCAGATGATTTAACATTTGATTCATCGTAACAATCAAGAGCAATCAGAACTTTTTCAAGGTTGTTTGCAAAAGAAAGAATCTTCGAAAGAAGCTCTTCACACTTATCACTGATAGCTTTCCACTCTGCCTTGGTTTCATCATCGGCAAGTTCATCTCTTGCATTGTCCATCATATTCTTAACTGCAATTACTGCATCTGCATCTGATGTTGTTACATTGTTGACGGTCAATCCATCAATTCCACTTGTATCAGGGTTGATAGTGAACAAAGCTTCAACAAAATTAACATCATAATTTACGTTTCCAACTGTTCCCTGATTAATCTTGTAAACGCCTACATTTTCACCTTCATCTCTTGCAAGGTTGCCTGTAAGGACATCATTTGCAAGAAGCGGTGTGCTTCCATCTACAACATATGTTAATTCAGAGTCTGCTTTTCCGTAAATCTTTTCAGAATTCTGTGCTATAACTGTTACAGGTCTCTTTGCAACCTTGACAACAACTGTAATGTCTTTTACTGTTGCATAGTTATCAGTATCATCAGGAGTAAATGTCACCTTGAACTCTTTTTCTCCCGGATTACCTACTGATGTTGTAATGTCATCCTGCCATGCAAATCCGTCAGGAAGTTCAACATCAGCAAGGGTTTCGCCATATACTGCTTCAAGATTTTCAGGAACTGTATAATTGGGAGAAAGCTTGTTGATTGTAATTCCGTCAGAGCTTACATAAGTTATATTACCTGCAAGGTCAATTGCCTTTGCATAAATTACATACTGCTGACCTCTTTCAAGAGGAATTACATCTGTATATTCTGTCCAGTTTTCAAGAGCTTTAACCTCATCAAGACTGATTGCAGAATCAGAAACATAGTAATATATCTTGTCAACACCACTACCAACATCAGTTGCTGTAACAGCTGCTTCCTGAGTTTCATCGAAGAATAAACCGAATGTAATTATGTTCAGAAATTCTTTCCAAGCCTTTTCAGCTACTGAAATTTCAACTTCAGGAGGAGTTACATCCTTAACGCCTGTAATTTCAACAGTCTTATTGTTATGAATAGCAGTAATTGTATATATACCATCAACTGCCTCAATAACTTCACCATTTGCGGTTACTTTGATGTCATCTGAACTGTAACCATCTTTAACTTCAACGGAGAAGCTGAAATCCGAGCCATATTCAACAGTAGTTGAATCCTCAGTCTTAATTTCATATCCCACCGGGTTCTCAGGAAGAGTTATTGTGAGAACACCTGAAGTAAGATTTCTGTTACCGCCGAGAACTGCTGCCACCTGCTGTCTGTCAAGCTGAACTGTGAGAACACCATTAACATCAACAGAGGTGCTCAAAGTATTTCCACTTATTATCGCAGCACCGTTTACTGTGTATGTATCCCATTCTACCTGACCACCGATAACGCTGTTCACAGGAACAGGGACACTCTTTTTACCGCATACAAAACGAAGTTCTAATTCACCTGTTTTACCTGCAGGAACAACTTTATCTGTGTAATCTGTACCGTCAATATAGATTGCTAAGCGTGTATCAGGATTACCAAGAACAAGACCATTGTTGAGTTTGAGAGTCTTTTCCTTTGATGTATTGCCAATTGCATCTTTTGCATAGAGTGAAACCTTATGCTCAAGAACATCGGTATCCATAGCAACATCAACAGAGAAACTGCCGTCTGCATCTGCAGTTACAGTTTTATATTCTTTACCATCAACAAGAATTACAACAGCTGCACCTGCATCACTCATACCACTTATTGTTGTAGTTCCTTCAAAGAATCCACCATTAGCAGGAGAAGAAACCATAAGTTTAGGTGCAGTTGCATCAACTCGGAAACGATAATATTCAACTATTCCGTCACCGTTTGCGTTTTCACCGTTAAGTCTGAGTGTGTGCTCACCCTCATCAAGTGATGAAAGAGTGATTGTGTCTGTTTTATCTGCTGACCATGTACCTGTTGCAGCATCAGAATCAAGAGTCCATTTGCCTGAAACAGCCATATCAGATGTTATATTAACAACTACATTATTAACTCCAACAACATCAATTGTATCAGTCTGTCCACTTGCATCAGCAAGCTTCTTTGCACCTTGGGCTGAAGCTGTGATAGAAGCCTTTTTAGGTGCTGTCATTGTAACTGCACTACTGATAGCTTCCTCTGAAATATAGTAGCTTCCGTCATCGCCCTCAACGTAACCGCTGATTCCTACGCAATACTTTTTACCTACTTTAAGAGAAACTGTCTTTTTGTTTTCCGTTACATCATCTCTGCCCTGTGCATCGTAATGAGAAACGAAATTACCATCTTTATCGGTGTAGTAGGTATTTTCATAACTACCACCAATAGTTATTACGCCATTTTCAGCTTCTGTATTCATTGCAGAAAACTCTGTTTCTACAAGTCCGTCAGCAGTCTGCTCATAAACAGTTGCAATAAATCCGTCATAACGACTTGGGTTTGCAACGGAAACATCAACTGTATAATCTCCACCAAGCTTTGCACCGCCGATAGATGGTGCTGCAGGCTGATTAGGATTCACGTAAACAAGCTTATTAGCTGCATAAACAGTATTGTGAAGTGAATTTTCTTCACTTGATGCAACTACAACAATATCATAAGTACCGCTACGAAGACTTGAAGGAAGTTCAAATGTTGCTGTTCCCGAATCAGTGGTTGTTGCAACGAAGGTTGTTTCATAAAGTGCAGTATATTCATCATCTGCAGAAACTGCGTAAATGCTTAATGAATCATACATTGCAAGCTGTTCACCGTGCCATGTAGCAGTCATACCGTCTGCCTGACTGTATGAGTAATCAAGAGAATCCATGCTTGCCATGTCAGTAACTTCATAAATTGAAACATAAGCATCAACACTTGTATTAAGCTTCCATACATAGTCATATGCCCATTCTTCTGTGAAAGAAATTGTGACATTGGCTTCTTTGTTTTCCTTATTGTAGGAAAGCAGTGCGTTTTTATCGGTCTGAATACCTGCATCAATTGAATTATCAAGCCACTTAATAGGATAGCTTATTGTTTTTCCACTATCATCAACAGCTGTGATTTTTACTTGATTTTTGCCGTATCTGTCACCCTTTACAAGTTTTTCAGCATCTTCAAGACTTTCTGCAGGGAATGAAATTGTCAGTGCCAAATCCTGATATGACTTGTAATCACCAAGATAAAGCTTATGACTCATACGGTCATTTGTGCTGACTATCTTTATTTCACCGGAATTTACATCTTCTGTAAGGTCTGTTGATGCGGCAAGTGCCATATTTGCACCAAAGCTCATATAGAGAATTTCGCCACCTGACCTTGCAACAGGGATGTTCGCGAATGCTCTTGGCATAGTTGGTTCAGGTGTATCGTAACTTCCGAAGCCGAAGTCAACATCACCGCCCCAATGATATGTTACACCCATATCAAGTCCGAGAACTTCGAATGCACCCCAAACTCTTTCATCATTGAGTCCAAGGGAAACACCGGCAAGCTTAATTGAACCAATCAATGGAATTTCAGGAATCTGAAGAACTGCTTTTATGAATGCTTCCCAGAAGGTGCTGTTGTTACGAAGGTCCTGCTCAGCAGCTATATAACCGCTACCAACAATTATGTCGAGAATATTGACATCAATATCCGCACCAAATTTAAAATCCGGATACCAATAAGTAGAGAGTCCTAAATGATCAATAAGATTAAGTCGTTTAACGCCTAAACCTATATCATCAAGGCTTACATCAAAGCCTCTCAGACTTGCTGTCAGGTTTGCATCTGCCTGGAAAACAAAGAACAAGCTAAAGCTTCCGTAAAGTAACAATGCCAAAGGAGGAAGAGTTGAATAACTGAACATCGTATCGTAAATGTTATCCATACCGCCGCCAAGGCCTTTTACCCAAAGAACGCCTACACCGTCAACGTTTACACCTGTATGTCCGCCGTCAACGGCAACAAAGAACTTGTTAGGAACAGGAATACCATTATAGGATTTAAGTTCAAGAGATGCCTTCATTTCAAGATAGATGAAGTTTGCTGCTCCCGAAACACCTATTGCCCACATTTTGTTTCTTGGCATAATGCTGAGGTTAAGAGAACCTTTTATTTCAGGAAGACCCATTGCATAATCAGGAATACCAACATCAACGGAAATATTAAAGCCTACAAAACCGCCTGCTCCAAAAAGAATGTCTTTTACATAAAGATTAAGGCTGCCTTTTTGTGCAATTTCCCATTTTTCCTGGTCAGCTTTATAGTTATCCTGTGCCTCACGAAGCTGATGCGGAAGATAATTGCTCTTTGCAAAATTCAACTGTACTGCTTCAAGAGGAGATGTGTTTGCGCGCTTATAATCAAAGTTTGACGGAATAAGGAAGTCAGGAGCAAGCTTTGCACCGAAAGAAATTACTCTTTCCTTAGGTGTGTCAGCAGTTATCTGTGACACATCCTCAAGTGCAATCTGACCAAATTCACAGTATCTGAACTCGAAGATAACACCGGCAATTGTCTGTCCGACGCTTGCTGCACCCGGCCAAAGAAGAGTTACTACATCTCTGTTTGCTGTTGTGTTTGCCACATCAGTTGCACGGTTTCCCTCAAAATGATACTGAGCAAGAACACATTCGTTTCCGTTGTTAATTGAAGTAATAGCACAAACACCGTCCCAGATTTTGCTTCGTGAAGAGCTTGTGTAAAGTCTGCCTTCAATATCTGTTTCTATACTCTGATTGCTCTTACCTGCATTGACTGTTCTGACAGTAACATAACCATCTTCAACATCAATACATTTGTTAATAGTTATTGTGCTTGTTATTGTGCCGTCAACCTCTTCAATAGCTTTTGCTGTTGCTTCAAGAACATTGCCGTTTTCATCGCGTCTTGCACCGAAACTGCCTCTGAATTCAAGAAGAACAAGGTTGTTGGCATCTTTCATATTATTCTTATAATCATTTTCATCTGAATACAAACCTATCTTGTATTCATCACCATATCTTTCAGTTCTTTCAACTGTAAGAATACCATAAACAGGTGAAAAATAGGTGTAATCATTTGTAACAACAAACTGAAGAAGTGTTGAGGTTATATCCTCTTTACCTGCATCATGCCAGTCAAATGTAACCTGATATGTACCTGTAAGCATTTCTTCTTCAAGATTAAGAGTTATTGTTTCTGCACCCGGATTAACAACAACATTCTTTGCAGGAATGCTGTATGAAGCTCCACTATCAATGGCATTGAGTGCAACTGTATAAGCCGAAGTATCCTCAAGCATTGAGAAATTAAGACCTGTGATGAACAAGCTACGGAAGCCTTCGTAGTAGATAATCTGTGGGTCCATACTATTGAAGAGAACGTTTTCTCCAAGTTCGCCCGGACAGAAAACCATAAATTCACGACTACCAAGAAGTTTCTCTTCTGTAATGGTTTCATTTGCACCTGCATCATAACAAAGAATCTCGAATTTTCTGTACTCACTACCAACTCTCGGAGCCAAATTATAGAACAATTCAAGTGAGATTTCTTCGCCTGCGAGAACATCAGTAAACACCTTTGTTACTGTATCAGCTTCTGACATCAGCTGATTTGTGTACCAGTCAGAATACGGTGTGTTTCCGAGTTTTGTTTTAACAACAACCGTCATATCATCAAGTGTTTCACCTGAAATATTCTCAATAAGCATTTTAATTACAGCATCACCCGGTCTGCCATTTTCGACCTGTGAGATATAGGCTGTTTTTTCTTCATTCATTTCCATGCTCACAGGAACCACAGGAAGATTAATTGCAACATTTTCTTCTGCACCTACGTTAGCATTTGAGAAAATACCATAGTAAGTTGAGATTGTTGACTCAACATCTTGTGTGAGAGCGCCCATATCAAAATAAAGAGCATAAGCGCTGTCAGCTGTGCGATACTGTGCATTATATGGAGTTGTGAAATCAAGTGTTGTATCAGGTGCGAAATCAAATACGCTGCTTGCCAGGTTGTTCCAATGACCGAAAGCTACCTGATACGGTGCAAGTGTTTCTCCGCCAACAGTTGTGTTTATTGTATAAGCATTGATTGACGGCGACATAGCATCATCAACTGCGAAAAGAGTTGTGTCATACGCCATATTGTTTTCGTTGTTCATCAACATTTCGCTTCTGACAGTTTTATATTCACCGAGAGAATTTGAAAGCTGATAAAACGCATAATCCTGCTTTCCTAATGCTGTATCAAGCAAAATTCTTATCTTGACATTTGAAACATCATCTTTTGATGAAGTCACCGAATAACTTATCTGTGACATACCATGCTGAGTTGAAGTTTCGTCAAGCAAAGAAATTCTCTGCTCAATCGCAAGGTCTTTTACCTTCCATGTTGCAATAAGAGTATTTCCTTCTCGACTAATGTCAACACCTGTGCTGTTAAAGCCAAGAAAACCGTATTTTCCACCGAAGATATATTCTTCAACATCTCCGTCATCTCTTGTGATTCTGAAAGATGTGAATGATGTATCAAAATTCTCGGCAGGATAAAGCAGATTTTTATCATCATCTGCTTTATTAAGTTTATCTCCGTCACGAGTAGAAATTAGGTAGCCACCATTTTCGCCTGATAAAGTGACACTGAGATACTCATCTGCCATTTCGAGAATATTTTCTTCATCTGCAGCAAATCCCGTTAAAGGAATTGTACCAATAGTGATAAGAACGGTTAAGATAACCGCTAAAATTTTTCTAAAATTTTTCATAATTTTATCACCTCGCTGCAAATTATTCCACATAGAACACAAAGCGGATAACATCTCTGCCCTGAGTTGTAAGAAGGAATGTGTAGTAGCCTGAATCATTCAGACTTACCTGATACGTTTTATTTGTTTCTTGTGAGTAGCCGTTAGTAAGAGAGACAGCACCTGTTTTAAGGTTACCTGCAGTTTTCTTACCCTGCTCCCATTCAAGTTTATATGGTTCGCCGGTAAACTCAACGGTAATATCCTGATTACCCTTTTCTACAATAATTGTTGAGTCTCTTTCAACAATTTCTCCATTCACCTTAATGCGAGCTTCATTTCCGTCATAGAAACGAATCCAGCCTTCTCTTAAGGTTGTGTTACCTGCTTCATCAGTAACCTTGTATATTACTGAATTCTTTCCTACTGTTCGTACATATTCAAATTCATAAATAAGCTTATCAGAAGCAGTACGATTATCGGAAGCTGCCATATTATCACGAAGAAGTGCTTTAATTTCTTCATCACTTAATTCAATTGATGCTGAAATTATACCCTTATCAATAATAAGTGTAGGTGCAAGATAGTCAGCAAGAGGAATCTTTGCAAACTGTGCAATTGCTGAATTACCATAAGCATCAACGGCATAAACCGTTGGATAAAGACCTGCTGAATCAGCTTCAACAGTAAGCATTACCCATTCGTTTGCAGGAGCATTGACCGTTGTTGCTTGACTTACTCTTATAGTTGAATCGCGGTTAACCTTGGCATAGAAGGTATCGCCAACCTTGATGTCATATTCTTCAGGATTATCAATTATGGTAATCATTCCGTCTGTGCCTTTAATACCGATTGTAAGATTGAGATTTTCAGTTATAAGCCCAGGGAAATGAACGGTCATTCTGACTACATTACCTGCAGCATCAAAAATGTTATATGTCTTTGCTCCTGCCTCTGTTACTGTTCGTGAAATAGTCTTTCCGCTTATACTTACTCCACCAAGCGTAATTATTTCATCTGCAGTAAATGTAACTATTGCACTTCTGTGGTTTTCGCTGTATTCAACCGTTGCATTAACCACAGGGGGTACTTTATCAATAGTGCTGATAACAGGAAGTTCAATGACAGTTTGTTTCTTATTTACTGTCGCTGTTGCCTTGAGATAAAGCTTTGAAGATGTGTTTTGTTCGAAGGTAACGGTTACACGGTCTTCAAGATTTGAAATTGATATTCCTTCAGGAGCAGAAATTTCTTCTCCTGCTTCATTAACAACAACTAAACTACTAAGATCCTTGTCAAATTTAAGCTGAACGCTTATGTCTTTGTTGGTGAGCTTTTCACCGTTCACATCATAGTTTGCAGACCATTTTTCGCTTTCAACATAAGGTACGGTTGCATCAATAGCCTTAATAGTTGTTTTAATTTCGCCTGTATAGGTCATTGAATTGAAGTTGTATGAATAATAAACAACAACCTCTGTGTCCTTTGCAAAACTGTATGAAAGATATGGACAACCATAGAATATTGAATCCTTATCATCTTCATATACTGCAACAGGTTCAACGTTTGTTATTTCAAAGTTTGTTATACCCTCAAATACAGGAGGAATAAGATAAAGTCTTACCGCATCACCTGATTTTGTAAGCATCTGAGCATATTCAGGTACCGGTGCACCTTCGCCAAGACTCTGAATATCAAACAGAACACTGTTAACATTATTTTCCGAGTCAACAACATGAAGTGCAAATGTCACATTCTTCGTAACAACAAGTGACCTACCCATAAGGCTTACACCATCAATTGTTTCGCTTGTTCCTTCATCATATTTAGGAACATCGCCATAAATATCAGTTGTGATGAAAAGCTTCGTTGCATTTTCGTCAGCAACATCAATTGTGAACGCGTATTTTTCTGCCCAACCAAGTGACTTGATAAACTCATCCATATCAATAAGTGCATTTTTTGACAACTCATTGAGATAAACCAATGAATCTTCAGGACGAGTTTCGTCAACTGACTTATAATAATTTTGAGATGCATTTGTTTTATTGTTGTATGTTACAAAAGCACCAACTGCTACATCAGGCTTGTAATCATCATTCTTCGTTGTAGGAAGCTCAGGAATTGTAATTTCTGTAGGAACTTCAACGGTAAAGTCAGGACCAACCATACCATATTCGTTCACATAGCCTGAGAATGTATGTGAAGTTTCTCCGCCTGAAACGAAGGTATACTGTACGCTTCTACCTGTATCAGGGTCGATGAGTGTACTTCCGTTTTCATCTACAAGAACAACAGCTATTTCGTGGTCAACTGAACCAATTTCCTCAGCCGCATTTGAATCATAAATCCAGACTGCCTTTGGAACGATAGGAGTTGTATTTATATTTGTAATTTCAACAGGATAAGCTGCGTCACCGTATGTAATATCAAATTTTGCATTTTCTTTCAGAACGATTTTAAGCTCTGCTGTTGAATTACCTGTTACCTGAGTTCCTGCGGGAAGTGTATCCTCGTCAACAGAAGAAATGCCGTCAGTACAGCTTACTGTAACTGTTACAGGCTTACATGTAAGTCCTGTTTCTGAAATTGCAATTGAAGGATTTGTACCGAAACCGGTAATATCCAAAGTCTGAACATAATGTCTTCCAAACTTATCAGTAAATTCAATCTCATATTCGCCGTTATTGTATGCGGGGAATATAGGAGAGAGAGAATATTCCTCTGTTGAAACTGCAGTAATATCAACATATGTGTTTGCTGTAAGAGGAGCTTTACCGAAGGATGGTGAATTTGATGTGTTCTGAGTAATTACCGGCTTTGTATTCGGAGCAGTAATTGTTGTATCAAACTCAATAGTTTCTCGTTCACCGTTTTCTTTCTCCCAGTTATAGAAAATAATGTTTACTGTATGTTCAACATCTTCGCCCTCTGCAACTTCTGAATCATATGGCATTATGAGCTTGATATCATCATATGTTCCGCTATATTCGTCAACGATTCTTTCATATCCCACAACGCCACCGGTTTCTGCAGAAGCAAAATTGTTTCTGCTGTCAGCAGGGTCTGCCCATATTGTCACAGGGGCATTATCGTCAATCTGAACTGTGAAATATTCAACTGTTTCTGCTAATGAATAACCATATGCCCAACTGGGTACGCCTTCATATACATAATCAGAGTATGACAAGTTACGGATTGTGTAAGTGATTCCGTCTTCTGTGCCGTAATTACCTGTTTCAAGGAACCAATAACCTACACCGAACGGATATTCATTTGCCGCATTGTTTTTGTAATCACCATTTTGTTCATCGTGCTCATTTGTAAGAATAGGATAAATAACTCTTGCATTACCTGAGCTGTCAACAACACAAATAGCCTCAGTGAGTTGTGAATACTGTCGTACTGCTGACGGTTTTCCTAAATAGCCGTTTGAATTGTCAAGCGGAATTGAGTTTATATCCTCCACCTCTTTGTATGTGGCACTTGAATAACCAAAAGAAGCGAAATAAATCTTTACACCGGGGTCATCGTAGGAAACAGCTTCAAGATAAGCCTCAACAGAATCAGCATAACCCTTAACGATTTCATTTCCTTCGCTGTCATAAGATTTTTCATATACCATATCGTTGAAGTTGAAACCGAAATCTGCTTCAGGCGCTTCAGTATCAACATTAACTTTAATCTGACGAACAGAAGATGTTTCACCGTTTGTCATAATTATCTGATAGCATACAGTATTCTCTCCTGTTGTGAGCTTCAATCCGTCTGCAACATTTGCAGCAGCAAGCTCTTCAGCAGTTGGAATTGAATCATAGGAAAGATTTACAGTTACATCAGTACAGAATGCACCTGTGCTCACTTCTCTGAAAGCATATGTAACGGAGGCTGTCGTCGGATCACCTGTACTTGCAGCATTCCATATTCTTATACCTCTCGGATAGCCGACTCTTTCACCGAAATATGTTTCGTATGCCTTATCTTCGTCAAGATTTACATAAAAGCTAAAGCTTGTGTTACCGTTGTCATCAAGAGAATTTGTTGAACCTGAAAGATAAATCGGATTATTGCCAATCTTTACAAGCTCTCTGTTATCTACATAAGTTTCTGTAACATAACCATCGCCTTTATCCACCATAGTCGTGTATTCATCACGTTTAGCTGCGCCAACAGTTACATAATTGAGATATTCGCCTTCAGGTGCTTCCTGAGCAACCGAAACGCCTCCGCCTTTGGAATCGATACTCGCTACCGGAGTGTATGATGGAAGACCAAAGCTTGTAGGAGCAGTTGCCGCATCAAGCATAATCGGGTCGAGAACAAAAGTCTGCTTTCCGCCTGCTTTCTGCTCAACATAAACCTGAAGTGCATAAAGTCCGCTATCATAATTATTTCCACTAATTGCGAAAGTCTGTTCTTCACCCTTGCTGAGTGCAACTCTGTCAGTAACCTCAATAACATCACCATTGTCATCTGTCATAGGATTACCGTTGCTGTCAAGCTTTATGAGAACAGCATAAGAATTAGCAACATTGACATCCTTACTTTTCCAACCGGGAATAAGACTATTATTAAGATTATAATGGTATCTTACGCCATCCATGGAGATGTCAAATTTGTAATAAGTATATTTTTCACCTTCGTAGGTTTTTTCTGTTGCTGTCTGAACCTCATTGAGATTGTTTCTTACAGTAACATTTGAAATTTTGTGAACACCGTCATTTTTCGGAGCGTAACACACTGTAAATGCTTCACTTTCATGAAGAGTTGCATCTTCTGTGCTATTATAGTATGCACCCTTAACAGGTGTAAGGTCATTCATACTTGCAGCGAACTGAACTGTCATTGTGCCGTAACGTGTCCAATCAGGACTTTCCTCAACAGGATCGCTCTGATATGTACCATAATCACCACCGGTCATATCAACTCTGTACCAAGTACCTTCACCAAAAAGGTTCGTTCCGTCTTCAGTATAGCTGTCAAAAATTCTCACGTAATTCTTAATTACAGTAACGTAATTTTCAACATCTGCAACGGTAACAACAGCTCTTGTATAACGAGTTCCCTCAGTAAATCCTGAATATTCAGGCTCAAAAACCTTAACGTTAATTGAACCGTCAGGAACAGTTGGGTCACCTACAATTGTATAGTTCGCATTTACTCTGTTCAAATCAAGAACATATACACTTGTTGCTTCTGTTTGCTTATTAGCTGTTATACCGTCAGATTTCGCATCTGTTACTCTCACATAAAGCGTTTCGGTAACAGTACCGCTACCTGTTATATCATTAAGTGCTGTAACCTCAACCTTATCTTCAAAACCTCTGTATTCATTGTAAGTATATAGATTTTCCCAGGTGCCGTTTTCACCCCATTTGCAATCTATTGCAAGAATACCATTAACATCTTCAGCAGTAATGTAACCAATTACTCTCTGAGTACTTGTTTCATCACTGTTTGGTGTTAATACACCTAATGCTTGCGTGATTGCAACTGTTGGTGCTACATCATCAATATCAAGCTTGTCGAACTCAATGCTTGTTTCATTTTCATTTTCAACGGCATCTTTAAGTCTGAAATTGATTTCAATACCTTTGTCATTATCAATTTCAACACCTTCAGTTTCGTTGAGGATAACATGCATAAAATATGTGCCATCATTTGCAAGTTTAAGTGCTGATAGCTGATTTTCACCTACGTTGGCATCTGTAAAAACAACATCATCAGTAAGTGTCATTGAATCAGTAAAAGCATATTTAAAAGGTAATTCAGCATCTCCGTTATAGCCTTTAACATAAAGGAATCCGTTTGGTTCATCACCTTTTCTTTCAATACCTGCAAAAAGCTTTCCGTTACCACTCACGCCGTCAGAAACGTTAAGCTCTGCGATAATATGTATCTCACCTGTTTCAGAATCAACCTGTTTTACTGATTGCACAACCTCAACAGCCGGACCTTCAAGGTCAAGATATGTCTGCTTGCTTATTGCAGTACCTTCTTCAACGAAATCAACTGTTCCGCTTTCTGCAAGGTGGTTGTCTGATGAGTCAGTTGCACTTTGTGCATTGATAAGTCTTATAGGCTTAATCAGTTCGCCTGAAACCGTCATACCCTCTCTGATTACAAGAGGAGCAAAGTCGAGTCTTGTTACGTAATCACTGTTAACTGACTCTCTGTGAGCATTGTCTACTTTGACAAGACTTGTTGTAACAGTATTTCCGTTCTTATCTTTTATACTCCACTCAAGTCTAAGATTGTTGCTTATTGTATCGGTTTTTAACTTTTCGCTGATAATAACATCAGCATCAACAGTATCGCCTATTCTTGAAATAAGCTGTGTTGCATCTTCAATTTCAACTGTTCCGTTTTCATCAGGCTCAACATCTGCAAGACTGCTACCACTCATTTCAATTCTTGTTACAAAAGGTCCTGACGCATCAATGTAAAGCCCTTGTGCCGCAACATTTTTGTTCTCAGGCAACGCAAGAGGATTACCTGCAAGATCAACAACAGGACCCTCAACTACACTTGCCATATTTCTTCCGTAATCATCAAGTCTATCAAGTATGTAATCATCATAAGTTGACGCATCTGTAACAGAAACAATAATATAAGTTGCTCCGTATGTTATACCTGTTGCAGTTTCGTACTCTTTTCTTGTTATTTTCAGCCAATCTTCGTCTGTAATTCTGAAGCCGATTTTACCGTCTTCGTTATCAAGAGCAACTGCATATGCGATTACATCAACCTTGTCATACACCTCACGCATATTAGCATTATCAAGTGTAAGCTTGACTTTGACATTTGCCAAATCATCAAGAGAAATTTGCTGGTTAGTCGGTCGAAGCATTTCACCTGCATCAAGCCAGATAATCGGCTGATTGTCATACTGCGGGTCATTGTCAGTAACGCTATATGTCCAACCTCTGCTGCCCGGCTTATATCTGTCACCAAGAGCGACATAAATATTACTGATTATTGTCCATTGATCACCGCTGAGCGAAACATATTTTGCGGTTGACCAATTTGATTCAAAATCTTTATAAACCTTGCCGTCATATTTTGTTCCGACATATCTCATCTCAAGCATATCGCTTTGAATAACCGACGTTTTGAGTTTATAGGATACGCTGAAATTTCTGTTACTCTCCTCAATTCCGATAGAGCTCATAGGCCATGATGAGTGTCTGTAACCTACAAATCTGACTTTATGAAGTCCTCCCAACGAACCACTATATTTATCAAGTTCATAAAAGCCACGGTTACTAGTAGCCCATTCACAGTCATATGACCTGTCAAAAACAGAATAAATTGAGTTATTAGGATAATCCATATCCTCTAGGTTCATTACCTTGTAGCCTGCTTCACCAACATCAGGCATCGGGAGATACGAATTCGCCTTTACAAAAAGAACAGCCGCAGGAGCAACAACACCAAGAACGATTGCACCACTTAAAGCTGCTGCTGTTATCTTCTTTCCGTGTTTGTTTTCTTTAATTTTTTTGAAAAGTTTATTAAATTTTACCAATTACGACACCTCCATATAAACTGCTTTCATAATCATGATGATTTTTCCTCAAGATATTTCAACATACCTTCGATAACCTGTTCAGCTAAAAAATCAAAATCAAACTGCATCACAAAATCAATAGCTTCATTAATTTTTTCATCCGATACACGATAAAGGAGAAGTGTTGTTTCGATAAATCGTTTTACCTTTCTTTCCATTGTGAAATACATATCACAAGGAGTTGTCATAAAGCTTCTCATTATACCGCCTGAAGCAATTTCAAACTCAAAAAAATCCTTTGTTTCCAAATCGGGAAGCTGTTCCTTAAAAATTTCTTCAAGTTTTCCTGTTATTTTCTGTTGAATTAAAGCCATTGTATGTGGCATCGAATATGCTGCAGCATACAAATCTCTAATGTGCTCATTTGATTCTGCCATGTGTAACTGTAAAGTAGTTTCAGCAGCATAAAATAAAATCTTATCAACCGTTTTATTTTTCAAGAAGACTTCAGTTGCCTTAAACTGTCCTTCAAAAACATACCCAACAAGTTCACACAGTATATTTTCCTTATTCCTAAAAAGATTAATCAGCGAACCGATGTTGATGTTGGCTTCTGACGAAATCTCTTTGAGAGAAGTTTCTGTATAGCCTTTTTCAAGAAAAAGCTTTGCAGCAACATAAAGCACCTTGGTTTTCATTTCTTCGTGCTTTTGCGCTTGTGTTTTGACTGCCATATATCCACCTTCTTTTAGATTTTGAACCACACTTTATAACGTCTTTTATAACGCTTTTTATAACGCGTTATAAATCTTGGATTAATTTTATTCTTTTTGATACTCTTTGTCAATAGTTTTTTGTTAATTTCTTAACATATTTTTACAATTTTTATTTAAAACTTTCCAACACGAACAAGTAACCTTATACAATCATAATTTTTAATATTTAAGTGCAACGCTATTTTTTAAAAATGACGATTTGTATCAAATAGTATAGTTTATGCCAAATAAAAGCAGAGTCGCATCAACGACTCTGCTTTGTTTCATTATATCGTAATTATATTATCCATAATAACGGATGCTTTTTCAATGCTTTGACCGAAGGCTTTAAAATTGTTCATTCTTATCTCAACCGTATAACGCCATGTTCCGCTGACAATTTCCCCGTTACTGTTAATAACAACCTTTACGGTAGGATTAGTATAATATATCTTTGTATCTTCTTCAGAAAGCTCAAGAGGAAGACCTCTGTCGGCTAAATCCTTAATAACCAGGCTGATGTCCCCTACTGCAGTAATAGCGTGGCCGACGCTTCCGCTTAGTGCGTCTTCTTTTGGACCTGATATTTGTTCTGCCATTTGCATTTCAATAACTGTATTTTCACCGTCTTTATACGCCTTGAAAGAGCTTACATCCTCCGGAACAAGATTTTCAAAACCGCCTGTAATACCATCTTTTTCAGTAGAATTACTTTCAAGGAATTTTGATATTATGGGCATAACAAAAGAAAAGAACTTATCATATTCCCCGTTATTCATACTAATTTTCTTAAGCTCAATTTTCTGACCGGATTTTACTGTTGCATTAGATTTTCTTGCGGCATTTTTATATTCTTCTACTACTCTTTCCTTTGACCAGTCAGCAGTTTCATCGTAGATTTCGGTAGTTACTTCAGCTGACACACCTGTTGTTTCAACTGACGACGGTTGAGGTGTATTTTGAGTATAATATTCAGACGTTGTATCCAACGGCACAACTTCAGTATTTAAAACGTTCTCCGAAACAGTTTCGTTTACATTACCGTTATAAACTGTTGTACTGTCTTGTTCAGAAGAATTATCAACACTCGTTCCACAAGCGGTTAAAGAAAAAATCAACAACACAGAAAGCGCAATTGAAAAAATGCGTTTGCTTTTCATACAAGATCACTCCGAGAACATAATAAATAAAATTATTTTTCCATAACGCAATTATATTCTTTCTGCTCTTTTATGTCAACGATTAAAACCGTAGTACACTCACTCTAACTACGCATTTCAATTACCAACTCTCATTTTCTCAAGAAAATTACACATAATGATTTCAGAGGTGATTAAATTTGAATTCATTATGGAGTGCTACTGCCAAAAATGAGGGCTTTCCACAATTAAAAGGAGATATAAAAACCGACGTTGTAATTGTTGGTGGCGGTCTTGCAGGTGTTTTATGCTTAAAAGAGCTTACAGAACGGGGTGTTGACTGTGTTCTTCTAGAAGCCAAAAGCATCGGCTCGGGTATAACTAAAAACAGTACCGCAAAAATCACGTTTCAACACGGTCTTATTTATGATAAGCTTATAAAAACCGTTGGCACTGAAAAAGCCAAGCAATATTTGACTGCAAACAATAACGCCCTTATTAAATACAAAAAAATGGCAAAACAACTTCCTTGCGATTTTGAGGAAAAAGATGCTTTTATTTATACTGCAACAGACCGCAGAAAAATTGAAGATGAAATAAATGCGTATAAAAAGTTAGGTGTTTCGGCAGAATTCGTTTCATCTATCCCCTTACCCGTTGAATGTATAGGTGCAGTAAAAGTTAAAAACCAAGCCCAGTTTCATCCTCTTAAATTTTTGTTTTCCGTTGCAAAAGGTTTAAGGATATACGAAAACACGAAGGTTTTAGAGTTTATGCCGAAAAAGGTTATTTGCTCTGGTGGTACTGTAAGTGCAGAAAATATAATCGTTGCAACTCACTTTCCGATTATAAACAAGCACGGTGGATATTCACTTAAATTATACCAAGACCGTTCTTACGTTATTGCTTTAAAAAATGGTCCTGACGTTCACGGAATGTATCTTGAAGACAAAGGAAACAGCTTTTCATTCAGAAATCACAACGACTATCTTCTCATAGGCTCGGGTGGGCATAGAACAGGAAAAAAAAGCGAAGGGTATAAACCCTCGGAGGAATTTTGCAAAAAGAATTTTCCCGATACCACTATTGAATACCGCTTCGCAACCCAAGACTGTATGAGCCTTGACAGTATTCCTTATATTGGAAAATACTCTGACTATTCAGAGAACCTTTACGTTGCAACAGGCTTCAGCAAATGGGGAATGACCTCATCAATGGTTGCCGCAGATATTTTAAGCGATATGATAATGGGTATAAAAAATCCTTGTGCCGATGTATTTTCCCCTGCACGTTCTTCAATTCACTTTAAGCTTTTTGAAAATATATTTGATTCCATTTTGGGTCTTATCACCCCTACTGTTCCAAGATGCCCCCACCTTGGCTGTGCTCTCAAATACAACAAACAAGAACATTCCTGGGACTGTCCTTGTCACGGCTCAAGATTTACAGAAAAGGGTGAGCTTATAGACAACCCTGCAACAGATGATTTAAAGAAAAAATTAAAATAAAAAAAGAGTCCTTATCTGGACTCTTTTTTCACTAAAGAAAAATATCTTTCTTCAAGCTCTTCGTAGTGAGTATAGTTTTCAGCCTGTTCTATAAGATTTTTAGCATCTGTAAAGGGCTTCACAACGTCATTATAAATTGAAACTGCTTTGAGATAAGCGTTAAGCTCTCTTTTTATCTTTATGCTTTCAATAAAGCTTCCCGCATCCCTGTTAATTATTTCGTCTTTCACAGCTTCATCAGGTGCTTTGATATTATCAACACCATATTTTCTTATACGCTTTGCAGACCGTTTCTTAATTCTTGCGTTCTTTATAGCATCGGAGCGCATTTCTTTTTCTTCTTTAGTTTTTTTAGACATAGCCCTTGCACTCTTCAATAGCTCGTCTGCATTTTCATATAAATAAACAGAGGCTTTTGAAGCATCAAGCTTTGCTTGAGAAAGTCTTGCTTTACCTACCGCTGTTGAGAATTTATTGATATCCTCCATAATTATAGCGGCTCTTTCTATAGCAAGGTTGTTCTCTTTAATTTTCTTTCGTTCCGCTTTACCGAGTTTTCTAGAGGCCGTCGCTTTCTCTTTACCGAAAAACTCTTTTGCTTCTTCTATAATTTCCATTGCATCCTGAAGCTCACCGTCTTCAAGCTCACCTAAAGAATAGTTCTCAAACATAGCACGAATTTTCAAAACACCTACATAAGCCTTGTGCTTGTTTTCGGTCAAATCGTAGAAGCAGTATGGAATAAGGTTAAGAAGCGCACCGACAGCAGAGCATATAATCAAAACCTCAAAAAGATTATTTCTGATATTGTCGTCATAAAGCACGTTATAATCGTCAAGCAAACCCATTTTTTCATATACTGCAGGGTAAAATAAACCTGTAAAGAAGCCAATAAACGTACCTATCATACCTAAAGGACCAAACAGACCATCAACCCTGACCCCTGTTTTCCATTGGTGATAATCTCTCATATCGGCACTTATGTTGTGCTGAACAATGTTCCAGAAAGTGTTTATGAACGTATTTATATACCACAGAACACAAATCATAATAAGGTTCTTATATGTAAAGTATAGAATAATTAAGATACCTATATTAATTGAGTTAGCGGTAATAAGAAGATTTCTTTTACCCATAACTTTTATTGCAATCGGGCAAAGAAGCATTGACCACAATGCTGCATTACCTATTACGGTATTTGCAACGCCTAACATCTCCTGATATTCGCCACCGTGACCGTAAACGAAAGACCAACCAAGCACAACACCGTAACCTGATTCGAGGAAAACAATCCATGCCGCCGCTTGAATAATCCAGTAATATTTATTTTTTGCAACCTCTCTTATTGCGTCAAGCATTCTTACCGGCTCAGGCTTTTTCTTAGGTAAAATCAACCTTTCTTTAACCTTACGGAAGAAAATCGTACCGATTATAAGACCAACAATTGTAAAAATCGGGTAAATAACTCGGTAAGTCCAGATATTATTAAGACCCCAGGTAATACCCGCAATAAAAGGTACGACAAAGCCTGTAATCGTCGGAGCAAGTGAATAAATAACCTGAGAAATGCTCATTACGTTTGCTCTTTCCTGAGCATTCGGGGTTATAATCTGTTGGAAATACATATAGCTTTCATTGTAGAAGCACAAGAAAATATTTAAGAGCATATACATAAACCAAACAACTACGGCTTTTGTAAGATACTCCATATTTTCATAAGGAAGCCATACGAAAACAGTTGTTATAATAACAATAGGCAAGCCTGTTTTTCTTATAAAAGGTAAAAATTTACCTCCTTTTAAGTTATGGTTATCGTAATACCAGCTACGGAAAATACCGATAGGAATACCCACAAGGTTTGCAACAATAAGCATGATAGATAAATCCATCGGCTTCAAGCCTATACTTGCACCCACGAGGAAGTTTGATGCATCAAGACCTATTGCAGAAGCAAGAAGAATTGTCCAATAAACGCCGAAGCCCGCACCACTGAGGCTTGCAACCTCTTTATATGGTATATAATTACCTTTTGCAGGCTCATGCCAATACTCTTTAACTGTAAAAATCAGCTCTTTGGCTTTCCCGACAATATTTTTCTTAACTTTAGTTTCCATATTTCCACCCCTAGAGTGACTTCTTTAATATTTTAATTATACTTGACGTACGGTTGACTGTCAATAAATTTAGTCTGTTGATTTTTCTTTCAACAGTTGATATACTTAAACATATCAAAGCTTCAGTAACACTCACCACGGAGGATATTATGTCCGAATTAAAAGAACTGATTTTAAAAATATTTGAAGATACAATTCAAAAAGCGGTTTTCAGTAACCCTACCGGGAAACAGTCAGAATTCAAGAAAATCACAATAAGCCGTATGCCTAAGTTTTATCAGATTACAAAATTCACCGAAAAACAGGTTTTTCACGAAAATATTGATTTTGATAAAATCTCAGAACGTTGTATCGACCTTTCGGGAAATGATTTCACCCAGATTTATGCCCGTTCACAAGATAAAGAATACAACGTAAAAATCGGCAAAGACGGTAAAGCTCTTTTTAAAACTAAAAATCTTTCTGTTGATAATAAAGCTGTTGCTTCTGCAAATGAACACAACAGAAAAAAGCAATATATTTTAGCCGAGGGTGAAATAATCGAGCCGCTTATTGATATGGGCATTTTCACAAAAGAGGGCAAGGTTATCAACTCAATGTATGATAAATACAAGCAGATTAACCGCCTTATTGAAATTATTGATGACTCTGTAAAGCAGACCAATGCTAAAAAGCTCAACGTTATTGATTTCGGTTGCGGTAAGTCTTACTTAACCTTTATCGTTTACTACTACCTTACTGAAATAAAAGGCATAGATGCTACAATAATCGGTCTTGATCTGAAAAAAGAAGTTATCGAAAAATGTAATAAAGCTGCCCAAAAATACGGTTATAAAAACTTAAAATTCTGCCTGGGTGACATAAACGGCTTTAAATGTCCTTTCGACGTTGATATGGTTATAACTCTTCACGCCTGCGACACTGCCACAGATTATGCACTTTACAATGCTGTTAACTGGGGTGCGAAAATGATTTTCTCCGTCCCCTGCTGTCAGCACGAATTAAACAGCCAGATTAAAACGGACAAGCTTTCTCTTTTAACCCGTTACGGTATTATTCAGGAAAGATTTTCTGCACTTCTTACCGACTCAATAAGAGGAAATCTTTTAGAATATTGCGGTTATAAAACTCAGCTTCTTGAATTTATAGATTTTGCCCACACACCTAAAAACATTCTTATAAGGGCAGTTTTAAGAAACACCACACCAAAAGCTACAAAAGAAAAAGCCCTGAACGAAGTAAAATCTGCAATAGAAGAATTTAACGTTCAACCTACCCTTTATAAGCTTTTATTGAAAGAATAGAAAACGAAGGATTCTTTTTACGGAATCCTTCGTTTTTTAATTGTTTTCTTCTGTTTTCTTTTCTTTTAACTCTTTCATTTTTTTATAATGATACATCTTGTTTTCATACATAAGGTGGTCAGCTATTGAAAGCTGCTCATCAATATTTTCGCTTGTTCCGGTCCAAGCCGTACCAAAAGAAACGCTGATACCGTTATTCTTTAACTTTTCAATAGCGTTTGAAACATTTTTCTCAAAATCCTCTTTCTTTACGTGGCAAGAAATAACAACAAACTCGTCACCGCCTATACGGTAGGTATCACCTATAAAGATACTGTTGATACCGTCTGCGGCATCTTTAATAAGCTTGTCCCCTGCCTGATGGCCCTCATTGTCATTAACTGTTTTAAGACCGTTAATATCAAAGTAAGCAATACCGATATCATCTTCAATTTTATAGTGCATTTCATTGACAACCGAGTTAAATTTATTTCTGTTATAAACCGAGGTTAACGTATCTTCAAAGCTTAATTTCTGAAGCTTCGTGTTACTCTCTCTTCTTTCAATGCTATCAAGAATAAAGAATGATGCTGACGATAAAAGAGATAAATCCTCGTAATTTATCTTCGGATTATCAATACCTAAAAAGCCGATTATAACGTCACCATCAACAAGCGGTACGGCAATAAGGCTTTCGATATCCTGCATTTTAAGAATTTTATACGCAAAGGTATTTTCATCAACGTCCTTATCTACATCTCCAATATAAAATGAACCTAACGTTTTAAATTTTTCTATCCAGGCGTCTATAATCTCAAGAGGCACATTCTGCAGATTATCAATCTGCTTGCTTACACCAACGGCTGTATATTCATATGAATTCGAGGTAGTCTGATTTTCGTAGTCAAATTCAAAAAGGTACGCTCTGTCACCATCAAAATAATTGTTGAGAATTGTTAAAAGGCTATGGATTGCCTTATGGGTATCACGTTCAGCGGCAAGCATTGTGATACAATTGACAAGTGTATCGGAAATCTGTAATTTCTTTTGTGTTTCTTGTTCTTTTTTTCTTGAAGCCCTGAGGTTCAAGGCCGTAATAAGCAACGTTAAAAGTGTGAGTATTATGAACGAGAGAAGTAATCCTTCCGAGATTTTTCTGTTATACCAGCTAAAATCCTTGAAGAAATTATATTCAACAAGCATTACCACAGAAAGAACTGTAATAATAGCTGAACCTGATATTAAAACGAGTCTGTTGATTTTGACATAGTTAAAAAATTGCTCTTTTTTCATACCATCACCAGCCTTTGTTAAAATTATAACATACTTTTATTGGAATGTAAATAATGAAATTTACAGTTTACCGCTCAGACATGGTTTATGTGGTTGAAAAACGTATGCTGTGATGGTATAATAAACCAAATAAATTGTTAAAGAAATCAGGTGTTAACTATGTCAACAAATCTTTGGCATAATGAATTTAAAAACGATTGGATGTGGGCTTTACCTTTAGGTAACGGCAGAGTTGGTGCGATGCTTTACGGTAACCCCGACTGTGAACAAATAGAAATCAACGAAGAATCTTTATGGACAGGAAGACAGATTCAGGAAAAATATCACGCTTCTCCCGAAGCCCTTGCAGAAATAAGAGCGCTTGTTTTTGAGGAAAAGCTCGAAGAAGCAGCTGACCTGGCAAGAAAAACCTTTTTGTCAGACCCGCCCGTTGTTCGTTCCTACGAAAGCTTCGGTGAGGTATTTATTGATTTCTTTGATAAATCACCTTTCACAAATTATCGAAAAGAGCTGGAGTTAAGCGAGGCTGTTGCCCGTGTTTCCTGGCGTAAAAGCGGAATTGACTTTAAAAGTGAAGCTTTTGTAAGCCCCGATTACGATGCGCTTGTTTACAAGGTAACTACAGATAACAAGCCTTTTTCCTGTAAAGTAACAGTTAAAAGAAAACAAGACGCTAATACAGGCTGTATTGATGGTAACACAATAATCATGAACGGAAGAACAACCTTCGCTACAACTGCCCACCACGGTGAAGGCGGTGAGGGTATGTCTTTCGGTGCAAGGCTTCATATTGATACTGACGGCTCTCTCAGTTGCGAGCATTCAGAAGTAATTGTAACAGACGCTACCTACGTAACTGTTTACGGTGCATTTGCAACTAATTATAATATTGAAAAATATGATATTGACGAAAGCATTGATTACCGTAAAAAACTCAACGAGGATATTGCAAGAATTATAAAAGCAAATTATGAAGATATCAAAGCACAGCATATTAACACTCACAAAAAATGGTTTGACAATGTAAAATTCGAGTTAAAAGCACCCGATTATCCGGATATTTCTACCGATGAACGTATGGACGATCAATATGATGGTAACCCCGACCACGATTTATACACATTGTACTATAATTTTGGCAGATATCTTTTAATTGAAAGCTCCGGTAAAAACGCAAAGCTTCCTGCAAATCTTCAGGGTATCTGGTGTCACGATTTCACTCCCCCTTGGGGAAGTGATTTCCACACAAACATAAATTTACAGATGAACTACTGGCCCTCTGAATCTGCAAACCTTTCCGAGACCGCAAAACCTTTTATAAACTTTATGAAAACAGTAAGCAATTTCGGTAAAGCTACTGCAAAAGAGCTTTTCGGTGCAAGAGGCTGGGTTATTAACCATACCTCTGATGCATTCGGCAGAACAGGCGTTCACGATAGTGTTGACTGCGGATTTTTCCCTATGGCAGGTCCTTGGCTTTGCCTTAATCTCTGGGAGCATTACGAATACACAAACGACGTAGATTACTTGAAAGAAATCTACCCGATTTTAAAAGGCTCTTGCGAATTCGTATGTGATTATCTTATTGAAGACAGTAATGGTCTTTTAGTAACCTCACCCTCAAACTCACCTGAAAACGAATTCTTCTACATAGATTCTGACGGCAACAAAAAAGAAAGTATGATGACTCACGGTGCTACAATTGATTTCCAAATCATTTACGCACTTTTCACCCGCACAATTTTTGCTTGTGATAAGTTAAATCTTGATAAAGAATTTGTTGCTGAATTAAATAGTGTTCTTAAAAAATTACCGCCTATGAAGGTAAGCGAAAGATACGGAACCATTCAGGAATGGATTAAAGATTACGAGGAAACCGAGCCCGGACACCGTCATATTTCTCAGCTTTTCGGTCTTTTCCCTGCGGACCAGATTAACGAAACAGACCCCGAAATTTATGAAGCGGCAAAGAAAACTATTGCAAGACGAATTGAAAACGGCGGTGGCTCAACAGGTTGGTCAAGAGCTTGGACAGTTTGCTTCTACACTCGTCTTAAAGACGGTGAAAACACACTTAAGCATCTCAGATATCTTCTTACAGAGTGTACAGCATATAATCTTTTTGATATCCATCCCCCATTCCAGATTGACGGAAACTTCGGTGGCATTGCAGGTATTACAGAAATGCTTATTCAAAGTCATTTAGGCTCACCCGACAGAAGAATTGTTGAGCTTTTACCTGCATTACCTGAAGAATGGAGCGACGGCTCAATTAAAGGGGTTAAAGCAAGAGGTAATTTCACCTTTGATTTAGAATGGGCAAACGGTAAGCTCACAAAAGCAGTTGCTTATTCTGCAAATGACTCAACCTTACAAATAAAACTCAACGACCGCACAGATGCAATAAAGGCAACTAAAGCTTTCTGTGTTGAAGATGGTATTCTTAAAATTAATCTCGGCAAAAATGAAAGTGTTGAGTTTACTGCTTGATTCTATTTCTTGAAAACAGTTTTTCTGATAAATAATTGTTATATCAACTTTACGTTTGAAAGGATAACCTATGAAAGATAAAACATCTTTAGTTTTTACGGGTGATATCGGCTTTGACCGTTATATGTACGGCAAATGGGATGACGAAAATCTTTTATCGTCAGAGGTGCTTCAGTTTCTTCACAGTGCCGACCACGTAATTGCAAACGTTGAAGGTCCGGTTGCCGAAGCACCGCAAAACACAACTCAAAGCGGTGTTCAACAGCTTCTTCACACAATTGACCCTGCAGCTATCAAGGTTTTCAAAAATATGAAAGCTGATATCTGGAATATCTGTAACAATCATATTATGGATGCAGGTGAATACGGTATAAAAAGCACTTTAGAATATGCAAAGGAAAATGGTGCTGAAACTATCGGTGCGGGTATGGATATTCATGAGGCAAGAAAGCCCGTAATACTCAACGAAGCAGGCGGAATCGGTCTTTTCGGTGTTGGCTACCAGCGTGCTTGCAGAAAAGCAGATGAGAATAAGGCAGGTTGCTACAGCTGGAGTGATTTAGATGCTATCCAAATCACTATTGATGAAATAAAATCAAAATGCCGTTGGTGCGTAGTTGTTGCTCACGCAGGTGAAGAATTCACTCCTCTACCCTCACCCTACACAAGAGAAAGATATCATAAATATTTAGAAATGGGTGCGGATATTGTTGTGGCTCACCACCCACACGTGCCTATGAATTACGAAACTGTTGGTGATAAAATAATTTTCTATTCATTAGGTAACTTCATTTTTGACACCGACTACCAGCGCTCACAATTTAACACCGAATACGGTATTCTTGTAAAGCTCAACTTTACCGAAAAAGAGTTTTCTTATGAGCCTATGGGGTTAAAAATCGTTCGCGGTGACGAGCATGTTGTAAAGCACGACTTACCCCCCATTTTCCAAGACGTGCAGGAGGAAGATTTCAAGCTTCTTTCTCCCCTTTCTGCTAAAATGCATATTGAGGCAACAAAAAGGCAAATGACATATTTAAAGCCCGAGGAATTTAAAAACGCTACCGAAGAAAAATGGAAAGAGCATTTTTGTGAAGAATTGCGAACAGGCAGAGTGCCCGGTGAAACTTTGGATTTCTTTATACTTTGTCCTTTAGCCGAAGAGGCAGAAAAAGGAGAATGGAAAAAAAGTAAGCTTGAAAGCATAAAAAAATATATTTTAGACCAAATATAAATAATGCAGTCCCAAGAGGTAACTGAACCACTTGGGACTGTAATTTTTATTTTATATTTTTAAATAAAAAATTATTGTTTTTTATTTGGCTTCGAAAACCTGGTAATAAGCTTATCCATTGTTTTATAAACTGAATTTTCAAGCTCTTTTTCTGCGTTTTTCAATTCTTTTCGTATTTCAATATTCTGAGGGCAATGCTTTTCACATTTACCGCAACCGATACATTTTGAAGCTCCTGCACTGTTTTGCATAGAAGTGTTTTGAACATACTCTGTAAAAGCATTAAAGCTTCCATCAGTGTATTTTCTGTTATACGCAGAAAAAGTACCGCTGATATTAACATTCTGCGGGCAAGGCATACAGTAACCGCATCCCGTGCAACCAACCTTTAATTTATAGTTTATAGCTGAAACTACGTTTTTAAGCATTGCTTCGTCAAGCTCTGTAAGCTCACCGATTTCAGTAGTTGATGCAGTTTCAATATTGTCTTTTACCATTTCTTCGGAATTCATACCCGAAAGCACAACCGTTACCTCGGGCTGATTCCATAACCAACGGAATGCCCATTGAGCAGGTGTATGCTGAACGGGATGCTCTCCCATAAGCTTTTTCGCATCAGCAGGTAAATCGTTAACTAATCTACCGCCTCTTAAAGGCTCCATTATCATTACTGGTATACCTTTTTCGTGGGCGTGATAAAGTCCTTTTCTTCCCGCTTGGGTATGCTCATCCATATAGTTATATTGAATAAGGCACATATCCCAATCGTATGCATCTATTATTTTGCAAAACATTTCAGAATTACCGTGATATGAAAAACCAATCTGACGAATTGCTCCGCTTGCCTTTTTATCCTGAATCCACTTTTCAATTCCTATGCCTTTTAAGCGCTCCCATACCTTGATGTCACTCATCATATGCATAAGATAAAAATCGATATGGTCAGTTCTTAATCTTTTAAGCTGTTCATTAAAAAGCTTATCAAGAACATCTAAGCTGACGATAACCTGAGGTGGAAGCTTTGTTGCAATATAAATATTATCACGAATACCGTTTTTCTCGAATATTTCACCTATTGCACTTTCGCTTCCGGGGTAAATAAAGGCAGTGTCAAAATAATTAACACCGTTATTGTATGCATTCATTATCTGCTTTTCCGCTTCACTCATAACGATTCTGCCCATTTTCTTTTGAAAACGCATACAACCAAAGCCTAAAACAGATAATTCATTACCGTATTTATCTAAACGATATTTCACAGTATCCCTCCTCAATAATGCTTTATATTACATAAAACTTCTTATTAATTTTCAAAAAGACTTTGTAGGCTCCTTTGAAAGAATTATTTTCAAAACGCCACCTTCAATAATATCTTCATACTTAAGATAAGCTTTATCTATTTTTTTGCCGTTGTAAAAGGCCTCTTTAATATACGGATATTCTAACGGGTCTTTATCGCACTCAACAGAAAAGCTTTCTGCATTTTTACAGCTGTGATAGCTTTTGTTGAGCTTTAGCTCACTCTTTTTAAATAGTGGTGTGTTTATATAATACTTGTTGTCACCGGGGCAAACCTGAGCAAATCCAATTGCAGATAATACGTACCACGCAGAAAGCTGACCAACATCCTCATTACCGCAAAAGCCGTATGCATCAGTGTTGTAGCTTTCTTTTTGTACTCGCCTTGTCCAATATTGTGTTCTTTCAGGATAGCCTAAAATACTGAAATAATGAGTGATATTATGGCAGGGCTCGTTTGAATGGTTGTAGTCATCATTCCAAAGAGCTCGAAGCTCGGCTCTTTCAAAAAACTCCTCTAAAAGCTCAAGTGTTCGTTTTTCACCGAAAAGCTTACTCAAACCTTTTACGTCGTAAGGTGCAAACCAGCCTTGCTGAAAAATATTACTTTCAACGCAACCGTCATCATAATATCTATCTCCAATAGTATCGAATTCACCGTTTTTATTACGTGGTATCATAAAGCCTTGCTTTTTATCATAGTTATCCTTATATCTTTCTACCCTACTGTAAAAATACTCGGCATCCTCTTTTTTGCCTAACTTTTCAGCTAGCTTTGCCATAGTGTAATCTGCTAATAAATATTCTAAGGTGTCACTTAATTCCTCGGGAATGAAAGCATCTTTTAAATACTCTTCACAATCAGGTCTTATAGAATGAAAAGCCTTTCCGTTAAGCTCTTTTTGAGAAAAAATTGATGCTTTTGCAATTTCATAAGTTCTTTTAATATCGTAGGTATTAAAGCCTTTTAAAATCGCATCCGCAATCACGATAAGTCCCGGGTCTCCCACCATACAAGAGGCATCAATACCCAGAAGCTCCCATCGTGGAAATGATGAGTTGTTAATATCAGCAATTCTTAAAAGAGAGTTGATTTCATCGTGGACCATATCAGGCTTTATTATTGCTAAAAGCGGAAACTCACTTCTGTAAACATCCCAACCGCTGAAAACAGTTCTTTGCTTGTATCCGTCAGCAGTATAAACATTGTCTTTAATAGCAAATCTACCATCAACGTCGCTTGATATTCTGGGGTCTAAAAGCACGTGATAAAGGCAGGTATAAAAAATCTCCAAATCCTTTTGATTATCACCTGTAACATCAAGTATTCCAAACGCCTTTTCCCACTTGGAAACTGCAGTTTCTCTTACCTTGTCAAAATCAAAGCCAAAATCCTCTTTTTGAAGATTATTATTTGCACCATCTAAGTCTACATAGGAAACCGCACATCTTACAACAAGCTTTTCGGATAAATTGCCAAAGCAAGCCTCTACACCTAAATCTTCACCTTCAAGCGTATCTGAAGCTTCAGGAAGAAATTCTTCATCACTGAAAAATCTCATTTCTTTAGCAGGTGCAGAGAATTCACAAACAAAATGGAAGTTATACGTTATTTTACCGTTACCGTGACCGAAGCCGCCACCTTTTGGTGTGCAAACGATTGTGCCTTCGATACGATTTTCACTAACAATATTAATTTTTTGAAAATCTGCTTTTCCGCCTATTCTTCTGGAAAAATTTAAAATAAGCTTTGCATCCTCGTTTTCAGGATATGTGAAACGCAAAAGACCCGTATGCTCTGTTGCGGTTAACTCTGTTAAAATATTATATCTGTCAAGCTTAACACAATAATAGCCCGCTTTAGTTACTTCAGTTTCGTGAGAAAACTCAGACTTCCAACCTTTTCCACCTTTTTTAAAGGGTTGATAAAAATTGCTTCCGCTTCTGAGACTGTCGCAATTTGTAACAGGCATTATTTGAATATTACCTAAATCACCATACCAGCCTATTCCGCTCATATGATTAAAGCTAAAGCCCTCAATAGTGTTATGGCAATAGTTGTAACCGCTACCATTGTCACCACCGGTTACCGTATCAGGTGACAACTGCACCATTCCCCCGGGAAGACAGACTCCGGGATAGGTTTTTCCGCCACCGTGAGACTCTTCAATTTGCCCGTCACCAACAGTGCCAATCATTGTATTTACGTATTTTGCCTTATTCACGTTATCACCATCACAACTAAAGAATATTTTCTTTATAAATATTACTATATAAAACGTTAAAAAGCAACCTATCTTTTATTGAAAAGTAGCACATCAAGTACTTGTAAATCTTTTCTTATAAGCCTTGAATTCTATAACAAATAGTGATACAATTATAAAAAAATTCTCAGGAGGTATGCGTAATGGCAATAATCCAACTTATTATTTCATTTCTTCTTGCATTCAGCCAGATTCTTGCACCTATAAACACAGTTATTACTGCAGGTGGCGAAGCATCATTCTTTACAGAATGGTCACAGGATGACCAGTTTACTGAAGATGATTACGAAGTTCTCGTTAAGAATCCCGAAAAGGATTTCGTTATTCTTAACATTACAGACGTTCAGCTTAGTGACGACGAGGTTTACGGTGATATGGGCGCTCGTTCAAATGCTATCATCACTAAACTCGTTGAAGATACTCAGCCCGACTTAATCACTCTTACAGGCGACAACGCTTGGGACACAATGGCATACATCGAGCTTGTAAACATTATCGACTCTTTCGGTATTCCGTGGGCTCCTGTTATGGGTAACCATGACGGTCAGGGTTGTGTAAGTGAGTTCTGGTGTTGTGAGCTCTTTATGGAAGCTGAAAACTGTCTTTTCCGTTACGGTCCTGAAGATATGGGTTACGGTAACTACATCATCAATATTATGGATAACGGTAGCATTATCCACACACTCTTTATGATGGATACTCACTCTAACAGAGACTACTATCTCAATGACGGTGTTGTTCTTGAAGATGAATACGACCATCTCTGGCCCAACCAGATCAAATGGTTTAAATGGGCAGTAAATGGCATTTCTGAAATCGAAGGCAAAGTTGTTGATAACTCTGTTTTCATACACATCCCTGTTGCTGAATATAAAGAAGCATGGGAAGCTGCCTGGGATGAAGAAAACCAGTGCTATCGCCCCGAATATGCTGACACATCTTTCGGTATTAACTATGAAACTGTTTGTGGTGACCCCGTAAACAATGGTTGCTTTGATGTTTTTAAAGCAAATGGCACAAAGAACATTATCTGCGGTCACGACCACGTTAACAACTCATCTATCCTTTATGAAGGTGTAAGACTTACCTACGGTCTTAAATTAGGTGAAGGCTGCTATTACAACGAAGAGCTTATCGGTGGTACAACTCTTACAATTGATGCAACAGGTAACACAGTTACAGAGCACCACTATTACAACCTTGCTGATTTCTAATTGAAAAAAATCTTTAAAAAACAAGCTGCCCCAAATTGTACTATCCGTACAATTTGGGGCAGTTAAAATTTTAATTAAGTTTAATTTTAACCGTTTTGATTTCCCAAGGTCTGAATTTCAATTTACCTTGTTCAACCTTTGTAATTTCGTTACCTAATAAATCAACCTCGGCAGAAACTATTCCTGCTTTAGCCTTAAGTGTGGCTTCAGCCTCATCATCAGAATAATTACAAAAACGCATAAGAATATTATCCTCTTCGGGGTAAACCGCAGTAGCTACTATTGTACCGCCTGCTGTGTCAAATTCTGCAAAGGTAAAGTCTGCAGAAGCTTTCGGGTTACCGCAAGAAATTGATATAGGCGGATATTCATATGAAACTGCCTTTTTATGAAGCTCACCCTCGGTTAAAGCTGAATCAAAGGGTAAAATTGCAAATTCATCGTCGTAAACACCGTCAAGCATAACCGTACCGCACATATATTCATTTGAATAAACTAACGGAACAGAAAGCAGGTTGCCTCTTACAACCGAGCCCATACAACCTTTATTTATAATTGCCAAGCCCTGTTTTTCATCCTTAAGACTGACCCAATAAATGCCGTTAAGGTATGTTGAAGAGTTAAATGATTCTTCTTTCGAAACTGGTGTATCAATAATAATTCTGTCTTTTTTATACCAATAATCTTCTGTTTTTCTGACTTGTCCGTCCCATTCACAAATTGAATAGGGTAAATCTCTGAACATTTTTCTGTCTTTATCAAGACAAAGATTAAGGTTAAAGCACAATTTACTTTCGTGCGTATGACCATTAACGGTAAGTGATTTTTCAAGTCCTGCTTTTTCACCGATTTTGCCTATATGCTGATTATGAACTTCAAATTTAGTTTTGCAGTCAATTCGGGGTGAATTGCCTTTGAATTTCATTTCAAGGAAGAAAGGCACAGAGCCTATTTTACCGGTATAGCTTGCAACAGCTATGTTACTGTTTACCGTAACCTCCCATTCACCGCAAGAAGAAACGTCTTCACCATCAATGAAAGCGGTAAATGAAGAAACGTTATTATTGTCTGCTATATACGCATTGGTTTTTGCATCTTTTATATACTCTATACCGTCTTTATTTAACTTGATTTTATAGCAAGGTGTAATAAGTAAACCATTGTCTTTATCCCAAGAAAAAGCGTACGCATTTTCTGATAATTCATTTTCTTTAACAACTTTAGCAGTAAATGGTGCTAACTGAATATGTAAAGCTTTTTTACCGTCATCAATCCATTCATCAATAGTGAATGAGTTAGTATTAATAAGAAGCTTTGAGCTTTCACAGTCAGCTTCAGCTTTAAGATAATCTTTTATAGCCTTTAAGGATTTCTCTGTTGCTTCTTTTGAAGCGTATAACGATGCAGGGATAAATCTTCTTGCAAGGTCTAAAAGACCGCAGATTGTTACGTCGTGATGTTGAGCAACAAGAGAATATTTCCAAGCGGTATCAAGAAGCTCTTTTTCCGGTTTACCACCCATTGCAACCGCAAAAGCATTAAGCCTTTCCGCTAAAACAACGTCAATTTCAGATTTTCTTACACCGTTGAAAATTTCGTTACCGCAATATCCCCAAGGCATCTGAATATGGAAATCGTTATCGGTTGTTTTAAGCTCATCCTTTGCTTCACCGTAAAGCTCCGGAATATCCTCTAACAAAACGTATTCATAATTATCTTTTTCTTCAATATGAGCTGTTACAGGCTCTATTTCTTGAGTAAGGTCATCATATCTTGAAGCTAAAAGCGGAGAATATTTGGGGAACATTTCCTCAAACTCTTCAAGAGTAATCATAGTTGTTTCAGGTAATCTTGAAAGAATCCAGTTATCAACCGTTGTACAGTTGTAGCCTCTTCCCTGATTATCGTAGGTTGGCACTGCGGGAATTTCCGTAAGGTCTTTACCTATCCATCTACCCCAGGCAGAGTCAAAGGTGCGAGGGTAACCATAGCCCATAACGTGAGAACGTAATATAGCTGCCTTATATCCGCAAAGCTTTATAAGCTGTGGTGTCTGATTGTTTAATGCAAATTCAGAAATAGCATAAACAGAGGGTGTCATTCCGTAATACTCAAGATTAGTTCTTATAGCGTAAGTAAGCTGACGAGCATTAGATTCTTCTGAAATTGTAAGGGATAAAGGCTGACCGTAGGTTGTTGCACCTAAACCAACTCTATCGGGATATTCTTTCAAAAGCTTTCCTATAAGCTCTACAACCTCCTTGTCACACCTTGAAAACTCATCAAAAGTAAAAGATTCATAATCAAGACCTATTCTTAATTTGGGATATTTTTTCATCCACTCAAAAAGAGTTAAAAGTCTCGGCTTAACCTGGTCTTTCCAAAGCACATAACCACCGTGCTCATATGTCAATATGTATAACTTTTTATCTTCCATAAAATCACCTGTTCTACTGTTGTTTTTTATCTGAATTTTGTATCTGTGATTCTTTCTATTTGAATAGATTCTGTTGTAAGCTTTCTTGGTGTGTTTTCATCAAGAACTATAAGTCTGCCGCCTCTTTCAAGACCATAGGTGAAATAACCTGCACCCAATGTCTGATAAAGGTCTATACCGTCAACGTTCATTCTGAAATCGTTAACATGGTCGTGACCGAAAAATGCAGCAAAAATATCGCCTGTTTTCTTCCAGCTCTCAAACTGTTCAGAATAATCCTTTTCCATATTAGGTGGGCAAGGCACTTCTCTTACTCTACCCTCCAATATTTTGTTACCGAGATAGTAATAATTACCATCTCTTTCAAAGGTATATTCATCATCCTTTGTAACTACTTTAAAGCCGTTAAGCTCTTGCTGAACGGGAATATGCTGGAAAAGAATTGCAGGAAGCGGATTGCCACCGTTTGCCTTTTTCAATTCTTCTGCTTTTCTTTCATACCATTCAATCTGATCATCGTGAACGTGGTCATAAGAATTGCCACCCTCGGAATTTGTTTCGTAATCATTAGAATCTATAAGCCAGATTGCAAGTGCATCCTTCTCGCCCTTACTATCTTTAACAGTTACAAGGCAGTTACCGCAACCGTAAACATTTTCATCATTAAGATTCGAACGACAGTTAGCATATTCCATATATTGCATCATCTGAAACTCTGTGTGAAAACCGAGCTCACCATCGTGGTTACCGAAAACCACACAAAGAGGTATATTTCTTTCTCTTATGGGAGCAGTTATTTTTTGAATTGTGCTTTGAATATAATCATAAGTAAATTCTTCCCAATAACCGCTTACATTGTCACCACCGAAAACAACTAAATCGGGGTTAGTTTTTTCAACAAGCTTTTCAATAACGTTTATCGTTTCCTTATCTTTATTGTCAGGAATTTCTCTGATTTCGTCATCGTCCATAATCGGCTCAACATCATGAATATCGGTAATATGTAAAATTTTAAATTTACCATCTGCACCGAATTTTAACGGTGCAGGTGCTTCTCTTTTAAATCTGTCTGTTTTCCATTTTCTCGGAAATCCCATTGCCATAATAAATTCCCTCCGTGAATTTAGTGAATAGTTAATAGTGAAGAGTGAATAGAAAAAAACATTCCCCTCTATTTGTTATGAAATAATAACAGTACAACCGAAATTAATGATACTGCGAGGTTGGTACGAACCGAAGTTCGCCAATTTACCACATCTTAATTTTCCTGCGCAGAGAAATTGGATGAAATTCGGCTTTGTACAAACCGACGCTGTATAAAGATACTGCGAGGTTGGTACGAACCGAAGTTCACCAATTTATCAAGCATTAAAACGCCCAGTTGCCGTTTTCAAATATAGGATACGCCTTGCCGTCTTTATAACCGGTTATCTGTAAATCTGGTGCACCTATCATAAAGTCAACGTGAATCATACTATCGTTAATGCCCAAGGCCTGACATTCTTCGAGAGATTTCTCTTCAAAGCCGTCAATAGTATCGCAGAAGCCTCTGCCGAGAGCAACGTGACAGCTTGCGTTTTCATCAAACAAGGTGTTATAGAAAAGAATGCCTGTGTTTGCAATAGGGCTGTTAAACGGAATAAGGGCTAACTCACCTAAATACTTTGCTCCCTCATCCATTGAAAGCATTTTATCTAAAAGGTCCTGACCCTCTTCAGCTTTCCATTCTACTGCTTTACCGTCTTTAAAGGTAATATAGAAATTATTGATAATCTGACCTTGATAAGAAAGAGGCTTTGTGGAAACAAGCTTACCCTCTGCAAAGCCTTTTTTAGGTGAAATAAATACCTCCTCTGTAGGTAAATTGGGGTTAAAGAAATTACCTGAAAGAGTTGTTTCACCGCCGCCGCACCAATGGCTCTCCGGAATAAGTGAAGCTTTGAAGTCAGTACCGTTTGAGCTTTTATATTCTAAATAATCAAACTTTTTCTCGTTGAGATACGCAGTTCTTTTCTTCAAGTCTGCATTATGCTTTTTCCACTCTTCCTCGGGGTCGTTATCCTTTGAAACGTAAACAGTTTTGAGAATAGCGTCCCAAAGCATATTATAAGCCTTTGTTTTTGTTTCATTTGGAAAAACCTTTTTTGCCCAAGCGTATGACGGAACAGCGGCAATACACCATTGGTCTTTGTTCTCGAGAGCATCACTGTATTTTTTAGTGATTTTATATCTTGCCATCTGAGATTTCTGCATTTTCTCACGGTCTACGCCTTTAAGACCATCGGGGTCATCACTTTCAATGTAAATTCGGCAAGGCACTTCTTCAACCATAAGCTTAAGTCTTTCTTCCTGCCAAGCCGGCACTTCGCTTAAGGTTTTAAGAGAGCAATATTTGAAATTAAGCTTATTAATTGCTTGAAAACCGAAATCCACAGCAACCTTTGAAGCCCCTGCTTTGTAACACTCGTTTACAAGAATTGTTACAAACTCGTGTTGGTCTGCCTCTGCATAAATTCTTACAGGCTGACCTTTCTTTATATTCGCACCCACTCTTGCAATAAGACGGGCATATTTTTTCTGCATGTTTTTTGTCATAAAATCTCCTCCGAATATATGTATAATTCTACCACAATTTTTTTGCCATTACAACAAATTTACAAATTGTTTTAATACTTTTAGAAAAAGAAAATTCTCATTAAAATATCATTGATTTTATTATTACCCAAAAAACGAAAAATAAAAAAATACCTCCTATGGTAGCGCTTAATTCTACCATAGAAGGTGTTTTTATACCATCTGCATAATTCGGTGCAGTCCAATAAATCAATAGAAAGTAAATTTTATACGTTAACCGAATCAAGATATTTTTTAATATACTCCCAAAAGAGTTTTTCTGCAATTGCCATATTTTCTGCATCCAACTCTAATCCGTGACCCGAAGTAGGATATGAATTGAGCACGTGCTCTATTCCGTATTCCGTAAGCTTGGCATCCAACGAAACAGCATTTCTATATGGTACGATATCATCCATTACACCATGGTTTATAATAGTAGGAACTGTATTTTCATCTATATAGTAAATAGGTGAAACAAATTTCAAAGCGTCCTTTGCTTGTGCTCGTGTTTCATAGGTATGAGGGAATCCACTTGCATACCCAAGCACCAAAGAAACAAACTCTTCATCACCAAGACCGTTATTTGCTTTAAGGTCTTCATTGTAATAATAATATTCGTCTGCTAAATCTGCAGGACCGCAATAGCTTGCAACGGCTTTCGGTGGAATTGGTGAACTATCTGCACGAGAATAGGCATAATGGAGAGCTAAATGACCACCTGCTGAACCACCTGTTGAGAGGAAGCCTGAAATTTCAACTCCATGAGAGTCACCGATTTCCTTTACAAGAGCCATTGCTTGCTCAATATCATCCATTATATCGTCAAGGTTTACATTTTCATCAATATATCTGTACCTTACTGCCACTCCTGCATAGCCTTCCTTAGCGAGTTGCTCAAGTCTGCCTGCAAATTCATTTTCATCTCCGTACATCCAGGCACCGCCATGAAGCATAAGAACTATACCAACAGTTTTCTTGTCCTTGGGAATGTACAAATCAAAATAATGTCTTTCATTATCACCGTATTTTTTATCAAAATACACATAGTTATCCACAGCAGAAACACCGAATGCCTCTTCTAAATCGTAACCATCTGCGCTACCATCGCCATTGAAATCACAAGCCATTAACGCGGATTTACCCACAAAATTTTTGTTGGTTACAGCTTGTTTTATATTGGCTGTATCTTCGTCTGTACAAACACCATCACCATTAAAATCTCCTGCACCATACACATCTAATTTTCGTTGTCCGTAATAAAGCCTCAGAGCTTCGAATGCATCTAAAGCATTTACTACCCTATCGCCTGTAACATCTGCTCTGGCAAAGGTCACACTATCTTCAGCAGTTGCTTCCGTGTTACAATCGCCTAATGCCATATTTACAAATATCTGATAATCCAAGGCACCGATACTCTTATCATCATTCAAATCACATATACTACCGACAGAATAGCCCTCATCAGATTCATACTTTGCAACTGCGTGCATTGGTTTACCCGATACTATAGGAAGAGAACCATCGCTATTGCTCTTTTGTCCCCAAATACGATAACCCTTACTTGACTGAAGCAAGTATGCAACCTCACCGCTACTGAACTGAGCAAGCGCTTTAGATGTAGTTCCTGAATCTGATGAACTGCCCCATCTTGATGCACCTACACCAAGCTGAGTTGTTCCATCCGCAGTAGCAGAGCCGGTTAAATAATAGCAATTTAAAACTGTTCCGCCACTATCACCGCATATAGCACCTACATAATAAGCAGGGCTTAATAAAGAACTTGTTCCTGTTCCGGTAACACCTCCAACAGAATAACAACTGTTTATGGTGCCTTCATTCTGACCTGCGATACCACCTAAATACCTTGTACCGCCAACAACACTACTACTGCAAGAATTTTGAATTGTGCCTTCGTTAAGACCCACAAGCCCGGAAACATATTTTCCACCCTTAAAATACGAGGAACTGATATTAACATTTCTGACAATACCGCTACTTCCCAGGTATCCTATCAATGCAGTATAATCTTCTCCATCAGCATTATAAAAATTTTTAAGAGTATAACCGCAGCCGTCGAAAACCCCATTAAATGCAACGCTACTGCTGTTGGTAAGACCCTTTACGCCAATGGGGGTCCAAGCACGGAAATTTTCAGACTTAAGCGAGCCGTCAGAATTATAAATATCTATATTGTCACTTATATCACAAGCAAGCCTGCAGTAAATTGCATTGTTCCCGCTGTTTACCTGCTCACAGAACCAATAGAGATTACCTGCATTTTTTATTTTGTAAAACCCACTTGCATCTTTAAAGGGAACATCATAATGACTGTTATCACTAAGACAAAAACCATTTGATAGTGTGCCGCCACAGGTTTTACAGCTATTAAGCTTTGCAACTAAGCTTGGACGGTTTGCCCAAGTATAATCTGCCCCTATTTCACGATTAAGCCAAGATTTAACCACCTTAACGAAATAGAAATCCTCGCTTTTTTCATAACCGTAAGTTCCTGTTGACTGGTCATAGCCGAAAACTGTTATGAGCTTTGCATTACCACAAAGACTTTCCTCGAAATACGCTGTGCAGGTTGCCACGTCATCATAATGAGCGTAACCCTCTGCATTAACATATTCATTTCTGCCATTTTCTCCAAGCTCTTTTTCAAGCTGTGCCAAATTGTAATTACAGGTTTTGGGGCTCATTGTCCAGCCGGGAGTGCAATAATCGTTAATGCACACATCTGTGGGAGGATATTCTGTTGAACAACCACCAAAATATGACGAAACAGATACTATATGCGAAAATATTTTGGATTTTTCTATGCCTGCATCATAAAACATCTTGCACGTAAACTCTATATAATCCGCAATAACTTCATAGAGAAGCTCTCTAATAACCTCAGTTTCACTAAGCATACGATTTACTGCTTCTTCATAAATTGATTCAGCATCGTAGCCGAGATTATGTAAAGCATGCATACCATATTGAGCTTTTTCAAACTCCTCGAGAGAAGCGTATGTTTTATCTGTGTAATCGGGTATCTGTGTTTCCCATCCGGTATTGATACCTGCAAGAAGATAAGCTTTCCCCTCAGCTTTGAGCCTTTCGTAATTTTCAATTAACGGTTCTATGAAGCCTTCTGTTACCTGCTTTTCATACCAAGCGAGATATTTGGGAGAATTGAAGCACGGGAAACCGCCTGCGGTAGCAAAAGGAGTACCACTCCAGTTACAATGCCATCTTGGCAACATACCATAGCTTTGTCCACCCCATTCTTCACCCTCTTGGGGGAAAGCAATCCATTCACACATTTCAGGGTCATTGTAAAATTTATTACCTTCATCATCGATGGTTGCATCATTGCCAAAATCTTTGGAGTAATTCGTGCAATCATCCATTTGAAAGAATACTGGTACATTATATTTTTCTGCAAGTGCAAAAACAGTATTAACTTCTTCGTTCATCTGCTCAATAGACTGTGTAATACACATAGGACCTACAACGCCGAATGCATACATTCGGTCAGAAGAAGAATCTATTTCCCCATGAAGAGTTACCATTTCAGAAACATAGGATTCCAAATTATTATAGTGTACATTTGTGACCATAAATACTACATACTGAACTCCGTCATCAGAGGTAGCAGTTATTGTACCATCTGCCGCTACTGAAATACCGCTTTCAATATCATCAGCACCTAAAACCGGTACTCCCATATACGAAACCAACAGTAATGCCAGTACCATGCTTAAAACTCTCATAAATTTACTCTTTTTCATAAATATTGTCTTATTCTAACGAATCCTTTCTACAAAAATCAACATTATACATAATTTTTATTTTAACACTTCAGCTTTTGATTTGCAACACCAAATAAAAAACTCTGTCTTAGGTTTTTCATTTGCTTTAAAGCAAAAACAAAAAATCATCGGTATACCACTACTACATTTGAATTACTACCAAAAAGGAGGCTCACCTTTTGGGTGTTCCTCCTTTAAGTGACTTTTTAAAGTCAGTAAGGCAAAAGTTATCTGCTGCCTTCTTCGTAAGCCTGAATCATTTTTTTAACCATCTGACCGCCGATAGAACCAGCCTGACGAGATGTGAGGTCGCCGTTGTAACCCTGCTTAAGGTCAACGCCTACTTCCTGAGCAGCTTCCATCTTAATCTGATTAAGAATCTGCTTTGCACTTGCTTTAGTTTCTGCGGGCATACCGCTATTCTTTGATGCCATTTCCTTTACACTCCTTCTCTTCGTTTTAATTGCGTTTGCATTGTTATTATGTTTCTTTTATTAAAAAATATAGCAAGAAAATTTTTACATTCCCAACACCCGCAAAAAACCTTTTCAATTTTTATTACATTTCATAATATAGCTGTTTTTATTGTGTTTTTGCACAACTGACGCGCTTAACTTTTGTAAATTTTATATGATAAATAGAACTTTTTTAAAACAATTGATTTTTCTTGCGAACTTGTTTTATAGATGATAATATATTGATGGTATAAATAGAAAATTCCCCAAAAATGTTATTAGGAGAATGTATTATGGTTAAAGTTCTTAAATTCGGCGGAAGCTCTCTTGCAGATGCAGAGCAGTTTAAAAAGGTTGCCGCTATAATCAAGGCAGAGCCCGAGCGCAGATACGTTGTTGCTTCTGCTCCCGGCAAAAGATATTCTGACGATATTAAAGTTACAGATATGCTTTACGATTGCTACAAGCTTGTTAAAGCAAATCAGCCCATTGACGAAGCTTTTGCGCTTATAGAAGACCGTTACAACGGTATCATTAAAGATTTAGGTATGAAGCTCTGGCTTCAGCCCGAGTTCGACAGAATCAAAAACGCTATTGTTCATCACGCAGGTCGTGACTATATTGCATCTCGCGGTGAATATCTTAACTCAATGGTTCTTGCAAGCTATCTCGGTTATGATTTCATTGATGCTGAAGACGGTATTTTCTTTAAAGAAAACGGTACTCTCGATACTGAAAAAACAAACGAAGAGCTTACTGCAATTCTTGCAAAGCACGAACACGCAGTTATCCCCGGCTTCTACGGCGTAATGCCTAACGGCACAATTAAAACCTTCTCTCGTGGCGGTAGTGATATCACAGGCTCAATCGTGGCACGTGCTATTAAAGCAGATATTTACGAAAACTGGACTGACGTTTCAGGTATGCTTATGGCAGACCCCAGATGTGTTGAAAATCCTCAGGTTATTTCAACTATCACATATTCAGAGCTTCGTGAGCTTTCATATATGGGTGCTACCGTTATGCACGAGGATGCTATCTTCCCCGTTCGCGAAATGGGTATTCCGATTAACATCAGAAACACAAATGCTCCCGCAGATGCAGGTACTATGATTGTATCTTCAGTTGAAAGCAACAAGGTTGATACAGTTATCACAGGCGTTGCAGGTAAAAAAGGCTTCTCTGTTATTGCTATCGAAAAAGATATGATGAACTCCGAGGTTGGTTTCGGTAGAACAGTTCTTGAAGTTCTTGAAAACTACAACCTTTGCTTTGAGCATCTTCCCTCAGGTATTGATACAATGTCAATAGTTGTAAATGATGCAGATTTCTTACCCAACAAGGATGCTATTATCAACGACATTCAGAGAAGAACAAAGGCAGATTCAGTTACAGTAAGTGGCGGAATTGCTCTTGTTGCAGTTGTTGGTAGAGGTATGGCTGGTGTTAAGGGTACTGCAGGCAGACTTTTCAAGGCTATTGCTGAAAACGATATCAATATCAGAATGATTGACCAGGGTTCAAGCGAGCTTAACATTATTGTAGGCGTTAGCGAAGAGGATTATGTTAAAACTCTTAACGCTATCTACAACGAATTTGTTAAGTAATTTATTTACAAGTAATTGAATTCATATAAAAAGCAACTGTCGACCAAACAAAACGGTCGGCAGTTGCTTTTTAATTTAAAAACCTATTGTTATTATCTCAAATGGTTTATATTCAATTTTATCAGTTTCGGTTAATACATCCTCAAGCATATTAAGCACCTTAACCTTTTCAGGTATTTTTATTACACCTCTTGTACCGTCTTGCTCAGAAAGTCTGACAACAGTCATTTCACCGTTTTCACTCTTTTTTACCGCCTGCAAATATAACGGTTCAAAAGCAGGCAAATTCCATTGGCAATCGGTTTTTATAAGCGGTGTATTATACTGTAAAGCAAGCTTATTTATACCTGCCGTTACAGCATCTTTTTCGTGAGGCACTATCATATATGAAAAGCTATGCTTTCCAATATCAGATGTTACATCAGGTCTTTCGGTTGCTCTTAAAAGTGACAGACTCATTGTGTTTTCAAGGAAGCCTACACCGTATTTACCATCATTGATTACGGCAATTCCGCCACCCGTTTCTGACAAATCGCACCATTTATGATGACAAGTTTCAAAACGAGCCTGTTGCCACGTTGTATTTCGGTGAGTTTCTCTTTCGATAAAGCCTGCCGAAGTATCACACAATGCTTTTCTTGTAAGAATATTACACTCAAACTCTGCCTTTGCAAGCTTATGCTTTTCGTTCCAGTTTACATTGTTTTCAATTTCAATACCACGGCTTTGTCTGAATAAGCGCACAAGCATTTCCCAATGTGATTTATCAGTTTTGAGAACAACTCTAAAGGTTGCACTTTCCCCATCTTTTTCAATAAGGGACAACGGGCTTCCAACTGATAACTCAACCTCTTTTTCACGGTAATTAGGAAGAATATCCCAAGCGTCATAAGTACCGGGGCAGTCAACGAAGAGCTTCAGTTTATTAAAATCACCATTAACCCATTCTCTTGAAAGCTTTTTGTCGTAAAGACAGTTGATCGAACCATCCGTATTAAATACAATTTTGTAGTACGGTGTTTCAACATTCAAACCATCAACACAAATCCATTCTTTGTTATAGCTTGTTTTTCTTAAATTAGCTGATGAAAGCGGTGCTAAGCCCGAGGCAATCCAGTTACCCTTTTTACCATATTTTGTAGCAGTACCCTTTTTGTTTTCAATAAAATCAAGACCGATTCTCTTAAAATTAAGAGTGTTAAAATACTTACTACCACTACCTATAATATTATCAAGCGATTTTTCAATCTCTTCATAATCATTCATAGCATCTTCAAAAACGGGGTGGATATGAGAGCCGGGAAGAATATCGTGAAATTGATTCACAAGGAGCTTTTTGTATAGCTCTGTGATTTTCTTTGAATTATCTTCATTTCTCATTACAGAAAGCATTTCGGCAGTTCTAAATTTCTCTTCAAGCATGCGGTTTGCTTTTTTAATATCACTCTTGGTAGTAAATGTACCACGGTGCATTTCAAGATATAATTCACCGTCCCAAACCTCAAGCTTTTTATTGTCCTTAAGATTATTTTCAAGGAACTCTGCACCGCTTGTATGAGTGCATTTCGGCATTATAGACAGCTTATCAAATCTGTCCATAAGCTCTATCATTTCCTCGGTACAGCCCGAGCCACCGTCACCGTAGCCAAACATACTAAGCGTTTGTCCGCCATTATCTTTATCAATATATGCCTCCCAATTTTCTTGAATCTGTGATGGCATATTCCATGTTATAAAGTGCGTAGGAGGAACACAGGCATAAACATCGCTACCATCAATACCTCGCCAGATAAAATTGTTATGAGGAAATCTGTTTGTGTCATTCCATGTAGACATTTTATTGGAAACAAAATAATCCACGCCGCTTTTTTTGAGAATCTGCGGTAAAATCCAGCTATTACCAAAAACATCAGGAAGCCACGCATTATTTACTCTTTTACCAAACATTCTCTCATAAGCTTTTTGACCGTAAAGGCATTGTCTTATAAGACTTTCGGCGTTAGGCACATTACAGTCAGGCTCAACATACATAGCACCAACAGGCTCAAACTGACCGTTTTTCACCTTTTCTTTCAACTCTTCAAAGACTTCAGGATAATATTTCTCAAGAGTTTCATATGTATAAGGCTGAGTATGGGCATATTTAAAATGAGGATAGCGATCCATAAGACGAAGCTGAATAAGCACAGTACGAAGATTTTTTTGAACTGCGTGAATTCTTCTCCAGTAATATGCTACATCAAGATGAGAATGTGCAACAAGGGCTATATCACCAGTACCTTTATAAGTATCGTTGGAATAAATTACATCTTCAATATACTTTTTAGCATCCGCTACACCCGTAAGCTCTTCGCTGTCAAAATCTATGCAGTTCATTGCATTGTTAAGCTCGCGGTTAAGAAAAGCTCTGTAATCTTCATTAAAAAGCTCACTTTTAGCAATATCAAGAAGCAATTCAAAATCGTAAACAAGACTTTGAACATCGTCGTTAATAGTACAAATATATGCGCCCTCGAAAATCTGTCTGCATCCCCTTACAGAAAGGCTTTCAGGGTTTCTTTCGTCATCAGGCTTACTTCTGTTATAACCCATCATATCAAAATGAAGCACATCGTTCACATCAATATAGGGTGAAAGCAACATTCTTTCTCTGTTAGGGTCAACACCGCCTATGTATTTGCCATTCACCTTAACACAAATTTCAGCGGCAGTTTTAAGAGAAAACCACAGCTCTTTATTCTTTAAATGGTCGGGAATTTCAACATCCGCTTTTATAAACGCAGTACCGTCGGGAGTGAAATACATATCACCCTTTTTTAAAGGTCTGTACTCTTCGGAATAAAATTCAAATTCCATTTCACGCACCTGACGTGCATCACGGATTTCTAAATTTTCAATTTCCCATTTTTCATTATATATATAACGCTTAAGCCAACCGAAACGAAGATCAGTCCACTCTTCAGGTCGCATTGAACGTCTTACAACTTTAATATGTGCCATAATACACCTCAAATATCTTGAAAGTAAGGTCTTTTTCTGACGGCTACAATTTTAACCGTTTTCTTCAAATCAACTTTTATTTGCTCTTCTATCCATTCAACACAACGATGAAGAATAAGACATTTCGAGCATTCACCCCTGAAACGAAGAGTCAACTCACCGTTTTCAAAAGAAACAAACTCAACCCAACCACCGTCACCTTGCAATTTAGGTGCAATTTTTTCATTTATATATTTTTCCATTTATATCGCCTCTTTTGGCAAATTTTCAAATAAATGGTAACATAATAAAAAAACATTTGTCAATTATAAAGTTGATTTTTTGCCGTTTTTATTATAAAATAGTTAGCAAAGACTAACTTCGGAGGTGATGTTATGAAAACAGAAAAATTTAAAGTTACAGGTATGTCTTGTGCCGCTTGTCAGGCAAACGTTGAAAAAGCCGTTTCTAAATTAGATGGCGTAGACTCTGCTCAGGTTAATCTTTTGTCAGAACAGCTTACCGTCAGCTTTAATGAAGCTATAATCACCAATGAAATCATTATAGATGCTGTTAACAACATCGGCTACGGTGCCTCTGTTTTCAGCAACGTAAAAAAAGCCTCTTTAAAAGAACAATGGCAAGAAAGAAAAGACACCGAAATAAAAAAAGAAAAGTCTATGAAAACAAGACTTTTTTCTTCACTCGTTTTTCTTGTTATTCTTATGTATATAGCAATGGGGCATATGGCAAAGCTTCCTATCCCCCACTTTCTTCACGGAACTGAAAACGCAATAACAAACGCAGTAATTCAGATGCTTCTTACAATTCCCGTAATGATAATAAATAAAAAATTTTTTATTTCGGGCTTTAAGGGGCTTATAAAAAGAGCTCCTAATATGGATTCTCTTGTGGCTTTAGGCTCTTTTGCGGCTTTCATTTACGGTATATTTGCATTGGTTATGATGACAAATGCATTGTCATCAAACGATATATCTACAATAGATTACTATTCTCATCAGTTATATTTTGAATCAAGTGCGATGATTCTGACGCTTGTAACAGTTGGAAAATATTTAGAAACCAAGTCAAAAAGAAAAACGGGTGATGCTTTAGGAAAGCTTGTTGAGTTATCCCCCAAAACCGCTAACATCATAAAAAACGGTAAAGAAATAACCATACCTGCCGAAGAAGTTAAAACGGGTGATGAAATCATTATCCGTCCCGGTGAAAGAATTGCTGTTGACGGAATTTTAAAAAGCGGTAACGGTTATATTGACCAGTCAGCCGTAACAGGTGAAAGCTTACCTGTTGAAAAAACAGTTGGTGACAAAATCATTTCTGCTACTCTCAATAAAAACGGCACCTTTACAATGACTGCTACTAAGGTTGGTGAAAACACAACTATTTCCCAGATAATCCGCCTTGTTGATGAAGCATCTTCCTCAAAAGCACCCATAGCACGACTTGCCGACAAAGTAAGCGGTATTTTTGTTCCCGTTGTAATCGGAATTTCAATTATAACGTTTATTGTATGGCTTTTAAGCGGTAACGAGTTTTCTACTGCACTTTCATTTGCAATTACAGTTTTAGTTATCTCCTGCCCTTGCGCTTTAGGTCTTGCAACACCTGTTGCAATTATGGTTGGTACTGGCAAAGCTGCAGAAAATGGAATTCTTATAAAATCTGCCACAGCTTTGGAAAACCTCGGTAGTGTTGATAAAATTGTGCTTGATAAAACAGGCACTGTTACAAGTGGTGAAATGACTGTAAGTGATATTATTGTCACCGACGAAAGATTATCAGAAAAGGAATTCATCAATCTTTGCGGTGCTATAGAAAGCGGTAGTGAGCACCCCCTTGCCTCTGCAGTAAGAAATAAAGCAAAAGAAAATAATTTCATTCTTCCCCAAGTACACGATTTTATTGCTATACAAGGTAAGGGCGTTAAATGTATTATCAATAACGAAAGATATCTTTCGGGTAATATAAGATTTTTAGAAGAAGAAATAATAAATACGAGTGAAATCATAGAAGTAGTTGACACGCTTTCAAGCCAAGGTAAAACACCATTAATATTTGCAAAAGAAAATGATATTATAGGTGTTATCGGCATTTCTGATACTGTAAGAAATGACAGTATTGAAGCAATAAAGGCCTTAAAGGCTTTAGGTAAAAAGACGGTTATGCTTACGGGTGATAATAAAAATTCTGCAAATTTCATTGCACAAACGGTAGGTATTGATGAGGTTTACGCAGAGCTTTTACCCGAAGATAAAGAAAAGCTTTTAAGACAATTTCAAGAAAACGGTGAAAAGGTTGCATTTATCGGTGACGGTATAAATGATGCCCCTGCTCTCACCCGTGCAGATATCGGTATAGCAATAGGTGCAGGTACTGATATTGCAATAGATTCTGCTGATATTGTGCTTATAAAAAACTCGCTTTTCGATGTTGTAAAAGCAATTGAATTGAGCAAGGCAGTTGTAAAAAATATCAAAGTAAATCTTTTCTGGGCATTCTTTTACAACTCTTTAGGAATTCCCCTTGCGGCAGGTGTGCTTTACCCCTTCTTTGCAATCAAGCTCACACCAATGATAGGCTCTGCAGCTATGAGCTTAAGCTCGGTTTCAGTTGTTACTAACGCATTAAGATTACGATTATTTAAATCAAAATTATCAAATGAAATTGAAGTTGAAGCTCAACAAGAAACAGAAAATAAAAATACTGACAGTAAAGGAAATGATACTATGAAAAAGACTATTAAAGTTGACGGTATGATGTGCCCCCGTTGCGAAGCACACGTTACAAAAGCACTTCTCGCAATTGATGGTGTTACAGAAGCAACCGCAAGCCACGAAGAAAACCTCGCAACAGTAACACTTTTAAAAGATGTTGCAGACGATGTTTTAATACAAGCGATTATTGAAGAAGGATACGAAGCTCAAATATAAAAAATGGCGGAGAATTTCTCCGCCATTTTTATTTTGCTTTAACCCCTGTAAGCTCCTCAAAAACGGGAAGCTCATAGCAAGGGAAATAAATCCCCCAAATCTCATTTTCATATTTCATATTTAATACGTAATACTTTTTAAGTCTATAAAAATATTCATTTTTTGATATTTTGTATTGCTTGTATTCACCTTTATTATATTGTGTTTCTTTATTCCAAAATGGTATATCCATACGGCTGTTAACAGTTGTTATACCATCAATGCAACTTAAAGGAACACAGTACTTCGTTTCCATATTAGATATGTACAAATTTTTATCCTGAACGAAAATGTAATACTCGTAATTTTCAACTTTTATAGGCTTTATTTTCTTTTGATCTGAATCTTTTTTTAATGTATATGTAAATGTAAGTATATCTATCTCTTTTGCGCCTTCGGGAACACTTAATTCAGATTTGATGTTTTTTTCCATAGTCTCCGCTCTATTGTTAGCAGTATGAAACTCTTCGCTTTTGGAAAGCTTTATCTGCTGCTTTCGTTCCATAAGAAACAAGAAAATAAAAACCGCAATACTCCCTATAAAAGCAAACGGGAACCACGAAGCTTTGCCTATAAGTTCAGATAAAGTTCTACCATCTTCCATAACCAAGCCTAATGCAGCCCTAAAAAGAACAACCATAACAACGCCGTCAATTATCTGTAAAATTTTAATTGGTAACGGAAGTCTGATTTTCTTAAAAACAGTTGCCATTTCTAATGATATCTTATCTAAATTGTCCTTTGTAACTTGTGATATTCTCTGGCAAACAAAGGCTTCGTTTCTGTTGCGGTTTTTTCTATTTTCGCTAATATCAATGCACAAAAATGGTTTCATAATTACACCCCTTATTTTTAAAATATATCACAAGGAAAAAACAATGTCAATTTATAGAATAACATAAAGGGTCTGCGACGGCATTGTATTTGCTATCACAGACCCTTATTTTTATTATCTAATCTTTAGTAAGTGAAACGAGCATTATAATCGGTACGCAGTGCCCCTCAATTTGCCACTTGCCATTTGCAATTTGCAATTTTTTAGTTGATAACCTTATCGTCAACTTCCTTTTGAGCCATTTCAACGAATGCTTCTACACTCATTGTGCCCATATCACCGGCTTTTCTGCCACGAACTGCAACCTCACCGTTTTCGATTTCCTTATCACCTAAAACAAGCATATAGGGAATCTTCTGAAGCTGTGCTTCACGGATTTTGTAGCCTGTTTTTTCTGCTCTGTCGTCAACAGTTACGCGGAAGCCTTTTTCTTCAAGCTTTTTGCAAAGCTCGAAGCAAGCATCGTGGTGTCTTTCTGAAATGGGAAGAATTCTCATCTGCTCGGGAGCAAGCCACATGGGGAATGCACCTGCATATTTTTCAATAAGAAGAGCAAGTGTTCTTTCATAACAACCGATAGAAGTTCTGTGAATTATATAAGGATTCTTCTTTGTACCATCACGGTCAACGTATTCCATACCGAATTTTTCAGCAAGCATCTGGTCAATCTGGATAGTAATAAGAGTATCCTCTTTACCGTAAACGTTTTTAATCTGAATATCAAGCTTAGGACCGTAGAAAGCAGCTTCGCCGATACCAACCTTATATTCTATGCCGATATCGTCAAGAATTTCTTTCATAACGCCCTGTGCTTCATCCCACTGTTCAGTAGTACCGATGTATTTTTCTGTGTTATCGGGGTCCCACTGTGAGAAACGGTAAGAAACGTCTTCGTAAAGACCTAATGTCTTAAGCATAAAGATACAAAGGTCAAGACAACGCTTGAATTCGTCTGCAAGCTGTTCAGGAAGACACATTAAATGTCCCTCTGAAATTGTGAACTGACGTACTCGGATAAGACCGTGCATTTCACCTGAAGACTCATTTCTGAAAAGAGTTGATGTTTCAGCCAATCTCATAGGAAGGTCACGGTAAGAACGTGCTCTGTTAAGGTATGCCTGATATTGGAAGGGACAAGTCATAGGACGAAGTGCGAAAACCTCGTCATCCTTTTCTTCATCACCTAAAACGAACATACCGTCTTTATAGTGGTCCCAGTGACCTGAAATTTTATAAAGGTCGCTCTTTGCCATAAGGGGAGTTTTTGTACGTACCCAGCCTCTTCTTGCTTCTTCGTCTTCAACGAATCTCTGAAGAGTCTGCACTATAAACGTACCCTTGGGAAGAAGAATTGGGAGACCCTGACCGATTGTGTCAACAGTTGTGAAAATCTCAAGCTCTCTACCAAGCTTGTTGTGGTCACGCTTCTTTGCTTCTTCTACTCTCTGAAGATGCTCTTCAAGCTCTGCTGCTTTGGGGAAAGCAGTACCGTAAATTCTCTGGAGCATTTTGTTGTTCTGGTCGCGTCTCCAGTAAGCACCTGTACAAGCTGTAAGCTTGAATGCTTTTACTCTGCCTGTTGAGGGAATATGGGGACCTGCACAAACGTCAGTAAATTCACCCTGCTTATAGAAGCTGATAGGCTCGTTTTTGCCTGCATGCTCTTCAATAAGCTCAACCTTATAGATTTCACCATTTTCTTTCATAAGCTCGATAGCCTTTGCGGGCTCAATCTCGAACTTTTCAAGAGGTAAATCCTCTTTAACGATTTTCTTCATTTCTGCTTCAATTTTTTCAAGAATTTCGGGAGTAAATGAGGCTTCGCTATCAATATCATAATAGAAGCCGTTGTCAATAGCAGGACCGATAGCAAGCTTTGCATTGGGGTAAAGACGTTTTACCGCCTGGGCAAGAATGTGAGAAGCAGTATGCCAGAAAGCGTGTTTACCGTCGTCACTATCAAATGTAACGAATTCAAGCTCGCAGTCCTCGTTAATTTCTGTGCGGATATCAGCCGCTTTTCCGTTGATTAAACAAGCACAAACATTTCTGTAAAGACCCATAGAAATATCCTTACAAACGTCTGCCGCACTAACGCCGTTTTCGTATTCCTTAACGTCGTCACGAAGTTTGATTTTAATCATATAACTCAATCCTTTCATAGATAAATTTACGTTTTAATTTGTGGTGTGAATTTTATCACATAAAAAATAAAAATACCTCACCCCAAATAATATGGGGTGAGGTACATTGTACTCCACGGTTCCACCCAATTTGCAACACAACAGTGTTGCCACTCGAGAGGTCTTAACGCGACCGAACGGCTATGCTTATCTTTCGCTTCGCACAGCACTCGGGAGTGGTCTTGGGGGTAAAGCCTTCCGTACCTTTCACCAACCGGTACGTTCTCTGAAAAGGGATTTTGCCCTTACTTTCTCCGTCAATGAGTTTGATTTTTCAGTTGTTACTTAAATAATAATATTGTTTTTCTATTTTGTCAATAAAATTATTCAGCTGTATCTTCTGCAACTACCTTTTTAGGCTCAATTTTGCCATAACGTGAAGAAGCTGCAGCATCTACCTTCTGTTCTCTGGGCTCCTTGGGAGTTTCGGGAACATAGGGTGCTCTTTTTTCTCTGTTGCCTCTGCGATTACCTCTATCTCTGTAGCCGCCCTTTTCGCCACCTTCGGGAGTAATAACAACTCTACGTCTGTCACCCTCACCTACTGAATGAGATGTAACACCTTCAATTTCCTGAATTGCGGTGTGGATAATTCTTCTCTCATAGGGGTTCATAGGCTCAAGAGCAAAGCTCTTGCTGAATTTTAAAACTCTTGCAGCCTGTCTTTTAGCAAGTGCTTTAAGTGTTTCTTCTCTTCTTGCTCTGTAGTCGCCAACGTTGAGAGCAACTCTCTTATTGTTGTCGTCTGCACGGTTTACAAAAAGACGTGTAAGATACTGTAAAGCATCAAGTGTTTCACCGCGTCTGCCGATAATGTTTCCATAATCTTCATCACAAGTGATTTCAAAATAAATATCTTCAGCTGCTTCTCTTGCTGTTACTTTAACATCGGTAAAGCCCATACCAACAAGAATTGATTTAAGATATTCAGTTGCTTCGTTTTCTTTAGGCTCGATAGCTGAAAAATCAACCTTAGGCTCAACCTTTTTCTCTGCCTTGGGAGCTTCTTTCTTTACTTCCTTCTTGGGCTGGGGTTTCTTTTCAACCTTTTTTTCTACCTTGGGGGCTTTTACTTCAGGTTTCTTTTCTACTTTTTTAGGTGCTTCTTTTTTCTCTTCAACACCGTCATCATAGAAAGCCTTAACCTTTGCATCGCTACCGCCAAAAAGACCTAAAACTTTCTTTTTAGGGAAAGTAATAATTTCTACTTTAACATCTGCATCAATGGGTGCGTGAAGGTTTTCAACAGCCATTTTTCTGGCCTCGTCAACCGTTGCAGCTACACCTATAGCTTCTTTAATCATATTTTCACCTTACTCTTTTTCAATCTCAACACGACGTTTTGCATTATTTTCTTTAGAACGTCTTATAACTGTTTCGTCAACCATCTGTTGAGCGATAACCTTTTTAGGACTGTAAATGTTTGTGAGAACTACCTGCTGAATAAAAGAAACAACGTTGGAAATTACCCAGTAAAAACCAACACCTGCAGGGAACATAAATGTAAACACAAGTGACATAAAGGGTGACATAAAGGTCATACAGCCCATTGAGGGGTTTTTTGCCATTTCGGGATTCTGTTTACGCTGTCTCATATACATATAAACAGAAGACATCATTGCAGTTAAGAATGCAAGAATCGGGATAATCCAGATAAGACCGGGGTCTTTTGTTGTAGGTGTTTCTGCAAGGTCAAGACCAAAAATCTCAAACTTTTCCTTAAGACCTACGAGAGCTTCCATGTCTTCGCCACTGATAACTTCGCTGAGTTTATCAGAGTATTTCTCGAAGTTTTCAAGAATCTTAAGCTCTACCATTCTTGCTTCATTAGCTTTTTTGCCTGTTGTTTCAACAACAATATTCATTGCTGTTTTGATTTTTTCAATTGTACCGTTGCTAAAACGAAGCACACTTGAAAGAGGTGTGTAAATAACACCGTAAAGACCAATCATAACAATCATTTGAATCATAAGAGGAGCGCAACCCATATTAGCCGCACCAAAGCCCTCACGCTGATAAAGAGCCTGAGTTTCCTCTTGAATTTTCTGCTGATTGCCTGCATATTTCTGTTTAATTTTATTAACCTTGGTCTGAAGACGAACCTGCTTTGCAGAATTTTTCTGCTGACTGATAGAAGCAGGTAAAAGAGCACATCTTATAATAACGGTCAGTAAAATTATTGCTAAAATATAGCTATCCGTAAGATTATAAAACAAGCTGAGTGCATAACCGAAAGGTATTGCAAGAAAATCTCTAATAGCTTCCATTGAAATTTATTTCCTTCCTTTTGTTGTAGAAAGAGAATTTTATTTTTTCTCTTTCTTCGGGGGTACGGGGTCTACCCCACCCGGGAAAAGAATGTTGCACCTCATCAAACGCCTTACTGCAAGAATTGTGCCTTTAAATGCTCCGTGAACATTTATTGCTTCAAGAGCATACTGAGAACAAGTAGGATAAAAACGACATTTCGGACTGAACAAAGGCGAAATACGTTTTTGATAAAACTTAATCAATTTTATGAGAAAGTTCTTCATTCTTCTTCACTCTCAATGTTAAGCATACCCTCTCGGGTAAACATTTCACGCATAATTTCTTCAATTCGGGTGCTTTTCAGATATTTTGTTTTTGAACGGGCTACCATTACTATATCATAGCAGGGCTTCACCTCGGGACATACGTGCCTGAAAGCCTCTCTGATAACTCTTCTTGAACGGTTACGCTCTACTGCATTACCGATTTTTTTGCTCGTTGTTATACCAATACGGCAAATTCCCGCGCGGTTCTTTGAGTAATAAATAACCAACGCAGGATGAATTACAGCCTTGCCTCTATTATATAACCGACGAAAATCGGGGTTACTGTTAAGTGTAACGAAATCTGACACATTATTCTCCTATTTTGAAAGAATAATCAATATGTGAGCTGCTTTCTGCCTTTTGCACGACGACGAGCAAGCACCTTACGACCGTTTCTGTCTGCCATTCTTTTACGGAAACCGTGTTCCATTTTTCTGTGTCTTTTCTTAGGCTGATAAGTTCTTTTCATTTTTATTTACTCCTATCTATTATTCAGGTAAATTATTTAAGAAGTGAAAGTAGTGTGTAAAATAATAACCTGTTTTACAAAATCATTTGATGTCTTTTTATAAATTTTGACAATCGCACATTGCATTATATAAAAAAACGCCCTAAATGTCAATAGTTTTTCATCCACAAAATAATTGAAATAAATTGGCGTTTATAGTGCAATATGAATTAAAAATACTAACATCTTGATATTTATGCCGTACTGTGGTATCATACCTATTACATTATTAGGAGATGATTTTAATGAGCGAATGCACACACAACTGCAGTACTTGCAGTCAGAACTGCTCTTCAAGAGAGCAAGAAAGTCTTTTGGAAAAGCCACATGAACTTTCTAAGATTAAAAAAGTCATTGGTGTTGTCAGTGGTAAAGGCGGTGTGGGAAAATCCCTTATAACATCACTTTTAGCGGTTTCTATGAAAAGACGCGGATTTAAAACCGCCATTCTTGATGCAGATATTACAGGTCCTTCAATCCCTAAAGCATTTGGCTTAAAGGAACGTGCACAGGGCACTGAACAGGGAATTTTACCTTGTACCACTAAAACCGGTATCGAGGTTATGTCTGTAAACCTTTTACTCGAAAACGAAACAGACCCTGTTGTATGGCGTGGTCCTGTAATCGCCGGTACAGTAAAACAATTCTGGAGCGACGTCATCTGGAACGATGTTGATTTTATGTTTGTAGATATGCCTCCCGGAACAGGCGATGTTCCACTTACCGTATTCCAGAGCATTCCTGTAGATGGAATTGTAATTGTTGCTTCACCTCAGGAATTAGTTGGTATGATTGTTGAAAAAGCGGTTAAAATGGCTTCTCTTATGAATATTCCTGTTTTGGGATTTGTTGAGAATATGTCTTATTTTGAATGCCCTGACTGCAAAAAACGTCACAGCATTTTTGGCGAAAGTCATATAGACGAAGTTGCAAAGACACACTCAGTTGACACCGTTTCAAAATTACCTATAAACAACAAATTAGCCGCTGCAGTTGATGCAGGTGCTATTGAGCTTTTTAATGGTAATTGGTTAGATAATCTCGCAGACAAAATTGAAAAACTTTAATTTAAATTTTATGCACACCACCTTGTGGTGTGCATTTTTCATAAACAGAATATTGTAATTTCATACATATAATGAATTGACTGCAACTTTCAATTTAGTTTATAATTAATTTGAGGCGGTGGTAATTATGAAAAAAGCAACCAAAAAAACACTTGTTGTTCTTCTTGCTGCAATTCTGTTCGTTATAAACTCTAATTTTGCCTTCGCGGCAGAAATTGTTTCTCCTCAAATAGAATTGTCTTCTCCCGAGCTTTATGATGCAGCTTCATCTACTTTAGATTTGTCTGTTTATTTTAATCTTGAGGAGTTTAATGATTATTTGGTTGAACAGCTTAAAACTGTTTATAACTCAGAATCTTTATACGTAACTATTGATATCAGCCAATTTAATATACCGCATAATGATTCTGTAAAAAAAGCATTGCAAGAATTAATATGGTACAATTCACCCGAGCTTTTCAGAATAGGTGCTATGGGTTTTCAGTATTCGGGCGGAACTTTTACAAAACTTTTTTTCGCACCTTACTATACAAACACTGAATACGAAGCTATGCACCAGGAGATGTTGGCTAAAGCAAACAAATTATTATATGATGTTAAAGATAACCCGAATTTAACAGATTTAGAAAAAGCACTTATTTTACACGACAGACTTGCTTTGCATTGTTCTTACGATTACGAAAACTTACAAAACAATTCATTACCGAGAAGTGCACGCAACGCATATGGAGTCATAGTTTTAAAAACAGGCGTTTGTATGGGGTACGCCATTGCTTACGACTATCTTTTAGAGCAAGTCGGAATCAAAAGTCTTTACTGTTCTTCCGACGTTCTCAACCACGCTTGGA